>DATKAE010000094.1:0-63032 GCA_035498405.1 Thermoanaerobaculia bacterium | reverse complement strand
ACCACCACCGTCTATGTCCTCATGAGCGTCAATCTGAAGGACGAGCCGATGGTCGTGCGGGTGCCGCCGCGAGCGCTCGGTCCCGTGGACGACGCCGACTTCCGCTGGGTGGTCGATGTGGGGCTGACGGGGCCTGACAAGGGAGCGGGCGGGGACTATCTCTTCGTGCCCCCCGGCTACAAGGGCGCCGTGCCCGCGCAGGGGTATTTCGTCTCGAAGCCGCGCACCAATCGGCTCCTCATCTTCTATCGTGTGTTCGTCGAGAAGGGCGATCTCGCCGCAGCCACCGCCAGTGTCAAGGCCAAGGCAGCGGTGTTCCCGTTGTCCCAGGCCGCTAAGCCTCCGGCGACGACTTTCGTCAACCTGTCAGGTGTGAAGTTCAACACGATCAGCGCCAACGACTTCAGCTTCTACGAGGAACTGAACGCCGTCGTGCAGAACGAGCCCGCCGACTGGGTGGATCCGGACACCGTGGGCCTGTACGCGGCGATCGGCATCCGCAAGGGGCAATCGTTCGCGCCGGACGCGCGGATGAAGAAGATCTTGACGGAAGCGGTCGCGGTGGCCAATGCGATCGCCCGCGCGAACGCATGGGCCTCACGCGATCCGCGCACAAAGATTTTCAAGGACCGCCAATGGACTACGCCGTTCGTTGGGGGCAGTTACCAGTTTCTCTCGGGAGCCGAGCGGCTGCTCGACGCCGAGGCGATGTTCTTCTACCTCGCCACGGGCATCACGCCCGCCATGAGCGAATCGAAGCCGGGGACCGGTTCCGCCTATGCATTCGCTTTTCGCGATGCGGCCGGGAACTACCTCGACGGCAGCCGCACCTACAAGGTGACGCTGCCAGGCCCGATTCCGGCGAAGAACTTCTGGGCCTTCACGGCCTACGACAACCAGACGCGCTCGCTTCTTCCCACCGACCAGAAGTCGGCGGGGATGGACAGCAACGTTCCCGGACTGAAGAAGAACGCGGACGGCGGCGCGACCGTATGGTTCGGACCGAAGGCGCCGGCCGGCAACGAAGCCAACTGGGTGCAGACGATGCCGGGCAAGGGCTACAACCTCCTTCTGAGGCTCTATGGGCCGCTGGAGCCCTGGTTCAACCAGACCTGGCAGCCGGGCGATCTCGAATTGCAACCCTAGAACAAATGGGGGGTGGGCCGTGCGGAGAGAGTGCCAATCGGCCCACATTTCGTCTCAACCGGCCTGTTTGCAGCCGACTTGCTGGAAGAGTGAGGTCCGGGTCCTGCAAGTCAGCAGGCTGATGAACCGGTCTGGCGGTAGCCCAGTCGGAACCAAGGCGCCTCGGAAGAGACGACAGATAACGTGCTGGTGCGGCCCTGTGGCATCTCGCGACCAGCGTGCTGCTCTCACAGCGGCAAATCTCTGGTTACCTAACACGCGCGTGCAGCGGACTCGCTCATCGCCTTCGGCTCTTCGCTCGCCGCTGACGCGCCACCCGTTAGGCGGCTCAAAGGCGTTAGCCGATGCCTAGTCCAGAATTGAACCGCCGCGACCGGTTTGCCTTCGCATACATCGTCGCTTTACTTGCGAGCCTGGCAGTTTTCATGAACCCGGGTACGCACCCGCGCCTTCCGGTATTCAGGATTCTCTTCTTCGTCCTCTTTTTTGGAGCGGTTCCGGTGGCCCTGGCGCTCATCTTTCTCCCGGCTCGTTTGGGACCGGCGCGAGGACCATTACGCCGAAGACCGCCGTTCGCCATTTGCCTCCTCCTACTCCCTCTCGGCCTTATCCTCTTTGCGATAGCCATTGGGCTTCTCTGGGGGCCAGCAGAATGATGGTGCCGCCTAACATGCGCGTGCAGCGGACTCGTTCGTCGGCTGCGCCTCCTCGCTGGCCGCTGACGCGCTGCCCGTTAGGCCGCGACTGGAAGCTGATTGTCCGATGCCGCTAGCACTCTTCGGGATCGCAACCGGTGCGGGCGCAGGAGTCGTAACACTGATAATCGTGATCTCCATCGGTGCGACGACCTTACATCGTCATGTGACGATGGCTGGTGTCTTGTATCTCGCGGTTCCGGCCGTTCTTATTGGAGCGCTCGGCGGCGGTATCGCCGTGTTCCTCTTTCGCCGCCTGCGACCCAGTCGGCCGGCCGCCGCATCTGGTCTTGCAGCCCTGTACCTCGCTTTGGCCTTTTTCCCCAGTGACCTTTTGGCAAGGCTTCCAATTCGCGACGAAGGGGAATCCTTGGCATTTGCGTCTCTAGTCTTGGGCGCTTGGTTTGTTGGAGGTCTGGCGATGATTCCGGCCGGTCTGATCATTCGAAAAGCAGCCGTTCGGTTCGCAAAGGGTGACGCAGCCTGACATGCGCGTGCAGCGGACTCGCTCATCGCCTTCGGCTCTTCGCTCGCCGGTGATGCGCTGCCCGTTAGGCGACGATGAGGGGTAGGTGAGTAATGCAACGCGTTCTTCGAGTCCTTTCCGTAGCTGTCTTAGCCGTCTCGCTTCTCGCGACTTTACAACCCAGCTCGGCCGCGCCAGCCACGGCAGGCAAGGATCTGCTCGGCACGTGGCGTCTGGTCTCTTACCAGGACTGGGATGCGTCGGGGAAGCTCTCCCTGCCATACGGCGAGCACCCGCGCGGATACATCGTGTTCGACGCAACAGGTCACGTCTCGATAAACGTAATGCGCATGCCGGCGTTGCCCCCGTTCACGTCCAAAGACGAGGATGTTGCTACACCTGGGGAGAAACAAGCCGCTTACGATGCGTATACCGCGTACTTTGGAACTTACTCCGTGGAACCTGGCAGATTCGTGACGCACGTCGAGGGTAGCCCCTATCCGTCTTACACCAACACCGATCAGCCACGGCCGTTCGTTCTGAGCGGCGACACGCTGATTCTCGGTGACGAGAAGACATGGAAGAGAGTGCCCGAGAGGGTGCGCTGACCAGCAGACTTCGTAGCAGGAGTTGCTGGGGCTGGTCGCCTAACCCGCGGCTGCAACGGACTTGCGCGCCTCGGTTCCCTCGCCGCAGCTCGCCGCTGATGCGCTGCCCGTTCGGCTGTGTTGCATCTATCACCCTCTCACGACTGAAGGAGAAGGAAAGATGAGAGCGACATTCTCTCCCGTATGGCGAGTGATACCCATTTTGTGGCTGGCGCTGGGCGTCTGCACACCGTACGCCAGCGGCCAGGTGGTCACAAACATCCAACAGGCCACCCTGATGGAGCCTGACCAGAAGACACCCGAGCTCTCGACGGAAGAACTGCGGAAGATCCTGGCGGAGAAGAGCGCCACAGTATTCGACGCACGCCCGTTCAACGAGTACGCCGTCAGTCACCTTCCCGGTGCCGTCAATGTGTCGGCCAAACCAGGAGTCGCGATCTCCCTGTATGTCTCAGACACCGCAGAAATCGGGCGTGTTGTCCAAGACAACAAAGGGGCCCCGATTGTGCTCTACTGCAATGGTCCGTTTTGTGGCAAGAGCAAACGTCTGGCGGAGGAACTGCTGACGGCGGGCTATACGAACGTGCGGCGTTACCAGCTCGGTATTCCGGTGTGGCGGGCCCTCGGGGGGATCACGGAGATTGAGGCAAGAGGCATGCAATACGTCAGGGAGAAGGATCAGACCGCGGTGTGGATTGACGCTCGTGACCCGGAGGAGTTCACGGCCAACCCCATCCCGAAGGCCCGCAACCTGCCCCTCAGTGGCGTCAAGCCTGGCAAGGACGTGGGGGAGGTGAAAAAGGCGAAGGACGATGGGCGCTTGCCGATGGACGACCACAACACGCGCATTATTGTGCTCGGACGTGATGGAGCGCAGGCCAAAGCCGTGGCGGAAGCGATCGCCCGGGAAGCCTTTCACAACGTGTCCTACTTTGCTGGGCCACTGGAGGGGCTGCGGACGGCGGCCGTCCGGTAGTCCGTCAAGGCCAACCCCGGCAGTGCGAGAAGCGCCTCGCCGAACAACCGGCTGCAGCCGACGCCTTACAGCTTGCGCTTCGCTTCAGCTTCCAGGCGCGGCTGAGCCGCAGCGTTAGGCGGCATCTCATGAAGCGTACGTGGACGATCATCGCCGTGAGGGATGTGCCCCGGAGTTTCAGGTGGTATCAGTCTTTGTTCGGTCAGCGTCCGACTGGCCCCGAGCATCCCTACTTTGGTCAACTCCTCGACTCGGACGGAACCGTGTTGCTCTGCCTCCACGAGTGGGGCGTCCACGAGCACCCCTCCTTGATGAGTCCCGATGTCGCGACACGTGGCAACGGCCTGCTCTTGTTTTTCCGCGTGGACGATTTCGGCATGGCCCTGCAAAGGGCACGGGCTCTCGTCTCTCGGCTCGAAGAGGAACCTCATTTGAACCAGAACACTCGAACCAGTGAGTTCTCGCTCCGCGATCCGGATGGTTACTATGTCACGATCAGTGCGCTTTCTGCCGCCTGACACGCGGTTTAGACGCGCCTCCAGAGAGCGACTCCCGAACAGCGCAAGCGGTGGCGGTTGATCGGCGGCGGAATCGGCCTCCATTGGGAGGACGTCGATGAAGACATCTCCGTCGAGAGTCTGCTTTCGACCAAGCCACTGCTGGTCAGCGCCGTCTATCCCGGGGTGCAGCGGGCTCGCCCCTGCGCTTCGCTGCGGGCCCCGCCGCCGACCCGCCAGCCGTTAGGCGGACCGAAGCACTATCTAATTTCACGTAGCCCCGGCCAGCATGTGAGCCAGGCCGGCCGGGGCGAGCAGCGCGCCGAGGTCAGCCGTGAGGACCGATTGCCCACTCGCTGATAGTGTGCCACGAGGGATCGAGGTCGGGACCAATCAGCCAGGCGGCCGACCGCGAGATCGACGAGTTCATGACCGTCCCACGCTCGCGCCCAGGGCGACGAGAAGCTCGTCCAGTTGCTCGAACGTCTCGCTCATCATTTCCGCCGCCCCGGTGCCGGCAGCGTCGAGAGCTTCCTTCGAGGGATAGAGCTCGTGCATGACGAGCAGCGTCTTACCACCTCTTTCCTCGAAGGTCACCGTGGTGACGGGCCCACCGTCACCACCTTCGTCATTGGTCCAGACGAGGCGCGAGTGCGGTGTCACTTCGAGATACCTACCGAAGAACTCGTCAGGGTTTGAGGCATCGTGGCCGAACACCAAACGGTACCTGCCCCCGACACGAACATCCATCTCGCAGGAACGCAGGAACATGCCCATCGACTGCGGCACCCACCACTGCTTGAACAGCTCGGGTTTGGTCCATGCCTCGAACACGATGCGCGCCGGAGCGTTGAAAGTTCGCGTGACGACGAGTTCACACTCGGACTTCCGTTCCACAGTCGTGCGGTTCTTCATCGGTGTGGCCTCACTCTCTCTTCTTGCGTCCATCGACCTTCTCCTTTCGTTTCAATTCCTCGACAACCTTGTCCAACTCGTCGAAGCGTGCGTTCCAGAGCTGGCGGTACCTCTCGAGCCATGCCGTCTCTTCCTCCAATCGGCGCGGGCCGAGCTTGCAGGTCCGCACGCGTCCGAGCTTCTCCGTGGTGACGAGCCCGGACTGCTCCAGGACGCCGACGTGCTTCTTCATGCCCGTGAGGGTCATGTGGAACTTCTCGGCAAGGTCCGTGATCGAAGCGTTGGAACGTCCCAGCTGCTCCAGCACGCCGCGTCGGGTGGCATCCGAGAGCGCGGCAAAGGAGGCATCGAGGCGGGTTCGGCTATACTGAACCATCCGGTTCAGTATAGGACGACTGGGCGCGGCATGCAAGGGGAGCCCGACCGCGGGCTGCGTTTTCGACGGCGGTCGTCCCCGAGGGCGCGCTTCTCTTCTCGGGGACAACCGACGTGTGCAGCAGCTTGGCGCCCGCAACCGTAGATCCATCAGAGGATAGGACCGGTGAGATGATCGGGGCGTCTTAGACCTGAGCACGCGGATGGGCAACGTGGCGAAAGCCTCGAGCCAGCCAGGACAGACGCGCCGAAAGGCTGCCGAGAGGTCTGCTGGATCGAAAGGATCTGGTCACAGAAGTGCTTGGCGATTTGCGGTGGCATGGCTCGCTTGGCGAGCTCGCGGCGCAAACTCGAGAGTCGTGTCGCGCTATCAGTCTGGAAGAACGAAAGAGGCCTCGTGGAAACGCCGTCTAGCACGCGCAGCGGACTCGCTCATCGCCTTCGGCTCTTCGCTCGCCGCTGAGGCGGGGCCCGCTAAGCGGCCGGAGGACGTACCCTCATGATTTCCGCAGAGCAGGCTCTCGACCGCCTACGGACAGGGAATCGGCGCTTCGCGGCAGGCTCCGAAAGCGGCGCGGTCGCCAGCCAGCTGCGTCGTGCCGAGTTGGCGGCCGGCCAGGAGCCCTTCGCGGTAGTCCTTGGCTGCTCCGATTCCCGCGTGCCGGCAGAAATCGTCTTCGATCAGGGGTTAGGCGACCTCTTTGTCATCAGGGTCGCCGGAAACATCGTGGCTCCCTCACAGATCGGCAGCGTCGAATTCGCTGTCGAGCGTTTCGGGACACCCCTCGTCGTCGTTTTGGGGCACTCCCGATGCGGAGCGGTGGTCGCCACGCTGGATGAGCTCACCCGACCGACGGAGCATCAATCTCGGAATTTACGGTTCCTCGTCAATCATGTGCGTCCTACCGTCGAGGCGTTACTCGCCACCGACCTTCGCGGCGACCCGAGTGCCCTGGTGGCGCAGGCGGTTCGGGCCAATGTGCGGGCCTCCGTCAGCCACTTGCGTCTCGGGTCCCAGATCATCGAACAGCACCTTCAGGACGGCCGTCTCGTCGTGGTCGGTGCCGAGTACGCTCTGGAATCCGGGATCGTTGAGTTTTTCGACGGCGCGACTTTCTGAGACGGGCTCTCAATTTGATCCACTTGGATCACGCGTTCTTGGGGGCGAGCATCTATCGTGAGCCCGTCGATGGATGCGAAGGAGGTTCCCAGGCGAGGGGGTAACGAAAAGGTGCGGTGTTGGCATCCATCGACTCGGGAAACGCGCGATCGCAGGAGAGTGCCGCGCTCGAGCGGCATGCGGCGCGCAAGTCTGAAAGGAGACTGCCATGAGAGGTTTCGTTGAAGACATCGAAGACATGACTGAGCACAACTCGGACTTCCGCCGCGTGCTGTATACGGGCAAAAACCTGCAGCTCGTGCTGATGGCGCTCGCGCCGGGCGAGGACATTGGCGAAGAGGTCCACCCTGATCGTGACCAGTTCTTCCGGATCGAGGAGGGCAAAGGGGAGGTCTGGATCGATGGCCGGAAGACGAAGATCGAGAGCGACACGGCGATCCTGGTCCCCGCCGGCGCGCGTCACAACGTCAAGAACACCGGCGAAAAGCCGCTGAAGCTGTACACGCTGTATGGGCCCCCCGAGCATAAGGATGGGACGGTGCACGCCACCAAGGCCGATGCCCTGGCGGCCGAGGAGCACTTCGCCGGAAAGACGACGGAGTAGCACGGATCCGGGGCCGCGGCGTCGTGGCGCCCCGCGCAGCACGGGAGAACGATCTCCGAGGATGGAGGGCGTTGGCCCGCGCTGCGCGGGGAATACACGCGGCTGGATGAGCGGGGACGTTGTCCCCCGGCGACCCACTGGTTTTCTGCCGCAGAACGAAAGACCAGGGAGGACTCATGACACGGATTCTGCTTGTCGGCTACGATCCGGAGACTGTGGATTTTTCCGACCCCGCCTTGCCACCGGGCATGACCGCCGAGAAGGTTCACGCAGGCATCGCGATCGCGATGAAGAAGTTCGCAGATCGGGGATGGGAGGCCGACGTCGGCTTCATCCGGCCCGATGAAACCGCCGGGCCGAGTGTGGAGCGTCAAGTGGCTTCGAAGAGTTATGCTTGTGTCGTCATCGGGGCCGGTGTTCGCCTGCCGCCCCGGCGCCTCGCCATCTTCGAGGCCGTCATCAACGCTGTCCATAGGGCTGCGCCCGACGCGACGATTGCTTTCAACACACGGCCCGAAGATAGCGTCGATGCGGCAGCCCGATGGCTGCGGGTTGGAAGTGCGCCGGCCGGAGGGTAGGGGACCGAGGGGAGGACGGAATGAGCAAGGCGACGGCGGGGGGCCTCGCGTTCGCTGCGGCGGGAGTGGCCTTCACCGCCTTCGGGATCTCCTGGCAACGCGCGTATTTGCCGATCGGCGCCGCTTTCGTCCTGATCGATTTAGTCTTCATCGGGCGTGGACGCCGTTCGGGACCGCTCGAGTGACTCCGGCGCTCGGGAGGCGCGCGCAGCCCTTCGACTGATCGTGCTCGTGGCGCGTCAACTCGGCCATCGGCTTCCAGCAGGCGTGATGAACGGCCTATGGCAGTGGACCAAGCGTTCGGCGGAAGGCGACGAGGCCCAGAGTGCGCGCGCAGACGGCTCGTCGCGGAAAGCCGGCGGTTCGCTCACCGGTCGTCACCGGGTAGGACGCCCTGCGAAGGAGGAATTCCGATGCCTGACAGCGCGGGCAAGTCCGCCCGTTTCGTGATCTATCTCTTGTTCCTGACGACGGTCTTCTCGCTCTTCGCGGTGGTGGTCCGGTATCGTCGCAGCGGCGAGATCGCGTGGTATCTGGTTGCCGCCGCGGCTTTCACCCTCGTCATGGGCGTGGCCGCACTGAAGCGGTCGAAATCCGCGGGAGTCTGACATGGAGCTGCCAAGACCGATGACTCGTGCGAGCCGTTCGACATTCCTCACACTGGTCATCGCGCAGGCGGCTCATTCTGCCGAGGAGTATTCCACTCGGCTCTACGACGTCCTCCCGCCCGCCCGTCTTGTCAGCGGCCTTCTATCCAATGACCACCGCATCGGCTTCCTGATCTTCAACGTGTCGCTCGTCACGTTCGGCATGTGGTGCTACTTCGGCCCTCTCTCTCGTGGGACGCGCTCGGCCCTGGCGCTGGCTTGGTTCTGGGTCGTTCTGGAGGTGCTCAATGGTTTTGTGCACATCGTTTGGGCGGCGTCGGCGGGAGCTTACCGACCGGGTCTCGCCACCGCGCCGCTCCTCGTCGTCTTGGCGCTTTTCCTGGCCTGGCAATTGAGGCGGTCTGCATCCGCAAGCCGGGCGGCCGTCTGAGGTTCGGGCAATAGCCATGTCGAGACTGCGCGTCCATAGCTTCTCGATCTCGATCGATGGATTCGGTGCGGGACCGAACCAGGATCTACAGAACCCGCTGGGAGTCAACGGTCCGGAATTGTTCGACTGGTTCTTCCCCACGCGAACCTGGCAGCGGATGCACGGAATGGAGGGCGGCGAAACGGGCGCTGACGACGACATTGCCGCGCAAGGTTTCGCGGGGATCGGCGCCTGGATTCTCGGCCGGAACATGTTCGGCCCGGTCCGAGGCCCGTGGCCGGACGAGAGTTGGAGGGGCTGGTGGGGTGAGGAGCCGCCGTATCACGTGCCGGTCTTCGTTCTCACCCACCATCCACGGGCACCGCTCCGGATGAGCGGGGGCACGGAGTTTCGGTTCGTCACCGACGGCATTCACTCCGCGCTGCGTCAGGCGAGGGACGCCGCGGACGGCCGCGACGTGCGACTGGGCGGCGGCGTCTCCACGATTCGGCAGTATGTGCGCGCGGCGCTCGTCGACGAGATGCACCTGGTGATCGCGCCCGTCCTGCTCGGCGCGGGTGAGCATCTGCTGAATGGCATCGACGTCCGCGCGTTGGGCTACGAGTGCGTCCGTCACGCTCCCGGCGCTCGAGCCGCCGCGCATGTCGTTCTTCGAAAACGCCAGTCGACCTTCGGGACGTCGTCACAAGACTGATCGCGGTCGGAAACCTGGTGGCGAGGATCGTGTGCGTCCGCGAAGACCGTGAGGTTCGCGCAAGGAGCAACGACGCCGGCGCAATGGGCGGCGTTCAAGCGGAAGTACAGGGCCGAGATGGCTTCGCCCGACAAGAAGCACGATCTGGAGCTCTTGGCTGCGCTCCCACGCGGCGAACTTCTCCGTGGGCTGCTACGGCGAGGACGAGAACCGCTGCCACCGGTCGGTCCTCAGGCTGCTTCTCATCGAGAACGGAGCGAGAGTCGCGTAATCGGACTTCCGTGCGGCATAATCCCCGCCCGGCCGAGAGCGGATGGAGCGCACACTCGGCGAGGAGGACGATTTGAGGAACCGAGTCGGTGGAGAAACAGGATTTCGGGTGTGGACG
Organism: Thermoanaerobaculia bacterium; assembly: GCA_035498405.1. GTDB lineage: Bacteria > Acidobacteriota > Thermoanaerobaculia > UBA5066 > Gp7-AA6 > DATBFU01. The sequence continues at coordinate 52,932 of DATKAE010000094.1, read as the reverse complement.
AACGAGAGAAGGAGAGTTTGATGCTTCGCCTTTTCCGGAATTCGCTCTTTGGCTTGGCGTCGACGCTGCTCGTTCTCGCGGGCTGCCAGAAGGGTGAGACGGCTGGTCAGGTGGTCAAACAGGACGCCCAAGCGGCCGAGGCCCTCGTGAAGGAGAGAGAGGCGCGGGAGACCGCGATCGAGGCCTACGTCTACGCGTATCCGCTGGTCACGATGGAGATCACACGGCGGGTGTCCACCAACGTCGAGAAGCCCGAGGGCTCGCACGCCCCGATGGGTCAGTTCGCGCGGCTACGCACTTACCCCGCGGTGGACGACCACACGGTGACGGCGCCGAACGCCGACACGCTCTATACGGTCGTCTGGCTCGACGTCTCGAAGGAACCGTGGATCGTGAGCATCCCGGACATGAAGGATCGGTTCTTCCTGTTTCCGATGCTCGACGGCTGGACCAACGTCTTTCAGGACCCGGGCAAGCGCACGACGGGCACGAAGGCGCAGAAGTACGCGATCACGGGACCGGGCTGGTCGGGGACTCTTCCGGCCGGTGTGACGGAGTACAAGGCGCCCACGGGCATGGTCTGGGTGCTCGGCCGCATCTACTGCACGGGAACTCCCGAGGACTACAAGGCCGTGCACGCCCTGCAGGACCAGGTCTCGGCCGTGCCCCTGTCCGCTTACGGAAAGGCTTATTCCCCTGTGCCTGGAAGAGTCGATCCGAGCGTCGACGGCAAGACTTCCGTGCGGGACCAGGTCAACGCCATCGACGCTGCGGCGTATTTCAAGCTGTTCGCCGAGTTGCTCAAAACCAATCCTCCCGCGGCCGACGACGCCCCGATGGTGGCGACACTCGCGAGGATCGGGATCGTCCCCGGGTCCGATTTCGATGCGTCCAAGCTCGAGCCGGCCGTGGCGAAGGGAATCGCCGAGGCGCCGAAGCCCGCGCAGGAAAAGATCATGGCATGGATGAAGGAGGGCATCGTCGCCGGCGACTCGAAGCTTGAGCACGGGTGGCTGTTCACGACGAAGACAGGCCTCTACGGAACGGCATACCGCCAGCGCGCACTGATCACCGCCATCGGACTCGGCGCGAACCGGCCGCAGGACGCGGTGTATCCGACCTCGGAAGGGCCCGACGTGATCAAGAAGTACAGCGGCGAGCACAAGTACGTGATGCATTTCGACAGGGGCGGGCTCCCGCCGGTCGACGGATTTTGGTCGCTCACGATGTACGACGCGAATTACTTCTTCGTCCCGAACGCGCTCAACCGATACACTCTCTCCCAGCGCAACAAGTTCAAGACGAATCCCGACGGCTCGATCGACCTCCTCATCCAGCATGACTCGCCGGGCAAGGACAAGGAGGCGAACTGGCTTCCCGCTCCGTCAGGGCAGTTCATTCTCATGATGCGGCTGTACTGGCCCAAGGACAAGCCGCCGTCGTTGCTCGACGGAACCTGGAAGATCCCGGAGGTGAAGGAGGGGTCTTAGCGAACTCAGCCGACCGGGGCCCGACCGTAGTTAGGGGAAGTGGGGCCTCGGTACGGCGCGCTCTCGAGCGTCCATGATCGTCGCGCTGGCGTCGCCTCGGATCGCCTCGACCCTCGAGGAGGGGCTGGAGAAGGTCAGGAATCTGTTGTCCGAGGCTTCGGCCCAGGGCGCGCAGATCGTGTGTTTTCCCGAAGCATATCTGCCGGGCTTGCGGGGACAGGACTTCGAGGTGCCGCCGTTCGATCGAGCTCGGCAGGAGCAGGCCCTTCGGACCGTCGCGCAGTGGGCGCGAGAGTATGTCGTGGTCGCGATCCTCGGGATGGAGAGATACACGCCCTCGGGCCGGCAAATCGTTTCTTTCGTGATCGACGCCCAAGGCCAGGTTCAGGGATGTCAAACCAAGAATCAGCTGGACCCGACCGAAGATCGGTTCTATGTGCCCGGCGATTCCCGTCGGCTCTTCGAGATCGACGGGATGAAGTTCGGCGTGGCGATTTGCCACGAGGGATGGCGCTATCCCGAGACGGTGCGTTGGGCGGCGGTGCGGGGCGCAAAGATCGTCTTCCATCCTCAGTACACCGGCAGTGATCGGCAGGGTGTTCTTCTGACGCAGTGGGGCGCGGCCGACGGGCCCTACTACGAGAAGGCGATGATGTGCCGTAGCCGAGAGAACACGATCTACTTCGCGAGTGTCAACTACGCGCTTCGCTTCCAGGAAGCGGCGACGAGCCTCATCGCACCATCCGGCGAGTGCCAGGCGTATCTGCCGTATGGGCAGGAAGGCGTCCTGGTTCAACCGATCGAGGCCGAGGAGGCGACCGGTTTGCTCGCGCGTCGATTCGCCCCCGAGCGCTATCGGGACCCGAGTGTCGGAGGCTGAGATGGCAAGAACGCCCAGGACGATCGATGAGTATCTCGAGGCCGTGAGCGAAGAGAAGCGGCCCGCCCTGGAAAAGCTTCGCAAGGCCATCCGAGCCGCGGCACCAGAAGCCGAAGAGTGCATCGCCTATCAGGTCCCTTCGTTTCGCCTGAACGGGAGATTTCTCTTGTCCTTCGGCGCAGGCGCGAATCACTGCGCCTTCTACCCGGGTTCCAGCGCGGTGGAGACGTACAGGGAGGAGCTGAAGAGCTACGACACCAGCAAGGGCACCGTCCGCTTTCGGGCGGAGAATCCGTTACCTGCGACCCTCGTGCGAAGACTGGTCAAGGCTCGCATCGCAAGCAGCGCTGCCCGACAACGAAGTGCCGCGGACCGCGCGGCGCGCCGCCGCTGACGCCGAGCCCGTCCGGGCGGTAGCATCGCGCGGGGGAGGGGGGGACCCCTTTGGAAGGCAGGCGACTCGATGATCCGGAAGCTCAAGACCGGCCAGTACCGGCTGTACTCTCGAAAGAAGAACCCCAAGACCGGCAAGCGCCGCAACCTCGGGACGTTCAAGACGCGGGCGGCCGCGGAGAGGCATGAGCGCGCGGTGCAGTACTTCAAGCGGCAATGAGCGACCACCCGGCGGGCGAGTCGGCAGACATCGGGAAGCCCGCGGCTGCCCACTTCGCCATCGTCTTCGGGATCGGAGTCGGCGGACGAACAAGATCGGGGAGGAGAGCCATGATCATCGGAGCGCACTCGATTCTCTACAGCGCGAAGCCGGAGGCCGACCGCGCGTTCCTGCGCGACGTGCTCAGGCTGACCAACGTCGACGTGGGAGAGGGTTGGCTGGTCTTCGGGTTGCCGCCGTCGGAGGTGGCGGTGCATCCGGCGGAGGAGAGCGGCGCGCAGGAGTTCTACCTGATGTGCGCCGACGTCGGGGCGTTCGTGGCGGAGATGGGCAAGCACGGCATTGCCTGCAGTCCCGTGCAGAACCAAGGCTGGGGTCTGCTCACTCGGATGACTCTGCCGGGCGGCGGCGCGGTCGGTGTCTACCAGCCGCGGCACGCGCGGCCGAAGCCGATGAGCGCGGGCAAGTCGAAGAGGAAGGCGGCCGCCGCATCGCGCCGGCCGCGGGCCGCCCGGCCCGCTCGCCGGAAGCCGTCCCGTTCGAGGAAGTAGGACGCCCGCGCGGCGGAACTGGTCGAGCATGCGCCTCGCGAGCATGATCCAGGCGGTCGACGCGCACGCCTGCGGAGAGCCCGGTCGCGTCATCGTCGGCGGAGTCTTGGACGTCCCCGGCGACACGATGTTCGCGAAGATGCGGCACCTGCAGGAGAACCGTGACGGCCTGCGCCGGCGAATGCTGCGCGAGCCGCGCGGCTATCCGGCCGCCAACTGCAACCTGATCTTGCCGCCCACGCGGCCGGAGGCGGATGCGGGCTTCGTGATCATGGAGCAGGTCGAGTACCCGGGCATGTCGGGCACCAACACGATCTGCGTGACGACGGTTCTGCTCGAAACCGGGATGCTGCCGATGCGGGAGCCGGTGACCGAGCTGACCCTGGAGGCGCCCGCGGGGTTGATCCGCGTGCGCGCGGAGTGCGAGGGGGGCAAGGTCCGGCGCGTGACCTTCGAGAACGTGCCGGCGTTCGCCGTTTACCTCGACCGCGTGATCGAGGTGCCGCACCTGGGCAGGGTGACCGTCGACGTGGCCTGGGGCGGGATGTTCTACGTCATCGCCGACGCCGCGCCGTTCGGCCTTCGCTTGACTCCGGAGGAGGGACGCGACATCACTCGGGTGAGCGAGATGATCAAGGCCGCCGCGCTGGAGCAGCTTCCCTGCGCGCACCCGGAGCAGCCCGGGTTCTCCGGCGTGACGATCGCCCAGCTTTCGGGACCACCGTTGCGGCCCGATGCCGACGCCAAGAACGCCGTCACGGTCTCGACCGGCAAGCTCGACTGGAACCGACCCTCGAGCTGGACAGGGGTGATCGACCGCTCTCCGTGCGGAACGGGAACCTGCGCCAAGATGGCGACGCTTCACGCCAAGGGCAAGCTCGCCCTGAACCGGGACTTCCGGCACGAAGGAATTCTGGGCACGGTCTTCACCGGAAGGCTCATCGCCGAGACCCGCGTCGGGCCGTATGCGGCCGTCGTCCCGACTCTCTCGGGACAAGCCTGGATTACGGGGTTCTCGAGCTACGTGGTCGACCCGGAGGATCCGTTCCCCGAGGGATTCACGGTGGGGGACATCTGGTGAGGCGGTCCCGCGCTGAGCGTCCCCGCCTCACCGAGTTCGCCCTTCCTACTTGACGCCGAGCAGCTCGACTTCGAAGAGCAGCGTCGCGTTCGGGGGAATCAGGCCGCCGCCCGCGCCGCTCGCGCCGTAGCCCAGCCGCGGCGGGATCAACAGCAACCGCTTTCCTCCCACCTTCATGGTCGCGACACCTTCGTCCCAGCCCTTGATGACCCGTCCGTTTCCGAGGGTGAACTCGAAGGGTTGTCCGCGATCGACGGAGCTGTCGAACTTCTTTCCCTTCGCCCCGTTCTCCCAGAGCCAACCCGTGTAATGCATCACGCACGTCTGGCCCTGCTTGGGCGAGGCGCCGTCACCAACCTTCAGATCCTGGTACTTCAGGCCGCTCGAGGTCATGGTCCACTTGTATTCCGTCTTCTGCTCCTTTTGCTCGTCGGCCGAGATGACCGGCGCGGCGAGCAGAAGGACGGCCGCTCCGGCGAGCAGCAACGCGGTCGTCTTCTTCATGTCGTCTTCCTTCCTTTCGGTCGAACTTCGATTCGGGCAGCGAAGTCTAACTCAGGGTTCCCGGTCGCGCGGGCTAGCGAATCTCGCTCATCAACGCCAGCGTGCTCCCTTCGGAATCCTGGAACTCCGCCAGCCAGAGCTCGTGGTCGGGCATCCGGGCGACCCGGTGGGGCTCGTTCAAGAAGTTGGCGCCTCGACTCTTGAGCTCCGCGTGGGTTGCTCGGATGTCGGCCACCCTGAAGTAGAGAATCGAGCTCGGATGGTCGAGCTCCGGCCGGACGGCGGTGCCGACTAAGAGGCGAATGCCGCCGCAGTCGAAGAAGGCCATGCCGGGCACTTCGAACAGAAACCGGAGCCCGAGGGTGTCGCGGTAGAAGGCAACGGCCCGCGGCAGGTCCCTCGCGTTGATGGCGATCTGGCCGATGCGAGCCTGTGCGAGGTCGGAGGCGTCTGTCATGCCGCGGAGTCTACCGCCCGGGGACCCCTCGCCGGGACCGCGGTCCGAACCGGGCTCTAGATGCCGAAGCTCTCCGGACCGGACCGGGGTGTGCCGGAGCGCCGATCGGCGTCGACCCTTTTCGCGCCGGCCTCCGTTTCCCGGTGAGAGGGAGGGTGGCGCCGCTTGCGGACGGCTCGCGATTTTGGGGGGGTCGCGGGCTTGGCATCCGGCGGTGCCGGGATAGGCGCCTCGACGATGTCCACGTCCGGAAGCGCCGCCCACGCGTCCGGCGAGGCCGCGTTCAACGCGAGAACGGCGAGAAGCACGACCAGGCGGAGCGTCCTCATTGCTCGATTCGACGCGTGGAGCTCATGCCGAGCGCAACGCGATCATCGGGTCGAGGCCCGTGATGCGCCGCGCCGGGAGAAAGCTCGCCGCCGCGGCAACAGCGGCGAGGACGGCGGACATCGCCAGGAAAGTCGGAGGATCGGTTGCGTTGACCTCGAAGAGAAGGCGCGACATGGCGCTGGCGAGCAGGTGCGCCCCCGCGAAACCGAGCGCCAGCCCGATGACGACCGGCGTCATCGCCTGCCGCAGCACCAGGGCGACGACCTCGCGCGGGTTGGCGCCGAGGGCGAGACGGATGCCGAACTCCGAGGTGCGCTCACCGACGGTGAAGGCGACGACGCCGGCGATTCCGGCGGACGTGACGAGCAGCGCCAACAGCGCGAAGATCCCCAGGAGGATGAACGTCAGCCTCGGCGAGGCGAGCGCGTTGGCGTGGACCTGTTCGAGGGTTCGGAAGCGGTCCACGGCCTGTTCGGAATCGATGCCGTGAACGGCGTCGCGCACGACACGCGAGAGCGACAACGGGTCCGCCGCCGAGCGCACAAGCAACGTCGAGGAGAGCGGCGGGAACTGCGCCTGCGCGAGATAGATCTGGTCCGGCGGGCGCCGGTCGAGGCCGTACTGGCGCACGTCTCCGACCACGCCCACGATCTGGATCCAGTGCTCGCCGCGGTCGACCGTGATGCGTCGGCCGATCGGATCCTGGGAGGACCAGAGGTGCAGGGCCATCGTCTGGTTGATGACGCACACGTACGGAGTGTCGGCCCGGTCCGAAGGGGCGAGGCCCCGCCCTCTGAGAACCGGGATCCGAATCGTCTGGAAGTAGTCGGTGCTGACGTTCTGAAAGTCCGCCTGCGGCCGCATGTCCGCGTTCGAGACGGGGCTCCCTTCGATCTCGAACTGGCCGCTCTGGGGGCCTCCGTCGTTCAAGGGGAAGGTGCCGGCGATCGCCGCCGAGACGACGCCGGGCTGGCCCGCGAGCCGCTCGAGCAGCCGAATCTGGAAGGCCCGGCGGCTCTCGAGATCCCGGTACTTGCTGAAGTTCAGATCGAGACGCGTCGTCAGGACCCGCTCGGTCTTGAAGCCGAGGTTGATCTGCTGGAGCTTCCAGAGGCTGCGCAGCATCAGTCCCGCGCCGATCAGCAGCATGAAGGAGATCGCCACTTGCACGACGATCAAGGCGCTGCGCAAGCGATGGCGGCCGACGCCGGCGCCCGACCGCTCGCCGCCTTCCTGGAGGGCGCCAACCAGGTTCCGGCGCTGGGGGAACGAGGGAATGAGCCCGAAGACGATGCCCGTGGCGATCGAGATGCCGAGGGCAAAGAGGAGCACCGGAGTGTCGATGCGTATCTCGGACGCGCGGGGAGTAAAGCGCGCCGCGAAGGAGACGAGCAGCCCCAGCGTGCCCTTCGCGAGCAGGACGCCGAGCAAGCCGCCCGAGAGCGACAGCACGACGCTTTCGGTCAGCATCTGGCGCGCGAGTCGGCCGCGCCCGGCCCCGAGCGCCGTGCGCAGCGCCATCTCGCGCTGGCGGCGAAGCTGCCGGGCGAGCGTCAGGTTGGCGACGTTCGCGCAGGCGAGGAGGAGCACGAGGCCGACGGTCGCGAGCAGCACGAGGAAGGTCGGCCGCGCGTGCTCCGTCAGCTCCCGGCGTAGTGGTACGGCCTGTGCGGTGAAGCGTGCTTCCTTGGGGGGATAGGCCTCGGGATACTGCCGGGCGAGGCGTCCGGCGATCGTCGCGAGGTCCGTCTGGACCGCGTCGAGTGTGACGCCGGGCTTCATCCGTCCGAACAGCGAGACCATCCTCATCGTGCGGTCGTTCGACATGGCGGCGCTTCCGCGGAAGGGACACGCGGAGGTCGGCATGTAGATGTCGTTCTCGTCCGGATAGGCCGGCATCGGCGGCAGCACGCCGATGACCACGTGCATCCGGTCGTTCATCTTGAACGTGCGCCCCACGATCTTCGGGTCGCCGCCGTGGCTTCGCTGCCAGTAGTCGTAGGAGAGAACGAGGGCCGGCTCCGAGCCGGGTGCGTCTTCTCCCGGGAGGAACGTCCGCCCGAGCAGCGGCTTGACCCCGACGAGGTCGAAGAAGTTCGCCGAGACCACACCCGTCTGGACGCGTTCGGGCTCGGGGTCCCGCAGGAGGATGAACCACATCGAGTGGTACTCGGCGACACCCGTCAGCGTGCGGGTCTGCGCCGCGTAGTCGGAGACCTCCTTCGGCGAGAAGGGCGCGTTATCGATTCCGATACCCGGGGCAACCTGACGCAGGTGAACGAGCCGCTCGCCGCCGCCGTAGGGGAGCGACTGGAGGAAGACGCCGTGGACGACGGAGAAGACGGCGACGTTGGCGCCGATGCCCAAGGCGAGCGTCGCCAGGGCGGCCGCCGCGTAGCCCGGGTTGCGCCGCAAGCCGCGCAGGGCGTACCGCACGTCCTGCGAGACGGCCTCGAAGCGGGCCAGGCCTCGGATCTCGCGGCCCTCCTCCTTGTGCTTGTCGACGCCGCCGAAGTCCCGTAGCGCCTTCGTGCGCGCGGTGTCGGGATCGAGGCCGCGCTCCTCGAGCTTGCGAATCTCCATCTCCAGGTGGAAGCGCATCTCCTCGTCCATCTCGCGTTCGACCGCGTTGCGCCGCAGCAGGGAGCGCCCGAGAACGGCGAGGCGGCGGATCATGGCGCGCTCGCCTGGAGCACGTGGCCCACCGCGGCCGCGAAGCGCTCCCAGCTCTCGGTCTCTTCGGCGAGCTGCCGGCGGCCCGAGCGAGTCAGCTCGTAGAAGCGCGCGCGGCGGTTGTTCTCCGAGTTGCCCCACTCCGACCGGATCCAACCCTTCGCTTCGAGTCGGTACAGCGCCGGGTAGAGAGAGCCCTGGTTGACCTGCAGCACCTCGCGCGACAGCTGCTGAATGCGTTGCGAGATGCCCCAGCCGTGCATGGGGGAGAGCGCCAGGGTCTTCAAGATCAAGACGTCCAGGGTCCCTTGGAGCAGGTCGGTTCGAGCGGGCAGAACGGTCATGGGGTTCTCCTAGATTGTCTACAGGAGTATGTCTTCCCGTCCCCTCGGCTGTCAACGGGAGAGGCCGAACCGAGCTGCCGGGCGCGGCGCGCTTCCCTAGTCACTCTACAGGGCATACGGCGAGCCCGCCGAAAGGTTCTTCCTCTCTCTTAGAATCTCCCGGATGGAGCTTTCCGAGTTCCTCTTCGACGGCCCGCCGAACGCCTCCTTGACGCTCGTGCTCGCGCATGGCGCGGGGGGCCCGATGGACTCGCCGTTCCTGAATGCGGTCGCGTCGGGTGTGGCCGCCGAGGGCTTTCGTGTGGCGCGGTTCGAGTTTCCGTATATGCGGGCCCGGCGCACCGGGGGCAAGCGCGGGGCGCCGGATCGGGAGCCGGTGCTCCGGCAGTGCTGGCTCGAGGCGATCGCTCTCCTGGGCGGCGGGGCGCGGCTGGCGGTCGGGGGCAAGTCGATGGGCGGGCGCATCGCCAGCATGGTCGCCGACGAGGCCGGGGTTCGCGGCCTCGTTTGCCTGGGCTACCCCTTCCATCCGCCCGGCCAGCCGAAAAAGCTCCGGACGAAGCACTTGGAGACGCTCCGCACGCCCGCGTTGACCGTTCAGGGCACGCGGGATCCTTTCGGAACGCGGGACGAAGTGGCCGGCTACACCCTCTCGGCGCAGATCCAGATCCACTGGCTCGAAGACGGCGATCATTCGTGGAAGCCCCGGGCGAGCTCCGGCCGGACGGAGGCCGAGAACCGTGCGGAAGGGATTGTGGCGGTCTGCCGATTCCTCAAGGGCATCTGAAGGGCGGCGCTCTCCGGAATCCAAACCCCTGCCGGAGGGGTATTTCGGGGTCTCGAACCGGAGCCCGAGCGGCTCACCGAAAGGAACCAAAGTGGAAAAGACCGACGCCGATTGGAGGCAGACCCTGACTCCCGAGCAGTACCGCGTGCTGCGCGAGAAGGGGACCGAGCGCCCCTTCACGGGCGAGTATCACGAGACCAAGCAAAAGGGGACCTACGCCTGCGCGGCGTGCGGCAACCCCTTGTTCGCTTCGGAGACCAAGTTCGATTCCGGCACGGGCTGGCCGAGCTTCTGGGCGCCCTTGAACGATGACAGCGTCGAAACTCGGGAGGACCGCAGCCTCTGGATGACTCGTACGGAGGTTCTCTGCAAGAGCTGCGGCGGGCATCTCGGCCACGTCTTCGAGGACGGGCCCGAGCCGACGGGGCAACGCTACTGCATGAACTCCGTCGCCCTCAAATTGAAGCCCGAAGCGAAGTAGCGACCCTTTCTTTCCGTCTCGCATAGACTCGGGTGCCTGGGATCGTTTCGGGGGTGGCTCGATGAGGATCGCAAAGCGAGTCGGAACGGCGGGAGCCGCGGCTCTCCTCTTCGCGTCGATCCTCTCGGCAGCCCGGGCGCAGGAGTCTTCGGGCACCGACTCGGGCGCGTCTCCGGAGTCGGGACAAGCCCGCGGCTGGCCGCGCGTCGTGCAGCAGGGCGACGCCACCCTGACGATCTACACGCCGCAGGTCGAGAAGTTGGAGGGCGACGAGTTCGAGTCGCGCGCGGCGGTGCAGGTCGAGACGAGGGTCGCGGGCGAGCCGAAGCCCCGCACGACCTACGGCGTGGCCTGGATCCACGCGCGGACCGAGATCGACAAGGAGGCCGGCCTGGTCACCCTGGACGACATCGAGATCACTCGGGTGAGTTTCCCCGGCGACACCGAGCACGAAGGGGACTACCAGGCGATGATTCGAGGTCTGGTCGCGCGCCAGAAGACGGTCTCGCTCGCGAGAATTCAGGCGAACCTCGCGATCGTGCAGGCCGAGAAGAAGGGAAACGCGGTGCCGCTCAAGAACGACCCGCCGCGGATCGTCTACAGCACCACGCCGGTGCTCCTCGTGCTGATCGACGGGGACCCCGTCCTGCGTTCGGTGGAGGGCTCGGGGCTACAACGTATTCTGAACACGCGGGCTCTCATTCTCTTCGACGGCTCGCGCTACTACATGCCCGTCATGGACCGCTGGATCCGGGCGGGCTCGCTCGAGGATGACTGGTCGTTCGGCACGCCGCCGCCGGCGGCCGTCGCGATTCGCAAGTCGATCGCGGACGACGAATCGCAGGCCCAGGCGGACTTGTTGACGGACCCCTCCGACGCGGTCAAGGCGCTCGTCGAGAAGGGCTCGCTGCCGCGGGTGGTCGTTTCCACGGTGCCGGCGGAGCTCATCCTGACCCGCGGCAAGCCGCAGATGTCGCCTCTGGCGGGCACGCAGCTGCTCTACGTCACCAACGCGGAGAGCGACCTCTTCCTGGACACGAGGAGCCAGGACTACTACGTGCCCCTATCGGGGCGCTGGTATCGCGCGCGCTCCTTGAACGGCCCCTGGACGTTCGTCGAAGGCACCGAGCTGCCCGGCGATTTCGCGAAGATCTCACCCAGCGGGCCCAAGGCCTCGGTGCTCGCGACGGTTCCGGGCACTCCCCAGGCCGAGGAGGCCGTGATCGCCAACAGCGTTCCGCAGACGGCAGAGGTCAATCGGTCCGAGGCCAAGTTCGAGGCGCAGTACGACGGCTCACCCGATTTCCAGCCGGTTCCGGACACGCCGCTCGAGTACGCGGCCAACTCCCCGACGCCCGTGATCCGCGTCGACGCGGGGACGTACTACGCCGTGCAGGAAGGCGTCTGGTTCGTCGGCTCCGCGCCGGTCGGACCCTGGGCGGTTGCGACCTCGGTGCCGACGGTGATCTACACCATCCCGACCGCCTCTCCGATCCATTACGTGACATACGTGAGGATCTATCGGTACACGCCGACGATCGTGTACGTCGGCTACACGCCGGGGTACCTGGGCACCTGCTACTCACCATGGGGCACGGTGGTTTACGGGACGGGCTGGTACTACCGTCCGTGGATCGGCTCGGTGTGGCTGGGCTACCCGTGGACGTGGGGCTTCGGTGTGCATTTCGGCTGGAGCGCCTGGGCGGGCTGGAGCTTCGGCTTCGGCTGGGGCGGGTATCGGCCGCCTTGGCGGCCCTGGTGGGGTCCGTACGGATACGGCTGGGGCCGGCATCCGAGACCTCCCGGCTATTGGGGGCCGCCGCGGCCGGGCTATCGGGCGCGTCCGACTCCATACAATTTCAACAACTACAACGTGTACGGCGGCAGGCCGGGAGTTGTGAGGCCGGCAGTCCGGCCAGCACCGCGTCCAGCAGTGCCTCCAAGCGCGCGACCGGCCGGCCCTTCGACCCGACCGGCTCCCCGGCCCGTGCCCGGCACTCGCCCGACGGGTCCGACGACGAGGCCGGCCGTTCAACCCCCGGCTCCTTCGACGCGGCCTGCGCCCCAGCCGAGCGCTCCCTCCACCCGGCCGGCGCCCCGGCCTTCGACCCGGCAGGACATCTATGCCGGCAGAGATGGCAACGTATACCGGCCGGCGAAGGACGGCAGCTGGCAACAGTACACAGGCAAGGATTGGAAACCGATGCCGGGCGCCGGCGGGACGGGGACCGCGGCGCGCCCCGCGCCCGCTCCCCAGCCGAGCCGGCAGGTCGAATCGCCGTCGAGCCTCTCCCGGGAGCGGCAGGCGCGCCAGATGGGAGATTACCGGGCGCAGCCCCAGCCGCAGCGAGCCGCGCCGGCGCCCCGCCCGGCGACTAAGCCGAGCACGCCGCGGAGTCCACGCTAACCCCGTCACGGGAGTGGACAGGCCGAGGGTCTGGCGCGGCATCTTTACTTTCCGCTGCGGTCTCGCCAGACTCAGTGTGTCGTGGCGCGGGGCTGGGGCAGGAGCGAGGAAGACCTGGGCGCCGAAAAGGAGCAGGCTCGCGAGGAGCGAGCGTCGGTCGCGGGCGGCCGGAGCGATCACTCGCGCGAGACGCTGCGCCGAGGCTTGAAGCTTTCCCTGGCGAGGATCGACGAACAGCTCGGCAAGACCACCAACCTCGTGCGCCGGCAGGCCCTGGAGGCGGCTCGCACGGAACTGCTGGAGAGGCTCGAGCGGCTCTAGTCGCCGCGCCCGCTCACTGGGGCAGAGGCGTCGGAGTTCCGGGCAGAGTTCGAACCGATCCGTCCGGATTCAGTGGTCCCGGGCCGCAGACGTACGCTTCGCCGACACGTCCTCTGACGAGAACGGTGTCTGCTCCAAGGTAGGCGGCCTCCTGTCGGAAGTAATCGGGAAGCTCCCCATCGGTCGGCCGATAGCGCGGGGGCAGCAGATCCGGCTGGATGCTCTGCACGTAGTGGCAAGTTCCCTGAACTCTCTCGGAGTCGGTCGTCAGCTCGACCTTGTACTTTCCCGTGGAGCTCGCATCCTGTCGGGCTTGATGGTCGGCGACATGGTAGGCGCAGCCGATCGTAACGACGAGCGGCAGAAACGCGGGCAAGAGTCGTCCGAGCCGGCGTCGTGAAGGCATCGGGACCGTATCGTACGACACGAGAGAGAGTCCGTGCGCCTAGAATCCTCTCGTGGCCGACCCGGTCAATGTCGATGAGTTCGAGGCGCTGGCGCGCGACCGGCTCGAGAAGTCCGTCTACGACTACTTCGCCGGCGGCGCGGAGGACGAGGTCACGCTGCGCGGCAACCGCGAGGCGCTCCGCCGCCTGGCGCTGCGCTATCGCGTGCTCGTGGACGTGTCGCGGGTAGACACGGCGGCGACACTGCTCGGCATCCCGCTCTCGATTCCCGTCATCCTGGCCCCGACCGCTCTCCATCGCATGGCGCATCCGGACGGGGAGAGGGCCACGGCGCGAGCGGCGGCCGCCGCCGGCACCCTGATGACGCTTTCGACGGTTTCCTCGGTGGCCCTGGAGGAAGTGGCGTCGTCGGCGCCGTCTGCGCCCCGCTGGTTCCAGTTGTACTGCTACCCGGAACGCGCGGACACGGAGGCGCTCATCGCGCGGGCGCACCGCGCGGGGTACCAGGCGATCGTCCTCACGGTCGACGCTCCGATCCTCGGCCGTCGCGAGCGCGATCTGAGGAACGCCTTTGCGGTGCCCGAGGGCATGGCGGCACATCCGGCGGGACAGCCCAAGGCGGCGGCCCGACAATGGCCGCTTTCGTCGCTGATCGGCCTGCCCGCGCTCTGCTGGTCGGACCTTTCCTGGATCCGTCGGGTTTCTCCGCTGCCGGTGATCTTGAAGGGCATCGTGCGCGGCGACGACGCGAGGCGCGCGGTCGAGGAGGGAGCCGCCGCCGTCTGGGTCTCCAACCACGGGGGCCGGCAGCTCGACACCGCGATCCCGACGGCGGATGCCCTCGAGGAAGTCGTTGCGGCCGTCGGCGGGCGGGCCCCGGTGATCTTCGACGGCGGCGTCCGGCGAGGAACCGACGTCCTGAAGGCCCTGGCGCTCGGGGCGGCGGCGGCGGCGATCGGCCGCGCCCAGCTCTGGGGACTCGCGGTTGGGGGAGAGCAGGGAGTGCGCCGGGTGCTGGAGATGATCCGCGACGAGCTCGCCCTGGCGATGGCGCTCGGTGGGTGTCGCGCGATTTCGGAGATCGATCGGAGCCTGGTGGTTCCGTGACGCTCACTTTCGCGACCTGGAACGTCAACGGAATTCGGGCGCGCGAGGCTCAGGTCCGCGAGTGGATCGAGCGCGACTCGCCCGACGTGGTGTGCCTTCAGGAGATCAAGGCTTCGCCCGCGCAGGTGCCCTCGGCCCTCTTCGAGATGTTGCCTTACTGGAACTACTGGCACGGGGAGCGCGCCTATTCCGGCGTGTCGCTCCACGTGCGCAAGGAGACCTTTCCCGATCGGCCCGTGTTCGGCCATCCGGACTTCGACTACGAGAACCGAATCGTCACCGCCGACCTGCCCGGCTTGACCGTGGCGTCGGTCTACGTGCCCAACGGTGGGAAGGACTTCCCGGCCAAGATGCGCTTTCTCGAGGCGCTCGAGCGCGAAGCGCGGCAGCGACAGGGCGCGGGCTCATCACTCCTCCTGGGCGGGGACATCAACGTCGCGCGGACGGACCAGGACGTCCATCCCAAGGAGCGCAAGGCCACGGCGATCGGCCAGCTTCCCGAGGAGCGGGCGATGCTCGAGCGCATCTTGGGCTGCGGCCTGGTCGATCTGGGGCGCGCGCTCGACCCCGACAACGCCGGACTCTTCACCTGGTGGGCCCCCTGGCGAAACCTGCGCCAGCGCAACATCGGCTGGCGGATCGATTACATCCTGGCAAGCGCGGAGCTCGCCGCGCGAGCGAGCGCCTGCCGCGTCCTCGCCGACTACGGCACGAGCGACCACGCTCCCGTCGTCGCCTCGTTCGAGGCGCCGGTCCCGAAGGTCGAGAACCCGGGGCCGGCTCTCCCGTAGCAATGCGAGAGAAGATGCCGAACCCGATCGTCCTTCCCCTGCTCCTGGTCGCGGCCCTCGCGGCGCCCGAATCCCCGTCCCCCGAGCCGTTGCCCAAGGGCGAGGTCGTGCCGAAGATCGTGTGCGCCTCCGACCCGGAAGAGACCTACGCCGCCTACCTCCCGCCGGGCTACGAAGCAGGGAAGCCCGCGCCGATCCTCTACCTGCTCGACGCCCGCCGTCAGGGAGTGCTCGCGCTCGAGCGGTTTCGGGAGGCCTCGGAAAAGTACGGCTGGATCCTCGCCAGCTCGAACAACTCCGAGAGCGACGGCCCCTTCACTCCGAACATCCGCGCCATGCGGGCGATGTGGGACGACACGCACACCCGGTTCTCGATCGATCCGCGGCGCGTCTACGCGACCGGTTTTTCCGGCTGTGCGCGCGTCGTCTGCGTGCTCGCGCAGAGCGCGGCGAAGGCGCAGATCACCGGCGTGATCGGCGTCGGCGCCGGGTTCTCCGAGAAGGTGCCGCCGTACAAGGACCTGCCTTTCGTCTACTTCGGAACGGTGGGCACCACCGACTTCAACTATCGCGAAATGCGGCAGCTCGACAAGACGCTCGCCTCGCTCGGGGATCCTCATCGGCTGGCGGTCTTCGACGGGTCGCACAGCTGGCCTCCTCCGGTCGTGTGCACGCGCGCCGTCGAGTGGATGGAGCTGGCCGGCATGCGAAGCGGAGCGCGGCCGCGCGACGAGGGGCTCGTCGCGGAGTGGCTCCCGCGGGCCTCGCAGGAGGCGGCGGCGCTCGAATCCGCGGGCCGCAAGGGCGAGGCCCTCGCGCGCTACCGCGAGATCGGGGAGGACTTCGGCGGCCTGGCCGACGTCTCGGCGGTTCGGGCGGCCCTCGACCGGCTCGAGAACGACCCGGAGGCGCGCCGCCAGATCGAACGGCAGGAGCACCTCGAGAAGGAGGAGGACGCGGAACTCGCCGAGGCGCGTCAGAAGCTCGCGAGCGACATGAGGGCCGACGAGCCCCTGCCGGCGCAGCGCATCGCTCAGGACCTGAGGATCGCGGCGCTGCGCCGCCGCGCCGAATCGGCCGGGAGTGAGGCCGAGCGGCAATCGGCCCGGCGCATCCTGAACGCGCTCTTCGTTCAGAACTCCTTCTACCTGCCGCGGGAGTATCTGGAGCATCACGACAGCCGGCGCGCCGGCCTGTCGGCGGCCTTCGCGGCGGAGGTGTATCCGGATCGCGCCGGGGCGGTCTGGTACAACTTTGCATGCCTCCAGGCGGGGAGCGGGGACAAGAAGGGAGCGCTCGCGACGCTCCGACGGGCCGTCGAGAAGGGATTTCGCGACGCCGAGCGAATGGAGAAGGACCCGGACCTCGAGAGCTTGCGCAGCGAAGACGAGTACCGGCACATCGTGGAGGGATTGAAGAAGGCCGGATCTCCTTCGTCATGACCGGTCTCGGCGCGCCCTCCGCAGGTTAGACTGCCGCAGCCATGCGCCGCCCCCTGACCCGCCGAGCCTTCCTGACGCTGGCCGGCGCCGCCGCGCTCGCTCCCTCGGCCGCGCTCGCGGCCGCGGAGACGGTGCCGAAGGATCGGCGGCGGATGCTCCAGGTCAACGGCTACGCGACCGACGCGGAGTCTCCGCTCGACGCGCTGACGACCTACATCACGCCCAACGACCTCTTCTTCGTGCGTCAGCACTGGAACCCGATGTACCCGGACGCGAGGCGCTGGGCCTTGATCGTGGACGGCGAAGTGAGCGCGCCGATGCAGATGACGCTCGCCGACCTGAAGAAGCTGCCGCGAGCCGAAGCGACGTGCGTGTTGCAGTGCGCCGGTAACGGGCGGGGCCTCTTTCGCCCGCCGATCCCGGGGGTGCAGTGGCGCTACGGCGCGGTCGGCAATGCGCGTTGGACGGGCGTGCGAGTCCGAGACGTGCTCGAGAAGGCGGGGCTCAAGTCCTCGGCGAAGCATTTGCATACCTTCGGGAGCGACAAGCCTCCCGTGAGGGTCCCGCCCTTTCACCGCAGCCTCGAGCTCGACAAGGCGCTCCAGGACGCGATCATCGCCTGGGAGATGAACGGCGTTCCGCTGCCGGCCCTGCATGGCGCACCGGCCCGGCTGGTCGTGCCCGGCTGGGCGGGCGACCACTGGATGAAATGGCTGACACGGATCTCTGCGCAACCCGAGCCGCAGACGGGGTTCTACATGGAGACGGCGTACCGCTTCCCCGAGACTCCCGGCGAGCCCGGCGCGCCCGTGCCGCCCGAGAAGACGCGGTCTCTGACCCAGATCTCCGTCAAGTCGAACATCACGGAAGCTCCCGCGAGCGTCAAGGTCAGGACGAGAGCCACGATCCGCGGTTTCGCCTTCTCGGGGGCGCCCGACATCGCGCGCGTCGAGGTGAGCGAGGACGGCGGCGCAAACTGGATGGAGGCGACGCTCGATCCCCGCCACGATCCGTACGCCTGGCGCCTCTGGTCACTCCCCTGGGCACCGAAGTCCGCCGGGACCGTGACGCTCCTGTCGCGCGCGACCGACAGCCAGGGCAGCACGCAACCCAGGGACCCCGTCTGGAATCCGAGCGGCTACCTCTACAACGGCTGGCATTCGGTCCAGGTCGAGGTGACCGCGTGAGGGTCTGGCGCGGCGGCGCCGCCTGGCTCGCGACCGGCGCGATCGCGGCTGCGCTGCTTCTCGGGTCTTCGGCCGCCGCGGCGAAGTCTCCGAAGAAGAAGCCCCGGAGCAAGGCGGGCGCGGCCGCCGACTTCGACGTGAAGCTGCCCGTGCTCGGGACGAAGCTCCAGGAATTCCCGCCGGGTCCCGGAAAGGCCGTGGCCGATCAGGCATGCCTGCAGTGCCACTCGGCCAGCATGGTCCTGCAGCAGCGATTGACCGAGAAGCAGTGGACGGCATCGCTCGAGAAGATGATCCGATGGGGCGCCGCCGTGTCGGCCGACCGTAAGGACGAGCTCCTTGCCTATCTGGTCGCGAACTTCGGTCCCGAGAACGAGCGTTTCGAGCCCCTCGTCACCCGCCCCGTCGGAAAGTAGAACCGGCCGTGGGAGGCGGGCCTACGCCCTCCCGTAAACGGGTATGTGCGCCCCGCTGACAATCCGCGCGTCCGGTCCGGCCAGAAAGAGCACGACCCGAGCGATCTCTTCCGGTTTCACCCAGCGCGAGTGATCCGCTGCCGGCATCGAGGCGCGGTTGGCTTGCGTGTCGATCACCGAGGGCAGGATGGCGTTGACCATGATGCCGGAGTCGCGTAGCTCGGCCGCCATCGCCTCCGTCAGCTGGAGAACGGCGCGCTTGGCGGCCGCGTAGGCGGCGAGGTTCCTGCCGTCCTGGGTCGCCGGGCGGCTCGAAACGTTCACGATCGCGCCCTGGCCGCGCTTCAACATCTCGCGGGCGGCCGCGCGCGAAGCGATGACCGAGGTTCTCAGGTTGACGTCGATTTGTTGCTGCCAGACCGACCAGGGCGTCTCGTGCACGGGCTTTCCTCCGGCAAACCCGCCCGCCGCATTGACGAGAATGTCGAGGCCCCCTCGATCCTCGGCCAGGCTCTCGAAGTAATCGAGGACCGCGGCCTCGTCGGCGAGGTCGACCATGGCGCCGGACAAGGCGGCCTCCTCCCCGATTCCCGCCTCGGCTCGAAGCCGGTCGAGCTCGCCGGTCTTGCGATACGGGACCGCCACCCGCGCCCCTTCGTCCAGAAGGGCCTTCACGACCGCGGAGCCCAGAGCCCCCGCGCCACCCGTGACCACCGCCGCTCTTCCGGAAAGGAGAGGCATCAACACCTCCTGGCCGCGGAAGTCTATCGAGTCGAACGCGACAATTCGCGCGCGGCCTTACAATCGTCGAGGGGGTCCTCATGAGCGACCCGTTTCCTCCCGACACGAAACGCTGCCCGTTCTGCGCTGAGGAGATTCAGCTCGAAGCGTCCAAGTGCCGGCACTGCGGCGAATGGCTGACGACACCGCCGTCCGGACACGGCCCGGCCGCCGGCGACCCCCGCTACTCGAACGTCCAGCCCGTCTGGCAGCTCCTGCTCCTGTCGGTCTCGACCCTCGGGATCTACCAGCTCCGGTGGTTCTATCGGACGTGGAAGCAGCTCAAGAGAGACAGGGATCTCGACATGTCTCCCGGCCTCCACACACTCGGCCTGGTGGTCCCGATCCTGAACATCGTCTTGGTGCTCAATCTCTTTCGCGAGATCAAGGAGTATGCGGGGGAGATCGGGATCCGCGCGCGTTATGCGCCGGCGATCCTGGCAACCGGGTTCTTCGTCTTGAGTCTGCTCGCTCGGGTGCTGCCGATTCCCTGGTCCTTCGCCTACCTCTTATCGGTCGTGCCTCTGGCCGCCGTGCAGAGTGTCTTGAATGACTATTGGCGAAGGCGGCAGCCGGCGCTTCCGGTGCACCGCGCCTTGTCGGGATCCCAGGCGGCGGCGGTGTTGGTCGGAGGCTTTTTCGCGCTGATGGCCGCGTTGGGCGCCTACGTGCAGTTGAGCCAGAAGGCCGAGCAGCTCGTCTCCCGCGCGCGCACCTCGGCCTCCTCCGCGGCCGCCTCGCCGCCCGGCGGTTTATCGGGGGGCGCGTTCGCGGTCATTCTGGCGGATGCGCAGCACGAAGCCGCGGCGCGACTGCCCGGACGGAGACTCTCGGCGCAGGAGCTCTTCCGGCTGGTTTCCCCGTCCCTCTTCGTCGTGACGACGGAGGACTCGCGCGGAGCGGTACGCACGCTGGGAAGCGCGGTCGCCGTGGCGAGGGACCTCGTGGTCACCAACGCCCACGTGGTGGCCGGCGGAGGGTCGATCCGAGTCATGCAGGGCGAATCGAGCTGGAAGGCGGCGGTGCTCGATCGAGACGAGGAACGCGACCTTTGCCGGCTTCGGATCGTCGGCCTGGCTGCGACGGTCGCGCTCGTGCGGGACTCGGATGGTCTGCGTATCGGACAGCGGGTTTACGCCGTCGGTGCTCCCGAGGGGCTCGAGATGACGCTCTCGGAAGGACTCATCTCCGGCTTTCGCGACTTTCGCGGGCAGCGCGTCGTTCAGACATCGGCGCCCATCTCGCACGGGTCGAGCGGCGGGGGTCTCTTCGACGAGATCGGGGGACTCGTCGGGATCACGACCTTCATGTTGGGCGCCGGGCAGAACCTGAACTTCGCCATCCTGGCCGAGCGCGCCTTGGCGCCGGGCATCCGGCCGATTTCGGCCGACGGGTTGCTCGCGATCTGGCGGGATCGCGCCGATTCCGGGGACGCCGGCGCCGCGCCCGCACCCTCGCCCGCGCGCTGAGAGTCGCCCCTTCTCGGGGGCCTTTCGCCGCGTTAGGATGGCGCGACTTTCTTGGAGGTCTCCGTGAAACGATCGCTCTTCGGCGTCGGCCTGCTCTCGCTGTGCTCGTCCCTGCTCTGGGCGGCGGATCCCCCCGTTCGGGTCGCGGTGAAGGCCGCGCAAATGATCGACGGGAAGAGCGACCGGCCGATCTCACCGGCGATCGTGTTGATCGAAGGAGACCGGATCGTCGCCGTCGGCCCCGCCGTCACGATCCCCGCGGATGCCCGCGTCCTCGATCTCGGTCGGGCCACACTGCTGCCCGGCCTCATCGACATGCACGACCACTTGACGGTCGTTCCCGAGAACCTGGGTTACAAAGGGCTCGGCGTTTCGGTGCCGCGGGAGGCGCTCTACGGCGCCTCGAACGCCGAGCGCACGCTCCGCGCCGGCTTCACCTCGGTGCGAAACGTCGGCGCCGCGGGATACTCAGACGTCGCCCTGCGCGACGCGATCGCCTCGGGGGACATCCCCGGGCCGCGCCTTCTCGTATCGGGGCCGGCGCTCGGGATCACCGGCGGGCACTGCGACAACAACCTGCTTCCTTCGGAGTTTCACTTCCGCGAAGGCGGTGTCGCCGACGGCCCGTGGGAGGCGCGGGCGAAGGTTCGGGAGGTCGTCAAGTACGGCGCGGACGTCATCAAGATCTGCGCGAGCGGCGGCGTCCTCTCCAAGGGCGACCTGCCCGGCACGGCGCAGTACACGCCCGACGAGATGAGGGCGCTCATCGAAGAGGCCCACCGCCTCGGGCGCAAGGTCGCGGCGCACGCGCACGGCACGCAGTCGATCAAGGAGGCGATTCTTGCCGGAGTCGACTCGGTCGAGCACGCCAGCCTGATCGACGAGGAGGGGATCCGGTTGGCCCGCGAGCACGGGACGTTTCTGGTGATGGACATCTACAACGACGACTACATCCTGCAGATGGGCCCGAAGGTCGGGATGCTTCCCGAGTCGATCGAGAAGGAGAAGGCGCTCGGGCGCCAGCAGCGGGAGAACTTCGGCAAGGCCGTGAAGGCGGGCGTTCGGATGGCCTTCGGGACCGACGGCGGCGTCTACCCGCACGGCGAGAACGCGAAACAGTTCGCCTACATGGTCCGGTACGGCATGACGCCCCTGCAGGCGATTCAGGCCGCGACGGTCAACGCCGCGGAGCTCGCGGGGTGGAAGGACAAGGTCGGCTCGGTCGAGGCGGGCAAGTTCGCGGATCTGATCGCCGTGTCGGGCGACCCGCTCACCGACATCCGGGTGCTCGAGAGCGTCGGCTTCGTCATGAAGGGCGGCGCGGTCGTCAAGAACGAGCTGAAGTAGACGCCGGCCGACGTCCGGCCGTCAGTCCTCCGGAATCTGCGCCAGGTGGTGGCCGAGATGCGCGACGTAGTCGTGCATGAGGCCGTCCAGCGTGGCCGGCTCTCCCTCAAGGAACGTCTGGAACCCGATGTCGTGGAAATTATGTCGCCGCGTCTCGCGCCGCCGCAGCCCTTCGGGTGTGGCTTCCATCACGCGGGCGAGCTGGAGGTTGTAGAGGCGCCAGAGCTCGACGAGATCCGCCCACGGGCACTCGCGATAGCGCTGGTTGCGCACCCACTCGTCCTGCTCGTACCCGGGAAAGACGAGGTCCTCCTGGAACGCCGCCCGAACGAACCGCTGGTGGTTGTTGGAGGCCGAGTCGATCAAGTGGCCGATGACTTCCTTGGGCGACCACTTGCCGGGTGCGCGCGGCCGCGAGCTCCGCTCCTCCGACAGGGCGCGCAGGCGCGGGAGGCCCGCCGCGACGGCCCGGCGCAGTTTCTCGGCAGGGTTGTCGGTTTGTGAGGAGCTCACGACTGCTGGAATCCCGGGTTCTCGATGATACCCAAGACGTTGCCGAAGGGATCGCTCACCGTGGCGACACGGATGCCGCCGCCCACGTCCCGCACGTCGGAATGCGGGCTCGCGCCGAGCTCGAGAAGACGCTTCCAGGCGGCGTCGGCGTTCTCGACTCCCCAGTAGGCCACCGTTCCGCCGGCTCCCGGCTTCCCCGCTTCGGGATCGGGATCGAGCCCCAGCTCGAAGCCGCCGACTTGGAAGCCGACGTAGAACGGCTGGTCGAAATACGGCGGGTAGCCCACGACCCTCGCATACCAGGCCTTGGCTTTCTCGATGTCGCTGACGTGGTAGATGACGGTGCGCAGTCCCTGGAACATCGGCCTAGCCCTCCAGCGTCAGGTCCGCCGTCGGAAGAAAGCGCGGCGGCTGGCGGTGCCGCGTCGCCTGCTCGAAGGCGAAGGCGATCCGGATCAGCGTGGGCTCGCTCCAGGCGCGGCCGAAGAAGGACACGCCGACCGGCAGCCCCCAGACCCAGCCCGCGGGCACGGTCACGTGCGGATAGCCGGCGATCGCCGGAAGGCTCGAGGAGCCGCCGAAACCATAGTCGCCGTTGACCAGATCGATCAGCGACGGCGGCCCGCTCGTTGGAGCGACGAGGGCGTCGAGCTTGTGCTTGTCCATCGTCTTGTCGATTCCCTCCTTGCGGGAGAGGCGCAGGTCCTTGGCGAGGGCGTCGAGGTAGGCCTTCTCCGTCAGCGGCCCCTTCGCCTGGGCCTTCTCGAAGATCTCCTGGGCGAAGTAGGGCATCTCGCGGTCGCGGTTCTTCTGATTGAAATCGATCAGCTCGGAGAGCGAGTGATATTTGGCCCGGGGGCCCAGCCCTGCGAGGTAGGCATTCAGATCCGCCTTGAACTCGTAGAGGAGGACCTCGAACTCGCTCTTCTCGGTCTCGCCCGCCGTCGCGATGTCCGCCGGGTCGACGATGATCGCCCCGAGCCTCTTCATCTCCGCGAGGGCTGCCTCGACGATTCGATCGGCGTGCGGGCTCTGCCCGAACAGACCCTTGCGCGGCACGCCGAGGCGCGCGCCCTGGAGACCCTTGGGATCCAGGAACGCCGCGTAGTCGGGCTTCGCCTTCCCGGCGCTTCCTTTCGTGACCTCGTCGGCCGGGTCCGCGCCGGCGATGGCGGTGAGCAGGATGGCGGCGTCGGCGACCGTGCGCGCCATGGGGCCCGCGGTGTCCTGGCTGTGCGCGATCGGGATGATGCCGGAGCGGCTCACGAGACCCAGAGTGGGCTTGATTCCCACCAGGGCGCAGTTGTTGGAGGGAGAGACGATCGATCCGTCGGTTTCGGTTCCGACCGCGGCGGCGCAGCAGTTGGCCGCAGCGGCGGCGCCGGAGCCCGAGCTCGACCCGGAAGGATTGCGGTCGAGCGCGTAGGGGTTGCGGCATTGCCCGCCGCGTCCGCTCCACCCCGAGGAGGAGTGCGTCGATCGGAAATTGGCCCATTCGGAAAGGTTGGTCTTCCCGAGCAGCACCGCTCCGCCGTCGCGCAGCCGGCGGGCCACGAAGGCGTCGGCCGCCGGCGTGCAGCCCTCCAGGGCGAGCGAGCCCGCCGACGTCGTCATCCGGTCCGCGGTCGAGATGTTGTCCTTGAGCAGGATCGGGATCCCGTGCATCGGGCCGCGCGTCTTTCCCGCCTTCCGTTCCTGGTCGAGCGTTTCGGCGATCGCGAGCGCGTCGGGGTTGATCTCGAGGACCGCGCGCAGCGTGGGCCCCCTCCGGTCCGCGGCCTCGATGCGGGCCGTGTACTTCTCCGTCAAGGAACGGGCCGTTTCCTGCCCGGACTCCAGACGCTTCCGGAGCTCGGCGATCGAGACCTCTTCCAGCTCGAAGGGTTGATCCGGGGCCGCCTCCGGTGAGAGCGAGGCGGCGGAGGCGGAGCGCGCCATCGGTCCCGCGACGGCGACGGCGCCGGCTCCGGCCACACCGTAGCGGAAGAGCGTCCTTCGATCGATCTTCGTGGCAGACCGCACGCGACGGGTCATGACCACCCCCTTCGTCTCTCGGGAAGATCTATCACGACGCGGCCGAGGTCCGTCCCACGACCCGGCTTCGTCTTTCCAACAGCACGACGTCTCGCCAAACACCCGCGAGCCGTCCCAATCGCTTCCGGACGCCCACCTTCCGGAATCCGCAGCGTCGATGCAACGCGATCGAAGCGGCGTTCTCGGGAAAGATGGCGGCCTGGAGCGTCCAGACGCCCGCCGCTTCGGATTGCCGGACGAGCTCGGTCAAGAGAGACTGGCCGATGCCCCGGCCGCGCGCGGCCGCGCCCACGTAGACGCTGACCTCCGCGACACCGCGGTATGCCGCGCGCGACGACACGGGGGAGATCGCTGCCCAGCCGAGGACCCGCCCGGCCTCGCGCGCGACCAGGCGCGCCTCGGCGCGGTGCGCGCCATGCCACGTCGCCCAATCGGGTGGCTGCGTCTCGAAAGTCGCATTCCCCGTCGCGATTCCTTCGAGGAAGATGCGGCGGACCTGCTCCCAGTCTCCCGGGAACATCGGTTCGACGACGACCCCGTGCTCTCGTGCGGTCGTGGCGTCCACTTCCTGCGGGATTCTGCCACGCCGGCTCATGCGCTCGATATACTTGCCCGCCGATCGTGCGCCGACTCCTCTTTCTCGCCGCGACCGTCGCTCTCGGTTGCGCTTCCGCAGGCGTCACACCCGCGGTCAAGCCGGCCGTTGCGCCGCCGCCGGTGGAGGCGGATGAGTACACCCGCTACGACCTGCTCGCCCCGGAGACCTCGCAGTTCCACATCCTCTACGAGGTGACGGCCATCGCGCCGGGCGCTACGGTCTACTTCAATCCCATTCGGAAAGGGAGTATCGCGAGCGGCGAACGGGTCATCGACCGGATGACGGGGCAGGAACTGCGATTCGAGATCGTCTCGCCGCAAGAGGCCTCCCGAACGGGGCTGGCCGACGCAGAGCCGGGGACGAATTACATCCGGATCCATCTGCCGAGGCCCGTGCCGCCGGACGGCGGGCAAGTGCGTCTCCTGATTGAGAAAACGTACAAGGATTCCAAGAGCTACTACTCCCAAGGCGACTCGATCGTCTTCGCGCGCACGCTCTCCGTGCCCCGCAACGGCATCCTCCTGCCGGCGGGCTACGAGCTCGTCTCCTGCAACGTTCCGTCCCAGGTCCTGAGCGAAGGCGGGCGCCTCTTGATCAGCTTCATCAACGCCACTCCCGACGAGATGTCGCTGACGATCAAAGCCCGCCGGTTGCCGTCGTGAGGCGAGCCCTTCTGGCCTGGGCGCTCGCGATCGGAGCCGCTCCGGCCGCGGTCCTCTCGGCTCAGGAACCGGACGCCGAGCGACTGATCGAACGCGCCCACCAGGACCGCGACATCGTCTATTTCCTGCAGCAGCCGGAGACTCACTCCTTCGACCTCTACCACGACTACACGGAGTCGCGGCCGGGGGTGGACAAGTACTTGAACGTCGTTCGCCAGGGCAGCCGCGCCTCGAACCCGTCGGCGCGGATCCTCGACACCGGTGAGAAGCTTTCGGCCGAGACGTTGCGCGGCCAGGAAATCACACGCGCCGCGCTCGATATCGGTGAGCCAGTGCGACCCGACTCGGAAGTGGTTGTCGTCCGTTTCCCGCCGGTCGGAAAGGGCCGCTCGATTCGACTGCGAATCTCCGAGACGTACACGGACGAGAAGAGCTACCGGCTGGAGGGCGACGAGCTCGTCTTCGATCGGAGCTTCGGGCGGGCGCACAACGCCGTCGTGTTGCCGCAGGGCTGGTACTTGACGGCGAGCGCCATCCCCGCGACCGTGTCGCTCCTGCCCGACGGCCGCATTCGCCTCGATTTCGTGAACGCTCGGCCGGACGAAATCGCGGTGTTGATCCGCGCCCGGCGTCGGCCCTCGTCCCCGCGCTGATCGGCCTTACGCCTAGCGCTTGCGCTCCTCTTTTTCGATGTCGTAGTGCCGCACGGTCGGCTCGACCTCGAGCAGATATTCGCGGTCGCGGTCGAGGACCACGGTCTTCTCGTAGTCCTTGCCCGCGAAGCGCTTCACCGCATCGAGCGACTCCCAGACCGAGATGACCAGGAATTCCGTCTCGTTTCCGTCCTGGCGGCGCAGCACCGTGACTCCGAGGTTGCCCGGAGTCTCACCGATCTTGGAGATTCCCGAGGCGAAGAGATAGGCCTCGTACTCGTCGGCCTTGGTGGTCAGAGTTCTGCCCCGCCAGATGCGCGCGATCGGCTTGCCCGTCCCTGTCTGCGGTGTCGCGTCGGCGGGGGCGAACGGCGCCGGCCCCGTCAGGGCGAGCGCCGCCATCGAAGCGAGCAGCAGCAGCCGTCGATGGCTTCGAATCATGATTCCCTCCGTTTCCGGTGTCGCGTTCATTTCCGATTATCCGCTGGGAGGAGCGATAAGCTGACCGGCAATGATCCCGTTAGAGGAGATCCGTGCGGCCGCCGACCGCATCGGCGGGAAGGTGCACCGCACGCCGGTCATGTCGGCGAGCCTGATCGGGCAGAGGTGCGGCGGGATCCGGCTCCTGCTCAAGTGCGAGAGCTTCCAGAAGACTGGCTCCTTCAAGCCGCGCGGAGCCTTGAACAAGATCCTTTCGCTGGCGCCGGCCGAGCGGGAGCGCGGCCTGGTGACCGTTTCCGCGGGCAACCACGCTCAGGCGGTGGCCTGGGCGGCGCGCGCGGCCGGAGCCGCTGCCACGGTCGTGATGCCGACGGACGCTCCGCGATCCAAGATCGACGCGGTCCGGGGCTACGGCGGCGAGATCGTGTTCCATGACGACCGCCCGACTCTTTTCGACAAGCTGGAGCAGGTCCGCGATGCGCGCGGGCTGACCTTCATTCACCCCTTCGACGATCCCATCGGCTTGGCGGGCGCCGGAACGATGGGGCTCGAGATCGTCGAGGACGTTCCCGCGGCCGCGATGGTCTTGGTTCCGGTGGGAGGGGGAGGCCTGCTCGCGGGTGTCGCGTCGGCCGTCAAGCAGATCCGGCCAGGCACTCGCGTCGTGGCAGTGGAGCTCGAGGCGGGACCCGGGTTGGGACCCGCCCTCGCGGCGGGCCGGCCGGTGCCGGTTAAGCGCCCTCCCGACACGCTGGCCGACGGGCTGACGCCGCCGTTCGTCGGCGTCCTGCCGCTCGAGATCGCCCGGCAGGCCGTCGACGAGGTCGTAACGGTCAGCGAGGAGGAAATCGTCGAGGCCATGCGGCTCCTGCTGACCCGGGCGAAGCTCTACGTCGAGGGCGCGGGTGCGGCGGCGACGGCGGCCCTCGTGGCCGGCAAGGTTCGCGCGCCGGCGGGAACGGTGGTGGTTGCCATCGTGTCGGGAGGGAATGTGGATCTTTCGCGCATTCCCCGGCAGTAGCCTCCTCACTCTCTCTTCCGACAGGGCCTGTGTGCCGGCGTGGTCGTCGAAACAGGGCGCCGAGTCGCGGATAGAATCGCCAGGCTCATGACTTCCCCGGAGCAAATTGCGATCGAGGCGGCGAACCTCGCCTTCTACCGGGCGCTCGAGTCGCGCGACCTCTCTCGCATGGACCTGGTCTGGTCGCACGAGGAGGGCGTGACTTGTGTGCATCCGGGTTGGCACCGTTTGGACGGATGGTCGGAGGTGCGCCGGTCCTGGGAGAACATCTTTGCCAATTCCCGGCCCTGGACCGTGGCCTGCGATGATGTTCGGATCTCGATCGCCGGCGATCTCGCGTGGGTTTCTTGCGTGGAAGTGATCCGCCCCTTCGGCATCGGCGAGGAGGATGCGGCTGCGCGCATGCAGGCGACGAACATCTTCTTGCGCCATGATGGCGAGTGGCAGATGGTCCACCATCACGCGTCGGCTACCCCCTCGGACGTGACGGAGGAAGAGGAAACGGTGAACTGACCGGAGGGTCCGATGCCCCAGACCCCTCACGTCGAACGGCACTTCACGGCCTCGGAAAGAATTCGGGACATCGTCATCGGAATGTCCGACGGCCTGACGGTTCCGTTCGCCCTGGCGGCGGGCCTTTCGGGAGCCGTCGACTCGACGCGCGTGGTGATCACCGCGGGTTTCGCCGAGATCGCCGCAGGCTCGATCGCGATGGGGCTGGGCGGGTACCTCGCGGCGCGCACGGACGCCGAGCATTACGCGTCGGAACTGGCGCGGGAGAAGCGCGAGACCTTCGAGATGCCGGCCGAGGAGACGCGCGAGGTCGTCGACGTCTTCGAGGAGTATGGCCTGCCTCACGCGCAAGCCGTCGAAGCCGCGCACGCTCTCCGAAGGGACCGAAAGCGCTGGGTCGACTTCATGATGCGCTTCGAGCTCGGGCTCGAGAAACCGAACCCGACCCGGGCGCGCTCGAGCGCCCTCACGATCGCGCTGTCCTACATCGCCGGGGGCTTGATCCCCCTCTGCCCGTACTTCTTCCTCCACCCGATGGGACGGGCGCTCGTCGGCTCCGTCGTATTGACCCTTCTGGCCCTTCTGGTCTTCGGCTACGTGAAGGGCCGCTACACGGTCAAGAAGCCGTTGCGAAGCGCCTGGCAGACGGCGCTCGTGGGCGGAATCGCCGCCGCGGCGGCGTTCACGATAGCCAAATTGATCGCATAGCGCTCGCGGCGTCGCCCTCTTGGGAGACGCGGCGGCCGATGCTTCGTGAGAGGCGCCGCCGGGCCGCCGCTCCGCGAAGCCGGCACCCCTCCCGCGTGGGTGCCGGTTGCTTCCGTGCGGTGTGCCGGCTTCGAGGCTCCCCCTCCGGGCGACGCCGCTCGCTCGGGGCGGCATGGGAAGACCCGAGTTCCGATTGAGACCAGCGCGGCTCGCGGAGCGGATCGGCGGCGGTCAACCGCCTTTGCGGCGTCGCCCTCTTGGGAGACGCGGCGGCCGATGCTTCGTGAGAGGCGCCGCCGGGCCGCCGCTCCGCGAAGCCGGCACCGCTCCCGCGTGGGTGCCCGTTGCTTCCGTGCGGTGCGCCGGCTTCGAGGCTCCCCCTCCGGGCGACGCCGCTCGCTCGGGGCGGCATGGGAAGACCCGAGTTTCGATTGAGACCAGCGCGGCTCGCGGAGCGGATCGGCGGCGGTCAACCGCCTTTGCGGCGTCGCCCCTCGGGAAAGACGCGGCGGCCGATGCTTCGTGAGAGGCGCCGCCGGGCCGGGGCGACGGCTGCGGCTGTCACTTCTCCGGCGCCGCCGCCTGATAGAACGCCGTCACGTCCTTCGTGAGCTTCTCCAGAGAGGGCTTGTGGATGTACATCATGTGTCCCGCGTCGAAGTGGTCGATCTGGACGTTCTTTCGAAGAGCGGGATCCAGACCCAGGTGGTCGATGGTGTACTGCGCGGCGAAGTACGGTGTCGCGAAATCGTAATAGCCGGCTGCGACGAACACCTTCAACGCCGGGTTCTGAACGATCGCTCCGCGCAGCGTTTCGGCCACGTTGACGTACTGGTTCTGGTAGGGCGCGTAGTTCCAGGGCCGCACCCGGTTGGTCAGGATCTCGTAGGGAATGTCGTTTTCGTACTTCAGGTCGGACCGGACGTAGTCGTTCAACATCGCGGTGTAGGCGCCGTAGATGGCGGAATAGCTCGGGTCGGAGGTGATGGTTCGATCCGCCGATGGTCGGCCGGGCGCGGTGAACCGGCTGTCCAGGCGGCCGACGACGCGGTTCTCGGCCCGCAGCAGCTCCCGGTTGAACGTGGCCAGGTCGATCCGAAGATTGTTCTCCTCCAGGACGGCCGCGGAAAGCCCGGTCAAGCGGGCGAGCTTCTGGACGATCGCCTGTCGCTCGGGTCCGGAGAGCCTGTCGCCTTTCATCAGCGCGAGCGTGTAGTCCTTCGCCGCGAAGGCTTCGGACTCGGCGGAGGCCGCGGCGAGATCCGCCTGGAGGTCCGGCGGCAGCTTCTTGTGGTACCAGGCCGTCGTCGTGTAGCTCGGCAGGAAGAGGACGAACGGCAGGTCGTTGCCTTCGTTGAAGTAGGCGGTCTGAAAATTGAGGATGGAAGAGATCAGCACGATTCCGTTCAAGTACATGCCGTAACGCTGTTGGAGATAGCCCGAGAGGCCGGCCGCGCGTGTCGTTCCGTAACTTTCGCCCGCGAGAAACTTGGGCGCCGCCCAACGTCCGTATCGGGTCGAGTAGAGGCGAATGAACTCGCCGACGGACTGGATGTCCTCCTCGACGCCGTGAAACTGCTCGGGCTTCTCGCCTTCCGCGGGCCGGCTGAAGCCGGTCGTGACCGGGTCGATGAAAACGAGATCCGTGAAGGCGAGCCAGGTCTGCTCGTTGTCGACGAGGCGGTAGGGAGGGGGAGGCGCCCAGCCCTCGTCCGTCATGAGCACCCGGCGCGGTCCGAGGGCGCCCAGGTGCAACCAGACCGAGGATGAGCCAGGGCCGCCATTGAAGGCGAACGTGATCGGCCGCCGCGGCGGGGCCCCGTCCTTGGTGTAGGCGACGAAGAAGATGTTCGCCTTGAGCTTTCCGCTCTCGTCCTTCATCGGCATGTAGCCCGTGGTGGCCGTGTAGGCGAAGGGCTTGCCGCCGAGGGTCATCTGGTGGCGGGTGATCGTCGGCTTCTCCTCCTTGGCGGGCTTCTCCTCGGCGTTCTTCTTGTCCTTGGGCTTCTCGGAACTCGTGCCGGCGCCGCCGGAGGGGGTCGGCGTGCTCGGCTCCTGTCCGAGGCAACGGCCGGCGGGCGAGAGCAGCGCGAGACAAAGCGAGAGCGATAGGGCAAAGCGTGTCATCGAGACTCCTTCCGGTCGCGGTTCGGGCGCGGGGATTATACGGGCCGGGGGGGGAGGCCGAGCTCGCGCGTGACGCGGCGCGACACCGCGCGGCGAAACCAGACGAAGCGGCCGAAGAGCTTCCCAGGCAGTCCGAGCGCCTGCGCGGCCCAGAGCGGGAAGTCGAAGTGGTCGACCTGGCGCACGATCTTGCCCTCCTCGAGCTCGATCTGCGAGCGAATCACGTTGACGACGGGGCGTCTCCCGGCGAAGAGATAGCGCGCCGTCAACTCCACCCTGCCGGACCCCGCCTGCGCCTCGGTGACGGCGTAGGACACGGCGAAGTCCCTCGCGCGGCGGGTCAGGCCAATCCACATCCGTCCGATGTCGGCGCCCTTGAGCTGGAAGACCGGGTCCTCGAAGGACGCGTCGGGGGCGTACAGCGCGGCCATCGCCTCTCCGTCGCGGCGCGCCAGGGCGTCGTAGAGATGCGTCAGCGTCGCCCTGGTCTCGGAGGCGTTCATGGGCGATTGGTTCCCGCGGAGGCGACATCGTCCAGGAACCGTCGGAGGACCTCCAGGTACGGTCGGCCACCCACGAGGTACGTGTCGTTGTGGTGCGCGCCCGGAATCACGAAGTATTCCTTGGGCGCCGCGGCGAGAGCGAATAGCCGCCGTGTCTGATCCGGCGGAACGACCTCGTCTCGCTCGGCCTGGACGATGAGCTTCGGGACCGCGAGGCGCGAGATCTTCGAGGCATTGTCCATGCTCGCCCGGACGAGGAGGCCGGGAAGAAACGGATAGATCCTTTTCGCCATTGCCGCGGCCGAGAGGAATGGGGCCTCGAGAATCACCGCGGCGCAGGGGCGATGGAGGGCGGATTCGAGCACCACGGCGCAGCCGAGCGACTCGCCGAAGAGGACGATACGCTCGGGAGCCACGCCGCGCGCGGCCACGGCGGCGCCGACGGCCTCGGCGTCCTCGTACAGGCCCGTCTCGGAAGGCCTGCCGCCGCTTGCACCGTAGCCGCGATAGTCCACGAGAACGACGTCCGGTCCGAGCGCCGTCACCAGATCCCGGACTCGTTCGAGCCGGTGACTCGCGTTGCCGGCATTGCCGTGGAAGAAGATCAAGACGGTCCTCGTTCGTCCGTGAATCCACCAGCCGGCCAGCCGCACGCCATCCCGCGTTTGGATCGAGAGATCGTCGGCGGTGAGGCCGTAGTCGGTCGGAGCGGCGTCGAGAGATCTTTGAGGGAAGTAGATCAGTCGGTCCTGCGACAGATAGAGGGAGAGCGCGGCAGCCACGAGCAGGGCGAGGATCAGCCCGGCGGAGGAAAGTAGCATGCGGCTCTTCATCGGGCCCGTGAACCGACCCTGGAGTCTCGGATAATACCCCGGTGACCAGTGCCGGCCCCGACCCGCGCAAGCACTTCTTCCCCGACAGCCTGTGTCACGACTGCGGGGCGCCGCCGCGGTACATCACGAATCGCCGCGGCTCGACGTTTCTCTTCTGCCCGCTCTTCAAGCGTTATCCTCCGCAGCCCGTCCGGGAGTGCGAGAAGTTCCTGCCGCGGGCGCCCGTGGGCCAAGACGTCGCGGGGCGGTCTCGCGTTCCCGCCCCGGCTTCGAAGGAAGAGGGACGCAGTGAACCGGTCGTCCCGCCGGGAGAGGGAGAAGGCTAGCCGCTAGGCCGGAGCGCGCTGTCCTCTCGAGAGAAGGCTTCGGAGCGCTCGCCTCATCCAGGAGAGAAAAAGCACGGTGGCCACGATCACGACAGCAGCCGCCGCGAGCGCCGCCACCGGATGTGCCACGGCGAGCCACAGCAGGACGGCCGTGGTTCCGTCTTCCGTGAGAGAGGCCGCCCAATTCGTGACGGGCTCGGGACTGGTGTTGACGGCCACGCGCGCCCCCGACTTGAGTCCGTGGACCGAGAGGGTCAAGCCGCCGCAGAGAAGCGCGGCGATCACGCGCCAGTAATCGGGAATCTCGGCCAGAGCCGCCCAGGCGAACAGCACCGAGGCCGGCACACGCACGAAGGTCTGCACGGCGTCCCAGATGGAATCGACGTAGGGAATCTTGTCGGCCAGAAACTCGACGAGATAGAGGCAAGCCGCGGCAGCAATGACCCACGGATTGGCGAGAACCGTCAGGTGGCCGGGCAGAGCGAGCGCGCCGATTCGGCCGAGAAAGCCCAGCACGGCCAGAGTCGCGTACAGGCGGAGGCCCGAGGCGAGCGAGGAACCGGCGAGCAGACCGACCAGCGCGACGGCAGAAAGGGGAGAGGCCTCGGGCGGCGGCATCGGGTCGCAGGGCTCCTTCAGGAGGGCGGAGGGGAGTCGGCCGCGAGCTCCGAGGGAAGCACGGGAGCGGAGAGCAGGCCTTCGAAGATCTTCCAGCGGCGCTCGAGTGAATCCCCGCCGGGACCCTCGATCGACCGGCGGACCAGATCCTTTCCCAGGTTGTAGTTGATCACGTAGCTGCGGTACTGCTCGATGAAGCGCACACGCTGCTCGGCCCGGGCCGGCGCCATTAGGGCGTACTCGGTCAGCCAGTCGGCCGCCGCCTTCGCCTCGATCCGGCCGTCGAGCAGCCGGCGTGCGGCTTCGTTGCCGGCTTCGGCCAAGGCGTGCGCGAGGGCTCGCACGCGGTCGTACCGCTCGGCGCTGTCGGGATCGAGTCCCGCGAGCGGGTAGATCATGCTCTTCTCGAAATCGAGGCGCTCCGCCTCCGGAAACGCCATCTCGATCCCGTAGTTCGCGCTTCCCTCGGCGATCAGGGACGAGGGCGAGAAGAGGGGGTAGATCCGAAACTCGATCCAACCGCGGTCGCGAACGAGTTTCTTCTCGATGAGCACGTTGTAGACGTGATGTCCCGGGTACCCCTCATGACACGCCAGATCGATGGCGCGGTCGACGTGAATGGGCAAGTCGGTGTTGACCTGGATCAGGCTTCGGTAGCCGCCCTGGTACCAGTTGTAGCCGCTCCAGGACCTGTCCGTGACGTACTCGACGGCGAAGCTCTCCTCGAAGGGGATCTCGATGTGTTGCAACGTGCGCTCTCGCGCGGC
The DNA here is from genome assembly GCA_035498405.1 of Thermoanaerobaculia bacterium. Lineage (GTDB taxonomy): Bacteria > Acidobacteriota > Thermoanaerobaculia > UBA5066 > Gp7-AA6 > DATBFU01. Next base: position 18,750 of record DATKAE010000094.1, on the reverse strand, counting down.
GGCGATCGAGGCCTGGAAGACGATGTCGAGCCGCTCGTTGGGGATGAGAAACGCCTGTCGGAAGGCTTCGTATCGGATCGCGAGGGGACCGGCTCCGGGAAGCTCGGTCTCGAGCCGGTCCCGCAGAGTCCGGTAGTGGTCCTCCGAGCGGACCGGAGCGACAGCGTCGTAGAGCGCCCGGGACTCCTCGTCGAAGCTGACGCGCTTTCCCGAGAGCATCTCCGCACGGGCCGCGAGCGCGTCGAGCTGTCGAGCGAGGAATCGCCGCCGGCGGCGATCCATTTCGGTACCGCCGTCGTCGCGCCATGAGTCGAGGTCGGCCGAGAGGGACTTCGCCTCGCGGGCAATCTCGGCGAGAGGGCGCTTCGCCGCTAGCGCCTCCTGCTTCCATTCGGCCGGGCCATAGTAGGCGTCCACCGAATCGGGATCATGGGATCCCACGGCGAGCGCGAGGCGGACGTAGAGCTCCGCGGCCTGGTTCATCGGCCCGACACCATGGGAAACGGGCGCCGGGACGCGCCGGCTCGCGTCCGGCGTCACTTCCAGCGCTGCCGCGCCGCCCAATCCTCGAGCTTCGTGGGAGCAATCCCGAACTCCTTGGCATTGCCCGCAATGTCGGCCGAGTAGCCGACCCGATCGATCCATTCGAGCATGATTGCAAAGTCCTCGCTCGCCTTTCGCACCTCGGCGATGGGCACCCTCTCGAAGGTGATCGTTCGTCCGGCCGCCTTGCTGAAGATCCGCGCCGTGTCGGGCATCGTGTGGGCTGCGCCGGCGATGTCGATCTCTCGCCCGTTCAGGCGTTCCGACTGTTCGAAGGCCAGCAGCCCATATTTCCCGATGTCCGCCAACGCGATCATCTGGAGGACCGTCGTCGGCGCGAGCCCGATCGCGAGCTTTCCGGCGTCCAGTGCCGGCTTGAACCAGGGCGAGGTCCAGTTTTCCATGAAGAAGACGGGACGCAGAATGGTGTGGGAGGGAAACTTCAGCGCACGCACCTTTTCCTCGACTCGCCACTTGTTGTCGAAGTGGGGAATCCCCGTCTTGCGGTTGGCCGAGCCGACCGACGAGTAGACGAAGTGCTCTACCCCCGCCTTCCGGGCGATCTCCGCGATGCGTTTTCCCTGAGCCTCTTCTTGCTCGACGCCCGCTTCCCAGGTGTTCTGGACGGCGAAGAGTCCCCAAATGCCCTGGGTGGCACGCTCGAGCGACGCCGGGTCGTCGAGGTTGCCGGAAACGATTTGGGCGCCCTGCGCCTGCAGCGCCCGCGCGTTCGGGCTGTCGGCCTTGCGCGTCAGGGCGCGCACCTTGTGCCGCCGAGCCAGCAGCTCGCGTGCAACCGCGCCGCCCTGCTGACCCGTGGCTCCCGTGACCAGGATGACTCGTTCTGGTGAGCTCACGATCCGGCCTCCTTCTTCGTCGCTCCGTTACCGATCCGTGCGAGCCGATCGATCAAGTCGACGACTCGGTTGGAATAACCCCACTCGTTGTCGTACCAGGCCACCACCTTAAGGTAGCCGTCCCCCGACGTGGCGGTCGAGAGCGCGTCGAAGATCGACGAGCATGCGTTGCCGATGATGTCGGAGGAAACCAGCGGCACCTCGCTGTACTCGACGATGTTCTTCATCGGGCCTTCGGCTGCGGTGCGCACCGCGTCGTTGACGTCTCGGGAGGTGGCGGGCCGGGTCAGCCGGCAGGCAAGATCCACGATCGAGCCGTCCGGGACGGGGACGCGCATGGCAATACCGTCCAACCTTCCCGCGAGCTTCGGCAAGACCTTCCCGACGGCGCGGGCGGCTCCGGTCGTCGTCGGGATGATGTTTTCCGCCGCGGCACGGCTCCGCCGCAGGTCCTTGTGCGGAACGTCCGCCAGGCGCTGGTCGTTGGTGTAGGCATGAATCGTGGTCATGAAGCCCTCTTCGATGCCGAACCGCTCGTCGAGGATTTTCGCGATCGGGGCCAGACAGTTGGTCGTGCACGAGGCGTTGGACACGATCCGGTGCTCTGGCCGGAGGGTGTCCTCGTTGACGCCGATGACGACCATGGCATCGATCTCGTCCTTGGCGGGAACGGTCAGAATCACCTTCTGCGCGCCGGCAGCGAGATGTCCCTCGAGCCTGGCGCGCGTGCGCAGCACCCCCGTCGCCTCGACCACGACCTCGACGCCGAGACCGGCCCAGCCGATCTTCGCCGGGTCCTTCTCCTCCATCATCCGGACGCGGCGGCCGCCGACGGTCATGGAGTCACGGTCGGTCGAGACGTCTTTCTCGAAGATGCCCATCACGGTGTCGTACTTGAGCAGGTAGGCGAGCTGGTCGTTCTCGTAGAGGTCGTTGATGGCGACGACCTCGATGTCGGATCGGTCGGACAGGATCCGGAAGACCGAGCGCCCGATCCGGCCGAAGCCGTTGATGCCAACCCGAATCGTCATGCGGTCCTCGCCGCGGCGGTCCGGTCGAGCGCCGCGTAGCGGTCGAGCAGGTCCACGGCGCGGTGCGCGTAGCCGTAGCCCGAATCGAACCAGGACAGTGTCTTGGAGACGCGCCCGACGAGCGTCATCGTCGCCAGGGAGTCGAAGATACTCGACCAGGAAGAGCGGGCGACGTCGGAAGACACGATGGGCTCGTTCTCGTACTGAAGGATGCGGCTCCAGCGGTCAGTTGCGGCGGCCGTTCGGATCACCTCGTTGATGGCCTCGGGAGCGACCTCTTTCTCGTGCCAGCAGACCAGGTCCACGACCGAGCCGTTTTGCACCGGAACGTTCATGGCGTAGCCGGTGATCTTGCCCGCAAGCTCGGGGAGGACCTGGTCGAGCATTGCGGGCGAGCGGGATTCCTGCGGGATGATGTTCTCCGCCGCCGCCCGTCCCCTTCGCTTGTCCTCGGCGGGGACGTCCGCGAGGCGATGCTGGCTCGTGTAGGCGTGCACCGTCGTGAACAGGGCGCGCCGGATGCCGAGTGTTTCGTGGAGGATGTGAAGCACCGGCGCCACCGCGTGAACCGTGGAGGAGGCGTTCGACACCATCCGCTGCCGGCTGTCGATCCGGTTGTCGGTCAGGCCGGGCACGGCGAGCAGATCCAGCGGCTCGGCCGGAGGCGCGAGCGAGATGACCCGACGAGCGCCGCTCTCGAGGTGTTTCTCGAGCTCCGCCCGCGTCCGGCTCCGCGAGGTCGCCTCGAGCACGGTCTCCACGCCGAGCTCCTTCCAGCGCATGGCATTGGCTTCGGCTCCGGTGAGCAGGGGGATCTGTCGGCCGGCGACGTAGAGGTGATTGCCCCGAATCGTGACCAGGTCCGGGAACCTGCCGAGCAAGGTGTCGAATCGCACGAGGTATGCGAGGGCCTCGGGCTCGGCAGGATCCGCGATCGCCGCGATCCGCACGTCCTCGCGCGAATGAAGGATTCGAAAGAGGTTTCGGCCGATGCGTCCGAAGCCGAAGAGGGCAACACTGGTCAAGTGAGTCTTCTCCCGAGGAATGCGGAAGCTACCATAGGAGGCGGCGGGTCACCGTCGGCGGGCGACGGCCGAGGAGGAACGATGGAGAACGTGACCGCGGCGGTCTCTCTGGCGCTTCTGCTGTTTGGCGCGCCTGCGGCGGTGCCGAGCGTTCTGGACATCGAGAAGGAAAAGGCGGCGCTGATTCGGACGGACATCGAGTTCTCCGACGCGGCCCAGAAGCTCGGAGTGGGCGAGGCCTTCCTGCTCTACGCCGACGAGGGAGCGACCATGCTGCCCTCGGGAGGGGACGCGGTGACGGGCAAGGAGGAGGTTCGCAAGCAATTTGCCGACTTTCCCAAAGGAGCCACGCTCGCTTGGAAGCCTTTTCGAGCGGACGTCGCACGGTCGGGAGACCTGGGGTACACGCTCGGGACCTACGAGTCGAGGGCTCCGGGTCCCGACGGCAAGACCGTCACGCGGTACGGAAAATATTGCTCGGTATGGAAGAAGAAAGACGGCAGCTGGAAGTGGGTCGTGGACGTTGGCACACCGAGCCCGGGCCCCAGGTGACCCAAGCCTGGCATCGGGGCCACGCGGCGCGTGCTAGGCTCGATCGAGGAGGTGGAGATGCGAAATCGGCGGGAGTGGATCGTCGGTTCCTTCTCGGCCCTGGCGATACCCGCGCGCCTTCTTGCCGCGCCCGCGGCCTCTGGTGTCCTCGAGGTCACCTACTACTTTCTTCCGGGTTGACCCATTTGCGCCCGCATCAAGCCCGCCGTGAGCGGGCTCGAGAAGGACTTCCCCGGCAAGGTCAACGCTCAGAATCTGGATGCCACCGCACCCGAGAACCAGAAGATCGTCAAGTCGCTCGGCTTTCAGACCCACGGCCTCGTCATCCGCAGTTCCGACGGGAAGATTCTCTGGAAGCAGCCGGACCACGACGTGAAGATCGAGGACGCGCGCGCCGAGATCCGGAAGTTGCTCGGCGGTTAATCGGGACGCGGCGTCGGAGCGGCGCATCCTCGGCCGCCTCGCGAGCACTGTCTCTCGGAGGTCTCCGACCGCTTGCCGTCTCCGATTCGGGCCGATGAGACTCCGGCCAAAGCACTATTGGAGGCGGCAGGCGCAGCGGAGGAGACCAGAACGGTTTGCCGTCGTCGTCTGTGACGCGCCTCAGACGGTCGGAATGCTCTCCGGCGCGCCACAGCCGGCGCTCTCGTGGTTCGATCGGTTCATCGCCGTCTTGACGACTCCCTTCAAGTTCCTGGGGATCTCGGGATGGAGAGAGACCGGATGCCTGGCGGTCGGGGCGGGTCGGCCGGTGCGTGACGCGCAACACTCGACCGACGGGTTCTGGACGATCGACGTGCGGCTCGGCTCCTTCCGCATCGGCGGCTCGTCCGCCGATCTGGCCCAACCGAGGTTCCTTCGCTTGGAGGTCGAGCCGGGGACGAAGGCGCATGCCGTCTGCGCGCAAACCTCCGTCGTCGAGGCCATGGCGCTCGACTTCGGAGGCCCGGTCGTCGTGGACACGGACGGGCCTTTTCTCGAGGTCCACCCGGAGGACGACTTCCGGATCGCCGGCCCGGCGGCGCGGGCGGGGTCGGCCGGGAACGCATCGGACGATGGCGGAGAGAGGAGAGTCCCATGAGACCTTCCCGATGGCGCCCGTTGCTCCTGGCGGCTGCGTTTGCCGGACAGGCGTGCGCGACGGCGCCGCCGCCGGCGGGAAGCCCAAGCGGCACCGCGGAGGGAGCGCAGCTCGAAGCGGTCATGGAGGCGATCCAGCAGGCGCTCTCGGAAGCGCAGGTGGAGGATGTTGCGGGCTTTCCGCCGTTGAAGAGCGTCACGGTCAGGCTGCAGACCGAGGCGACCCGCACCGCCAGCGGCGGAGTCGAGCTCTACGTCTTCTCGGTCGGCTCGAAGTACTCGGCGGAGACGGCCTCGACGCTGGAGCTCAAGATGAAGCCGCCGCCGGGACAACCCGGGAAAGGCCTCCGGCCCTCCGCCGACCTCGAGCAGGCGCTCGCCCGAGCGATCTACCTCGCGAAGGTGGGGGTTGCGAAGGCCGCTGAAGGAACGCCGCCTTTCGTCATCACCGACATCGATATCGATCTCAAGTTCGCCGTCGAGCTCGGGGGTTCGGCCGGAGCGAGGGTCGTGCTCGTGCCGCTCGGGGCCGAGGCCGGCGGAAGGCTCGGTCACAACCAGGTGCACACCATTCACTTCGTTTTCGGGCACTAGCACGAGACCGGTCGGGATAGACTCTCCCGCCGATTCGGAAAAGGAAGAGGGAGGAGCCTTGAGATCTCCGCGCGTTTGGTTCTCCGCCGCCGCACTGGCCGTTCTTTGCCTGTCGGGAAATCCCGTCGCCGGGCAGACCGGGACGCGAGAGGGCCCGCCGCCGGCCGGCACGGCGCCTTCGAAGAAGCCCTCGACGCTCGAGGAGCAGCTTTCGGGGATGAAGTTCCGCAACATCGGTCCCTTTCGGGGCGGCCGTTCCGCCGCCGTCACGGGGGTCCGGCATCACCCCGAGACCTTCTACTTTGGAGGAACCGGCGGGGGTGTTTGGAAGACGACGGACGGCGGGTCCAACTGGCAGGTCGTTTCGGACAAGGACTTCAAGACCGGATCGGTCGGCGCCATCGCCGTCTCCGAATCCGATCCCAATGTCGTCTACGTCGGAATGGGCGAGTCGCCCATCCGCGGCAACGTTTCCCACGGCGACGGCGTGTACAAGTCGACCGACGGCGGGCGCAGCTGGAAGAACGTGGGTCTCGAGAAGACACGCCAGATCTCGCGGATCCGGATCCATCCGCAGAACCCGAACGTCGTCTACGTCGCCGCTCAGGGTCATCCCTGGGGTCCGAACCCGGAACGAGGCATTTACCGCTCGGAGGATGGCGGCAAGAGCTGGAAGAAGGTGTTCTCGGTCGACGACAAGACGGGAGCCTGCGACCTGTCGATGGATCCCGACAACCCGCGGATTCTCTACGCGGCTTTCTGGCAGGTCATCCGGCGTCCCTGGGAGCTCGTGGACGGGGGTCCTGGCAGCGCCCTCTACCGGTCGACCGACGGCGGCGAGACCTGGAAGAAACTCACGGGCGGCCTTCCGGAGGAAATGTGGGGCCGCGTCGGAATCGCCGCCTCGGGCGCCCAGCCGGGCCTGGTCTACGCCATCATCGAGGCCAAGGACAAGGGAGGCCTCTATCGCAGCGTCGACTACGGCGAGAAGTGGACTCACGTCAACGACGAGCACAAGATCCGGCAGCGCGCCTGGTACTACACGTGGGTCTATCCGGATCCCAAGAACGCCGACACCGTGTATTTGCCCAACGTGGACATGCACAAGTCGACTGACGGCGGAAAGACCTTCGCGGACCTCATCGTTCCGCACGGCGACAACCACGACTTCTGGGTAGATCCCGACGATCCGGACCACATGATCCTCGGTAACGACGGCGGGGCCACGATCTCGTTGAACGGCGGGCGCACCTGGTCCACACAGGACAACCAGCCAACGGCGCAGTTCTACCGTGTGATCACCGACGACCAGTTTCCGTATTGGGTCTACGGATCGCAGCAGGACAACTCGAATGTCGCGATGCCCTCCGGAGTTCCGGGCGACGTCATCGACAAGGGCGATTGGCACGACGCCGGAGGCGGCGAGAGCGGCTGGATGGCGCCGAACTGGAAGAACCCCGAGATCGTGTACGCCGGCGAGTACGGCGGCCAGATCACGCGCTACGACCACAAGACACGCCAGGTCCGGCAGATCATGGCGTGGCCTCAGCTGGCCGACGGGAAGGCCACGAAGGATCTGAAGTACCGCTTCCAGTGGAATGCGCCCATCCTCCTCTCGCGGCACGACCCCAAGGTTCTGTACCACGCCTCCCAGATCCTGCTCCGCACGAAGGACGAGGGCGAGACCTGGGAGGAAGTGTCTCCGGACCTGACTCGCAACGACGTTTCCAAGCAGGGATACTCGGGCGGACCGATCCAGCGCGACATCACGGGGGTCGAGGTCTACGACACGATCTTCGCGATCGCGGAGTCGCCCCTGGAGCCCGGCATCCTCTGGGTCGGGAGCGACGACGGTCTCGTGCACGTGACCCGGGACGACGCGAAGACCTGGCAGAACGTCACGCCGAAGGGGATGCCGGAGTGGATCCAGATCAACGCGATCGAGGCCTCCCCGCACGACAAGGCCTCGGCCTACGTCGCCGCCACGATGTACAAGTTCGACGACTTCCGTCCGTTCCTCTACAAGACGAGCGATTTCGGGAGGAGCTGGACGAAGATCGTCAATGGCATCCCCGAGGATGTGTTCACCCGCGTCGTTCGCGAGGACCCCGCGCGCAAGGGCCTTCTGTACGCGGGGACGGAGTCGGGCCTCTACGTTTCCTTCGACGATGGAGCCAACTGGCAGCCCTTTCAGGGCAATCTGCCGGTCACGCCGATCACCGATCTTGCGGTCAAGGACGGCGACCTCGTGGTGGCGACCCAGGGGCGCGGCTTCTGGATTCTCGATGACCTGACGCCGCTTCGCATGTGGAAAGACGATGTCTCGAAGCAGGCCGCCTTCCTCTTCCCCCCGCGGCCGGCGGTGCGCACGCAGGTGGAGAAACCCGGAGAGAAGGAACTGCCTCGCCCGGTCGGGCAAAACATGCCGGCCGGCGTCGTCTTCTACTACTGGCTGAAGGAGAAGCCGAAGCCGGGCGATGTCGTGACCCTTCAGGTCTTCGACGGCGACAAGTTGATCCGGTCGCTCTCGAACCAGAAGCCCCCGAAGGAGGAAGACCTCAAGCAGCAGGCCGAGCGTGCGGAGCTCGAGAAGGACAAGGACAAGCCGCTCGAACCGGTGGCGGGCGTGAACCGCTACGATTGGGACATGCGAGTGCTGCGCCCCGTCCTGGCGCCTCGCGCGGTCTTCAACGAGGGAACCAAGGCTCCGCCGAAGGTGGCGCCGGGAACGTACACCGCGAAGTTGACGGTTGGCGGGGAGACGTCGACTCAGAAGTTCGAAGTCAAGCCGCATCCGGCGGGATATGCGACCGCTGCCGACTTGAAGGCGCAGTACGAGCTGCTGGCCGCGATCCGCGACAGCCTCTCGGAAACGCACGAAACGGTGATGAAGATCCGAGACCTGCGGTCCCAAGCCACGGAGCTGGGGGAGCGCGCGGAGCGGCTCGGGAAGGGGACCGAGCTGAAGGCGAAGGCGAAGGTCCTGGCGGGCAAGCTCACCGCGATCGAGGAGCAGCTCACCAACCCGCAGATCAAGGCGAACGAGGACGACCTGAACTACGAGCCGAGGCTCGACCACGATTTCACCGATCTCGCCGGCATCGTGGGGAGCGCGGACGCGCGGCCGACGGCCTCTTCCATCAAGTACTACGCGACGCTTCAGGTGCGGTTGAAGGGGCTCCTGGCCGAGTATCAAGGCCTCGTCGACAAGGACGTCGCGGAATTCAACCGGTCGGTGGAGGCTGCGAAGCTGCCTCCATTGGTCGCGGCCCCCAGAATTCCGGACTAGCTCCCGATCTCGAGCGGTTAGGCCGCCCCTTCGGTCAGTTCCTCCGGGGCTCGCTGGAGCTCCCGGGAGAACTCGTCCAGTCGTTCGCAGGTGTCTCGCATGTACTCGTACAGATGCTTGTGCATCAGTGCAAGCGTCACGGCTTGGCGCAGCGCCCGGGGGCGGCGCAACACGGTCTCGAGCATCAGAGACAGTGTCAGCCATGCACGGCGGGGGGACGCCCGCAGGATGCAGGTCCAGAGCACGCGGGCGAAGATCCGGAGGTCCTGGCGGCTGCCCACCAGACGAGCCTGGATCTGGGCGCCCTTGGCGAGAATTAGCCGCATGACGCGGCGGCGGTAGTTGCGGTAGCTGTAGAGGCGCTGCAAGAGGTCGCGGTAGCCCTCATACAGTTGGACCCGCGACATGCCTTTCGGGATGATGTTGGTGAACACGAACTGATCGCCGACGGACTCGGCGATCAGCCGCCCGGCGTCCTTGAGCCGCTGGTGCAGCGGCGTCTTCGGCATGGCGTTTAGCATGCCGGTCATCGACACCGGAATGCGCGCGTCCTGAATGAACTTGAACTGTTCCTCGAAGATCGACGGATCGTCGTTGTCGAAGCCCACGATCATCCCGGCCATGACCTCGATCCCGGCGCGCTGGATGCGGTGAACGGAGTCCAGGATGTTCTCCCGGAGGTTTTGAAGCTTGTGCGTCTCCTCGAGACTCGTCACGCGCGGCGACTCGATGCCGATGAAGATGGTGGTGAAGTGGGCTTCCGCCATCAGCTGGAGCAGTTCGTCGTCCTGGGCGATGTTGAGTGACACCTCCGTCATGAACTCGATCGGATAGTCATTCGCCTTCTGCCAGTCGGCCAGGGCGCGCAGGAGGAGCTTCGCCTCCTTCTTGTTCCCAATGAAGTTGTCATCGACGACGAAGATATTGCGCGTGCCGAGCCGGAGGATCTCGCGGACCTCGGCCATGACCTGATCGACTGTCTTGGTGCGCGGCTTGCGCCCGTACATGACGATGATGTCGCAAAACTCGCAGTCGAACGGGCAGCCCCGCGCGAACTGGATCGTCATGGAGCGGTACCGGTCCGTCTTCAGCAGATCGAATCGCGGCAGAGGCGAGTCGTGCATGCTGGGCTTGTCGGCTTGCCGGTACTCCGCGTGCCATTGGCCCGCGGCAAAGTCCTTCAGAAACTGGGGCCACGTGTACTCCGCTTCGTCCACGAAGAGGACGTCGACGCGGTCCCGCAGCTGCTCGGGGCAGAGAGAGGCGAAGGGCCCGCCGGCCACGACGAACTTGCCGCGCCGCCGGAACTCGGCCGCCATCTCGAAGATGCGCTGAGTGTGGACCACGTAACCGGTCAGGCCCACGATGTCCGCGTCGGTGTCGAAGTCGACCGGCTCAACGTTCTCGTCACACAGAACGACTTCGTGCTCGGGCGGCGTGAGCCCCGCCACCGTCGGCAGCGACAGGTTCGGAAAGACGCACTTCTTGTTCAGGCTCGGAAGAATCCGATCGAACGTCCAGAACGACTCGGGATTCCTCGGAGCAACCAGATAAATCTTCACTCGATACTCCTTCGCGAACGCTCGGCAATCGACGGGCGGTAGACGAACCCTCGCTGCTCGGCCGCATCGCCCGACCGAGTCGAGCATGGATCGGTTCGAATGGACGATTATGCCTCGGAGTGAGTATCTCGGGGGACCGGGCGTTGCCGATGGCCGCCCCGGAAGGCCGGTAGAGCCAGGCGGGGCACCCGAGAAGCCGATCCGAACGGTGCGTCGAAATACTTCGTCAATGCCCTGATGGCGCGTTAAGTCATTATTCTAGAGGGTCTTAAATGTTGGCGCTTGACAATCGCAAATTGCTATTTGAGAATAGCAATCTGTTATGACACTCGGCGAGAAGCTCCGGTATTTACGGCTCGTGGAGGGGACGCTGCGCGGGCTCGGGCGCGAAATGACGCAGGCGGAGATCTCGCGGGCGATGAAGAAGGAGCAGGGACAGTCGGTCAGCCAGGCCTATCTCTCGCAGATCGAGAAGGGTGTCCGGCCGCACCTGACCAACACGACCCGCATGCTGCTCGCCCGCTTCTTCAACGTCCATCCCGGCTATCTCGTGACCGACCCCGAGGGCTTTCACGAGGAGCTGACCTCCGACGTCCGAACCCTCGAAGACAAGCTCGATCTCTGGCTGATTCATGGCGCGGAGCGATTCTCTCGCGACGCCGAGGTCAGTCGGGCGCTGCTCGCGATCGCCAAGTGTCCCGACTCTCGGCGTTGTCTTCTCTTGCTGCGCGAGATCTTGGAGACTCCCAATCTGGCGGAGCGGCTTCTCCAGGTGCTCCGGCCCGGGGAAGTGGAAGAAGTTTCGTCGCCGGAGGCCCGGCGGGCGGGACGGAGGAGCCTATGACGTGGGAAAGCTTCTATCTGCTCTGCTTCGTCGTGGGGTTCGTTCTGGCGCTTCTCGCCTTTCTGACCGGCGTGCTCCACTGGCCGCTCCCCGACGGGATGAAGCTGCCGCACTTTCCCGGGCATGGCGCGCCGCTCTCCCACGCGGGGCATGGGGGCGGGACGCACGCCGGCGACGTCGGCTCGGCCGTGTCGCCCTTCAACTTCGCGAGCCTCATGGCCTTCCTGGCATGGTTCGGCGGGGCGGGATACCTCTTGACGGGCGGGGGCCACTTTTCGCACTTGATCGTGCTCGTTCTCGCCGCGGCGGTCGGTCTGGCGGGGGGCGCGATCGTCTTCGTCTTCCTGGCCAAGGTGCTGCTGCGGCACGAGCGTGCCCTCGAGGCCGCCGACTTCGACATGGTGGGCGTTCTCGGCCGCGTGACGATGCCGATTCGGGAGGGAGGCACGGGCGAGATCGTGTACTCGCAGGGGGGAACGCGCCGCAGCGCCGGTGCGCGGAGCGAGGTTGGCCAGTCCATCGCGCGCGGGTCGGAGGTCGTGGTGACGCGGTATGAGCGCGGGATCGCCTACGTGCGGCTTTGGGAGGAGTTGGCGCGCGAGGAGGCCGTGCCTCAGCCGCCGATCCTGGATCGAAATTCACCGGAGGCGGAACGATGAAGGAGGACATCATGAAGAAGGTGCTCTGGGTTGTGGCCGCCGCGGGCGCCTTGCTGCTCGCGGTGGCGGCCATGCGCGCCGACGGGGCGTCGGACAAAGCGGCGGAGAAGGCTGCGGAGGAGGCGGCGAAGGTTTGGCTCGGCTCGTTGGACGCGGGGGACTACGCCGAGTGCTGGAAGCAGGCCGCATCCCTCTTCCAGTCGAAGGTGACGGAGGAGCAGTGGAAGACCGCGGCCCGCAACGCCCGCGGTCCCTTCGGCAAGGTCCTGTCGCGGAAGGTCAAGAGCGCTCGGTTCGAGCGCACGCTGCCCTACGCGCCGGACGGCGAGTACGTCGTCATCCAGTACGAGACGAGCTTCGAGAACAAGAAAGACGCCGTCGAGACCGTCACGCCGATGAAGGAGAAAGACGGCGCCTGGAGGGTGTCGGGCTATTACGTGCGGTAGGTCCGTCCGAGCGGCGCGGCCGGTACGGGTCCGTAGAGGAAAGGGAGGCTCTCATGTTCGGAATCTCGCCGGCGACCTGGGTGGTCGTGGGGTTGATGGTTCTCTCGATTGTCCTGCTCTTGACCGTGCTCGCGAGGTTGTTTCGCAAGGCGGGGCCCAACGAAGCGCTCATCGTCTACGGCTTCCGCGGCACGCGCGTCGTCAAGGGACACGGCACGATCATTTTTCCCATGCTCGAGAACTGTCGTGAGCTGTCGCTCGAGCTGATGTCCTTCGACGTCGCGCCGCAGCAGGACCTCTACACCAAGCAGGGTGTGGCCGTTCTGGTCGAGGCGGTGGCGCAGATCAAGATCAAGTCCGACCGGGAATCGATCGAGACGGCCTCGGAACAGTTCCTGACCAAGGCCCCTCCGCAACGCGAGGGCCTGATCCGCCTCGTGATGGAAGGGCACCTGCGCGGGATCATCGGGCAGCTCACGGTCGAGGAGATCGTCAAGCAGCCGGAGATGGTGGCCGACCGCATGCGCTCGACCTGCGCCGACGACATGAACAAGATGGGATTGGAAGTCGTCTCCTTCACGATCAAAGAGGTGCGCGACAAGAACGAGTACATCGTCAACATGGGGAGGCCCGATATCGCGCGGATCAAGCGGGACGCCGACGTCGCCGCGGCCGAGGCCGAGCGGGACACGGCGATCAAGCGCGCGGCCCTCACACGGGAGGCGGCGGTCGCGACGGCCCAGGCGGATCAGGAGCGCGTGCTTGCCGAGACCCAGTCGCTCGCCAAGCAGGCCGAGTCGCAGCGCGACATGGAAGTCAAGAAGGCGCAGTACCTGGAGACCGTCAAGAAGCAGCAGGCGCAGGCGGACAAGGCGTACGAGATCCAAACCAACATCATGCAGCAGCAGGTGATTGCCGAGTCCGTGCGCGTGCAGCAGGTCGAGAAGCAGGAGCAGATCAAGGTCCAGGAGGCGGAGATTCTGCGCCGCGAAAAGGAATTGATCGCAACGGTCTTGAAGGCGGCCGAAGTGGAGCGGCAGCGCATCGAGACGCTGGCTGGCGCCGAGCGCCAGCGACTCTCCCTCGAGGCGGAGGGTCGCGCCGCGGCGACACGGACCCAGGGGATCGCGGAAGCGGAAATCATCTTCAAGAAGGGCGAGTCCGAGGCAAAGGCGATGAGCGTGAAGGCCGAGGCCTACCAGGAGTGGAACCAGGCGGCCGTCGTGGACCGGTTGTTGTCCGGCATGCCGGAGGTGGTCCGCGCGATGGCGGAGCCGCTCTCCAAGGTCGACCGGATCACGGTGGTTTCGACGGGCGACGGCGAGGCGGCGGGGGTCCACAAGATCACGGGGGACATGACCAAGATGGCGGCGCAGGTGCCGGCGCTCTTCGAGGCGCTCTCGGGAATGCAGATGTCGGATCTCTTGAAGAGGGTCCAGGGGATCGGCGAGCGAAAGAACGCGAAGGACGCGAAGGACGCGAAGTAACGACCACGAGCGGATCGGTCAGCGGAAAAGGAGACGAGTCATGGCATTGCTGGAAAGAGTGGGCGCGCTGGTGCGGGCGAATCTGAACGATCTCGTCGACAAGGCGGAAGACCCGGAGAAGATGATCAAGCAGGTCATCCTCGACATGCAGAATCAGCTCTTGCAGCTGAAGACGCAGGTGGCGATCGCCATCGCGGACCAGCATCTGCTGGCGAAGAAGGCGGCGGAAAACGACGCCAAGCAGTCGGAGTGGATGCAGAAGGCGGAGCTGGCGGTGGACAAGAAGGACGACCCGTTGGCGCGCGCCGCCCTCGAACGGTCCATGGGCTATCGGGAGCTCGCCGAAAACTTTCGGCAGCAAGTGGGAGACCAGAAGGCGGAGGTCGAGAGCCTCAAGGCGAGCCTCCAGAGGCTCGAGGGTAAGCTCTTGGAGGCCCAGGCGAAGAGCGAAGTGCTCATCTCGCGGCACCGTCGGGCGCGGGCATCCAAGAAGGCGAGCGAAGCGCGCATCGGGCTCGGCAGCGGAACCGGCGCGGGAACCTTCGACCGGATGAAGGACAAGGTCACGCGGGCCGAAGCCGTCGGTCAGGCTTGGGCCGAGGTCGCTGCCGGGGATCTCGAGGACCGCTTCGCCGCACTCGAGAAGGAGAAGGAGATCGACCGGCTGCTCGCGGATCTGAAGTCGCGCAAGTTGCTCGGGGCCTGAGGCCTCGACGGAAAGGAGTCCCGCTTGATCGCGTCGCAATTCATTACGACTGCCCCGGAGCTGCCCGGATATCGCATCGCGCGGAGCCTGGGGCTCGTGCGGGGCGTGACGGTTCGCTCCCGCAGCATCGTCGGGACGGTTGGCGCTTCCATTCAGAGCCTCTTTGGCGGAAACATCACTCTCTGGAGCGAGCTCTGCGAGCACGCTCGGATCGAGGCCTACGAGCTCATGAGCCGGCACGCACAGGAGCTCGGGGCAAACGCCGTCGTCGCGATGCGGTACGACGCGACGGAGATCGCTGCCGGCGTCACCGAGGTCCTGGCCTATGGCACCGCCGTGGTCGTCGAGCGCGCGGCCTGAGGCGACGGACGGCTGGCGATATGCTCCCTTCTCGTCGCGAAGGGAGAAAGGCATGAAAAGGGCTCGGGTTCTCGCAGTCTTGCTGATGTCAGGTTCGCTCGTGTCCGGCCGAGCGGCCGGCGGCGAGGCGCCCCTGTCCGGGTTCAAGACCGACCTGCTCGCGTCGATGGACGACGCCGCCAAGAAGCTGGTGGAGCTGGCGCAAGCGATGCCCGCCGACAAGTACGGCTGGCGCCCGGCACCCGGAGTGCGCTCGGTCTCCGAGGTGTACATGCACGTGGCGGCGGGCAACTATCTCCTTCCGAGCTTCTTCGGCGTGGCTCGCCCGGAAGGGATGGATCGCACCCTGGAGCAGAAGGTCACCGACAAGACCCAGGTCGTCGAAGCCCTCCAGAAGTCGATCGCGCACGCGCGCGCGGCGGTCCAGAACTTTCCAGACGCCGATCTCGACAAGAAGGCGAAGTTCTTCGGGCGCGAGACGACGGAGCGCTGGCTGTTGATCCAGCTCAACAGCCACATGCACGAGCACCTGGGCCAGTCGATCGCCTACGCGCGGGTCAACGGTGTGGCGCCTCCCTGGTCGGAGGGGCCGCCTCCCAAGAGCACCTCGAACTGAGGGTCCTCGGGCGAGGGGCGCGTTAGGATAGCGCCCCCATGAGCACGACTGCCCCGGAGCTGCCGGCCGAAGTCGCGAGGCTGGTCGACCAGAGGAAGTTCGAGGAGCTCGAGGCGCTCTTCACCCAGCGGGTCGACGAGAATCCGGGCGATCTTCCGTTCTTCTTCGCGCTTGCGGCGGCGGTCAAGAAGAAGGGCTCGGGCGCGAAGGCGGTCTCCTGGTTGAAGCTCCTCGCAGACTTTCACGGTGCCGCCGGCGACCTTCCCGCCCGCATCCGGGTCCTTCTCGAGGTCGCTCGAATGTCACCGAGCGACTCCGGCGTTCGCGCGGATCTGACCGCCGCGCTCAAGCAGCGCTTCTCCTCCCACCCGGCCTATGCCTCTGTCGCCGCGCAGTTTCCGCTCGAGAAGGCGAAGGATCCTGCCGAGGTCGCAGGGCGGATCGAACGCTGGCTGCGCTTTCGGGTGGGCGACATCTACGCGATGGCCGGCCGGGGCGCGGGCCGGATCGCCGAGATGAACCCGGCCCTCGACGTGATCCGCTTGGAGGTCGGCGGCGCCCGCGTGCCGCTGTCTCTGGTCAGTGCGGAGAAGAACCTGACGCCCCTGCCGCCCGGGCACTTCCTGCGCCAGAAGGTCGAGCAAGCCGAGGCGCTCCGAACCCTCTCGGAAACCGAGCCGGCCGAAACCGTGCGCCGACTGCTGGCGAGCTTCGATCGCGGCATGACCGTCCAGGAGATCCGCGATCACATGGGAGGACTCGTCGAGGAGGCGCGGTGGTCGGCGTTCTGGGCGGGCGCGCGCAAGCACCCGCAGTTGGTGGTCTCGGGCTCCGGAAAGTCGGCCCTCGTGACGTGGACCGAGAGCGCGGATGCCGCCGCCGGATCGGTGAGGCGCGACTTCGAGGCGGGGGGGCCGCTCGAGAAGATCGAGATTGCGCGAAAAAATGCGAAGCGCTCGAAGGATCTCGCCGGTTTCTTCGCGACCGGATTGGCCGCGGAGGCAGCGAGCGCGCGGGCGATTCGTCCAGGCCTGGCCTGGGAGCTGTCGCAGGCGGCAGCAAGGCTCGCGCCGGGGGAGCCCGAGGCGTTCCCGGCCGCGGAACTGGTCGCCTCCGACGACCTGGCCGGCGTGCTCGGCGACATCCGCGACCAGACGGCTCGGCAGGGCGCGCTCGTGGCAATCCGGCAGGCGCGGGCAGACTGGGCGGATATCTTCGCCGCGCGGATTCCGGAGGAGGACGACGGCCGCGTCCTCGCCGCTCTGTTCGACGGCCTGGAGGACAGAGCGGCAGACCTCTCGCGGCGAATCTTGCGTTCGCCGCGCACTGCGCCGCGAGCCTTCGTGTGGCTCTGCGAGCGTCTCCTCGCCGAGGGAAGGCCCGCGCCCCCGGGCCTCTTCTTCGCGCTTCTCGAAGCGCTCCGGCAGAACGAGTTCTCCTCGCTGCGCGCGCGGGTCAAGGAGTTCTTCGACCCGGGAGGTCTGGCAGTTTCCCTGGTCCGCGCGGCCTCCACGGACGAGGAAGGCCGCGAGATGCTGCACGCCCTCGAGCGCGCCGGGGGACTCGAAGACCACCGCCGGGCGGTCGTCAAAGAGGCGCTGCTGATGAAGTTTCCCGAGCTGCGAGCGCCGGCCCGCGAGTATCTCTACGCGACCGCCGAGGCGATCGAGGCCCGGCGGCAAGAGCTGCTGCACTTGAAGCAGGTGGAGCTCCCGTCGAACGCCGCCGCCATGAAGGCCGCCAAGGAGCACGGCGACCTCTCGGAGAACTTCGAGTACCACGCGGCGCGTCAGCGGCACGAGTACCTCTCGGCGCGGATTGCGACGCTCTCCGATGAGCTGTCGCGCACGCGGGCGCTCGACCCGGCGCGGGTGGATGCCTCGGAGGTGAGAGTCGGCACCCGCGTGACCCTGCGCGAGCCGGGCGACGGCCGGGAGCGGCAGGTGACGATCCTCGGACCCTGGGACTCCCGGCCGGAGGAAGCCGTCTACTCCTACCAGTCGGAGTTCGCACAGAGCCTGCTCGGCGCCCGGCCTGGGGACCGCGTCGCGCTGCCCGACGGCGAGGCGGAGGTGGTGTCGATCGCGCCGTGGCGGTAAGTCTTCGGACTGACCATGGTCCGCGCCCGCACCCTGGTCACGTTTCTCGCGGTTGCCGTCGTTCTTCGCCTCGTGTTTCACGCTCTCTTCGTCCCGGCCTGGGAGGGGCCCGATGAGCCCTTCCATCTCGGGCGGGTGCAGAGCTTCTCAGAGGACCCGGTTGCGATGGCTCTTCGAGGCATGCCCCTGTCAGGGACGATCGTCGCTGATCTTCGGGCGCGTCCATGCAGCGCGGGGCTGCATCGCACCTTTGGATGCCGCTTGTTCGGTGTCGAGAGCGCCTCCTTCAATCTGCTCCACTCGCCGCCGCGGTTTCCCGCAGCCGGAGCGACAAACAACCCGGAAAACAACCAGCCGCCGCTGTTCTACGCGGCGGCTGGCCTGTCGATCCGCGCCCTGCAGCGTCTCCGCGGCGCTGCTCCGCTGTCGCCGGAACAGCTGCTCTTGAGCATCCGGCTGATTTGTGTCGGCTTGATCGCGGCCGGGGTCTTTGGGCCGCTGCGTGCGACCGCGAGCCGGCGGTCGGCAGGCTTCGCGGTGATGGGTCTGGCCCTTCTGGCACTTCCGGGGGCTTCAGAATCTCTGGCACGATGCTCGAATGATGCCGCGGTGTTTTTGTGGGTCGCCTTCGTCATGGCCGCCTTGGACGCAAAACCGCGGCCCAGGACTCTCGCGCTTTTGATGGGGCTCGGACCCTTGCTCAAGCTGACCGCTTGGCCTCTGGTCGTCGTGATGTTCGTCGTCCTGTGGCGTCGTGGGTCGCGACGCTCCGCCGTTCTAGGAGTTCTTCTGTCCTTGCTTTCAATACCTCTTCAGCTTCTTCGGGGATGGGGTTGGGGCGGTACTCTGGAGCTGAACCGGCCCACCCCGGCGTTTTCGGAGCCTCTCACGGCGACGCTCGTGGGTCTGGCGCGCTCCGCGTACACTTTCGTGAAGACGGCCTTCTGGCTTGGCGAGTGGTCATTTTTTCGTTCTCCCGTCGCCTTGCTCGCGGCGGGCG
>DATKAE010000093.1:0-2403 GCA_035498405.1 Thermoanaerobaculia bacterium | reverse complement strand
GACCCCTTGATCCGTTCCGACATGGAGGATCTGCCCGGTCGCATCGATCACGAGCGCTCTGACGTCCCGGGTGGACATGCCCGCGTTGAAGGATCTCCAGCTTGCTCCAGCATCCGAGCTCCGGAGCACGCCTCTACCGGTCGCCGCGTAGAGAACGGACGGCGCCGAGGGGTCCACGGCGAGCGCCAAGAAAGAGCCAACGGAGCCAGGGAGGGTTGCGAGCAGCGCCCAGTTCGCGCCTCGATTGAAGCTGCGGTAAAGAGCCCCGTTCGCGGTACCGGCGTAGTAGACCGAACCCTGCGAGTCCTTCGCCAGAGCCAGGACCGGCGAGCCGAGGTCGTCCGGCGCGAAGGACCAGCTGGCTCCGCTATCGAGCGTTCGGGCCACGTCGCCGCCGTATGGATATAAATAGAAGCCAGTGCTCTCGGCGTAGTCGGTACCAACCATCACCGTCTGGTTCAGGGAGTCTGCCAGCAGCGCATAACCGCTCCCCCCTCCGATTGCGGTCCCTCCCCAAGTCGTGCCGCCATCCGTGCTCCGGTAGACCGGGTTAGAGAAGTTGTCCCACTGCGTGCCGACGTAGATTGCTCCCGTCCCGGCGTCGACCGCGATCGAAATCGGCAGCGCCCCAGAATCGATTTCCCTGTTCTCCCATTGGGTGCCGCCGTCGTGACTCCTGAGGAACTCTCCAGTTCGTTTCCCGGCATAGACGGTCGTCGGTTGCGTCGGATCGACAGCCAGACAGGTCACGTCGGCAAAGGAGACGTTCCCGGGCGCAAGCGCCTGCCAGCTCGCTCCACCGTCGACACTCTTGAATATGCCGGATTCGCTCGCCGCGTAGATCGTGTGCGGGTCGGCGGGATCCACGGCCAGCCCGTTGGTGTGGATGCCTTCGGGCGGCCCGTGGGTCGTCCATTGATTGACGCCTCCATAAAGCGTCGTGGCCTGAAGAGCGATGGCGATGGCGGCCAGGCTCACAGCAACTCTCGATCGCCACATGATTGGTCTCCCTTTCCCGTCGTTCCCGTCTTGTGTCCGAGTCTTCCCGAGGGCATCCCCTTTGACGAATGTGCCGCTCTGACCTGGTAAACGGTCCACGGCAAGAAATCGGACAAGCGGGCCTTGGGTGTAGCATCGGCGCCTCGTCTCTCTATGCCCGAAGACGACCGTTCCCCTGACCGGCGACCGGCTGCCGACGCCCCTGGCGCTTCCAGTGCGGAGTCGACCTTCAGCCTGCTCGCGCGAGCTCGCGCAGGAGACGCCGAGGCCCTCGAACGGCTTTTCGCCCGACATCGGAAGCCTCTCGAGCGCTGGGCGAGCGGCAGACTGCCCCAGTGGGCGCGGGACATCTCCGACACCGAGGACCTTGTCCAGGAGACCCTGCTTCAGACGTTTAAGAGACTTGGAGACTTCGAGCCACGACGTGTCGGCGCGCTCCAGGCGTATTTGCGCCAGGCAGTCCTCAATCGAATCCGGGAGGAGTTACGGCGGCGGGGACGGCAACCCCATGCGACCGATCTTGACGACATCGAGGTGGACAGCGCCGAGTCGCCGCTCGAACAGGCCATTGGCCGTGAGGCCGTTGAGCGCTACGAGCAGGCGCTCGCGCGGCTCAAGGCGGAGGAACGCGAAGCGATCATTGCGCGGGTCGAGATGGGCTACACCTACGAGGAGCTGGCCGAGGCGCTCGGCAAACCGACACCGGACGCGGCCCGCAAGGCGGCTCAAAGAGCGCTGGTGCGGCTGGCGGAGGAAATGAAAAGTGACGGCGCGTGAAGATCTGCTCGCCGATCTCGCCGGAGCTATCCTCGACGGCAGCCCGATCGACTGGGCCTCCGCCGAATCCCGTGCCGACGAGATCGAACGCCCGCTTCTCGATCCCTTGAGACTGCTCGCCGGCCTTGCCGACCTTCATCGTCGTCCGTCGATTCCCCGGCCTCCGCCCGGCGATGAACCCGAGTCTGAGGAAGCGAGCTCTACCGATCTGCGCGGCGAGACGGTCGGGGCCTACCGCCTGACCGAACCGCTCGGCCGCGGCGGCATGGGCGAGGTCTATCTCGGCGAGCGCGCCGACGGGCGGTTCGAACAGAAAGTCGCCGTGAAGCTCATTAAGCGCGGCATGGACTCCGTTGAAATTCTTCGCCGTTTCGCGCGCGAGCGTCGGATCCTGGCGCGCCTGGAGCACCCCGGTATCGCGCGGCTTCTCGACGGTGGCGAGACCCCGGACGGGCGGCCCTACTTCGTCATGGAGCGAGTGGAAGGTGAGGCGATCACCGATTATTGCCGCGCTCGCGGCGTGCCGCTGGAGGATCGGCTTCGGCTCCTTTGTTCCTGCTGCGACGCCGTCGACGCCGCGCACCGCCGCCTGGTCGTTCATCGCGATCTGAAGCCCTCGAACATCCT
>DATKAE010000092.1:0-30097 GCA_035498405.1 Thermoanaerobaculia bacterium | reverse complement strand
GCCGCATCGCTTCGGGAACGCTCTTTCTGCTCGCGGTCACCGGGGGTGAGGCAAACTCCGAAATCTCGTTCTTCCTCTCCGACGACGGCGGGGACAGCTTTCGGCCTCCGGTTCGCGTCAGCGCTCCCGGCTCGACGGCCGACGCCCACGGAGAGAACGCGCCGAGACTCCTCGTCCGCGACGACGGCCCGATCTACGCAGCCTGGAACGAGGCCGACGACATCCGCGTCGCCCGCTCGCTCTCCTTCGGCTCGGACTTCGAGGCGCCAGTCCGCGTCAGCGACCGGCCCCCCGGCGCCTGGAGCGGCTACGTGTCGATCGGCGCGGCGCCCAGCGGCGACCTCTACGCCGTCTGGCTCGACACGCGGGACAAGGACAACGCGCCGGACACCTTCTCTCTGTACCTCGCCCCATCGGCGAACCAGGGAGAGAGCTTCGGCTCGAACGTGCGCGTGGCTCGCGACGTGTGCCCGTGCTGCCGCCCGGCGCTCGCCTTCGGCGCCGGAGGCGAAGTCCTCGTCTTCTGGCGAAGGGTCTACCCGGGCGATATCCGCGACATGACCGTCTCCGTAACGAAGGACGGCGGCCGCACCTTCGCCGCTCCGCGGCGAATCGCCGAGGACAACTGGAAGCTCAACGGGTGCCCCGACTCGGGCCCGGCGACGGCCACCGTGGGCCGCCGGGTCTACGCGGCGTGGCTGACGGAGGCTTCTCCCCAGAGAAACGGCGTCCGCCTTTCGTACAGCGACGACGGCGGGTCCACATGGGCCCCGGCACGCACGGCGTCACAGACGATCCTCGATGCGAACTATCCGTCTCTGTCCGTGTCCGACGAGGGACGGCTGGTTCTCGTTTTTCAGGGTCGGGACCCGGGACGCCGCGAAGGCTGGGCGGCCCTCGGCGCCTACGTCGTGGAGGTCCGGCCTGACGGCGGCTTTTCCGCTCCCGAAGCGCTGCCGGCGCCGCGCAACCACTCGAGCGTGAACCGTCCGGTTGTCAGCGCGGGCCCCAACGGCCGCGTCCTGGTGGCCTGGACGGGAACCGAGGCTCGGAAGCAGACGATTTTCCTCGAGCGTGGCCGGCGAGTCGGGAGCGTCCGATGAGATGCCGCGCGTCGGCGGGAGCCGTCTCATGTCGATGAAATCCTTCCTCGCCGCAGCCGGGGGCGCGGCGGCTTTCGCGATCGGGCTCGGCCTGCTGTTCGCCGGCAAGAGGACCGATTTCGGACGGGCAGAGGCTCTGGCGCATGCTCCCCGGTCCCTCGCTCCAGGCGATCCGCTCCCGGTCCTGTGGGACGCACCGGCTTTCTCGTTCGTCGACCAGGACGGCCGCCGGTTCACGAACCGGAACCTCGAGGGCCGCGTCTGGATCGGAGACTTCATGTTCACAAGCTGCACGACCATCTGTCCGATGATGACGGCGCGGATGGCGCAGCTTCAGGCCGCGATCCCGAGCGACCGGATTCATTTCGTCTCGTTCTCCGTCGACCCGGATCGAGACACCCCCGCGGTACTCCGAACCTACGCGAAGATGTGGAAGGCGGACGAATCCCGATGGCACTTCCTCGCCACCGACCGGACCGGTCTGACCGAGACGGTTCGGGGGATGAAGATCTTCGTGCAGCCGCCGGACCCCGACGGCTCGATCCAGCACACGGGGATCTTCACGCTGACCGATGGACAGGGGCGCGTTCGGGGCGTGTACGACAGCGCCGACGCCGAAGCGCTGCGCCAGCTCGTCCGGGACGCCCTCGCTCTCGCCGGCGTTCAGGGGACCGGGGCTTCCGTCGCCGAGACGGCCTGGACCCTTCCGGCGGGGCAGGGCGAGCACACGAAACCCGGGCGCGGACTGTATGCCTCCGCGGGCTGCGCCGCCTGCCACTCACAGACCCACGTCGCCCCGAGTCTCGAGGGCCGGCTCGGAAATCGCGTCCACCTCGACGACGGACGCGATGCCGTCTTCGACGAGGCCTACGTCCGAGAGTCGATCCTCGCCCCCAACGAGAAGGTCGTCGCGGGCTATCCGCGGATGATGCCTTCGTACGAGGGTCAGCTCACGAGCGACCAGGTCGACCAGCTCGTCGAGTATGTG
The DNA here is from genome assembly GCA_035498405.1 of Thermoanaerobaculia bacterium. Taxonomy (GTDB): domain Bacteria; phylum Acidobacteriota; class Thermoanaerobaculia; order UBA5066; family Gp7-AA6; genus DATBFU01. The sequence continues at coordinate 28,006 of DATKAE010000092.1, read as the reverse complement.
TTGTCGCTGCCGGCTCCTCCGAGGAGCTCTGCGCCGAAAGGAAAGACCGCATCGGCCCACGGGAGCGCGGCCGTCGACCCGGTCTGCGGAATGCCCGTCCCGCCGGGTCCCGCCACCGTTACCGCAAAGTACGCCGGCCGCCTTTACTCTTTCTGCAGCCGGGCGTGTCGCGCGCGCTTTCTGGCCGCACCGAACAGGTTTCCGAGCGCCGGACCGAAGCCCATGCCGTGACGGAGTATGGAGCGGGAAACGGGGGTCGAACCCGCGACATCCACCTTGGCAAGGTGGCGCTCTACCACTGAGCTATTCCCGCAGGGAAGGCGAAGGATAGCGGAGGGTCGGGCGCCGGTCAAGCCTCGGCGGCCGGGGCGAGCTCCTGCGCGTGGCCCCCGCAGTGCGAGCAGACGCGGGTCGTCGTGTTGCCGAACTTCTTCTCGGGCGCGCACGCCTCGCAGAGCGGACGGGCCGTCTCCTGACACTTGTAGAAAGCGAGCTCCTCGGTGTGCGTGCGGCAGCGGGGCGGGGGCAGGGCGGTCGAGGTCGATCGGAGTTTGAACAGGGACTTCAAGAACGGCACCTGACCCGCCGGTATCGCGGCGGCCTCGTCCACGAAAATGAGGTCGTCCGCCGACACGTCGCCCGTGCGGATCAGGTTGCGGATCGCGCGTCGGTCGAAGACGTCGCCCTCGAAACCCGGTTTCTCGAGGCGGAACTTCTGACCCGCCGCGGCGTCGGAGGCCTCGGGCGGAAGAGACAACGGCGCCGGGGGCTTCCAGGCAGGCGCTTTCGGCGCGGCCGCCTCAGCCGGCGGAGCCGCCGGGGCCGGTGGATCCTCTGCCGCTGCCGCACTCTGCGCCTGGAGCCGAGCGTACACGCGGGCCTCCTCCCGAGACGGGAAATCCATCGGCTGCTGGCAGTGCGGGCACCGGAAACGCGCGCGAACGGGAGGAATGCGCTCGAGCGCGATGGAAAAGTTCCGAGAGCAGCTCGGGCACGTAAACGTGTAGCTCGCTTCGGGATCAGTCATTGGAAGAGGTCGCTAAATTTTAACACGCGCGACGCGAACCGCACGGCCGCTAAGATGCGCACATGATGCCGCTCTCCTGGGCGCGCCGCATCGCGGCACGGCTGCGGGGACTCCCCGCGCGTCCGGCCGGATCCCGCGGCGCCGGCTACGACTGGGAGCGCACCGCGGAGAAGGCTCTCGGCGCGGAGGGCTACCGAATCCTGGCGCGCAACTTCCGCACGCGTCGGGGCGAGATCGATTTCGTGGCGGAGGACAACGGAGTGCTCTGCTTCGTCGAGGTCAAGGGACGAAGCGGCCGAGGCTTCGGACCGCCAGCGGCGGCGGTGACCGCGGAAAAGCAGCGCCGGATCATTCGCGCGGCGGAAATCTACCTTCGGCGTCGGCGCGGACGACGTCCGGTGTGCCGGTTCGACGTCGTTTCGATTCTGGAAGAAGAGGCGAGAGAGCCGGAGATCGAGATCCTGCGCGACGCGTTTCGAGGACCGACGGGGCGCGGCCGAAAGCGGTGAGACACGACCTGGCCGCGCCGCGCCAGAGCAACGGCGATCCGGTCGAGGCAGCATAATGGGAAAGAGCAGACTCGAAGCCTTCAGCGACGGCGTCATCGCCATCCTCATCACCATCATGGTGCTGGAGCTGAAGGTGCCGCAGGGCGAGACCCTCGGGGCTCTGGCGCCTCTCGTTCCCGTCTTCCTCAGCTATGTGCTGAGCTTCGTGTACCTCGGCATCTACTGGAACAACCATCACCACATGCTGCATGCCTGCCGGCGGGTGACGGGGCCGATCCTCTGGGCGAACCTGCATCTGCTCTTCTGGCTGTCTCTGATTCCGTTCACCACGGGCTGGATGGGGGAAAACCACTTCGCGGCAGCGCCCTCGGCTCTCTATGGCGCGGTCCTCCTCATGGCGGCCATCGCCTACTGGATCCTGCAACAGCGAATCATCGCTTCGCAGGGCGAAGACTCGCTCTTGAGGAGGGCCATCGGGAGCGACTGGAAGGGAAAGCTGTCGCCCGTCGTCTATCTCGTCGCGATTCCGACGGCATTCTGGTCGCCGTGGGTCGCCGAAGGGCTTTACGTTTTCGTCGCCCTAATCTGGCTCGTCCCGGACCGGCGGATCGAGAACGTGCTTGGCGCCGAGGAGGCGTGACCTTGCCTCGCGAGTCCGGCTAGGCCATCGCGCGGCGGGCGAGCTCCAGGACATCGAAGGGCTGGGTCCCGGCGCCGATCTCCTCCTTGGCGTTTCCGATCATCACCATGCAGAAGGGACAGGAGACGCCCACCGCATCGGTGCCCGCGTCGGCGATCTCGCGCATCCGGGCCTGGTTGATCCGGGAGCCGAGCTTCTCCTCCATCCACATCCGCCCGCCTCCCGCCCCGCAGCAGAGCCCCCGCTCGCGCGAGCGCGGGAGCTCCAAGAGCTTCAAGCCGGGAATCGACTCGAGGACTCGGCGCGGAGCGTCGTAGACGCCGTTGTAGCGGCCGAGGTAGCAGGGGTCGTGGAAGCTGATCGTCTGGGTGATGGCGTTGCCCATCTTCAGGCGCCCTTCGGCGATCAGTCGGGACACCAGCTCCGTGCCGTGCAGCACCTCGTAATTCCCGCCGAAGTGCGGGTACTCGTTGCGGATCACGTTGAAGCAATGGGGGCAGTTGGTCACGATCTTCTTGACCGCGTAGCCGTTCAAGGTCTCGACGTTCTGCTGGGCCAAGACCTGGAAGAGGTATTCGTTGCCCATCCGGCGGGCCGAGTCGCCGTTGCAGGTTTCCTCGGTGCCGAGAATCGCGAAGGAAACACCCGCCGCGCTCAGGAGCTCGACGAGCGCCCGGGAGACTTTCTTGGCACGATCCTCGTAGGAGCCGGCGCAGCCGACCCAGAACAGAACCTCGATGTTCTTGCCCTCGGCCTCGACCATCGTCACCACCGGAAGGTCCTTCGCCCAGTCGGCCCGGGACGCCGCGGCCATGCCCCACGGGTTGCCATTGGTCTCCATTCCGCGGAACGCCGCCTGCATCTCCTTGGGAAACTCGGCCTTCTCGAGCACCAGGTGGCGCCGCATCTCGACGATCTTGTCGACGGCCGGGACGATGAAGACCGGACAGGCGGACGTGCAGAATCCGCACGTCGTGCAGGCCCAGATCGTCTCCTCGGAGATCCAGCCGCCGATCAAGTCCCGCCGGCCGCCGCCGGCGTCTCCATTTCCGCGTCCCGAGCCGCCGGCGAGGATCCCGGGCGTCGCCTCGTAGACGGCGTCCCGCACGGCGGCGATGAAGAGACGAGGGTCGAGGGGCTTGCCGGTCAGCACGGTCGGGCAAACCTCGCGGCAGCGCCCGCACTCCGTGCAGGCATAGCCGTCGAGCATCGACTTCCAGGTCAGGTCCTCGACCCGCGACGCGCCGAAGCGCTCCGACTTCTCCAGGTCGGGAGTCGAGAGCCGGCCGGCCGGATCGAGCTTCATGAAGAAGATGTTCGGCACCGCCGTCAGGATGTGAAAGTGCTTCGAGTAAGGCAGGTAGTTGGCGAAGAAGAGGATGTCGAGCAGATGAATCCACCACCCTCCCTCGTAGATCCCCTGCAGAGTCGCGGGGGTGAGCCCGGCCAGGCCGCGGCCGATCGCATCGACGGCCGGCGACCAGGGGCTTGCGAGCTCCGGCCGCATCGCGACCCGGGCGCCGTCGGCGAGAAGATCGGCTGCGATCAAGAGGGCGATCAGAAAGAGAACGATCCAGGCATCGACCGTCAGGTCGAGGCGCGCGGGCCGCGCGAAGGCCCGGCGGTACACGGCCATGCCGACACCGACGAGCACCAGCACCTCGAAGACATCCTTGGCGAGCGTGTAGAGGTTTCCCGGCGTTCCGGTCAGGAGGGTGAATCCGGGGAAGAGCCCTTCGGCGACGAGGGCGAGCGTGCGCACGGTCAGGACGACGAAGCCCGAGAAGATGAAGATGTGGAAGACCCCCGCGTAGAAGTCCCGAAACATCCGCCGCTGGGCGAACGCATACTCCAGGGTCTTCCGTACCCGAATCCCGATGCGGTCGAAGCGCGGGTCGGGCGCGCCGGCGAGCAGAACCCGAATACGCCGGCTGGCCGAGAAGACGAAGGCCACAACCGCGAGAAGAACGACGAGACCGAAGAGGACCGTGCCGGGAAGGCCGAAGAGGACGCGCTCGGTCGGGAGCCTCAGCACGGACGGGAGTCTAGCGGAAGTGAAACGCTCGGCCGTCGCAGGCGGCGAGTCAGCGTCTACTCGGCCTTTGCGGCTCGGACGGCCTTGGCGACCTCCGGAATGATCTGGAAGAGATCGCCGACGATGCCGTACGTCGCGACCTTGAAGATCGGCGCCTCGGGGTCCTTGTTGATGGCCACGATGACCTTCGAGGTTCCCATTCCCGCCAGGTGCTGGATCGCGCCGGAGATGCCGCACGCCACGTAGAGCGTCGGCGACACGACCTTCCCGGTTTGCCCGACTTGATGCTGGTGGTCGATCCATCCGGCATCGACGACCGCGCGCGCGGCGCCGCGCGCCGCGCCGAGCGCTTCCTGCAAGTCTCGGACGACGGGCCAGCCCTCCGGACCCTTGATTCCCCGCCCTCCCGACACGATCGTGTCGGCCTCCGCGACATCGAGCTCCTTGGACTCCGAGGCCTGGATCTTGACGACCTTCGCGCGAGGCGCGATCTCCCCGAGATCGAGCGTGTCGATGCGCACCGCCGCCCCCGCCTGCGCCTCAGCCGGAAAGACGTTGGGCCGCGTGGTTGCCACCTGGAGCGTCGCGGCGCCGCAGTCCACCTCGGCGCGGGCCTTGCCCGAATAGACGGGCCGGGAGCCCACGAGACGATCTCCCTCGAGCCGCAGCTCCATCAGGTCGGCCAGGACCGAGACGTCGTGTCGGGCGGCAAATCGCGGAGCCACGTCCTTGCCCATCGCGGTTGCCGCGATCAGGACCGCGTCGGGGTTCTCCTTCTTTGCCGCCGCGTCGAGCGCGCCGACGTAGCCCTTGTTCCCGTAGACCGCGAGCTCGTCTCGGTCTGCCACGTAGACCACACCGGCGCCATACGGCCCGAGATCCGAGGCCAGCGCCGACACACCCTTTCCCGGAAGAACCGCGGCCACCGGTCCGCCCGAAAGCCGGCGGGCGAGCGAGAGGGCCTCGAGCGAGGCCTTGCGGATCCTGCCCTCGCGCTGCTCGATGAAAACCAGAAATTTCATGACGAGAGCGTGCGGTGTCGTCCTGGCTCTGGTCCCTCGCCCCTCGCCCCTCGCCCCTCGCCCCTGCTCCTCATAGGACCTTCGCCTCCTCTCTCAATAACCGTACGAGTTCCTTCGCGGCGGCGGCCGGATCGTCCGCCGGAATCAGGTGGCAGGCCTTGCGTCCCGGCGGAAGCTCGAGCTTGCGCCAACGAATCTTTGCACCCGAGGGCTCCGCCTCGGGGATGCCCATCGCCGCGAGCTTGCGCTCTCCGATCGGCTTCTTCTTGGCGCCCATGATGCCCTTGAGTGACGCGTACCGGGGCTCGTTCAACCCCTTCTGCGCCGTGAGCGCTACCGGCAGCGAGGACTCGACGATCTCGTGGGCCCCTTCGATCTCGCGGTCCGCCGTGATCTTCCCGTCCCCGATCGCGAGGTGTACGACGTTGCCCACGTGCGGCAGGCCGACCAGTTCCGCAACCATCGGACCCACGAGCGACTCGTCGTACCCGACCCCCTTCTGTCCGAACCAGAGAAAGTCGTACGAGCCTTCCTTGGCCACCGCCGCGATGGCCTTGGCCGTCGCCAGCGCGTCGAGGTAACGAGAATCCCCGGAGTCCACCCACATGGCCTCGTCCGCCCCGCGTGCCAGACACTCCCGGAGGCCCGTCTTCGCGCGCTCCGGTCCCACGCAGACGACGGTGACGGTCCCGGCGCCCTTCGCCTCCTTCGTCTTCAACGCCTCCTCGAGGGCGTACTCGTCGTACGGCGAGACGATCCACTTGACGTCGGCTTCGTCGATCGACTTCCCGTCCGCCCCGATCTTGATCTTCGTCTCGGTGTCGGGCACGTACGCGATCGCGACCAGGGAATTCATCGCCTCAATCCACCTTCTTGAAGAGGAGGCTGCCGTTGGTGCCGCCGAATCCGAAGGAGTTGTTCAGCGCATAGCGAAGCTTCGCCGGCCGGGCCTCGTTGGGGACGTAGTCGAGGTCGCACTCGGGGTCCGGATTTTCGTAGTTGATTGTGGGCGGAATCACGCCGTGGTGCACCGCCAGGACGCAGATCGCCGACTCGAGGCCGCCCGCGGCCCCGAGAAGGTGCCCCGTCATGGACTTGGTCGAGGAAACCGCGAGCCGGCGCGCATGATCGCCGAAGACCTTCTTGATCGCGATGGTCTCGGCCCGGTCCCCGAGGGGAGTCGACGTGCCGTGCGCGTTGATGTAGTCGACCTCCTCCTCGTTGACTCCGGCGTCGGCCAGCGTGTTGCGCATCACGCGCGAGGGGCCGTCGCCATCTTCGGAGGGAGCCGCGATGTGGTACGCGTCTCCGGACATCCCGTACCCGACGAGCTCCGCGTAGAGGCGCGCTCCGCGCTTCTTGGCCGCCTCCATCTCCTCCAGCACCAGGATCCCCGCCCCCTCGCTGATCACGAAGCCGTCGCGGTCCCGATCCCAGGGCCGCGAGGCCCGCTCCGGCTCGTCGTTGCGCGACGTCAACGCCTTCATGACCCCGAAGCCCCCGACGGCGAGCGGCGTGATGACCGACTCGGTGCCTCCGGCCACCGCCGCGTCGGCATCGCCGTACTGGATCATGCGGTGAGCCTCGCCCACCGCGTGCGCGCCCGTCGTGCAGGCCGTCACCGTCGAGAGGTTCGGACCCTTCAGGCCGTACTTGATCGAGATGTTGCCCGCGGCCTCGTTGACGATCAGGCCGGTGATGAAGAAGGGCGAGATGGCCCGGGGATTGTTGCCGCCCTCGACGTACTTGCGCATCGTGTCTTCGATCAGGGGCAGCCCCCCGATGCCCGAGCCCACGACGACCGCGATTCGCGTGCGGTTCTCGTCGGTGACGGGCAACCCCGAGTCCTCCATCGCGAAGTGCGCGGCGCCCATCGCGTAGTGGATGAAGGTGTCCATCTTCTTGATTTCTTTCTTCTCGATGTACCGGCCGGGCTCGAATCCCCTCACCTCCCCCGCGATCCGGGACGCGAAGGCGGACGCGTCGAAGCGCGTGATGGGGCCGATGCCGCTCTTGCCGGCCAGCAGGGCGGTCCAGTTCTCCGCGTTCCCGATGCCGAGCGGAGATATCAGGCCCACCCCCGTCACGGCCACGCGGCGGGGAGAGGAGAGGCGGGGCATGCGACTTCAGTTTTTCGAGGAGTGCTTTTCGATGTACTCGACGGCGTCCTTGACCTTCTGGATCTTCTCGGCCGACTCGTCCGGGATCTCGATGTTGAACGCTTCTTCGAACGCCATGACGAGCTCGACGGTGTCGAGCGAATCCGCGCCGAGATCGTCGACGAAGGACGCCTCGGGGGTCACTTCATTGGCGTCCACGCCGAGCTGTTCGACGATGATGCTCTTCACCTTCTCTTCGACGCTCATTCTTCCTCCCTCGCTGTCAAAGGCCGCCGTATTCTTTCCCAGATGCCCTTCCCAGGCAAGGGCCGGATCGGTCAGATGTACAGGCCTCCGGACACGTTCAGGACGTGGCCGGTGATGTAAGAGGCCGACTCCGCGGCGAGAAAGGCAACCGCCTCGGCAACGTCGCCGGGCGTTCCCAGCCTGCCCGCGGGAATCTGCCCCGACAGCGCCTCGCGCGCGGCCGGCGTCATCTTCTGGGTCATCTCCGTCTCGATGAAGCCCGGAGCGACGGCGTTGCAGGTGATGTTGCGGGAGGCCAGTTCCCGCGCGACGGACTTGGTCAGACCGATCAGGCCGGCCTTGGACGCCGCGTAATTGGCTTGCCCGGCATTGCCCATGAGACCGACCACCGACGTCACGTTCACGATCCGCCCATAGCGGCGGCGGACCATCGATTTGACGATCGCCTGGGTCAGCAGGAACGCACCGGTCAGGTTCGTTGCCAGCACGCGGTCCCAGGCCTCGCGCGACATTCTCAGGATGAGGTTGTCCTCGGTCACGCCGGCGTTGTTGACCAGGACGTCGACCTGTCCGTGGGCCTCCAGCGCCGCCTTCGCGGCTCTTTCGATCGACGAGCCGTCGGAGAGGTCCATCGGCAGCGCCGTCGCCCTTCCCCCCGCCGAAACGAGGGCGCCAACGAGCGCCTCGAGAGCGCCGGCGTTGCGCGCCGCCGCGAGCACGTGCGCCCCCTCGGCCGAAAGACGGCGCGCGATCGCCTCCCCGATGCCGCGCGAGGCGCCGGTGACCAGAGCGATGCGGCCTTCGAAGCGGTTCACCGGGGAGGAGTCTATCGTCCGGACGGCATCCGCGTCCCGCCTTCGGTCGCGCCGGACGTCACTCCGGCTTCTCCACCAGATCGGGCAACTCTCGGCTCCAGGCTTCCACGATCGTCTGCGCGACATCCGCGATCGCCAGCGTGGCGGGGTTGTCTGCGGGGTTCGACCGGGAGACCGCGCCGCCGTCGGTCAGCAGCACCAGCACGAACCTCCCCTTCTTCGTCCGCAGGATGCCCGAATCGTTGCGGACGCCGCTCATCGTCCCGGTCTTGCCAGCCCACAGATCTCCCGACGGGAAGCGACGAGCGGCGCGCAGCCGGCTCGGGTCCTTGTCCAGGTAGGCAAAGATTTTTCGGGAGGACTCGGCGTCCAGAAGCTCTCCCCGGGCCACGCGCTCGTACCAGAGGGCCACCTCGCGCGGCGTCAGGGTCCCAAAGCGAAACCCCTTCCACGCGGACGGGATTTCGTTGTGGCGGGAGTACGGCGGCAGCGTGCCGAGCAGTCGAATGCGGTGAAAGCCCAGGGTCTCCATCCGCGCGTTGATCGCATCGAGACCGAGCCGCTCGATCCAGGCGTTGGTCGCCGTATTGTCCGAGGGACCGATCATCAGCGTCAGCAGGTCGCTCCAGGTCGGCGCGAGCCCGGGATTGAGCAACAGCAGCAGGCCGGAACCATCCGCCTTGTCCGTCTCGGTCAACGTCCAACGCCCCTCGAGATCGATCCCCCCTTCCCGCGCCGTGGCCATCGCCTCGGTGAGTACGGCGATCTTCGTGACCGAGGCTCCCTCGAACTCCGCGTCGGCCAAGTGCTCGTAGGACAGGCCGCTTTCCAGATGCTTCGCCGCCACACCCATCCGGCAGGCGCAGCGGATGGAGGCCGCGGCCAGTGCCCGGTCGATCTCCGAGGAAGCGGGCCGCCCCGCCGAGGCGCAGCGCGCCGCCAGGAGGAGAACGAGCAGCGGCGCGACCCGTTTCGAGCCGCCGCCGATCATCCGCCGTAGGCCTCGACCCGGACGCCCTTGTCGATGCGCCGCGCGAGCCCGGAAAGCACGTTGCCGGGCCCGATCTCGAGCCCTCGGTCGACCCCCTCCGCCGCCAGGCGGCGAACCGATTCGACCCACCGCACGGGCGAATCGATCTGCCGGACCAACGCGTCCCGCAGCGCCTCGCCGGCGGAGACCGGCGCGGCATCCACGTTGGTCACGACCGGAAACCGCGCCTCGGAGAATGCCGCCGCCTCGAGCAGCGGCTGCATCCGGCGGCGGGCCGGCGCCATGAGCGAGCAATGAAACGGCGCCGACACGGGAAGAGGAATCGCGCGCTTGGCTCCGCGCTCGGTGCAGAGCGCGGAAGCGCGGGCGACGGCTTCCGCGTGGCCGGCAATCACGGTCTGCTCGGGAGAGTTGAAGTTGGCGGGAGCGACGATCTGCTCTTGCGCCGCCTCCCGGCACGCGGCTTCGACGGCCTCGGGCGCAAGCCCCAGGATCGCCGCCATGGCCCCGACGCCGGCCGGCACGGCGTCCTGCATGAACTCGCCGCGCCGGCGAACCAGACGCAGGGCATCCGCGAACGAAAGGGCGCCGGACGCGACGTTGGCGGAGTACTCGCCGAGCGAATGGCCCGCCGCAATCGCCGCGCCGGCGAGCCGCTCGGGAAAGCGGGCCCCCAGATCTCGCCAGGCCGCGACCGAATGGGCCAGGATTGCGGGTTGCGTGTTGGCGGTCTTCTTGAGCTCCTCCTCGGGACCCTCGAAGCACAACCGAGACAGCGAGAAGCCGAGCACGGCGTCCGCCTCTTCGAAGACCTGCCGGGCCGCCGCGGAGGCGTCCGCGAGCGCCTTACCCATGCCGACAAACTGCGAGCCCTGACCCGGAAAGAGGAGAGCGAGCATGGGAAAAGGGGTGAGGGGTTAGGGGTGAGGGGTGAGGGACCGGAGCCCCGAACAGCGCCCTCGACCCTCGCTCCTCGCCCCTCGCCGCTGCTCCTTCACCATCGCACCAGCACCGATCCCCAGACCAGTCCCGCGCCGAATGCGGTCAGCAGAATCAGATCGCCGGCCTTGATCAATCCCCGTTGCAGGCACTCGTCGAGGGCGATCGGAATCGAGGCGGCCGACGTGTTGCCATAACGGTCGACGTTCTTGTAGACGCGCTCGGGCGGCAGCTTCAAGCGCTCGCCCACCGCGTCGATGATGCGGGCGTTGGCCTGGTGCGGGATGAACAGGCGGACATCGTCCTTGGTGAAGCCCTGTTCCGAGAGCAGCTCGGCGCTGATGTCAGCCATGAGCTTGACGGCGACCTTGAAAGTCTCGTTTCCCCGCATCTTGATGAACGCGAGGCGCTGCTCGATCGTCTTGGGGTCGTTGGCGGGATGGTTGGATCCGCCGCCCGGCATGCAGATGAAGTCGTCGAGCGCCCCGTTGGATTTCATGCGGGTGCCGAGAATGCCGTGATCTCCCTTGGTCCCCTGCAGCACGACCGCGCCGGCCCCGTCGCCGAAGAGCACGCAAGTGGAACGGTCGGTCCAGTCCACGTAACGCGACAGAATCTCTCCTCCGATGACGAGAACGGTCTCGGCCTTCTGCGACTGGATCAGGCCGTCGGCCAGGTGCAGGCCGTAGAGGAACCCGACGCAAGCCGCCGAGATGTCGGAGGCCGCGGCGCGCAGGGCGCCGAGGTTGTTCTGAACGAGACAGGCCGTGGCCGGAAAGGGCATGTCGCCGGAGATCGTGCCGACCAGGATCATGTCCACGTCTTCCGGCTTGACGTGGGCGCGCTTCAAGGCCGACTCGGCCGCCTTCGTGCAGAGGTCGGAGAACTTCTCGCCTTCCGAGACGATGCGGCGCTCTCGAATCCCCGTGCGCGAGGTGATCCACTCGTCGGAGGTCTCGACGATCCCTTCCAGGTCCGCGTTGGACAGGATCTTCTTCGGGACGGCGGCGCCCACCCCGGCGACCCGGGCCCGGATCATCGTCGGCCGCCTGCCCGGCGAGGGAAGCTCAGGTCCGCACCTCCCGTCCCGGGGAACCGCCGACTGACTTCTCGGTGCTCGCGTCTCGCGCGTGAAGGTCCGCGATCGAGGACTGGATCTTCTCCGCCAGACCCTGACGGGAGAACTCGGCGGCGAGCCGAATGGCGTTCTTGACGGCCTTCGCGCTCGAGCGCCCGTGGCAGATGATGACGCATCCCTTCACTCCCAGAAGAGGCGCTCCCCCGTATTCCGAGTAGTCGATCCGCGACTTGAAACTCCGAAACGCGGAGCGCGACAGCAGGAAGCCGACCGAGGCCTGGAGCGTCTTCTTGATTTCCTCGCGCAGCAGCTTTTCGATCATCTCCGCGAGGGCCTCGGACACCTTCAGAATCACGTTTCCGGTGAAGCCGTCGGTGACGATGACGTCCACCTTCCCGTTGAAAACGTCGCGTCCCTCGACGTTGCCGACGAAGTTCAGGCCCGTGTCCTTGAGGGTCTTGAACGCCTCTTTCGTGCTCGCGGTTCCCTTGGTGTCTTCCTCGCCGATCGACATGAGGCCAATGGAGGGGGCGGGCTTGCCGAAGATGAGTTGGGCGTAGATCGAGCCCATGACCGCGAATTCCTTGAAGTTGTGGGTGCGGGCATCCGGGTTGGCGCCCACGTCCAAGAGCAGGCAGTGGCCGGAGAGATTCGGCAAGATCGTCGCCAGGGCGGGCCGGTCGACGCCCGGGATCGTGCCGATCACCATCTTGGCGGAGACCATGGCGGCCCCCGTGTGCCCGGCCGACACGAGGCCGGCGGCGCGCCCATCGCGCACGCAATTGGCCGCTATTCGAATCGAGGAGTTACGTTTCTTGCGGAGCACGGCGGTCGCCGGCTCCTCCATCGAGACGAACTCCGGCGCCTCGACGATCTCGATCTGGTCGCCCCGGTAGCCGGAATCGAGGAGCAGACGCTCAAGATCCGCCGTCCGGCCGACCAGCAGGGAAGGGATTCCGTAGTCCCTGGCGGCGGCCACCGCCCCATCCACATTCACCTGCGGAGCGTGATCACCGCCCATCGCGTCGACGGCGATGCGCATCTAGGATCTCCCCCCGATGCATCCCAAGGTAGCGGGGATTATAGAACGTCGCTCGGCCTTGAGAGGGATCCGCGCCCATACCGGCGAATCTCAACTTTCGATTCCGTGGATCTCGCGCGGCGCGAAGAGTCTCCCGAGCGAAGCGAGGGAGGAGGTTCGCACCGCGGGAGCCGAAGCGCGAATAGGGGGGCCAGGCTCGCGGTCGGGCGTGCATCCACGCGGGCCGCGAGCCGGCGCCGCAGGCGGTCCCGCGAGCAAGCGAAGGCGACGGTTACGTGTTGATCGCCTGTCTTCCCTTGTAGTAGCCGCAGTGCGGGCAGACCCGGTGCGGCAGCTTCGGCTCGTGGCAGTTGGGACACTCGGAGAGCGAGGGCGCGCTCAGGGCGTCATGCGCGCGGCGTTTGTCGCGGCGAGCCTTGCTATGGCGTCGTTTGGGATTGGGCATCGTCTCTTCCTACACTTTCTGGGATTTCGTCGCGTCTCGGACGACCCCGAGCGCCGCCCAGCGCGGATCGCGGGTCTCTTCACCGCACCCGCACGGTCCGAGGTTGCGATTCTGCCCGCAATGCAGGCAGAGCCCGAGACACTCTTCGCGGCACAGGGGCTTCATGGGAATCGCCATCTGCACCCTCTCTTCGGCGATCGGTACGACGGCGAGCTCTCCGCCTTCGTAGAAACTCGCGTCGAGGTCCTTTCTCTCGAGCTCCCGAACGTCGGGAAGACCCGGGGATCGCGGGTAGAGGACGATCGAAAACGGCTCGTCCAGGGAGAAGGGGTAGGGTTCCAGGCATCGGCTGCACTCGAGCTTCCCCTCGAAACGGCACCGCGCCTCGAGCGCGAACCCGCCTTCGATGCGCGAAATCGTGCCCTCCAGGCGAACCGGCGAGAGATCGAGCAACGGCTCACGGTCGAGCGCCGCGAGGTCGAGCGCCAAGTCGAAGGAGAACTCGACCGGCTGATCCAGGACAGAATCGAGGGCGATGTGCTCCGGGTGCCTCATGGCGAACGCGCGATCCTATCAAGGGAGTTGTTTGCCGTCAAAGGGCCGCAGGCGGGCACCCGCCGCGGATCGGGCCAACCGGCGGTGAACAAGCCAAGACCGCCCGGAGCCGGCGGCAGAGAGCTGATAGCTTTTTCTCGATGAGGATCGCGATCGATGCCCGAGGCCTCCTCGGCCGGCAGACCGGGATCGGCACCTATACCCGAGGGGTGGCGAGAGAATTGGCCCGGCGACCGCAGACCGCCGTCGGGCTCTTCCTTCCCCGGCCCCTTTCCGATCCCGCCGACGGCCTCGGGCCGGTGACCGTCCACGCCGACCGGCATCCCCTGGGGATGCTCTGGGTTCAGACGACCCTGCCCCGCCGGATCGAGACCTGGCGGGCGGACGTGCTGCTGGCCGCCCTGACGATCGCGCCCGTTCGCGGCGAGGTGCCAGTCGTCTCGGTCGTGCACGACCTGACGGCCTGGACGCATCCCGAGTGGCACGCGCGGCGAACGAACGTCGGGTTCGCGCCGCTTTGGGAGCGCACGCTCGAACGGGCGAGGCGCTTGATTTGCGTCTCCCAGGCCACGGCGGACGATCTTCTGCGGCTCTATCCCGAGGCCCGGGACCGCGTGCGCGTCGTGTGGAACGGCGTCGACCCCGAGTTTGTGCCGCGTCCCGATGCGGCCGCTCGCGAAAGCGCGCGGGAGCGGTACGCCGGAGGAGAACCGTTCGTTCTGTATCTGGGAACCCTCGAGCCGCGCAAGAACGTGGCGACGTTGGTGGCCGCCTGTGAGCAGCTCTGGTCCGCCGGAATCGAGCGGCCGCACCTGGTCCTCGCGGGCGGCATCGGCTGGAAGACGGCGCCCCTCGAGCGGCGGATCGCCCGCTCCGCGTTTCGCAACCGCATTCACCTCGCCGGGTACGCCACGAGGGAAGTGGCCCTCGAGCTCTACCGTTCGGCCGAGGTCTTCGTCTACCCGTCTCTGGCGGAGGGCTTCGGCCTCCCCGTGATCGAGGCCATGGCGTGCGCGCTGCCGGTGGTGGCCTCCGACGCCGCGGCGCTCACCGAGGTCGGCGGCGACGCGGCGCTCTATGCGCCCGCCTCGGATGCACGGGCCCTCGCCGGGCAGATCTCGCGCGTCCTCGAGGAGCCCGAGACGCGCCGCCGGCTCCAGGCCGAGGGGCCCAGCCGCGCCGCCCTCTTCTCCTGGACGGCCACGGCGGAGAAGACCGCGGCGATCCTCGCAGAGGTCGCCGCCGCATGAGGGTGCGAGAGCCGCGCATCGGGATCGACGCGCGCAAGATCCGCGACTACGGCATCGGCACCTACATCCGGCAGCTGCTCCAGGCGATGGCCCGCCGGCCCGAGAGCGCCGAGTATCGGTTTCGCGTTTATCTCCGTTCCCGCGATCGGGAGCTCCTCGCGGGCCTGCCCGAACGATTCGAAGCCGTCTCCGAGGAGTCCCCTGGCTATTCGGTGGCCGAGCTGACGCGTTTCGCGTGGCGGCTCTGGCTCGACCGCCTCGACCTCTTCCACGCGACACACTACGTCTTGCCGCCGCTCGTGCGAGGGCGCGCCGTCGTGACCATTCACGACATCATTCACCTGCTCTATCCCCAGTTCCTGCCCAACCGCGCCGCGTATTTCTACGCGCGGGTCATGATCCGCCGCGCCCTGTCCCGGGCCGACCGAATCATCACCGTCTCCTACAACACCAAACGCGATCTCGTGGACTACTTCGGCGTTCCCGCTTCCCGCGTCGAGGTCATCTACAACGGAGTTTCCCCGCGCTTCCACCCCGACGTGCCGGCCAACGAGCGAGAGCGCGTCGCTCGCAAGTACGGACTGCCCCCTCCCTATCTCCTCTTCCTCGGAGGGGAGAAGCCGCACAAGAACCTCCAGGGGGTGGTGCGGGCGTTCGCGGAGGCCCGGCGCCTGTCGCCGTTGCCTCACTGCCTGGTCCTCGCGGGCCCAGCCCCGAGGAGTCCCGCGCGTCTGACGGCGTTGATCGCGGCGCTCGACCTCGGGACGCGGGTGTTCCTGCCGGGGCTCGTCGAAGAGGACGACCTGCCGGGGCTCCTGGCCGGCGCCGACGTCCTTCTCTACCCGACGCTCTACGAAGGCTTCGGCCTGCCCGTCATCGAATCCATGGCGTGCGGAACGCCCGTCCTGACCTCCTCGACCTCCGCCCTGCAAGAGATTGCCGGCGGCTACGCGTATCTCGTCGACCCGATGGATGTGGACGCCATCGCACGGGGCATCGTCACCCTCGCGACCGACGAAAAGGTTCGCGCCGACTTCCGGGAGCTCGGCCGCAAGCGCGCCCTCGATTTCTCGTGGGATAAGGCGGCGCAGCGGACGCTGGAGGTCTATGCCGCCGCCCTCGGTCCTCGCGCGCGATGAAGACGGCAGTCGTGCACGACTGGCTCACGGGGATGCGCGGAGGAGAGCGCGTGCTCGAGGCGATGCTGCCGCTCCTGCCCGAACCGACAGTCTTCACCCTCTTTCACGTCCCGGGCTCGGTGTCCCCGTCGATCGAGCGTTATCCCATCCGGACGTCGTTCCTCGATCGGGTGCCCTTCGGACGAAGGCACTACCGCAACTTTCTCCCGCTTTTCGCCCGGGCCGTCGAGTCGTTCGATCTCTCCGGCTTCGACCTCGTCGTCTCCTCTTCCCATTGCGTCGCGAAGGGAGCCATCGCGCCTCCCGGCGCGCCTCACCTCTGCTACTGCCACACTCCGGTGCGCTACGCCTACGAGCAGTTCGACGCCTACTTTCCGAGGGACCGGACGCGTCTCTATGGGCTCAAGCGGCTTCTCGTCGCGCGGCTTCGCGACTGGGACGGCCGCACGGCCGGACGGCCAACGCGTTATCTCGCCAACTCCTCTGCCGTCGCGGAGCGCATCCGCCGCCGCTACGCGCGCGAGGCGACGGTCTGCCATCCCCCGGTCGATGTCCGATTCTTCTCGCCGTCCGGCGAGCCGCGGGGGGACTTCCTGCTCGCCGTCGGCGCCCTCGTTGCCTACAAGCGGTTCGAGCTCGCCCTCGAAGCGGCCCGGGCGCTCTCCCGGCGCCTCGTTCTGGTGGGAAAGGGACCGGAGGAAGATCGCCTTCGCGCGCAGGCCTCCTCGGCGGTCGAGATCCTGCCGGAGATCTCTCGAGAGCGGCTCCGCGAGCTCTATCGGAGCTGCGGTTTCTTCGTCCAACCCGGCGAGGAGGACTTCGGCATCGCCTCGGCCGAGGCAGTCGCCTGCGGAGCCCCGGTCGTGGCTCTCGGACGCGGCGGCGTGCGCGATATCGTTCGCGATGGCGTGGAAGGCGTGCTCTATCCCGAGGAGAGCTCCGCGGGCCTCGCTTCCGCCGTCGGGCGAGCCGGGGCGATGCGGTTCGACTACACTGAAATGCGGCGCGATGCCGAGCGGTTTTCCGCGGATCGATTCGCTCGCGAGTTTCGCCAGGCCCTGGAAGACCTGAAGAGATGTTGACGTGATTCGCAAGTCGACGCGACGCATCACACTGCTGCTGCTGGCCTCCGACCTGGCGGCGACGGCCTTCGCGCTCGTCGCCGCGTATGACCTTCGTTTCCGGGTGGAGATCGTCCCGCTGACGAAGGGCATCCCGGACGCGGCCCTCTACTACCGGCTCTTGCCGCTCATGTTCGTTCTCTGGCCGATGGTGTACTACTTCTACGGTCTCTACCAGGTCCGCCGGCACCACACCCGGATGGAAGAAGGTTTGGCGATCCTGGTGGCGACCGGTCTCGCGACTCTGCTGCTGACGGGCATCGCGACGTTTGCGCGCGGCTTCTCCTACTCGCGCGTGGTGCTCCTCCTCTTCTTCGGTCTCGACGTCTTCTTCGTCTTCGCCGGACGCACGGCCATCCGCCGCTATCTCGAGGAAGCCTGGCGACACGGCGTGGGCGTGCGCCACGTGCTCGTCGTGGGCGCGGGCCGCCTCGGACGCGCCGTCATCGAGAAGTTGAACGAGCATCCCGAGGCCGGGCTTCGCGCGGTCGGACTGGTGGACGACGACCCCCGCAAGGCCGGAGAGTCGATCGAAGGCATACCGATTCTGGGAACGACGGCCGAAGCGGCGTCGATCGTCGACGCCCGAGGGATCGACACGGTTTTCCTGGCCCTGCCGCTCGAGGCGCATCGCGCCATGCTCGCGGTCTTGAAGGACGTGGGCCGCACGGTGGCGGATGTCCGCGTCGTGCCGGACCTGCTGCAGCACATCACGTTCCGTGTCGGTGTGGAGGACCTGGACGGCCTGCCGGTCGTGCACCTGACGCAGGTGCCCTTGACCGGCTGGATGAGCCTCATCAAGCGGGCGCTCGACCTCGGCATCTCGCTTGCCGCGCTCGGTTTCTTCTCGCCCCTCTTCGGATTGATCGCGCTCGCGATTCGGCTCGAGGACGGCGGGCCCGTCTTCTACCGCCAGACGCGGATGGGTCTGGACGGCCGGCCCTTCGACATCCTGAAGTTTCGCTCGATGCGCGTCGGCGCCGAGGACGAGTCGGGGCCGGTCTGGGCGGGCGCCGAGGACCCGCGCTGCACGCGGGTCGGACGATGGCTGCGCCGCGCGAGCCTGGACGAGCTGCCGCAGTTGACCAACGTCCTGCGGGGTGACATGTCGCTGGTGGGCCCGCGGCCCGAGCGGCCCGAGTTCGTGCGGGAGTTCAAGGAGAAGTTTCCCCAGTACATGGTGCGCCACCGCGTGCGGGCCGGCATGACGGGCTGGGCTCAGGTGCACGGCTGGCGCGGCAACACGAGCCTCACCAAGCGGATCGAGTACGACCTCTACTACATCGAGAACTGGTCGCTGTCGCTCGACCTGAAGATCCTGTGGATGACGCTGCGCCACGGCTTCCGTCACCGGAACGCGTATTGATTTCCTTCCTCGCGATCTCCGGCGCCCTTCTGACGCTGGCCGCGGGCACCGCCGGCCAGCCGGTCGACCCGCCCGCCGCGCCCGGCGCGATGGGACCGAACCTGGTCGCCACGGGCGGGACGCTTCTGCTCTCGTGGCTCGAACCGCTGCGCCCGGGAGGCAGACCCGGCGAAGGCGACCTGGCTCTGCGCTACGCGATTTTCGACGGAACCAGGTGGAGCGTCGCGCGGACCATTCTCTCGGGCCCGAAATTCTTCGCCAATTGGGCCGATTTCCCCGCCATTGCCTCCGCCTCGCCGGGTTGGCTTCTCGCGGCGTGGCCCGAGAGGTCGGGCGCGGGCGACTACGACTACAACATGGAGCTCGCGCGCGCCGCTTCGGCCGGCGGCCCCTGGCGCCGCGTTGGGCCCGCCCATGAGGACGACACTCAGGCCGAGCACGGCTTCGTCTCCCTCGTCCCGGAGGGGGAAGCGATCCGCGCCTTCTGGCTGGACGGCCGGAACATGAAGGGCGACAAGGGCAGCATGTCCCTGCGCACGGCGCGCATCGGCGAGCGGCCTGAGCCGAGCCAACTTCTCGATGCGCGCGTGTGCGACTGCTGTCAGACCGCCGCGGCGGTGACTTCGGAGGGATCCATCGTCGTCTATCGCGACCGCTCGGACGAGGAGATCCGCGACATCTCCATCATTCGTCGCTCCGGCGGGGAATGGACCGCGCCGCGGTCCGTGGCGGAGGACCACTGGAAGATCGGCGGCTGTCCGGTCAATGGCCCGGCGGTCGCCGCCTCGGGCAAGCGCGTCGGTGTCGCGTGGTTTACGGCCGAAGGGGAGAGACCCCGGGTCCGGATGGCCTTCTCCAAGGATGCGGGGGCGTCCTTCGGCAAGCCGGTCGAGGTCGACGGGGCCGGAAGCGCGGGCCGCGTCGGCATCGTGCTCGAGGATGGAGGCGGCGCCATCGTGTGCTTCGTGGCCGCCGAGGGCAACGCCGCGGCGATTCGCGTCCGCCGAGTGGGGCCCGACGGGCGCGCCGGCGCTCCCCTCTCGATCGCCTCCACGAGCCTCGCCCGTTCGAGCGGCGTGCCGCGGATCGCGCGCTACCGCGACACGCTCGTCGTTGCCTGGGTCGATGCAGGCGAGCCCTTTAGACTGCGAGCCTCGTCGGTCCCGCTCGTGGCGATCCCGCGACCCGAGTGATGGCGAGGCTCGCCCGGCTTCTCCCGCCGAACGTGAGGGGGTTGCTGCGCGAAGCGACTCGAGAGCTGCCCTTTCGGCTGCGCGATGCCGCTCCCGATCTCATCGACCGATTCGCCCCCTCCCCCAACGCCCCCCCCGCGACTCCGCCGCCGCGTCTCGAATTCGAGCAGCCGTAAGGAATTCATCGCCATCGGACGGGACGCCGCGGGGGACATCGCCGGCATCTTCGAGGCCGTTCGCGTCCAGACCTGCGAATACCCCCGCTGGCTCGACTTCGGCTGCGGTCCGGGCCGCGTCTCGCGGCACCTGATGCAACTTGGCGAGGTTCGGGAGCTGTGGGGCGTGGACGTCGACGCGGACGCAATCGCGTGGTGCCGAGCGTCTCTTCCCGGCCACTACAGGGTGATCGGCCCCGCGCCGCCCATGCCTCTCGCCACGGGCTTCTTCGACGTGGTCCTCGCCAGCTCCGTCTTCACACACCTCGATGAGGCGCGCCAGCTCGGCTGGATCGCCGAGCTGCACCGGGTCCTGCGCCCGGGCGGCCTTCTGATCGCCTCCACACACGCCCCGAGCCTTTCCGCGTTCCGTCCCGACCTCTCGACGAAGGACCGCGACGAGCTCGAGCGGCGTGGGTTCCTCTTCGCACCGGGCGGCAAACCCTTCAGCAGCAACAGCACCTTTCATTCTCGGGACTATCTCGTGACGACCTGGGGCCGGCTCTTCGGCCTCGAGCGCTACCTTCAGTACGGGCTGAACCGACACCAGGACCTCTCCGCATGGCGGAAGTGGTGAGGCATTCGCATCGACGGGGCGGAAGCGCGGGAGGGACGGCAGCCTCGTTGCGGATTCGGCATAATCTTGGCTCCAAGTGAGCGAGCCCGAACCTCTCTGGGGCGGCGGCGTCCGAACCTGGATCGCGAGGCAATTCACACGCGTCGAAGACGTCGTTTACGTGGGACTGGGACTCCTGCTCTCCGGATGCGCCGTTGCCCTCCTCGTGGCGGGAGCGATCGACTTCGTTTCGAGCCTCGCCGGCGGCCGCCTGCCGCAGAACGTCATCGAGATCCTCGATCGAACTCTCCTGATCCTCCTCGTCGTCGAGATTCTCTACACGGTACAAGTCTCCTTCCGCGAGCATGCGCTGGTTCCGGAGCCGTTCCTGATCGTCGGCCTGATCGCGGCGACCCGCCGCATTCTGATTCTGACCGCGGAGTTCAAGGACCTCCTCGAGAAAGGCGCGGAAGCGTTCCGCAACGGGATGATCGAGCTCGGGTTGCTCGGGTTCCTCATCCTGGCGCTGGTCGTCTCGCTCGTTCTCCTGAGGAAGCGGCAGCCCGCGGGAGAGCAAACGGCGGTGGCCCTGCGCGGCGAAGGGGCGCCGCCCGCTTAACGCCGTCGCCGGCAAGGCTACGCGAGCTTCTTCAAGCGCCTGACGCGGTCGGTCAGGTCCCGCGCCGTTTCGTCGCTCACCTCTCGGCCGCCGAAGGCACTGGCGCAATAGACCGACACGACCTCGGCCGCATCCGCTGCGCCGGACGGAATCGTCTCCGCCACACGGCGAGCTACTTCGGCCGGAGGCGTGGCAGCCGAGAGGAAGCCGGACCGCCGCGCCAGAAGGCCGCGCAAAGCGAGATAGGCCCTCGTGGCCGGCGGCACGGGCCGCCGCCGGCGCCATAACTCGCGCGCGAGGATCGCCGCCGCCGCGGCGAAGGCGAGAGCCAGAAACACGCGCCCGGCCAGCGGGGCCGCCTCGCCCCAGCTCGTCCTCCACCCCGAAGCCGCCCCCGCGATTCCGCCCAAACGCTCGCGGGCATCCTCGAAGAGACGCTGCTGGTCCAGGGCCTCGAAACCCAGGATCCTGCGGTCGTAGAAGAACTCGATCTCGCGCCCGAGGCTCGCCAGCCGCCGGAGCATCGAGCCGGTGACCGTGGCCGGGGGCACGCCGGCGGGAGGCGTCGGATCGAGCACCGCGAAACCCGTTCCGTCCAGGTCCGCTTCCACCCAGGCGTGAAGGTTGCCGCCGCGAACGACGATCGAATGAGAAAAGAGCCCGACCTCGCCCCCGTAGGAGCCCGTCACCAGACGCGCCGGAATCCCACGCGAGGCGAGCATCATCGCGGCCGCCGACGCGAAGTACTCACAGTGGCCCGCGCGCGAGCGCAGGAGGAAATCCACGAGGGGATCGCCGTGCGGGGCAGGCGGGTCGAGCGTGTACACGAATTTCCTTCGCAGGTCATCCTGGATCGCCCGATAGACCCGGACCGGATCCTTCTCCCCGCCGATCAGCGCCGCCGCGTAGTCGCGGATCTCGCGCGGGACCGCGGACGGATCGATCGCGCTCCGGCCGATGCCGCGCGCCGCGGCGGGCCTGCCCAGTCCGACCTCGTAGGTCACCGTGCGCCGCCCCGGCGACGCCTGCAGCAATCCGTCCGCCAGCGGAAAGGCGGCGCGGTCCGCCGGCATATGCAGGGTCTCCACGCCATACGGCAAGAAGAGGAATCCCTTGGCGAAGAGGTTCAGGTCGATGCGCACGGGCTCCCGGCCGTCTCGCGGCGGACGATCCGGCGGCACCGCGAATCCCCCCCGGCGCGAAGAGGGCCGCCGTGTCCAAACCCCGTCCCGGTACTCGGTGAACACCGCCTCGCGCAGGCGCACGACTCGTTTCCAATCCGCCGCGTCGGCGGTCAACCGCAGGACGACCTGATCGCTCCGCTTGGCCGCGCCGAAGGACTCGAGATCGACCCGGTCCGCCGTCAGGGTCGTCGAGAGACTGTCGTCCAACCGAAAACGCGTGATCGCGTAGGGTCCCTTCAGACGAGGCAGGCCGTAGAAGAACGGCACGCAAAGGAGGGCGGCCCCCGCGATCCCCGCCGCGGAGACGGCCAGGGTGGGAACCTGGGCCAGGATCCGGACGGGCGGGGCCTCCTCGAAGTCGGCCAGCACCGCCAGGCGCACGAGCGCCCGGAAGGCGAGCAGCGCCATGACGGCAAAGTAGAGAAGCGAAGACACGTGCGTCGAGGAGGAGGTCGCGGCGAGGCTCAGCAGGAAGAGAACGAGCAGCGCCGTTCGCCCTTCGCCCGCGGTCTTCAAGGAAGCGAGCTTCGCCAGCGCGGTGAACAGCAACAGGTGCGTCACGGACCTCAGAAGACCATCGCGCAAGACGGCCACTTCGAAGCCGAGCCAGACGAAATAGGCGAGTCCCGAAAGGTTCAAGACCAGGTTCGGCAGTCGCACGGGCCGGCCCATCCGCGCCCTCCACCAGAGGACCAGGAGCGCGGCCTCGTAGAGAGCCAGCGCCTTTCCGGAGGACCCCTGCGTGAAGTAGAGGGGGATCGGCGCCGCTGCCGCCGCCGGTACCAGCGCCTCGAGGTATGCCCGCCGCAGCCCCGACGGCAGGCCCTCCCGGGCCGCCTTCTCGCTCACGACACAACCACCCGGTGATCCCCGCGGCGCAGCGGCGGGAACGCCGGTGCGTCCTCCTGGGGAATCGCCTCCAGACGCGCCAGGGCCTCGAGGAGCCGCGCCCTTTGGGGGCGGCCGTGATGCGGGAAGACGAACTGCCCGCGCGCCTGGAAGCCCACTTCCCCGCCGCGCGCCAAGAGCACGATCGCCTGCGCCGCGCAACGCGAGATGACGTGCTCGAGCTCTTCCAGCGCCGCCGGATCCTTCGGGTCCGGCACCGCGTTGTCGACCGTCAAGACGACCGCCCGGTCCCGCTCGGCTTCCCGCTCGCGCACGATCCAGCGGCGCATGCGCGCCGACTGCTTCCAGTGCATGTCGCGCGGGTCGTCTCCCGGAGCAAAGTCCCGGAGCGTGCGAATATCGAAGCCGCTTCCCCGCCGAGAAACATGAGGCCGGCCGCCGCGGGAGTCCTCGGGCGGGGCGTCGGGAACGGGCGAAGACTCGGGAACGGGAAACACGACGATCTCCCGCGACAGCCCCGCTCGGCGGTACTTGCGGAAGAGTCCTATCGGAAACCGCGAGAGAAGGCCGGCGTCCGGCACGCGCACGACGCCCCGCCGTGGAAAGAGCCCCTCGACGACGACCTCGCGCTTCTCCCCCGGCTTCAAGGGATCGATCCACAGGGGACCCGGCAGCCCCTCGTGGAGGAAGAAGAGCGCCTGCGCCGTGCCCGTGCGGAGCCGATTCTCGAGGCGCACTCGTAGAAGCGCGTGGCGGGTCGCCACGATTTCTCCGATCGGTTCGATCTCACAGGCGACACCGCGGACGTTGCGACGCGACAGCACCCCCGAAACCGTCATCGCGGCGAGCATGCCGGCCAGCACCAGGTAGAGGCCGTTGTTTCCGGTGTTGGTCGCCGCGACCGCGACGATCAGGCACATCAGGATGTAGCCGAGGCCGAAGTTGGTGATCCGGATTTCCCAGTCGGGGATCAGACGCGTCATGACTCGACCGTAGGGCTCGCCCTCAGACGGGTACGGGCACCGTCGCCAGGATCTTCTTGATGATCTCCCGCTCCCGCCCCCCGGCGCCGAAGCCGTCGGAAGCGATCGACAGGATTCGGTGTGCCAGCACCGGCTCGGCCACCGCCTGCGCGTCGTCGGGTGTCGCGTAGTCGCGGCCCTGCAAGAGCGCGAAGGCCTGGGTCGCGCGAAAGAGCGCCTGCGCGCCGCGCGTCGAGACCGGCAAGCGGAGATCTCCCGCCTTGCGGGTCGCCGCCACCAGCGCGTGAAGATAGTCGAGCAAGGGATCGGAGATCGCCACGGCCTCGACCTTGTCCTGCAGCTCCAGAACGTCCTCGGGCCCGAGAACCGGCGGAATCGCCTGCAGGGCCCGCTCCGTCCCTCCGCGGCGCAGTAGTTTCTTCTCCTCCTCGGCCTCGGGGTATCCGAGGGAAAGGCGCAGGAAGAAACGATCCATCTGCGATTCCGGCAGCGGATAGGTGCCCAGGTACTCGATCGGATTCTGTGTCGCGACCACCATGAACGGCTGCGGCAGAGGGCGGCTCAACGAATCCACCGTCACGGCCGCCTCATTCATCGCCTCGAGCAGCGCCGACTGCGTCTTGGGTGTGGCCCGGTTGATCTCGTCGGCCAGGACGATGTTGGCGAAGATCGGTCCGGCGTGAAACTCGAAGCCGTCCGAAGACGCCTGGAAGATCGAGATTCCCAGCACGTCGGCCGGGAGCGTGTCGCTGGTGAACTGGATGCGCCGGAACTTCAGGGACAGGCTTCGGCCGAGAGCGCGAGCGAGGGTCGTCTTGCCGACCCCGGGGACGTCCTCGATCAGGACGTGCCCCCGCGAGAGGAGCGCCGTCAGAATCAGATCCACGGCGCGCCGCGGGCCTCGGTATGCCAGGCCGATGTTCACGCGCAGGCGGTCCAACCCCGAGGCGGCCTTTCCCGTCATCGCCTTGTCTTCTCCTTCGACAGTGGAATTATCGCCGTTCGCGGCGCCGGCTGGCAGTGTCTTCCAGGTTCGGGCGCCCCTTTTCCCCCCGGCGCAGGCGCTCGACCGCCCCTTTCAGGTCCCCCTCCTGGTCAAACGGAAGGACGAGCACCCCGGCAGGAGCCACGATGATCGCGCAGTCCCGAACCCCCAGCGCCACGACCGGCACGTCCGACACGATCAGGTTGCCGCTCTCGTCGGAGGCCTTGCGCATCTCGCGCACCGACCGCCAGGTTCCGACGTCGCTCCAGCCCGCGCGCAGCGGCACCGCCCGCACGTCGGCCGCCTTTTCCATCACGGCGAAGTCGATCGAGATGTCGGGAAGCGCCTCGTAGGCCTGGACCATCCCCGCTTGATCTCCGGCCCGCAGCCGCTCCCGAAAGACCTGGACGGCGGAAACCAAGTCTTCGGCCACACGGCGCGCCTCGGAGAGCAGGCGGGAGGGCCGGAACACGAAGATTCCGGCGTTCCAGAAGTGCCCGGCGCGAACATACGCCTCCGCTTCGGCCGCGCCCGGCTTCTCGATGAACCGGCGGACTTCCAGACCCTCGCCGGTCCCCGGCTCCGTCAGCTCCAGGTATCCGAAATCGGTCTCGGGCCGGGAGGGCGGTACGGCCAGCACCACGATGGAGCAGCGGTCGGCCACGGCGGCGGCCGTCGAGAGCGCGCGGCGAAACGCCTCGGCGTCCGCCGCGGTCTGGTCGGAGGGAACCGCGGCCGTGACGGGGTCGCCCTCCTCGGCGAACCGCAGCGCCGCCGCCAGAAGCGCGGGGCCCGAGTTGCGGCGCGCGGGCTCGGGGAGGATCCGGTCCGGGGAGACTTCCGGGAGTTCCTCCGTGACCAGGCTCACGTAGCGCTCGCCGGTCGCGACGAAGATCTCCTCCGAGGCCGGACGCACCCGTTCGAAGGTTTCCCGCAACAGGCTCTTGTCCGAGAGGAGCTTCAGGAACTGCTTGGGGCGCTCCTCGGTCGAGAGCGGCCAGAGCCGCGTGCCGCCGCCGCCAGCCATCAGGAGGACTCTCATTCGACTTGAAAACTCTCAGCCGCCGGTCGCGCAGCGACCGCCGCGGCTGAACGCCTCACTCCCACCGGACTCCCAGCATCTCCACCTCGGGCGAAAGGGTAATCCCGAATTTCTCCCGCACGCCGTCCCGCATGCGCCGCATCAGCGCCAGGACGTCGGCGGCGCGCGCCCCGCCGCGATTGACGATGACGTTGGCATGCCGGTCCGAGATCACCGCACCTCCCGCCGCCGCGCCCTTCAAACCGCACGCTTCGATGAGCCTTCCGGCGTAAGCGCCGGCGGGGTTCTTGAAGACGCTGCCGGCGTTGGGCTCGGCGGGCAGCGCCCCGCGCCTCTTCTCGGCGACGGCGCGCGCCCTTTCCTCGATCTCGTGACGCGGCGCCGGACGCAAGGCAAGGACGGCCTGCGACACGATCTCGCCCGACTCGCAGAGGGAGGTCCACCGATAGCCGTGCTTCAATTCGGAGGCCGGCGCCTGACGCCGCTCGCCGCGGCGCGACACCAGGCGCACGCTCTCCAAGACATCGAAGATCTCGCCGCCGTAGGCGCCGGCGTTGATCCGAACCGCCCCCCCGATCGAGGAGGGGATTCCCGAGATCGACTCGATGCCGGAGAGGCCCGCGCGCGCCGCCGCCGCGCACACGCCGCCTAGTGCCGCGCCCCCTCCCGCCACGACCCGATCGCCCTCGATCTCGATCTTCAGGAAGTCTCCCTCCAGCCGCACGACGACACCGGGAAACCCCTCGTCCGCCACCAGGACGTTCGAGCCCATTCCGAGCATCGCCAGGGGCCATCCCTCCCGCGCGGCGTCTGAGAGCAAGCGCGAGAGGCCCTCTTCGGTGTTCACGAGACAGAACCAGCGCGCGGGCCCGCCGATTCGCCAGGTCGTGTGGCGGGAGAGGGGCTCGGCGGGCCTGACCTCACCCTGCTCGGGCGTCAGCGTGGGTCCTAGCTCCACGGCCGGCCCCCCGAAAGCAACCACCCGGCCACGGCGGTCGCTCCCGCCGCCAGGAACCCCGCCAGAACGTCGTCCACCACGACACCCAGCCCTTCCGGAAGGGCCTGGAGCCGGCGCACCGGGCCGGGTTTGACGATGTCGAAGAACCGAAAGGCGAGAAAGGAGAGAAGCCAGACGCCGGCCGCGGCCGCGCGCGACGGATACGCGAAGAGCGGCGCCGGGCAGCAGGCGAGCAGCTGCCCGGCCACTTCGTCGATCACGATGCAGCCCGGATCCTTCGCCCCGAGCATCCGGCAGGTCCGCGTCGAGATCGGCACGCCCGCGAGCGCGACCGCGAGCCCGGACATCAAGAGTCCAACCGCCGGAGCGATGCTGGAGCCGTGAGGGGAACCGAGCCCACGGGCCAGACCGGCGGCGCACAGCAGTCCGAGAGCCGAGCCCGCCGTTCCCGGAGCGGCGGGAGAGAGTCCCGCTCCCAGGCCCGTGGAAAGGAGCGTCGAAACCGGAGCCTCGCGGAAGGCGCGACGGAGATCCTGCCTTGACACCCGATCGCCGCGAAGAGATGATCCTTCCGTCCTCACCGGTCCCTGCGGCCGCATCCCCGAAGACTATAATCGCCCGCATCGCGCGAAACCTCCATGAGCGAAAGCTCCATCAAGAAAGGCGTGGACATGTCCAGCGAGAAATCCAATGAAAAATGGCGCGCCGTCGAGACGGCGCTGACACAGATCGAGCGGCAGTTCGGCAAGGGATCGATCATGCGGCTGGGGGACCAGCCCGACGTGCCCATCGCGGTCATTCCGACGGGCTCCCTCGCCGTGGATGCGGCCCTGGGTGTCGGCGGAATCCCCCGCGGCCGAGTCGTCGAGATCTTCGGCCCCGAGTCCTCCGGCAAGACCACTCTGTCCCTCCAGATCATCGCGCAGGCCCAGAAGACGGGCGGCCTCGCGGCCTTCATCGATGCCGAGCACGCGCTGGATGCCGAATACGCAAAGAAGCTCGGCGTCGAAACCGAAAACCTGCTGGTCTCGCAGCCCGACAACGGAGAGCAGGCGCTCGAGATCGCCGAGATGCTGATCCGC
>DATKAE010000091.1:0-6712 GCA_035498405.1 Thermoanaerobaculia bacterium | reverse complement strand
CACCCGAACATCCTGCGCACTCACGACCTCGGCGAGGCGAACGGACTACGCTATCTCTCGATGGAGTACGTCAAAGGCATCACGCTCAAGCATCTGGTGGAGTCGGACCAGATCCTGCCAACGCCGGTCGCTCTGCGAATCGCCAAGCAGATGTGCGCGGGACTCGCGGCGGCACACGAGGCCGGCGTCATTCACCGGGACATCAAGCCGCAAAACATCATCATCGAACCCGGCGGCGGGTTGAAGATCATGGACTTCGGCATCGCTCGGCTGACCGAGGATCGCGGGATGACGGCGACGGGTACCGTGATCGGCACCCCCGACTACATGTCACCCGAGCAGGCCCGAGGGCTGCCCCTCGACTTTCGCTCGGACATCTATTCGACCGGCGTCGTCCTCTACGAGCTCTTCACGGGCACGCTCCCCTTCGAGGAGGAGAGCCCGCTCGCCGTCGTGCTCAAGCACGTCCAGGCGACCCCCCCCTCCCCCCAGGCCCGAAACCCGAAAATCGATCCGAAAGTCTCGGCGATCATTCTCCGGTGCATGCAGAAGGATCCCGCCGCCCGCTACCAGAGCGTCAACGAGCTCTATGAGGCCTTGACCCGGGTGACGGCGGCGGCCGCTTGAGGCGCGGCAAGGCACCAACCCGGCTGCGCGCCGCCGGCGTTGCGCTGCTGGCGGTGTCCGCCGCCGTGTCCGCCGCCGCCCAGGAAGACGTCCCCTTCGAGCTGCCGGCCTTCAAGCCGCACTTCACGCTCCAGTGGGACGGCTTGGCGCGATTCGACTACATCTACAACCTGCGCTTCCGCCCGGACATCATCAGGGGACGATTCGAGGTCCGCCCGGAGATCGGCTACCAGTTCTCCGATCGCTTCCGCATCGGTGTGCGGGCCGTGTTCGACGACGGCACCGACAAAAACACGGCCAACGCGCGCAACTTCGACAACTACCGCTCCCGCGGCGAGACGGTGGAGCGCTACTACCTGGAGGCGAAGCCCGGAGACTTCATCGTCACGGTCGGAGCCTTCGGA
This sequence comes from Thermoanaerobaculia bacterium, assembly GCA_035498405.1. Classification (GTDB taxonomy): domain Bacteria; phylum Acidobacteriota; class Thermoanaerobaculia; order UBA5066; family Gp7-AA6; genus DATBFU01. The sequence continues at coordinate 5,681 of DATKAE010000091.1, read as the reverse complement.
CTGCCGGTCGCCGCGAGCGAGATGCTCTGGGATCACGACATCCAGACCCCCGGGGCCGCGGTCTCCTACTTCTGGAACGCCGCCCCCGAGTCTTCGGTGACCTTCTCCGGCGCCTTCCTGTACGGGCCGCAATCGCAGGGAGACCATACCCGCATCGGCGTCGGACAGGTCATCTGGAGTCTCGGGGACATCAGCCGCCTGGCTCTTCAAGTGGGCGCTGCGTTCTGGTACTTCGACCCCGACGACCTGAAGCTCTTCTTTGCCGACGGAAGACCGAACCTGATTCGCCAGAACTACCCCAATTCGTCTCTCGATGGCTTGCTCTCGAACTATCGGATCCTGGACGGAAACGTGCGCGTGACTTTTTGGATCGGGAGGATTCCGGCATTCGTCGGCATCGATGCCTTGACCAATTTCGGCCTGAGAGGAGAAGCCAAGAGGGAAGGGGCCGGACAGGCGGTCGAAACGAATCTGACCCTCGGCCGTGTCGGAACGCGCGGCGACTGGCGGTTCTTCTACATCTTTCAATACGTCGAGCAGGATGCCCTGATCGGCGCCTACAACACCGACGACTGGTGGTTTCACACGTGGTACCGAGGGCACCGCGTCGGACTGGCCTACACGTTCCTGCCGAGCGCCTTTCTGCAGGGTTCCTTTATGGTCCAGCAGCGGCTCGACCGGCAAGGGTGGCTGAACCGAATCCTGATCGATGTCGTGAAGATGTTCTGATCGGGAGAGCCTCGGCGGCTCACCGCTCGGCCCGGGCAGCCTTTCGGGGCAGAAGCCTCAAGCCCGACAGAATGGTCTCGATGCGTTCGCGCGTCTCGTCGTGCACGGGCACGGCCGGCAGGCGCATCGTCTCCCCACAGCGCTTCAAGAGCGACAGACCGCACTTGACCGGTCCCGGGCTCGACTCGAGTGCGTTGACCTCCATGAGCTGGAGGTACTTCATCTGAAACCGCCTCGCCTTCTCGAAATCCCCTCCGAGCGCCGCATTCACGAGGCCGGCCATTTCGGCCGGAATCTCGTTCGAGGTCACCGAAATCAGGCCTTCGCCTCCGAGCGCGATCGCGGCAAGCGCCGTCACGTCGTCGCCGGAGAAGAACCGGAACCCCTCGGGCCGGACGGCCAGCAGGCGAACGATCTTTCCGAAGTCCAGGCAGGACTCCTTGATACCGACCACGTTCGGGATCTCGGCCAGACGAAGAATGGTGTCGACATCCAGGTCGGTGCCGGTGCGCGAGGGGACGTTGGACACGAGGATGGGAACGTCCGTCGCCTCCGCGATCGCCGAGAAGTGCCGGTACAGGCCCTCCAAGGACGGCTGCCCGTCGGGCGAGACCGAGAGGATGCCGTCGGCGCCGGCGCGAGCGGCGTCTCGCGCCCAGAGGACCGACTTGGCCGTGTGGTTTCCTCCGGCGCCGGCGATCACCGGCACGCGGCCCCGCGCGGCGCGCACGACGGCCGTGGTCACGGCCTTTCGCTCGTCGCCCGAGATCGTCCCCGACTCGCCCGGCGCCCCGCAGGAAACCAGGAAGCCGATTCCCTCGTCGATTTGCCAGTCGACGAGCTTCTCGATGGCGTCGAAATCGATGCGTCCGCGGTCGTCGAACGGGGTCACGAGCGACGTGCCGCAACCCTTCCAGTCCACCCGCGCCTTGCCTTTCACGGGGCCTCCCGGAGCGATCTTCTTGAAAGGTCCAAACCCGGTAAGCGGACGCTACCACCGGAGGCCGGGCGCTTGAAACGGAAAACCGGCCGCCGGCGGGGCGGACCCCGCTCTGTCCGTGGTTCAATAGTCACGATGCCAAACAGCAACGGCGGCGGCCCCCTTTGTCCTCGGTGTCACCGGCCGATCGCGGCCTGGCGGCTCAACCACTGCGTCTATTGCGGCGAGCGCTTTCCCGAGGGGTTTCGCGAGGGGTTCCAAGAGCCCGCCGCGCTCCAGTGGGTGGAGCGGCCGGGGGTGCCGCCGGAAGCGACCAAGCAGCTCGAGCTGATGAAGGTCGTTGCCTTCGACAAGGATCCCAAGACCCGGTCGGTGGGCGCCATCCTCGGCCTTCTTTCGCTGCCGGTTTTTGCGGTCATCTTCTATCTGCTCTACGGGCTGGTGGCCCGAACCTCGCCCGCTGCGGCGGCGCTCATCGTCATCGCGGGCTTGGGCTTTCTCGGCTACCTCGGGTGGTCTTTCTTCCGCTCGCGAAACGGAAAGTGAACGTCGGGTTGAAGAACCCGGCCGAGCTTGTCGGCCGCATCGGGGTTGATCCCGCGTCGAGTCTGCTCCTGATTGACGCCCCCGAGGCCCTCGAGCGCCTGCTGGCGGAAACCCGCGATCCAGACCGACCCCTGGAGGCCGTCACGGAGACGCGGCTACGAAGCGTCAAGGAGGAGTTCGACACGGTGATTCTCTGGCGCGAGGACCGTGTCGGATCCGAGGCGCTGCTGGCGGCGGCGCTCAAGCGCCTTCGCCCGACGGGCCAGATGTGGGTGGTGACGGCGATGCGCAAGGTGACCGGGCCTCGGACCCCGGCAGCCCACCGGCTCGGCCGGCAGGACATCGAGAAAGCCTTTGCGAACGGCGGTCTTCGCCTGGAAGGCGAGGCGCGCTTCTCCGCCTGGCACGTGGGCTACCGGTTCAGCAGGGGCGAAGTGTGACGGGCGAGGGAAATACGAAACCAGGCTACTATTTCGTCCTTACCTCGCACCTCACACCTCGCACCTACTCCACGTAGGGATAGAAGCGGCCGGTCACGCGGAAGAATCGCCCGCTCTCCGCCTCCACGGTCATTTGGCACCGAGTGACCTCGATGGTGGAGGAAAGGGACACGCCGGGGGCGGTCAGCGTTACCGGGTATTTCGTGCCGACCTTCAGCGGGCTGTCGAAATCGAATTGCAAGCCGGTCGGCGTGACCTCCAAGACCTGCCGCGCCTTGTCCCAGCGGATCTTCAGCTCGTATTGATCCGCAGTCAGCCGCTTCTTCGAGCGCGAGTCGGTGTGGCGTTTCGGCTTGTCCTTGTCCGCCGGCGGCGGCGGATCACTGTGTCCTGCGGTCATCGGCGGGCCCGAGGTTCCCGGCGAACGGTCACGGCCGATGGGAGGGAGAGAACCCCCATACCTACTCGCTTGCCGCCTGTTGCATCCGCTATGTCCTTTCCGGCGCCGTGCGCCGGGAGAAGGGGCCGTCCGCGCGCCGTTCGGCCCTCTCTCTTTTCGCGCGGGATTCTATCAACAACGATCTGACGGTCTGTCAAAGCCTTCGCCGGACCAGTGCTAGGCGAGCACGTCGCGCCGGGCGAAGACCGCGAAGGAGACACAGAGCGCCGCAGCCGCCCACACGGCAAGCACGACGACGGAAAACGGAACCGTCATTCCGAGAATCGGCGGCGGAGTGCCGGTGTAATAGTCGGGCAGCGGCAGGTTCGTCACGAAGAGGTACTTCTGAAACTCCCACGACGAGGCGAGACGCGGCAGGATCGTTCCGAGAATCAGAGCCGCAAACATGGTCCCCATCGACGCCGCGGTCGACCGCAGCAGAACCGAAGTCATGAATCCGATCACGCCGACGGTCGCTGTGGCAAACCAGGCGAGGCCGAACACCAGGATCGTGTCCTGCCAGAGCGGGACCGCCCGCACCGCCGCGGTATCGAACACCTCGCCCGAGAGCCGGAACCCGGTCAGCACGGGAGCGCCCCAGCCCCGGTAACCATAGGCGAAGCCGCCGAAGAGGTACGCCACGATTCCGCCCAGAAGGACCGTCAGGCCAACGGCGAGCAGGAGGGCCGCAAGCTTCGAGGCGAGGACGCGGCTGCGTCCGACCGGCCGCGTCAGCAGGAGCTTGACCGTCCCCTGCGAGAACTCCGAAGAGACGATGTCCGCCGCGAAGACGATCGCGAGCAGGTGCAGCAGCAGGTAGCTCGCCGCGTTGGCGAAGCCTCTCGTAAAGAGAGGCCCGGACGTCTCTTCCGGATTGATGTTGCGGTCCAGGTGGTACTGCAGCCGCTCGATCTCGAACTGAATCCAACGCCTCTGCGTGGCGGGCAACTGGCCGCGCCGAAGCCAATTGCGCATTCGCGCAACCTGCTCCTGCGTGTCGATGCGCCAATCCTTGCGGGAACCGTACCGGCGGCGCCCCTCGACCTGGGCGAAGACGATGATCCCGATCAGCGCCACGAGGATCAGGAGCACCAGACGGAAGCGCCTCCGCTTCCAGAGTTTCAGAACCTCGTTCTCGACGAGAGGAAGGAACCTCATACCGTCTCCCCGCCGGTGATCTCGAGAAACACGTCTTCGAGCGTGGACGCCCGCCGCTCGACGGCGAAGACCTCGACACCGGCCGCGACCAGGACGCGCAGAGCCCCGGGAATCGCATCGGCCGCTGCCGAGACGAGAACCGTCTCGTCTCCATCGCGCTCGACCCCGCCGCCGAGCCCCGATCGCAGCGCCTCCGCCGCCCGGTCGGCCGGGCGGGCGGTGATCCGGAAGCCCGAAGCCGCCCGGGAAAGGAGCTCCGCGACCGGACCGGTCGCGAGCGTCTGGCCGCGATGAATGATCGCCACACGGTCGCACATGTGTTCCACCTCGGAGAGCAGATGACTCGACACGAACACGGCGATGCCGCGGTCGGCGGCGAGCGCGCGCACCAGGTGGCGAATTTCGCGGATGCCCGCCGGATCGAGCCCATTGGCGGGCTCGTCCAAGATCAGCAGATCGGGGGCGCCGAGCAGCGCTTGCGCGATGCCGAGCCGCTGTCGCATCCCGAGCGAGTACGTGGACACCCTCTCGTCCAGCCGTGCCTCGAGCGCGACCAGCCGCGAGAGCTCCGGGATCCGCGCGGCCGCTCCATCCGGAAGCATGCGAGCGAAGTGAAGCAAGTTTTCGCGGCCGGTCAGGTACGGGTAGAGGTCAGGGGACTCGACGATGCACCCGACGTGCGCCATCGCCCGGGAAAAGTCGTCGGCGAGGTCGATGCCCTGGATGCGGACCCGCCCCCGATCCGGACGAGCCAGACCAACCAGCATGCGGATCGTCGTGGTCTTGCCGGCCCCGTTGGGGCCGAGGAACCCGAAAACCTCTCCGGGCCCGACCTCGAAGGAGACATCCGAAACCGCGAGCCGCTTGCCGAAGCTCTTCGTCAGGTGAGAAGCGTCGAGAACCGGCTCGGCCACGCCTCAGAATCTCTCACAAGCCGGGGCGACGCGGGCGTTTCGTCCCACCCTTCCGTATGATCGGCCGGATGGCTCGTGTCTCCTCCCGTCCCTGGCTCTGGTTCCTGCCGGCCTCGATCGGCGCCCTCGCGACCCTTCTCTTCGCCACAGGATTCTGGCTCGCCCTGCGCGGGTCGATCGGAACGCCGCTCGGCGCTCCCCCCCCGCCGCCGCAAGCGCGCGCCGTCTCTTCCACTCCGACCGGAAGCCGGCTTCTGCTCGTCCTCGGCGACTCGCTGGCCCGCGGCACCGGGGACGAGATGGGCCGTGGCTTCGCCGCGGAGGTGCTGGACGCGCTGCGCAAGCGGGGCCCCGTCGAAATTGCAAACCTGGCGGTCAATGGGGCCGAGTCCGGCGAGGTTCGCGAGCTGTTGCAGGCCTCCAACGTGCAATCCCTCGCGTCTCGAGCCTCCTGGATTCTGCTTTCGGTGGGAGGCAACGACCTCTCCCACGCCGTCCCCGAGCGGAGCGCCGCG
>DATKAE010000090.1:0-16348 GCA_035498405.1 Thermoanaerobaculia bacterium | reverse complement strand
CCAGCGCAAGCTCTACCCCAACGTGGACTTCTACTCCGGGTTGATCTACCAGGCCATCGGCATCCCGACGGCCGCCTTCACGGTGCTCTTCGCCATTCCGCGCACCTCCGGATGGATCGCGCAGTGGGGAGAGCTGCTCGGCGACTCCGAGCAGAAGATCGCACGGCCCCGCCAGGTCTACCTCGGCCCCGCCGAACGCTCCTTCGTCCCCATGGAGAAACGCTAGCTCGAGGCGGCGGCCCCGCTCCTCGCCGGCCGGAGCCGGCGGGGAAGCCGGAACGCGAGAAATGCCTGACCCGGTGACGCTGGCCGCGCTGCTGGCCTCGGCGGCGGGCGCCGGGGTGATGAACGCGATGGCCGGGGGCGGCACGATCCTGACCTTTCCGACGCTCATCTTCTTGGGGGAACCGGCCATTACGGCCAACGCGACTTCGACCGTCGCCCTCTGGCCCGGGTCGGCCGCGAGCCTCTATGGATTTCGGCGCGAGGTCCAGGGCCACCGCGATTGGCTCCGCCGTCTCTTCCTGCCGAGCTTGCTCGGGGGTGCGCTCGGGGCCGCTCTGTTGCTCCAGACTCCGGCGAAGAGCTTCGAACGTCTCGCCCCCTTCCTCGTCCTTTTCGCGACTCTGCTTTTTTCGGTTCAGGGCGCGGTTTCCCGCTGGTCGGCGGCGCATCACGAGGACGGCCGCGCGCCGGGGCGCCGCGTGGCAGCCTGGGTCTTTCAGTTCGGTGTGGCCGTCTACGGAGGCTACTTCGGCGCCGGCATCGGGATCTTGATGCTCGCGGTGCTCGGGTTCCTCGGGCTCGCGGACATCCACGCCGCCAACGGCCTCAAGAACATCTTCGCCATGTGCATCAACGGTGTGGCCGCGGCTTACTTCATCGCGCGAGGTGCCGTGGATTGGCCGGCGGCGCTGATTCTCATGGTCGGCGCGATCGCGGGCGGTTACGCGGGCGCCCGCTTGGCCCGGAGGATCGGGCGGGAGAAGGCTCGCTCCGCCGTCGTGGTCATCGGCCTGGCCGTTGCGATTCTGCTTTTCCTCCAGAGAAATCGCCTGTAGGCGCGGCGAGTCGTTCCCGGACGGGCGCGCACCTCGCCGGGTGATGAGCGGCCCCCAATCCGGGACGAACGGCATAACCCGAGTCCGGGGCCGGCGTATCCCCGAATGCTCGCGAGGCATGCGCATTCAGAGGGGGGAGACGATGAAGCGGAATCTCTTTTGGTTCGTCGCGGGCGCCCTGGCCCTGGGCGCTCTGGCCGGGGCCTGCGCGCACGCGAGCAGCTCGGCGTCGCCGGGCGGTGTGCGTGTGGTTTCCGACGCGCAGGACGCTACGGGCTGTGAGAAGTTGAGCGAGGTGCGGCTGACCGGCACTTGGACCAGCGCTGGCGCGCGCGAGGAGCTCGAGAACCTCGTGCGCTCCAAGGGAGGAAACGTGCTGCTGCTCTCGGGTGGCAAGGCGACCCCGGACTCGGGCGTGGCCTACCGCTGCGCCGGCGGGACGAGCGCCGGGAACTGATCGCCCCGACGGCTCGGGCTCGTCTTTCCGCCCCGCGGGTGTAGATTAGCCGGCAGTCCGTCGATGAACCGCAGTATCGGATTCTGGCTTTCCCGCCGGGCGGAGATTACTCCGCGCCGCTTGGCTCTCGTCTTCGGGGAGCGCCGCTGGACTTACGCGGAATGGAACGCCGAGGTCCAGCGGGCGCGGCACGCGCTGCGCGATGCCGGAGTCAACGCGGGAGACCGGGTTGCGGCCTTGACGTTCAATGAGCCGGAGTTTCTGACGCTGGCCTTCGCGTGCTGGCAGTCGGGAATCATCTTCGTGCCCTTGAACTTTCGTCTCTCGCCCCGAGAGCTCACTTTCATGCTCTCCGACGCGGGCGTCCACACGCTGCTCTGCGGCCCGGACTTCGCCTCGGCGGTCGACACGATCCGCGGCGAGATTCCCGTTCGCCGGTACGTTTGCCTTCGGCCCACGCGGGGCTGGACGAGCTGGGAGGAGGTCGTCGGGAAGATGCCGGAGACCGGCTGGAGCCACCCGTCGCGCGAGGACGACGTGGCCCTCATCATGTACACCTCCGGCACGACCGGCCTTCCCAAGGGCGCGATGCTCACCCACGGCAACATCTTCTGGAACAACGTCAACGGCGCGCATGCCTTCGCGCTCTTGGACGACGAGCGCACGCTCGTGTGCGCCCCCCTCTTCCACATCGGGGCGTTGAACGTGACGCCGCTCTCGACGGTTCAGCAGGGCGGCACGATTCACTTGATGCGGAGCTTCGACGCGAAGGGCGTGCTCGACCAGATCGAGCAGCATCGAATCACGTCGATGTTCGGCGTGCCGGCGATGTTCCTCTTCATGAGCCAGACGCCGGACTTCGCCCGGCGCGATCTCTCGAGCGTCCGGACCGTGATTTGCGGGGGCGCGCCGGTTCCGGAGCCGCTCATCGAGATCTACGACGCCCGTGGCATCGCTTTCCTACAGGGCTACGGGCTGACCGAGACCTCTCCCTTCTGCACGGTGCTGCCGCGGGAGGACTTGCGCCGCAAGCTCGGCTCGGCGGGTGTGTCGGTCATGTACACCGAGGTCCGGGTGGTGGACGAGCAGAACCGGCCGGTCGCGAGCGGCGTCCCGGGCGAGATCGTGGCGCGCGGCCCGAACATCATGAAGGGCTACTGGAACCGGCCGGAGGCAACGGCGGAGGCGATCGACGCCGAGGGCTGGTTTCACACCGGCGACATCGGCAAACACGACGAAGAGGGCTACTTCTACATCCTCGACCGCAAGAAGGACATGGTCATCACGGGAGGAGAGAACGTCTACCCGGCGGAGGTGGAAGCCGTCCTCTACCAGATGCCCGGGATCGCCGAGGTCGGCGTGATCGGCTTGCCCGACGAGAAATGGGGAGAGTCGGTGGTGGCCGTCGTGGTGGCCGCACCCGGCGTGCGGCTGACGGCGGAGCAGGTCATCGCGTTTACCGACGGGAAGCTCGCGCGCTACAAGATGCCCCGGCGCGTGGAGTTTCTGGATGCGCTGCCGCGCAATCCGCAGGGAAAGCTCTTGAAGCGGGTTCTGCGCGAGCGGTACCGGCAGGCGCCGGCGGTCGACGCCTCACGGGACGGGCAACGAGAGCTGGCCCGCTAGGCCCGGCGGCTCCGCGGGATCGTCGGCCGCGGCCGACAGCCCGTGCAGGGAGACGCCGAGCAGGCGCACGGGCCGGCGGCTCGCGTCGGTTTTCTCGAGCAGCGCCACCGCCCGGGCCGCGATATCGGCGGCATCCCGCGTGGCCGGCACGCGCGTCTCGCTGCGCGTGATCGTTTGGAAGGTGGCGTACCGCAGCTTCAGGGTCACCGTGCGGGCGAAGAGCTCTTTTCGGGAGAGGATGTCGGCCGCGTGACGGGCCAGCGCTTCCACCTCGTCGCGGATCCGGCCGAGGTCGGAGAGGTCCTTCGCATAGGTCTCCTCGCAGCCGATCGATTTGCGCTCGCGGTTGGGCTCTACCGGCCGGTCGTCCTGCCCGAAGGCGAGACGGCGTAGGCCCTCCGCCCAGCTTCCGACCGCGCGCTTCAAGACCTCCGGGTCCGCCGTCCGCACGTCCAACAGCCGCTCGATCCCGGCCTCCCGCAACTTCCTGGCCGTCACGGGGCCCACACCCCAGAGGGCGTCGACCGGCAGTTTCTGCAAGAAACGCTCGACCCTCTCGGGCGCAATCACCGTCAGGCCGTCGGGCTTCTTCCAGCCCGAAGCGATCTTCGCGAGGAACTTGTTGGGCGCCACACCGGCCGACGCCGTGAGATGAACCTCCTCGCGGATCCTCTCCTTGAGGCGCTTCGCCACCTCGACGCCGAGCGGGAGGTTCCAGGCGTTCTCCGTCACGTCCAGATACGCCTCGTCGAGCGAGAGGGGCTCGACCAGCGGCGTCACGCCGCGGAAGATGCCGAAGACGCGGTCGGAAACCTCCTTGTACTTGCGGAAGTCCGGCGGCACGACGGCGAGCTCGGGGCAGAGCCGAACGGCCCGGGACATCGGAATCGCCGAGCGCACGCCGAACTTTCTCGCCTCGTAGCTCGCCGCGCAGACCACGCCGCGGCTCTGAGGACTGCCGCCGACCGCCACCGGCCGCCCGCGCAGCGCCGGATCGTCGCGCTGCTCGACCGACGCGTAGAACGCGTCCATGTCCACGTGGAGGATGCGGCGCAGCGCGGTCCCGGTCACGGCTGGCGCCCGGCGATCAGTAGTCGAGCAGCAGCCGCGCCGCGCGCTCGACCTGCTCTTCCGAGGGGAGGAAGAATTCCTCGAGCGGCGGCGAGTAGGGCACCGGCGTGTCGAGCGCCCCCAGGATCCGGACCGGCGCGTCCAGGTACTCGAACGCCTCCTCCTGGATCACGGCGGCGAGGCTCTCGCCGACCGAGCCCGTGCGGGTGTCTTCGTGGACGATGAGCACGCGGCCGCAGCGCCGCGCCAGGCTGAGCAGCGCCGGCCGGTCGACGGGAGCGAGGCTGCGCAGGTCGAGCACCGAGATCTCTCGGCCCTCCCGCCCGAGCTTCTCCGCCACCCGCAGCGCGATGTGAACGAAGGCTCCGTAGGAGACGATCGCGAGGTCCGAGCCCTTGCGGCGCAGCGCGGCCTTGCCGATCGGGATCGGGGCGGGCGCCGCCTCGGGCAGCGGCTGCTTGATCCGCGGGTCGCGGTAGAGGGCGATGTGTTCGTAGTAGAGGACGGGGTCCGGATCGGCCACGGCCGAGGCCATCAGGGCCCGAGCGTCGTGCGGTGTGGAGGGAACGACGATCTTCAGCCCCGGCGTCCGGTAGAACCAGGCTTCGGTGTTCTGGCTGTGGTAGGGACCGGCGTGGCGGAGTCCCCCCCACGGCATCCGGAGAACCATGGGGACCGCTCCCCCCCAGCGGTAGCGGATCTTCGCCGCATTGTTAACTAATTGGTTAAATGATGTCGCGACGAAGTCGTTGAACTGCATCTCGCCGATGGGCCGCTGGCCGGCCAGGGCTGCGCCGACGCAAACGCCGAGGACCGCCCCTTCGGCGAGCGGGGAGTTCAAGATCCGGTCGCCGAAGTCCTTCAGCAGCGGGCGCAGCAGCAGGAAGGCGTTACCGTACTTGCCGCCCACGTCCTGGCCGTAGACGAAGACGCGCGGATCGGCGCGCAGCGCGTCGCCGACACCCAGGCAGACGGCTTCGAGCAGCGTCTTTCCCTTCGGGTCGAACGGCGGCCCCGTTTCGAGCGGCGGAAAGGAAGACTCGCCGCCCTTTCGCGCTGCGGCCTCGAGCGGTTCGGCCGGGCGCCGCGGGGGCGCGGCCTCGAAGACGCGGGAACCGGCAGTCTCCGGCTCCGGCCAGGGCGCTTCGATGACACCGCGGGCTTGCTCCTCGACGATCTCCTCCGTCTCGCGCTCGAACCGCTCGACCTCCCCCTGTCCGATCAGGCCCTCGGACTCGAGCTGCGCTCGGTAAAGGCGGATCGGATCGCGTTGCGACCAGTAGTCGAACAGCTGCCGGTCCGCGTAACCGCCCTCGGTGAGTGCCGGATAGCTCCAGGAGATCGCAGGCTCTTTGCCGAGGTAGAGCATGTCGTCATGGTGCGCGTGCCCGCAGATCCGCAGGCACACGAGCTCGATGAGCGCCGGGCCCTTCCCGGCGCGAGCCCGCTCGGCGGCCCAGGCGAAAGCCGCGGCGATTCCCTCCGGCTCCGTGCCGTCGAGCGTGACTCCGGGAAGGCCGTATCCCGCTGCCTTTTCCGCGAAGACGCGAGCCGCCGACTGGTCGGCGACGGGTGTGGAGAGCGCTGTCTGGTTGTTCTGGACGCAGAAGATCGCGGGCAGCCGGCGCGCGGCGCAGAGGTTGATCGCCTCGTGCCATTCGCCGAGCGATGTGCCTCCCTCGCCGATGAAGGACACGGCCACGCGCCCCGAGCCCTCCCGCGCGAACGCCATCGCCATTCCGGCGATCGTCAGCGAGGAGATCGCGAGCGGCGCGGCCGCCGGGAGGATGCCCCAGGAGAAGTCGCCGATGTGCAGATCCTTTCCGTCCATCGGGGGGCCGGCCTTGCCCATCTGGGCGTTCAAGACCATGCGGATCGTTTCTCCGCCGGGGCGCATCGCGAGGGCGGCGCCCAAGTCGCGAATCAGCGGCGCGACGACGTCGCCTTTCCAAACGCCGGTCGCGGTGCGATGAGCCGCTCCGCGGCGCAGCCGGATCGGAGCCGCGTAGATCGCTTCCTGGCCGAGCGAGCGGAAGCCCTTTCCCTGAAACGCGGTGCCCTTGTATCGGACCTCGTTGCCGGCGAAGAAGGCTTTCAGGCGGTTGTCGGTGGCGCGGGTCATGATCATGCCGCGCAGGATCTCGATGCGTTCCTCTCGGGTCAGCGAGGCCGCGATCGCCTCGCGGCGCAGGAATCCGTCGCACGCTTCCAGAAGCTCTGCGCGCGCCTGTCGCAGGCGCTCGCCGGCGCCGATTCGCGGCGTCGTGTCGGGAAGCCCCTCGGGCGGCGCCACCTCGACGGCCCGCCGGAGGGCGTCTGCGACCGCGGGGCGCAGCGCCTCGAGCGCCTCCGCATCGCGACCCGGGTCGCCGGGGCAGGCGGATTGGAACGCTTCGAGAGCCCGCTCGAGGGCGAACGGGAAGCGCTCGGCCACGAACGCGGCAAACCTGGCGGCGAGCGTCGGGCGGGCCGCGACCGAAGCCCGCGCCTCGACCATGCGCTCCATCGGGAGAAGATGCTAACCCGAGAAGCCGCTCGCCGCCGCGGACGACGGCCTCTCGCCGCGGGTTTTTCGGAAGGGCCTAGGCTTCCGGAAGCTCGCAGGAGTCGGTGGGTTCGGTCAGCATGCCGTCGCCCAAGATCGTGGACTCCTCCGCGTGGATGCAGCTCGACCTTCCGTCGTAGGGGTTCTTGAGGACGCCGTTCCGGCCGCAGCGGGGACAGCGGACGACGGTGCCCTCGAGAAGGACGACGGAGCCCTCCGGCAGTTGCGTGAAATCTTCGATCGTCATCATCGTCGGTCCTCCTGTTCTCTACGACACGTCCTCGAAGGGACGCCAGCCCTGAAGGATTCGCATGTAGTTGGCGCGTTCGAGGGCCTTTGGATTGCCCGTGCGGGCATAGCTCATGCTGCCCTGCATCTGCTTGAGGGAGGCGTACTCGTGTTTCTGGAGCCACTGCTCGACGTCCTGACGGATTCGAACGAGCGTTTCCGGGCCGCGGCGCAGCAGGACCGAAACCATCTGCACGGCATGCGCGCCCGCCATGATGGCCTTGATGGCGTCGGCGGCGTTGTGCACGCCGCCCGTGACGGCGAGCGAGCCCGGAAACTGACCCGACAGGATGGCGAGCCATCGCAGCCGCAGAAGCAGCTCGTTGGGGCTCGAGAGGTAGAGCTTCGGCACGACCTCGAGCTCCTCGATGTCGATGTCGGGCTGATAGAAGCGGTTGAAGATGACGAGGCCGTTGGCGCCCGCTCTCTCCAGACGCCGCGCCAGGTTGGAAAGTGAAGAGAAGAACGGGGAGAGCTTGACGGCGAGCGGGATGCGGACCGCCTCGCGGATCGCGGTCACGACATCGAGGGCGCGACGTTCGACGTCCTCCCCCGTCTCCAGGGGATCGGTCGCGAGGTCGTAGACGTTGATCTCGAGCGCATCCGCGCCCGCTTGTTCCATCAGCCGCGCGTACTCCATCCAGCTGGTCGGTGTGGTGCCGTTCAAGGACGCGATGACCGGCACGGAAACCGCGGCCTTGATGCGCGAGATCTGCTCGAGATATTCGTGGGTGCCGAGCGCGAACTCCGCCGGGTCGGGAAGGTAGGAAAGCGCCTCGGGATACGACTCGGCCGGGGCATTCACGGCGTCGTACATCGCGAGCTCTTCCCCCACGATTTGCTCTTCGAAGAGGGAATGCATGACGATCGCGGAGGCACCCGCGTCCTCGAGCCGGCGGACCATGTCGAGGTCGTCGACGAGCGGGGAGGAGCCCGGCATGAACGGGTGCGGCAGGTGGAAGCCGAGATAGTCGGTCGAAAGGTCCATGCTCATTTCGCTTTCGCCACTTCTCCCGTTTCTGCTTCGGGCAGGGCCGGGGCCGGCGCCGCGGGCCGGGCCTCCGCGGCCGGTCTCTCGGCGTCCACTCTCCAGTCCGAGAGGTGCTGGTAGAGGCGCAGGCGCCGCCGCGCCTCTTGGGCGGCCGCGGCGGCGAGGCGCCGCTTCCGGGCGGGATCCGCCTCGAGCATCCGGAACCGGCTCTCGTTCTGCATGAACTTCTCGATGGGCACCTTGGGCGCTCCGGAGTCGAGCTGCAGCGGCGGCTGCCCCTGCGCGATGCGCCGCGGATCGAAGCGGTAGAGCGGCCATGACCCGGAGTCGACGAGCAGCCTCTGCTGCTCGCAGCCGAAGGCCATGTCGTAGCCGTGCGCGATGCAGTGGCTGTAGCCGATCAAGAGCGACGGACCCGCGTAGGACTCGGCCTCCTGGAACGCCTTCACGGTCTGAAAATCCTTCGCGCCGAACGCCAGCCCCGCGACATAGACGTGGCCGTAGCTCATCGCCATCAGGCCCAGGTCCTTCTTTGCAATCTCCTTGCCCGAGACCGCGAATTTCGCGGCGGCGCCGAGCGGAGTCGCCTTCGACTGCTGGCCTCCGGTGTTCGAGTAGACCTCCGTGTCGAGCACGAGAATGTTGACGTCGTGCGTCAGGGAGAGCACGTGGTCGAGGCCGCCGAAGCCGATGTCGTAGGCCCAGCCGTCCCCGCCGACGATCCAGACGCTCTTTCGCACCAGGTCGTCCGCCAGAACTTGGAGCTGCCGGGCCTGTGCGCCGCCGAGCGAGCCGAGCTTCGCGCGCAACGCCAGGACGCGCTCTCTCTGCGCGCGGATTCCGGCGTCCCCCGATTGGTCGGCGTCGAGCAACTCCTTGACGAGCGTCTCGCCGATCGACGAGGCGAGCCCTTCGAGCAGGAGCCGGGCGTGCGCGGTCCGGCTGTCGAGAGCCAGGCGCATGCCGAGGCCGAACTCCGCGTTGTCTTCGAACAGCGAGTTCGACCAGGCGGGCCCGCGTCCGTCGCGATTGATCGTGTAGGGCGTCGTCGGCAGGTTGCCGCCGTAGATCGAGCTGCAGCCGGTGGCGTTGGCGATGAGCACCCGGTCGCCGAAGAGCTGGGTCAGGAGCTTCAAGTACGGCGTCTCGCCGCAGCCCGCGCAGGCGCCGGAGTACTCGAAGAGCGGATCGGCGAACTGGGAGCCCTTGACGTCCATCACGCGGATGCGGGAGCGGTCGGGCTCGGGCAGATCGAGGAAGAAGGCGTAGTTCTCCCGCTCGCGGTCTCGGAGCGGCCGCTGAGGCGCCATGTCGATCGCCTTGTGCTTGGGATTCGACTTGTCCTTGGCCGGGCAGAACATCACGCAGAGCGAGCAGCCCGTGCAGTCCTCGGGCGCGACCTGGATCGTGTAGCGCCAGCCTTCGAAGTCGGCCGCGCGGAAGCGGTCGGACTGGAAGGTCGCGGGCGCTCCCTCGAGCAAAGCCGGTTCGAAGACCTTCGCGCGGATGGCCGCGTGCGGGCAGACGAGGGCGCATTTGTTGCACTGGATGCAGATCGCCGGGTCCCAAACCGGGATTTCGGCGGCGATGTTTCGCTTCTCCCAGCGGGTCGTTCCGGTCGGCCAGGTCCCGTCCACCGGGAATGCCGAAACGGGGAGGCGATCTCCCTGGCCGGAGATCATCAGGGCGGTGACGCGCTTGACGAAGTCGGGCGCCTCGGCCGGGACCGCGGGAGGCCGGCGGGCGGTCGCGGTCGCTTCGGAGGGCACACGCACCTTCGCGAGCCCGGCCAGCGTGGCGTCGATGGCGGCGAGATTTCTCCGCAGCACCTCCGGCCCCTTCTTCGCATAGGTTTCCTGGGCCGCCCTCTTGATCCGGTCGATTGCCGCCGCCTGGGAGATCGGCTGCGTGATCGCGAAGAACGCGGCTTGCATGATCGTATTGATCCGGCCCTTCATTCCCGCCTCCCGGGCGATCCGGTTGGCGTCGATCACGAAGAAGCGGATCCCCTTCGCGACGATCGGCTCCTGGATTTCCCGCGGCAGACGGTCCCAGACCTCCTCGGGGCCGTACGGGCTGTTGAGCAGGAACGCCGCGCCGTCGAGAGCATGCTCGAGGATGTCGAAGCGATTGACGAACTCGAACTGGTGGCAGCCCACGAAGTGCGCTTTGCCGATGAGGTAGGCCGAGCGGATCGGCCGCGGGCCGAAGCGCAGGTGGGAAACGGTCACCGCGCCGGACTTCTTCGAGTCGTAGACGAAGTAGCCCTGGGCGTAGCCTTCGGTCTCCTCGCCGAGGATCTTGATCGAGTTGCGGTTGGCTCCGACCGTCCCGTCGGAGCCCAGACCGTAGAAGACCGAGCGCATGACCTCCGGGGGCTCGATGTCGAGGTCGGCGTCCCAGGGCAGCGAGGTATGCGTGACGTCGTCCGTGATGCCGACGGTGAAGTGGTTGCGCGGCGCCGGCCGCGAGAGCTCCTCGAAGACGGACGCGAGCATCGCGGGAGTGAGCTCCTTGGAAGAGAGCCCGTACCGGCCGCCCACGATGCGCGCGGGCCTCCGGCCTCCGTCGGCCTCGTGAAGGGCCGTGACGACGTCCTGGTACAGCGGCTCGCCGATCGAGCCCGGCTCCTTCGTGCGGTCGAGCACCGCGATCGCATCGACCGTCGGAGGCAACGCCGCGGCGAAGCGCCCGACGTCGAAGGGGCGGAAGAGACGGACCTTGAGCAGGCCAACCTTCTCACCCCGCGTGAGCAGCCACTCGACCGTTTCGTGCGCCGTCTCCGCAGCGGAGCCCATCAGGATGACCACGCGCGTGGCTTCCGGGTGGCCGACGTAGTCGAAGAGGTCGTAGCTCCTCCCGGTGATCCCGGCGAACTTCTTCATCGTGCGGGCGACGATCTCCGGGCAGGCGAGGTAGAAGGGATTGGAGGCCTCGCGGGCCTGGAAGAAGGCATCCGGGTTCTGCGCGGTGCCGCGCAGGACCGGCCGGTCCGGTGTGAGCGCCCGGCGCCGGTGGGCGGCGATGCTCTCGGGATCGAGGAGCACCGTGAGCTCTTCGTCCCGGAGCTCCTCGATCTTCGCGACTTCGTGCGAGGTGCGGAACCCGTCGAAGAAGTGGAGGAACGGGACGCGGGAGGCGAGGGTCGCCGCCTGAGCGATCGCAGCGAAGTCCTGGGCCTCCTGGACGGAGCTCGCGGCGAGCAGCGCGAACCCCGTCTGCCGGCAAGCCATCACGTCGGAGTGATCGCCGAAGATCGAGAGGGCGTGCGTCGCGAGGGTGCGCGCCGCGACGTGCATCGCAAACGGCGTCAGCTCCCCGGCGATCTTGTACATGTTGGGGATCATGAGAAGCAGCCCCTGGGAGGAGGTGAACGTGGTCGCGAGCGCGCCGGCCTGCAGCGCCCCGTGGACCGCGCCCGCCGCGCCTCCTTCCGACTGCATTTCCACGACCTGAGGAACCTTGCCCCAGATGTTCGTCTGCCCCTTGGCCGACCAGGCGTCGGCGTGCTCGCCCATCGTGGAGGAGGGCGTGATCGGATAAATGGCGATGACCTCGTTGACCCGATGGGCCACCGAGGCGACAGCCTCATTGGCGTCGATCGTGACGTGGTTCTCTGGCACCGCTCCCAAACCGTAACCAGCCGGGGCGGCGGCCGCGATGATGCCGATGCATCAATTGGCAGGCCGCCTCGAGGGGATGGGCTTTCAGCGGGTCCGCCGGCGCGTGTCAGAATCCGCAGCTTCGGGCGATCGGGAGGACGAAAACGAACGACGCGGGACAACTGGATCTGTTTGGTGAGTCCGTGGCTCCGGTCCGGGGAAAGGATCGGGACGTGGCGCAGCGCCTGGAGCGCGAGCACACCGAGACCGCGCAGATCGCCTCTCGCCTGCCCAAGGGCGTCTTCTTCGGCACGAGCACCTGGAGCTTTCCGGGCTGGGCCGGGATCGTCTACTCCCGGCGAGCGTCGACCGCGGAGCTCGCGCGCGAAGGGCTCGCCGAATACGCGCGGCATCCGCTCTTGACGACCGTCGGGATCGACCGCGGCTACTACGGACCGATTCCGCCGAAGGATCTGGAACGCTACGCGGGGCAGTTGACGCCGGGGTTTCCCTGCTGCGCCAAGGCGCCCGAGGCGGTGACTGACGCCTCGAGCCCGGATTACCTTCGGCCGGAGCGTTTCGTCGACGAGATGGTCGGGCCCTTCCTCGAGGTCTTTCGGGAGCACACGGGGCCGTTTCTTCTTCAACTCCCGCCGGCGCCGCGCGAGTCGACACCGGAGCCTTTGCGTTTTGCCGCGAGGCTCGACCAGTTCCTCGGGGCGCTGCCTCGAGGCGCACGCTACTCGGTCGAGCTGCGCGATCCCTCGTTGCTCACGCCGGCCTATCGTCAGGTTCTCGCGGCCCGCGGCGCCGCGCACGTCTACAACTACGCGACCGCGATGCCGATGCCGGCCGAGCAGGAGCGAGTGGTGCCGGTCGACACGGCTTCCTTCGCCATGATCCGGCTCCTGCTGCGGCCGGGCACCCGCTACGGGGAGCGGCGCGAGGAGTTTCTGCCCTTCGACCGGATCGTCGATCCGAGTCCGGAGATGCGGGCGCAGGTCGTTCGACTGACGCGTTCCGCGCTTGGGCTCCGGCGAGAGGTCTATGTCCTCGTCAACAACAAGGCGGAAGGATGCTCGCCGCTGACGATCCGGGCGCTGGCGGAGCTTCTGGCCGAAAACGGCGAGAATCCCGTTCCATGAAGACCGAGAAGGAGATTCGAGGCGAAGCGCGGCGGATCCGGGACCGCGTCAAGGAGCTCTCGGGATTCTGGATCGGGGAGGCATCCGCGGCGATCTACGCGCTCGAGTGGGCGATCGACAAGCGGGAGGCGCCTCCCTCGGAGGACATCGGGAAGGCGCGCGGCGGCCGCGAAAAGATCGCCGCGGCCCTGGTGAAGCTCGCCGAGAAGACGACGCCGCCTCGCGTCAAGCCCAGGGGAGCCGCCGGGAAGAAAGAGAAGAAGCGCCCAGGGCGTCGCGTCTGAGCGCCTCTTCCTAGACCGTCGTCGCGGCCTTCGCCAGCGACGCGATCAGGGCATCGAAGCTCTTCTCGGCGGCGGCCATCGTTGCCTTCGGGCCTGTGCACTTGAAGAAAACGAGACCCCCGGGAGTCTCGACGATCGCCCCGAGCAGCTTGTAGCCGGGCCGAGCGCCCTGCGACTGCATCATCGGTCCCGCCGGGGCAAGGTAGGCGCCCGAGATGACGACACGGTGGACGCGGAGGCCGCCGACGGTCTTCTCGCTCGTCTCCGGCTTGGGCGAGCCCTCGAACTGCTGCGCCCAGCGCGCGATGTTCTCCTCGACGCCGCCCCCCTGGCCTTTGCCGAAGTAATAGACGCCGCACTCGCCGGCCTCGGCTCCCTTGGCGGCCGGGATCGAGTAGGTGGCGACCCGCATCGGGCGCTCCGGCTGTGCGGTCCAGCCCGCCGGGACTGCCCAGCGCACGCCGCCGGCCGTTCCCTCGGCGGCGAGAAGGGCCGCTGCCGGCACGAGCAGCGCAAGCAGCGCGAGCAGATGGACTCTCGATCGTAATTTCATGGAGCGCTCCTCAACGGCAAGGATACCTCCGCCGCGGATCCGGATGCGGGACGCAGCAAGACCTTGCGGACACCGCGCTTTGCTGCCAGAGCGAGCGCTTGGCCCGCGCGGGACAGCGGAAACTCGGCGGATACGAGACCCGCAACGTCCACCTTCCGCCGCCGCAGCAGATCGAGCGCCGGCCCGAAGGGACCACAGCGCGAGCCCACGACGGTCACCTCGTTGACGACGAGAGGCGCGGCGTCGAACCGCGCCGGAGCGTGGTGCGTCGTCTTCCAGACGATCGTGCCTCGCGGCCGGATGAGCGAGAGCGCCCGGGGCATGCCCGCCGGGGATCCCGTTGCTTCGACCACGAGATCGAAGGAGGCGGAACGCGCTCGACTCCTCCGGCCGAGCCGCCGCACCGGTACCCCGGCATTCTCGAGCACGGCGGCGACGAGCATGCCGAGCTTGCCGCGTCCGAGCACCGCCGCCCGCATCTTCTGCGTGACCTCGACCTGGTCGAGGATCTCGCAGGCCGCCGCGAGCGGCTCGACGAAGACCGCCTCTTCGTCCGAGATCTCCGACGGAACCTCGTGGAGGTTCGTCTCCGGCAGTGTCAGATAGTCCGCGTGCGCGCCGGGATGCTTGAGAATGCCGAGCACGCTCCGCCTGGGGCAGTGCCGGCCGAGGCCTTGGCGGCACCAGTCGCAGTTGCCGCAGGCGAGGTTGATCTCCCCGACGACACGCTTGCCGAGCCAATCCGACCCGCTGGGCCCTTCGACGCGCCCGACGAACTCATGCCCGGGAATCCCGCGAAAGCCGTGATAGCCCCGCCGCAGCTCGAGATCCGTGTTGCAGATCCCGGAGACGATCACTCGGACCAGAGCGAAGCCGCTCCGGAGCTTCGGGCGCCGAACCTCGCGCACCGTGGGTCGGCCGCCGTCGAATACCAGCGCCTGCACGTCGCCGGAGCTTACTCGGGATCTGCGCCTTTGGCGCACCGGCGTCCGGCTCGACCAAAGGGCCTCGACCGGACGCCTGATCCTCTCGTTGCGCTCCGGCTCCCGCAACGCGAGTCGTTTCGCTCGTCGGCTCGCGAAACTTGGTCGCGTTGCGATCGGGCCCGTCGGGCGACGTCCTTGCGCAGTCCGCGAGGAGGCATAGAATTTCCGGCCACTGGGAAGGAGGGCGGCGATGAGGTACCTCAAGCTCGCGATACTCGTGACCTCGGGTCTTCTGACGGCGGCGGCAGCGGCGCAGGCGCAGGAAAAGAAGACAGAAGCTCCGAAGATGGAGGCACCCAAGCCCACGCCCGAGGTCAAGAAGCTCGACTATTTTGCCGGCGACTGGCATTCGGAAGCGGACATGAAGCCCGGGCCCTGGGGAGCGGGCGGGAAAATGACCGGCGAGTCTCACTGCGCCTGGATGGGCGGCGGCTTCTTCCTCGTTTGCCACGACCAAGCCTCGGGCGCGATGGGAAAGATGCAGGGCCTCGGGGTCATGGGTTACGACGCCGTTGCGAAGGCCTACACCTGGAACGGATTCAACAGCGCCGGAGAGAACGAGCGCGCGACCGGATCGGTGGACGGGAAGACCTGGACCTACACCAACGAGAGCATGATGAACGGCAAGATGATCAAAGGCCGTTACACCATGGTCGAGAAGTCGCCCACCAGTTACGATTTCAAGATGGAGACCTCGGAAGACGGCAAGACTTGGACCCAGATGATGGAGGGCAAGGTCACCAGGAAGGCCGCGGCTAAGGCGGCAAAGCCGTAGTCGTCAGAAGGGTCCAGCCCGGAAGAGAAGACCCCAGAAGATCAGGCCTCCGAGAAGGGCCAGCAGAATCGCGAGGGCGAACCCGAGCGTCCACTCGGGATCGCCGCGGATCGCTGTGCGCCGGGCCGCCCGGCGGTTCTGGACAGCGGCGCCGAGCAGGCTCAGGATTCCCAGACCGATCAACGTCAGGCCCAGGTTGCGCGACGCGTGCGGGCGAAGCCCGGTGATCCTTCCCTGCTCGACGAGCGAGACCAGGACCGCAACGATCGTGAAACCGGCACCGATGAAGGCGAGGGCCGTCCGCCAGGCGAGCAGTGTCCGCTCGAGCGCCGCGCGCGTGCGCTCGAGATCCAGGCTCCCTCGTTCGGGCTTGCCCGGCAATTTGGTTTCTGGCCGCTCCGGATCGGGATCGGGCATGACGGTCCTCACATCCGATGACGTCATCCTCCCACCTCGGTCCTGTAACCGGAAGGCGTGATCGCCGTCCGGAGTCTTCTCGATGAAGAGGGTCCCCCCCGCCGAAGGTTGAGGATGTGGAACGGGCGAGCCTGCGGAGGCCGCGTGCTCCATCGCCCAACCGCGATACGATTCCGGGCTTCGTGCGCTGCGACCACTGTGGCTACGAGGTCGGCGAGGCTGCGGCATGTCCTCGCTGCGGACGTCCTTCGACCTCGGCCTCGCAGTTGCCGACCGGGCTGGCGACGCCCTCGGTCGCGGCGGCCGCGCGGCGCCATCCCTCCTCGCCGGTCGGTCGCCTGGCCTCCTCCGAGTCGATCGACTCCGGCGGCTTCACGCCGGGGACCGTCCTCGCGGAACGCTATCGGGTGATCGGCCTCGTCGGCCGCGGCGGCATGGGAGAGGTTTACCGCGCCGACGATTTGAAGCTCGGCCAGCCGGTCGCGTTGAAGTTCCTGCCGGATCGGCTCTCGGCTGACCGGACGCTGCTCGATCGATTCTTTTCGGA
>DATKAE010000089.1:0-82526 GCA_035498405.1 Thermoanaerobaculia bacterium | reverse complement strand
CCGCCTGGAGGAGATCCCGGAGCCAGACGCGAGCGGCGGATCGGTGCTCGTGGAAGCCGTCGCGGTCGGCGTGTGCGGGACCGACGTCGAAATCGCGGAGGGCAAGTACGGCTGGGCCCCTCCGGGCAAGACGCGCCTGGTTCTCGGGCACGAATCGCTCGGCCGGGTGGTGGACCCCGGCCCGAGCGGCGCGCTCAAGAAGGGCGATCTCGTGGTCGGCATCGTCCGGCGCCCCGACCCCGTGCCCTGCCCCAACTGCGCCGTCGGCGAATGGGACATGTGCCGCAACGGCCGGTACACCGAGCGCGGCATCAAGGAGATCGACGGCTTCATGTCCGGGCTCTGGCGGATCGAGCCCGAGTACGTCCTGAAGGTCGAGCGGTCGCTCGGCCTGCTGGGCGTGCTGCTCGAGCCCACGACGGTCGTCGCCAAGGCCTGGGAGCACGTCCTCGCGGTCGGCCGGCGCGCCTTCTGGGAGCCGCGGACCGTGCTCGTGACCGGCGCGGGGCCGATCGGCCTGCTCGCCGCCCTCATTGGAAAGCAGCGCGGCCTCGAGGTCCACGTCCTCGACCGGAACAAGACGGGACCCAAGCCGGAGCTCGTGCGGGCCCTGGGCGCCACCTATCACGCGACGGCCGTCGCGGACTTGGGGCTAGAGCCCGACATCGTCATCGAGTGCACCGGGGTCGGACAGGTCATCAACGAGTCCATCCGGGGGCTCGGTGCGGGAGGAGTCGTTTGCCTCACGGGCATCGGGACCGGGGGATCCACGGAGAGCCCCGCCGTGGCGGACGTCGCGGCGGCGGCCGTGCTCAAGAACAACGTCGTGATCGGCAGCGTCAACGCGAACAAGCGGCACTGGTACAAGGCGGGGCAAGTCCTGGCGCAGGCGGACCACGAGTGGCTCGCACGCCTCGTCACGCGCCGCGAGCCGCCGGAGGCGTTCCCGCGAGCCCTGAAGCGGCAGCCGGACGACATCAAGGTCGTGGTTCAGTTTGCGGAGGCGTGATGGCGATGCAGCGGACGATCTCGAGGGCATCAGCGTCGGGGACACGGTCGACCTCACCTGCGTCGAGGCGTACGCGATCGAGGTCGAAGGGGCGCCAAAGAAGTAGTACCGGCTCGGGATTCAGGAGCTCTAGCCCCAAGGACGGTGCAGAGCTGTTATGGTCTCGCCGCATGAGACCCCTTCGAGGAGAACACGCGTGAGCCATGTATTAGCCGACCTCCGAAAGAACCCTCTTTACTGGCTCCTGGTGTTCGTGCCGGTGGTGATCGTCGCCGAGAAGATGCGCCCCGAGTCCCACACGGCCCTCTTCCTCCTCTCGGTCGCGGCGATCATTCCGCTCGCCGCGCTCCTCTCCCAGGCGACCGAGAGCGTGGCCGCGAAGACCGGAGACGCCATCGGCGGGCTCTTGAACGCGACGCTCGGCAACTTGACCGAACTCGTCATCGCCATCACGGCGCTGCGCGCCGGGATGCTCGACCTCGTGAAGGCGTCGATGGTCGGGGCCATCGTCACCAACAGCCTCTTCATGCTCGGCGGTGCGTTCCTGCTCGGGGGCCTCAAGCATCACAAGCAGGAATTCAACCCGGCCAACGCGCGCACGCAGGCCGGAATGCTCCTGCTCGCGACGGTCGCCCTCGTCGTCCCGTCCGCGGTCTCCCGCGTGGACCCGGAAAGGTTCGCCTCTTACATGCCTTCCCTTTCCCTCGGCATCGCCTGCATTCTCCTGGTCACGTACGCGCTCAGCCTGGTCTTCTCGCTGAAGACCCATCGCGACGTCTTCGCGAGCGTGGGGGGCGAGGAGCACGAAGAGACGCCGTGGCCCCTTCCGATCGCCCTTGGCGCGCTCGCCCTGGCGACACTCGGCATCGCCGTGGTCAGCGAGATCTTCGTGGAGTCGGTGCAGCAGGCGGCCACGAGCCTCGGGATGACGAAGGCATTCGTCGGGTTCGTCGTCGTGTCGCTGGTCGGCGGCGCTGCCGAGATGACCACCGCCTTCGCGGCGGCCCGCAAGAATCGCGTGGATCTCGCCGTCGGCGTCGCCATGGGCAGCTCGTCACAGATCGCCCTCTTCGTGGCCCCGGTTCTCGTGATCCTCAGCTACTTCGTGGCGCCGACGCCGATGGACCTGAACTTCGGCCCCGGCCAGGTGATCCTCGTCCTGCTCACCACGCTGACGGTCTCCTTCGTGGTCTCGGGCGGACGCTCCGCCTGGTACGCGGGAGTCCAGCTTCTCGCGGTTTACGCGATCTTCGCCGTGACGGCATACCTGTTCCCCAATTAGCAGGAGACCCGCCATGACCCCGGAAAGCCGCGAAAAGTCCGACGGCAAGACGGAAAGCGGCCGGGCGCTCGATCCCATCGAAAGGATTTCCGAAATCCTATTCGGTCTGATCATGGTCCTTTCGATCACGGGTTCCCTCTCGGCCTCTTCGAGCGGCCACAACGAAGTCCGGACCATGCTGATCGCCGCGCTCGGCTGCAACCTCGCCTGGGGGATCATCGACGCGTTCTTCTACGTCATGATCTCCGTCGGCCAGAGAGGGCACGGCATCCTCGTGCTGCGGCGTCTGCGCGAAACCGCCGATCCCGCGAAGGCGCACTCTCTGATCGCCGATGCGCTGCCGCCGGTCCTCGTCTCGGTGCTGCGCCCGGGAGACCTCGAAACGCTGCGGGAGCGGCTGGCCACATTGCCCGAACCTCCGAAGCGCATCTTCTTCGACAAAGACGACTTTCGCGGAGCACTCGGGGTATTTCTCTTTGTTTTTCTTTCGACCTTCCCGGTCGTCATCCCCTTCCTTCTGATGAGCGACCCGATGCGGGCGCTGCGCGTCTCCAACGCGATCGCGATCGCCCTGCTCTTCCTGGGCGGCTACAAGCTGGCGAAGTATTCGGGCGGCCACCCCTGGCGGTTCGGCCTCGTCATGGTCGGCATCGGAGCCGCGCTCGTCGCCCTGACGATCGCGCTCGGAGGATGAACGCGCCGGTTCGGCTCGCGCTCGCGGCGCTGCTCGTCCTCCATGCCGCCGTGGCCGCGGCCCAGGAAGTCCCTGCCGAGCCTGCGGCCGAGAAGCCGCCCGGCTGGGAGTTCAATGCCAGCGTCTATGGCTACTTCCCGCCCGAGGACCACCACTACGCCCAGCCCACGGTCATGGCCGACCGGGGGGCCCTGCACCTGGAGAGCCGCTACAATTACGAGGGCCCGAAGGCGGCCTCGGTCTGGGTCGGCTGGAACCTGGGCGCCGGGGAAAAGCTGCGGCTCGACGCGACGCTCATGGCGGGCGGCGTCTTCGGCGACACGCGAGGGGTCGCGCCGGGATACGAGCTCACCCTCTCCTATGGCCGCTTCGAGTTCTACAGCGAGGGCGAGTACGTCTTCGACGTCGAGGACTCCGCCAACAACTTCTTCTACAACTGGGCGCAGCTCGGCTACTCGCCGCTCGACTGGTTGACCATCGGCATTGCGTCGCAGCGAACCCGCCTGTACCAAACCGGCCTCGACTTGCAGCGGGGCTTCTTCGTCGGCTTCAAGTACAAGAGCCTGAAACTCAACGTCTACGTCTTCAATCCCGGCTGGGAAACACCGACCGTCGTCTCCTCGATCGCCGTCAGTTTCTAGCAGGGCGCCAGGAACGGCATGAGGCCACGAGGCGAGAGCCGTGGTCAGATATGCTCCGATCCACCCTGCCGACCACGAGGAGGAGCGAATGCAGCTCGGGATGATCGGCCTCGGCCGCATGGGCGCCAACATGGTGCGGCGTCTCATGAAGAACGGACACCAGTGCGTCGTCTACGACCGCAGCGCCTCAGCGGTCAAGCAGCTCGGGGGTGAGGGCGCGGTCGGCGCCTCTTCGCTCGAGGACTTCGTCTCGAAGCTCAAACCGCCGCGCGCGGCGTGGCTGATGGTCCCGGCCGCGGCCGTGGACGGCACGGTGGCGGAGCTCGCCCCCGCGATGCAGAAGGACGACACGATCATCGACGGCGGAAACTCGTACTACATCGATGACATCCGCCGTCAGCAGGAACTGCGCGCCAAGGGAATCCATTACGTGGACGTCGGCACGAGCGGCGGCGTCTGGGGCCTCGAGCGCGGCTACTGCATGATGATCGGCGGCGACAAGGAGGCCGTGGAGCGCCTCGACCCGATCTTCAAGACGATCGCCCCGGGGCGGGGCGACATCCCGCGCACACCGGGCCGCGAGAAAGCCGGTGGCACGGCCGAGGAGGGATACCTGCACTGCGGGCCCTCCGGAGCCGGCCACTTCGTCAAGATGGTCCACAACGGGATCGAGTACGGAATCATGGCCGCTTACGCCGAGGGCCTGAACATCCTGAAGCACGCCAACGTCGGGAAGACCGCCCGCACGGTGGACGCCGAGACGACTCCCCTGCGCCACCCCGAGCACTACCAGTACGACCTGAACCTGCCGGATGTCGCCGAGGTCTGGCGCCGCGGCAGCGTGATCGCCTCGTGGCTCCTCGACCTGACCGCGATCGCGCTCCTGAAGTCGCCCTCGCTCGAAGACTTCTCGGGCCGGGTCTCGGACTCCGGCGAGGGCCGCTGGACGATCCTGGCCGCCATCGACGAGGGCGCGCCGGCGGAGGTCCTGACCGCCGCCCTCTACGAGCGTTTCGCCTCGCGGGGAGAGGCCGACTTCGCCAACAAGCTCCTCTCGGCCATGCGCTACGAGTTCGGAGGGCACGTGGAGAAGAAGGAGGGCCACTAGGATGGCTGAGGGCGAGAACCCGCGGACCCTCTGCATCGACATCGGCGGCAGCGGCATCAAGACGCTCGTCGTCGGCACGGACGGCAAGGCCTTGACCGAGCGCCTGCGGGTGGATACGCCTCGCCCTGCCACACCCGCGGCCGTGGTCAAGGCGATCCTCTCACTCGCGAAACAGCAAGGCGAGTTCGACCGGGTCTCCGTCGGCTTTCCCGGCGTCGTGCGCAAGGGCGTCGTCGAGACCGCCGCCAACCTGCACGAGGCGTGGATCGGCGTCGACCTGGACCGCGTGCTCACGAAGGAGCTCGGTCGGCCGGTTCGCACCGCCAACGACGCCGACGTTCAAGGGTTGGGATCCGTCAAGGGCCAGGGCGTCGAGCTCGTCATCACTCTCGGCACCGGTTTCGGCTCGGCGCTCTTCATCGACGGCCGGCTCGTCCCGAACATGCAGCTCGCCCACCACGCCGGCTGGAACGAGAGGACCTACGAGGAGGAGCTCGGGAAGAAGGCCCTGAAGAAGGTCGGCAAGAAGAAGTGGAACCGCCGGGTCCGCCGCGCGATCGACTCCCTGGCCGAGCTCTTCAACTACGACCGCCTTTACATCGGGGGCGGCAACGCCGAGAAGATCGACTTCGAGCTGCCACCCCGCGTCAAGATCGTCTCGAACACCGAAGGCCTCTTCGGCGGCCTCGCGCTCTGGGTCGGGAAGGAGAACTCCTATGGCGTCCGCTGACGCCGGCGGCTCCCAGCCCGTGACTGCCGACGCCCTCGTCTTCTTCGGCGCCACGGGAGATTTGGCCTACAAGAAGATCTTTCCGTCGCTGCAGGGCATGGTGAAGCGCGGGTCTCTGTCGGTCCCGGTCATCGGTGTCGCCAAGTCGGGCTGGACGATCGAGCAGCTCCGCGAGCGAGCGCGCGCGAGCCTCAAAGAATATGGAGGCGGCGTCGACGAGGCGGCGTTCGGCAAGCTCGTCGCGCTGCTCCAGTACATCGACGGCGACTATGCGGACCCGGGAACCTTCGCGAAGCTGAAGAAGGCCCTCGGCGCCGCCAAACACCCGACCCACTACCTCGCGATCCCGCCGAGCCTGTTTGGCGCGGTCATCGAGCAGCTCGGCAAGTCGGGCTGTGCCGACGGCGCGCGGGTCGTCATCGAAAAGCCCTTCGGCCACGACTTCGCGACGGCGCAGGCCCTGAACCAGACCCTCCATTCCGTATTCCCGGAGCCTTCGGTTTTCCGCATCGATCACTACCTCGGCAAGGAGGCGGTCGAGAACCTGCTCTACTTCCGCTTCGCGAACACGTTTCTCGAGCCGATCTGGAACCGCAATTACGTGGACTGCGTGCAAATCACCATGGCGGAGCAGTTCGGCGTCCAGGGGCGGGGCAAGTTCTACGACGAGACCGGCGCGATCCGCGACGTCATCCAGAATCACCTCCTCCAGGTCGTCGGCTACCTCGCCATGGAGCCGCCGATCTCGATCGAGGCCGATCGCATCCGCGACGAGCAGGTGAAGGTCTTCCGGGCGATCCGCCCGCTCCGGCCCGACGAGGTCGTGCGGGGCCAGTTCAGCGGTTACCGCAAGGAGCCCGGTGTCGCGCCGGCCTCGACCGTCGAGACCTTCGCCGCCGTGCGCCTCGAGGTGGAATCGTGGCGCTGGGCGGGTGTTCCGTTCCTGATCCGTGCTGGAAAGAGCCTTCCGCTGACCGCAACGGAGGTCATCGTGGACTTGAAGCCGCCTCCGCTCTCGCGACTCTCGCCCGAAGAGAGCAACTACTTCCGCTTCCGGCTGGGGCCGAAGATCGCGATCTCGATCGGGGCGCGCGTCAAGAAACCGGGCACCGAGCAGGGCTCGGTTCCGACCGAGCTCATGGCGGTTCGCGACGCCGGCAAGGACGAGGTGGACGCGTACGAGCGCCTCCTGACCGATGCGATGAAGGGCGATCCCACACTCTTCGTGCGCGAGGACGCGGTCGAGGCAGCGTGGAGGGTCGTCAACCCCATCCTCGGCAACGTCACCCCGGTCCACGCCTACGAGCCCGGGACCTGGGGACCCGACGAGGCGAACCTTCTCACTGCCGGTCTCGAAGGATGGCAGGACCCCGTCCTAGAGCAGTGAAGCCGAAGCCGGCAGACACCGCGGAAGGCCGGCGCATCGACGAGAACAGCCGTCGTGTCGCGCACTGGAACCGCTGGGGTCCCTATTTGTCGGAGCGAGCCTGGGGCACCGTCCGGGAGGACTACAGCCCGAACGGAACCGCCTGGGACTATTTTCCGCACGGCCACGCGCGCTCGCGCGCCTACCGGTGGAGCGAGGACGGCCTGGGAGGCCTCAGCGACCGTCATCAGCTCGTCTGCTTCGCGGTGGCGCTCTGGAACGGGAAGGACCCGTTCCTGAAGGAGCGGCCGTTCGGGCTCGCCAACTCCGAAGGCAACCACGGCGAGGACGTCAAGGAATACTGGTTCTACCTCGACTCGACCCCGACGCATTCGTACATGAAGTACCTGTACAAGTACCCGCAGGCCGAGTACCCGTACCGGCATCTGCTCGAGGAAAACCGCCGGCGCACGATCGAGGAGCCCGAATACGAGCTGCTCGACACGGGCATCTTCTCGGAAAGCCGGTACTTCGACGTGTTCGTCGAATACGCAAAGGCGGGCCCGGAGGACATCCTGATCCAAATCACGGCCGAGAACCGGGGGCCGGAAGCGGCGGTCCTCGACCTTCTCCCGTCGATCTGGTTCCGCAACACCTGGTCGTGGCGGTCGGGTCGGACACGACCGGAGCTCTTCGCCGTCGACCGGACGGACGGTCTGACCGCAATCGAGCTGCGCGAGCCGTATCTCGGCCGGAGGTACCTCCACGGCCAACCGGGATCAGAGCTTCTCTTCACCGAGAACGAGACCAACTCCGAGCGCCTCTTCGGCGAAGCGAGCCCCACGCCCTACGTCAAGGACGCCTTCCACGAGCACGTCGTCCTGGGAAACGGCGCCGCGGTCAACCCGGCCCGGCACGGCACCAAGGCCGCCGTGCGGTATCGACACGAGATCCCGGGCGGAGGGCGCGCTCGGATACGGCTGCGTCTGACCGACGCCGCCGGGGTGGACTCCGACCCCCTCGGCGAAGACTTCGACCGGACCCTCGCGCTCCGCAAGAAGGAAGCCGACGAGTTCTATGACGCCGTGATTCCGGAGCGCCTCTCGGCCGAGGAAAAGAACGTCATGCGGCAGGCCTTTGCGGGAATGCTGTGGTCCAAGCAGTTCTACAAGTACGACGTGCGCCGCTGGCTCCGGGGTGATCCGGGCCAGCCACCTCCTCCCGCCGAACGGCTCAAGGGTCGCAACAGCGACTGGAAGCACGTCTTCAACGCCGACGTCATCTCCATGCCGGACACCTGGGAGTTCCCCTGGTTCGCAGCCTGGGATCTCGCCTTCCACTGCGTGGTCTATTCGCTCATCGACGCGCAATTCGCCAAGGACCAGCTCGTGCTCATGCTGCGCGAGTGGTACATGCACCCCAACGGCCAGATCCCCGCCTACGAATGGAACTTCGGCGACGTGAACCCTCCCGTTCACGCCTGGGCGGCGCTGCGCGTGTTTCAGATCGAGAGGGCGAAGACGGGCAAGGCCGATCGGATGTTTTTGGAGAGGGTCTTCCACAAGCTCCTCCTGAACTTCGACTGGTGGGTCAACCGGAAGGACGCCCTGGGAAACAACATCTTTCAGGGCGGATTCCTCGGGCTCGACAACATCGGGATCTTCGACCGCAACACGAAGCTCCCCGAGGGCTGGGTGCTCGGCCAGGCGGACGGCACGAGCTGGATGGCGATGTACTGCTTGAACCTCCTCGGCATGGCGCTCGAGCTCGCGAGCGAGGATCCCGTGTACGAGGACGTGGCGAGCAAGTTCTGGGAGCACTTCGTCTACATCGCCCATGCCGTGCAGCGTCCCGACGAGCCTGGCGGCGGCCTCTGGGACGAGGAGGATGGTTTTTTCTACGACGAGCTCCACCACGCGGACGGACGTCAGGTCCCGATCCGAGTCCGCTCCGCAGTCGGGCTTCTGCCGCTGACGGCTGTGGTCACAGGGGATTCGGCGCTGATCAGTCGTTTCCCCTCCTTCAAGCGCCGAATGGAGTGGTTCTTCGCACACCGGCGAGACCTGACCGACTGCTGCGCCTCGATGACGCGGCACGGAGAGCATGAGAGGCTCCTCATGAGCGTCGTCAGGCCCGAGCAGCTGACCCGCGTGCTGAGGTACATGCTCGACGAGTCGGAGTTCCTCTCGCCCTTCGGGATCCGCTCGGTCTCCCGGTACCACCGCGACCACCCCTATGCCCTCCAGGACCGC
The DNA here is from genome assembly GCA_035498405.1 of Thermoanaerobaculia bacterium. Lineage (GTDB taxonomy): Bacteria > Acidobacteriota > Thermoanaerobaculia > UBA5066 > Gp7-AA6 > DATBFU01. The sequence goes on along the minus strand of DATKAE010000089.1, from coordinate 73,444 downwards.
GGCCAGGACTTCCGGCTCGACTACGAGCCCGGCGAATCGCGTACCCGGCTCTTCGGCGGCAACTCCAACTGGCGCGGGCCGATCTGGTTTCCGATCAACTACCTGATCCTCGAGTCCCTGAAGCGCTACCACATGTACTTCGGCGACTCCTTCAAGGTCGAATGCCCGACGGGCTCCGGACGAATGATGGACCTCCACGAGGTCTCTCGCGAAATCGCTCGGCGGCTCTCGCGCCTCTTCCTGCCCGACGCCAGCGGGCGTCGCCCGGTCTTCGGAAAATATGAGACCTTTCAGCGCGACCCTCACTGGAAGAATCTCCTTCTCTTCCACGAGTACTTCCACGGCGATACCGGCGCCGGCCTGGGCGCGAGCCACCAGACGGGTTGGACGGGGCTGGTCGCGAAGCTCCTCGACGAGCTCGGTTAGCGCCCGGGCGAGCCCTCTTCCGGGCACTGGCTGCCGAGCTCCGTCTTGCTGCGGCTAATCGGCTGAATGCCTTTTTCCCGAAGCCGGGATACCAGCTGCTCGAATCGCCGGAGCTCCTCGCGGCTGTTGGTCGCCGAGCGCGACACCTCGAGCTGCCTGCGCCCTCCGGGGAGAGTCCATTCCTCGATCTTCAGTCCGTCATGCGAGTACCGAACGACGCGAGACGCGCACTCTTTGGGAACTGCCGAGAGCGAGCGCGGCGGCTCCTCGCTCGCGAGATCGCAGCTGTAGGAATACACACGGCTCGAGTCTCCCGTTCCGGCGACGAAGACGTCCACCTCCTCCTTCTTCTGAAAAGGGCTCCCGGCGGGGCACTGCCATGGACCCGCGAGGGGCCGATCTCGCCTGTACTTCAGGCGGAGCTCGGCCTCGGCTCCGCCCTTACGGCGCTGCCGGAGAATGACCGTCGAGTCAGCAGGCGCGCCGTCGGGCCTCGGAAGGTCGAAGTACCGGACCTCGTAGACCTCGCCGGTCACCCCGAGCGCGCCCAGAAAGGCGAGGAGGGCCTTGGCGTCCCGGAGGCCTCCTTCCGATGGATCCCAGCGAACCGCGTATTCCGCCCTGGCCGGCTCCGCGACGTCCGGTCCCGGCACGAGCTTTCCCCTCGCGAGAAACGCGGCGAGGACCAGTTCCCGGTCACCCGGCCTCAGCTGGCGGGCTGGCGGGGCGGCACGACGGCTTTCAAGTCGACGAGGAACTCCTTCATGATCGCCGCAAGACCCGTGTTCCAGGCCGCGACCACCTCCGCGGCCGTGCGCTCCCGGATGTGCGTCCGTTGGGAGTACGTGTGCAGCAGAAGCTCTCTGACGGGCGTCGTGCCGCCGCCGGACGTCAAGACGCGAAACTGCAGCGTGATGACGGCCACCGGGTCGCTCGAGTTGCTGAAGTCGCCACAGAGCTCGCCTGCGAAAGGTTCGATCACCGCATCCGTGCGAAGGCTCTCTCCGGCGACCACCACGTCTCTCACGAAGCTCGCATCCCGCAGGTACCCGAAAATTGCAGTTGTGAGCATCGAGGCGGGAGCCGAGCCGAATCGGGCGTAAGGATCGCTCTCGACCCGATGCTCGCCCAGCCGGTAGACGAGCGCCGTCCCCGAGTAGACCGGCGCGATGAAGACGGGGCGGAGCGACAGGATCGATCCTTCCGTGGGAGCTGCTCCCAGCCTCGGAGCGGGAGGATCGATCATGAAAGACTGGGGCACGATCACCACCTTGGACGTGCACCCGGCGAGCACGAGGGTCGCGGCGAGAAGGAGCGCGCGGGCCGCCGATTTCCTGCAGGCAACTCGCGTCATCACTTCTTCTCCTTCTCGAGCCCCTTCGCCGGCGGAGGAGCGGCTCCGAGAATAAAGCCGGACGGGTACCGCTTCAGCTCCTCCAGCGCATCGTTCAGATTCCGAGCCGCCTCTCGCGTGCCGGCGAGTGTGTCGTTCAACGAACGAACGTCGATCGCATTCAGCTTGTCGAGCAACGCGGTCAGCCGGGCGTCGAGGTCGTTGATGGCTCTCGTGGCGTCCTGGCTCACCTCGCCGAGCCTCATGCTCCGCAGGCTCGTTCGCGCGTCGGCGACCAGCCCCTTGATCTCGGTCACGGCGCCGCTAGCCTCCGCCAGAACCTGGTTCGCGTTGTGCGAGATGCCCTTGACGTCGAGCTCGCCGAGCTTCTGCAACGCGGTATTGGCGGTCACGAGCGTACGGTCGAGGCTGTTCACGAGCCTCTCGATGTCGAACTTCTGCAGATTCGCCAGGGTCTGGTCGATCGCCTTGAGCATCCGGCCGAGCTCGCTCGGCGCCGAGGGGACATAGAAGTATTTCGGCTTCCAGGGAAACTTGAGCGGCGGGTACTTGGCCGGGTCCAGGTTCTGCAGGGTGATGATGCTCGAACCGGTAATGGCCTGGGTCTGCAGAACGGCGCGCATCCCTTGCTCGACCAGAGTCGTGGCCATCGACGGGAATTTCGAGGGCGTCACCTCCGCCGGGGTGATGCTCTGTCGGATCTCGCAGCGAACGACGACGCAGCGGGGCTCCCGCGGGTCGTAAAGCAACCAGCTGAATCCGATCTCCTTGACCTTCCCGATCGTGACGCCCCGCAGTTCGACCGGCGAGCCGACGGAAAGGCCCTCGACATCCGTCGTGACGTACGTTTCGAATTCGTACGTGCGCTGGAAGGCGCTTCGGATTCCGAAGAGGAACAGGGCCGTCAGGAGGATCGCCGTTCCCCCGACGATGAACAGCCCGATTCGGAACTGGTTCGCTTTCTGGCTCATGAAGTCGAGTTCGCCTTGACGGGCGAGGCCGCCTCGGCCTGCCGGAGAAAGAACTGCCTCACGTACGGGTTGTCAGAGTGGTCGCGCAGCTCCGAAGGCTTGCCCTCCGCGATCATCGTCTTGGTCCGGGCGTCCAGCATGACGCATCGGTCCGCGATCCCGTAGATGCTCTGCAGTTCGTGCGTCACGACGACGAAGGTGATGCCGAGGCCGCGCGAGAGCTCCCGAATCGTCTGGTCGAGTCCCGCCGAGGTGATCGGATCGAGCCCCGCCGACGGCTCGTCCAGAAAGAGAATCCCCGGATCGAGCGCCATCGCGCGGGCGATGCCGGCCCGCTTCTGCATGCCTCCCGACAGCTCCGAAGGCATCTTCGCCGCCGCCGGAAGCAGGCCGACCTGGTTCAACTTCGCGAGCGCCACGAGGTCCTTCTCGTCGCTGCCGAGATCGGTGAACTCGTCGAGCGGGAGGCGCACATTCTCCAGAACGGTCATCGAGCCGAAGAGGGCGCCGCTCTGGTACATGACGCCGAACTTTCGAAGGAGCCGCAGCCTCTCCTCGCCCTCGGCCGTCGCGATGTCCTGGCCGTCGAACAGGATCCGGCCCGACGCCGGCCGGTACAGGCCGATCATGCTCTTGAGCAGCGAGCTCTTTCCGCAACCCGAACCGCCCAGAATCACGAACACCTCGCCCCGATGCACCTCGAAGCTGACGTCCTTCTGGATCACCTTCTCTCCATAGGCGATCGTCACGCGCTCGACCTGGATCACCGTCGGGGCGGCGCTCATATGTGCAGCACGTAGGTCAGCACGGCGAAGACGGCGTCCACGACGATGATCATCAGAATGCCCGCAACCACGGCCCGGGTCGTCGAGTCGCCCACCGCCGTCGGCCCCTCCTTGGTCTGCATCCCGCGCAGACACCCGAGCCCCGAAATGATGGCGCCGAACACGACGGACTTGAATGTCCCGACCAGCACGTCCTTGATCCCAAGGGCGCCGACCAACTGGCCCCAGATCTGGGCGAGCGGGAAGCCCATCGCCATCATGACGAGCACGCCGCCGAAGACTCCCGCCGCCATCGAGTACGCCGTCAGAACCGGCATCAGGGCCGTTCCGGCAAAGACCCTCTGGATGACCAGGAAACGCATGGGATCGAGACCCATCGTTTCCAGGGCGTTAAGCTCCTCGTTGACCTTCATCGTCCCGATCTCCGCGGCGAAGGCGGAGCCCGACCGGCCGGCGAGGATGATCGCCGTGAAGATCGGGCTGAACTCCCGCACCATGACAAGGCCGATCATGTTGGCGATGAAGATCTGGGCCCCGAACATTTCGAGCGGCTGCGCCGCCTCGAAAGCAATGATCAGGCCCGTCAGAACGCTGATCAGCGAAACGATCGGCAGCGCATCGACGCCGGCCTTCTCGAACACGACAGCGACCTCGCGCCAGCGCATCAGGCGAACGCGGCGCAGGGCCGCCGCGAACGCCTGAAGCGTCCCGCCGACGAAGGTCACTTGTGCCCGGGCGTCCGCCGCGATCGAGCTCGCCGCGGCGCCGATCTGGACGAGGAGGGCTTGGCGGGCCGCACCCTGCGTCACGCCCTCGAGCGCCTCGGGCGTCGGGAACGCGGCGAGCAGCGTCTGGAACTCGGGACGCAACCCGGTGACGTTGGCCCGAACGCCGGGGACCAGCCGGCCCTGCGCGAGCTCGTAGAGGAGAGCCATTCCCGACACGTCGCCCCGCTCGATCCCGCTGGCATCGACTTCGAGCGATGCCGGCGGTGAGCCGGCCAGCCCCTCGGAGATCTGCCGGCGCGCCGCGGCCGCGGTGCTCACATCGAAACACCCGCCGAGCGTCAGACGCGGGCCGCCGGCGCGGTCGCGGCCCAGGGCGACCCGGGCCGCCGTCTCGGAGTCCATCGGGGCGGCTGCCGCGCCTTCAGGCACGGTCCCTGCTCGCAAGATGCATCGAGACCAGCCCACCGATGAGAATCGCCGGATAGAGCTGCCCGATGAGCGCCTCTCCCACCGCGAGCGACCGCGCGATCGGATCGGACGCCGTGATGTCGCCATAGCCCACGGTCGTCAGTGTCACGAAACTGAAGTACGCGAGGGCATGGAGGTGCTTCACACCACCGCTTCCATCTTCGACGTGAAAGGCCTCGGGGCGAAACACGCTCACCAGCTGGTAGGCCTCGAAGAAGAAGAAGCCCACGAGCAGGTACGCCACGATGGCGCCTCGGATCCGATCGGGCGTGATCGGGCCCGCCCGAAAGACGTGCTGCAGGACGAGGGTCGTCAGAAGCACGATCGACAGCATCGCGAAAGCGTCCGCGGCAGCGCCGAGAACCGACCCGTGAAACACGAAGTGAGCCCACTTGAGAAGGAGGGTGAGGAGCGCCATGAGACCCATCGCCATCGAAGCGGCTCCCCGGCCCGAGATCGCGATGACTCCGGAAACGAGAACCAGGCTCATGACGACTTTGAAGAACGTCTCGTCGACGATCCCCACCACCTCGATGATCGGGGCGAGGAAGATCCCGATGCCCAAACAGACGAGCATGGTCGTGAGCCCCCGGTCCTGCCACCAGGTCTGGGTGAAGGCGGCCGGGCGCTTCATGGGCGCGTCCCTCCGGCGGTCTTTTCGTGCCGCCACGGGAGGTAGGAACGGCCAACGAGGCCGGCAAAGAGCGCGCCGGTCGTCAGAGCGGCGAACACCCGGTGGGCGGCGACCGCGCGCATTCGCGAAGAGCCTATATCAGGCGCTCGCCGGATCCCATCGCTTCCCGCGGACGGCGACGCCGCGAGGCGGGCAACGCATTGGCGCCGCCCCGATCTCCGCAGCCGATCGACATCACCCCCCTATCCAGCCAGCCCGACGGCTGGCGGAAAAGACAAAGGAGCCGTTTTTGCTCTTTCTGCTGTTAGACTCGCGCGTCCCTGCCGCGGGGTAGCAACAATTCGGGAGGACTCATGACGCCATCGCGCTATCTTGCCTTGGTCGCCGCATTCCTCTGTGCCGCCGCCGCGGGAGGCCAGGCGCCCTGCCCTTGCCCGCCTCCTCCCGAGCCGCCTCCCCCGCTCTGGTTCGGAACCGCGAACGTGTCCTATGCCGCGACGAGTGGGAACACCGACACCTCGAGCTTCGGCGGCGCGCTCGAGCTCAACTACAAGCCGACGCCGTGGCTCTTCACCCTGAAGGCCGCGTACCTGCACGCCTCGACCGACGGTGAGACCACCGCGGAGTCCTTCGCCGGAGGACTCAAGGCCACCCGGGACCTGACGCCGAGGATCGACGTCTTCGCCGGGGCGCTCTACTACCGCAACACCTTCGCCGGCATCGACAGCCGCTACGGCGGGGAAGCCGGGGCGGGCTACAAGATCATCAACGAGAAGACCCTCCGCCTGCGCCTTCAGGCGGGGTTCGGCTACACCCGCGAGGACCGGGTGGGCGCCTCGGCCTTGAACTACGCCACCGCGCAGGCCGGCCTCGACTTCGGCTGGAAGTTCTCGAAGAGCGCGGAGGTCACGGAGACGTTTTCCTGGACCGACAACCTCGATAACACCAACGACTGGTACCTGGCGAGCGTCACCGCCGTCACGGCCGACCTGACTTCGATCTTCGCCTTGAAGGCGTCGTACACCTATCTCTACGACAACGTCCCCGTTCCCGGATTCTTCAAACGCGATACGATCACCTCCGTGGCGCTCGTCGCGAAGTTCTGATTCCCCGATCCGAACACAAGAAGGGCTGAGAATGACCGAGAAAGGCATCCCCGCGCTGATTCTGGCCGCGACCTTCGCCGCGGCGTGCGCTTCGTCGCTCAATACGAAGGTCCGGTCCGATCCGCGCGCCGATTTCTCGCGATACAAGACCTTTCAGCTCCAACCGGCCGGGCTCCAGACCGACAATCAGGCCTGGGTCGACCAGCAGGTCGCGTCACGGCTCGAGGCCAAGGGGTTGAAGCCGGTGGATCAGAGTCCCAACCTGCGGGTGGTCGTTCACCTGATCCGCGGTCCGCAAGATCCTCAAGGCGAAACCGGCTACGGATGGTGGACCGGAGGCGCCGCCTCGGCGCAGGCAACCTCGGGCACTCCGGTCGGCACCCTCGCCGTTGATCTGATCGATCCGTCGAATAATCAGTTGGTCTGGCGCGGAGAGGCTGCGGGGACCGTGCCCCCCACCGGCGGTCTTCAGAAAGACAAGGTCCAGTTCGCGCTCGACCGCATCTTCGCGGACTTCCCGCCGAAGCCGGCCTCGAAATAACGCGTCGCGTGTCGGCTTCTGGACCGGGGTTTCGATGACGAGATCGAAGTCGGCAACTCGCGCCGCGCCGCGACGCCGGGAGATTCTCCTTGCCGGCCTCGCGGTTCTGGGCCTCGGTCCGATCGCCCTCGCCGAGTCGAACCAATTTCAGCTTTTTTCGTCCACGGCAGTCCTCGACGCCTCGACCGAGGTCGCGGCCGCGCAGCTTGGCCTCGGCCAATGTTGCGCGGAACGAATCGGAGGGAAGAAGCCGGACGACGCCTATGATCTGGACCTGCGATTCCCGGCCCATTCGACGACTCCGACGATCGAGCTGCCGTCCCCGACGCATCTCTCGCCCCAGCCGAAGGTCTTCTGGATCACCACGATCTCGGTCATGGCGATCGCCGGGTCGGCCTACAACTCGTTCGGCGACGGGCCCAACCAGAAGTATCACTTCACCAACGAGGGGTGGTTCGGACAGAACACCTACGCCGGAGGCGGCGACAAGGCTTCGCACATCGCCTCCTTCTACAGCGTGGCGCGGCTGCTGACCTCCGTCTACGGGGCTCTCGACGCTCCATCGCCGCAGTCCTACCAGCTCGGATCCATCGTCTCGGCGGCGGCCGGCCTGACCACGGAGCTCGGGGACGGCAGCACCAAGTACGGGTTCTCCTACGAAGACCTGATCATGGACACGGCCGGCGCCGGTGCGGCCTACTTCTTCACCCGCTATCAGTTGAATGATCTCATGGGGTTCCGGGCAGGTATCGTGCCCGCTCCGGAGATTCCGCCGTGCTGCATCGTCAACGGGCTCGGCAAGGACTACTCCGCCGAAATCTACACCTTCGACCTCAAGTTCGCCGGGCTCGCAAAGAGGTTGGATCGCCGGTTCGGACTCGCGCGGTTTCTCCTGGCCGGCGCGACCTACAGCGCGAAGGGTTACCCCGACGCGCAGCCGCAGTACCAGGAAAGGCAGCTCGGGTTCGAGGTGGGCCTGAACCTCGCCGAGATCGCCCGTGCCGCCGGCGTGCCCGAGGACCGCTGGTGGGGCAACATCCTGATCACGATCCTCGATTTCGTCCGACTCCCCTACACCGCCGTCGTCTTCCCCTACGACCTGAATCACAACCAGTGGAAGAAGCCCACCACCGGAGGCACAAACGCCTTCCCGTATCAGTGACCGTGCCTTCCGGCGCGTCGAAGCCTACGCCGCCGCGGGCGAACCGAGCTTCCGCAGCCGCAGCGAGGCGACCACGAGGATCACGCCGAAGACGGCCGCGTAGGCCGCGATCAGGGTGATCAGGGCGAGCGCGCCGGCGCCTGGGTAGGCGAGAAGCAGCGCGCCGAAGATCACCGAGGCGATCCCGGCCAGCATGATCCAGCCTTCCCCTCGGATCTCCTTGCGTAAACGGATGGCCGTAGCGACCTCGATCACACCCGTGACGATCGCCCAGAATGCGATGTACCAGAGGATGGCGATCGCCGTGATGCCAGGGCTCCGGAAGGTGAGAACGCCCACCACGATTCCGAGCAAGCCGTGCAGCAACAGCACCCACCAGTCGCCACCCGACTTCTTGCCCGAAAAAGCGCCGAAGAGGGCAAAACACCCGCTGACCAGGGCCCAGGCACCGAAGAAGGTCACGAGTGTGGCCAGCGTCAGGCCCGGCCACGCGAAAGCCATCACGCCGAAGAGGATCGCCAAGATGCCGCGGAGGAGGAAAATCCACCAGTTCTTCGACAGCAACGTGAGCATGACTTTGTCCCTCCCTTCGAGCTTTTGCTCGGCACTCTATCCCGGTTGCGTTTGGCGAGGCCCCGCCCCGATGTGCACCTGGAGATCGAAAAGATCGTCAAACCGAAAACAAGCGGCTGGGCCCAGCAGAAGGGTCCGGCCCTTTTTTCTTGCTTCGGTCCCGTTTCGGAAGGAACCGGGGCGCCGGGAAGGAAACCGCTAGGCGACAGCCTTCTTCTGGCTGGCGAACCCGGCCCAGAGTCCCCACGCGCCGATCAGAAGATTGACGATGTTGGCGCCCATCCCCGGATTCATCGGAATGCCTGCCAGATTGTTCACCCCGAGCACGCCCAAAAGGCCGACCAGCCCGTTCAAGCCCCCGACCACTTGCGCGCCGGTTCGCTGACCGTTCTCCGTGCCTTTCGTTCCGAGGTAGGAAAGGACAATGCCCGAAAGAATGTTGAAGATGTTGCCGCCGGCGCCGGATCCGAGCGTCGAGGCGATTCCCGGAGCAAACTGACCCACCAGACCGAGGACGAGCTGAACGATGCCGGCCACCTTGCAGAACGTCTGTACCATCTTCTCCTCCTCCTCAAAAAACGTGAGACAGAGTTGGAACCAGGCGAACACAGGCCGCAGCCAAAAACCCTCCCCGGGGGCACCTCCTTGGAAGATTCGGAAAGACTCTATCGAAACTCGGTCCCCGTGGCGACTCCTCAGGCCCTCGCGTAATTCAGAGCCGGATGCGGCCGTTAACCGAGCGGAGGGCTACGAGCAGCACCCTGTGAGTGGGAACAGGAACGGGCACCGAGTGTTGCGCGCTCTTTGCATCGGAACCCTGCTGGTCGGCGCTGCCGCGGCGACCCGGGGCGCCGAGCCTGGCAACCTCTCGGGGACCTGGAAGTTGAACCGCGAGGCAAGCGACGACCCCCGCAAGAAGATGGAGGAAGTGCAGGTCCAGGAGGGTGGATCGGGCGGCGGATCAGGCGGCGGCTGGAGCGGGGGTCACGGACACCGTGGCGGACACCGGGGATCCGGCGGTCAGTCCTCGGACGGGTCCACCCCTGGCCTCACCGACCGCGCGGCCGTCTGGCAGACCCTGCAGATCGAGCACGCGGATCCTCAGCTGATCATCCGAGATGGGGCCGGGCAGGAGCACATTCTCTTCACGGATGGGCGAAAGACTGAAGAGGAGCGCTCCTTCGGCGGAACGACGAAGATCAAGGCCCGCTGGAAAGACGGCCACGTCGTCGTGGAGATCGAGCCCGAGCGGGGATCGTCCTACACCGAGACCTATTCCGTGACCGCCGACCACAAACAGCTCACGGTCACGACTCGTTTCAAGGGCCGCGGATCGCGGGGCGACGTCGAGATCAAGAGGGTTTACGACGCTGCCGCGCCGGAACCGCAAGAACCGGTCGAGTCCTCCCCGCCTCAGACGGGGTGACGTGGCCGGCCAGCGCGCCGCCCGCGGTCCATTTCCGTCCGGATTGGCTTGGTTGGCCAGGGGGCGGGGCCGGTAGCCCGTGTCTGCCATGCGACTGATGCGAATAGATCTTCCCCCATCGGAGTTGCTAGGCTCTGATGAGGGCGTATCGCCCGAGGGGAGGATTCTCATGGCGGAAAAGAAGAACTCCAACCAGACGCAATCCACCAAGAACAAGAATCGCAAGCCGCGCAAGCACGGGTACCGCGGCTACGGCTCGGGACATCCCAAGGGCGCGGGAATCGGAACGGTGCATCATGGCCGCGGCTTCACGGGTGTCGAGCCCCTCGGAGCCGGCGCGGCGGCCACACTGCCCGAGGCCGGGTTGTTCACCGAGGACCTGAAGGAGAAGACCTCCAAGTCATCCAAGCCCTAAGGGTTTTCACCCCCCGGGCGGTCCGAGCTCCTGAGCTGGCGCGCCGCCTCGGCGCGCAGGCGCTGCATGGCGTCAGTTTCCTGGTCCGAGTAGCGCTCCTCTTTCCACGGATCGGCATGCAGGTGATAGCCGTTCTCCTCCCAGAAGCCGGGCGGGTTGACGTCGAGCAGCTCCAGCTCCCGTAGCCATTTGGCGCTCTTCCAGAAATAGAGCTTCGGAACCACGAGCCGGCAAGGGCCGCCGTGCTCCGGCTCGAGGTCCCGCCCGTCGTGCCTGGTGGCGAGCAGGACATCGTCGTCGAGGAGATCCTCCAGGGCGATGTTGGTGGTGTATCCGCCCTCGGATCGGGCCATGACGGCGACGGCCCCCTTTCCGACGCCGGCGCGCGTGAGGATTTCCCGGACGTGCACGCCGTCCCAGCGATTGTCGAGCCGACTCCACCGGGTCACGCAATGGATGTCGGAAGTGATTTCGACCCGCGGAAGCCGCGAGAACTCTTCCCAGGTCCAGGAGAGTTCTCTCTCGACCCGGCCGAAGCAGCGAAACGTCCATTGGCCGAGGTCGATCCGCGGCGTCGCCCCGAAGGTCAGCACGGGCCACTTGGCCTTCAGGACCTGACCCGGCGGCACGCGGTCTTTGAGCTTTGGATCGGCTTCTTTCATCGTCTCCGGAAAATCACGCCCGCAGCCGGCACTCTTGTAGACGATCTACAGGAGCGGGTTCCGGACGGTCAAGACTCGCCGGCTCGACGTCGGCGGCGACGACCCCCGCCGGGCGGGAGCGGGCCTACTCCGCCGCCCCCTTCTCCTTCAGGATCTTCCAGACCTTTTCCGGCGTGATCGGAATGTCGATGTGTTTCACTCCCAGGTGCGAAAGCGCGTCGACGACCGCGTTGACGACGGCGGGCGGCGCTCCGACGGTCGCCGACTCTCCCACGCCCTTGGCTCCCAGCGGGTGGTGCGGCGAAGGCGTCACGGTCTTGTCGGTCTCCCATTTCGGCGTTTCCATTGCCGTCGGCAGCAGGTAGTCCATGAAGCTGCCTCCCTGCACGTTGCCGCTCTCGTCGTAGCTGATCTCCTCGTAGAGGGCCGGCGCCATTCCCATCGTGAGGCCGCCGTGAATCTGACCGTCCACGATCATCGGATTGATGATGTTGCCGCAGTCGTCCACCGCGACGAAGCGCCGGATCTTGACCTCCCCCGTGCCGCGATCGATGTCCACCACACAGATGTAGCTGCCGAAGGGGAACGTCAGGTTCGGCGGATCGTAGTAGTCGACGGCCTCGAGCCCTGCCTCCATTCCCTGCGGATGGTTCGTGTAGGCGGCAAAGGCGATCTCCTGGATCGTCTTCGACTTCTGCGGCGCCCCCTTGACCGAGAACTTCCCCGGCTCCCAAACGAGATCCTGCTCGCCGACCTCGAGCAGGTACGCGGCGATCTTCTTGGCCTTCTCCCGGATCTTGCGCGCCGCCACCGCCCCCGCGGCGGCCGCCACGGGGGTCGAGCGGCTCGCGTAGGTGCCCAAGCCGTATGGCGCGGTGTCGGTGTCCCCCTCCTCCACCTCGACATGGGCCGCCGGAATGCCGAGCTCCTCGGCGACGACCTGGGCGTAGGTCGTCTCGTGGCCCTGCCCCTGCGACTTGGTGCCGAACCTTGCCGTCGCCTTGCCCGTCGGATGAACCCGGATCTCGCAGGAGTCGAACATCTTGATTCCCAGGATGTCGAAGTGCTTGGAGGGCCCGGCGCCGACGATCTCGGTAAAGCTTGAGATGCCGATCCCCATGAGCTCGCCCTTCTTTCGCTTTTCCGCTTGCTCCTTGCGCAGGGCGTCGTAGCCGATGATGTCCATGGCCTTCTTCAAGGCCGCCGGGTAGTTGCCGCTGTCGTACTCCCAGCCGAGCGCCGACTTGTAGGGAAACTTCCCCGGGGGGATGAAATTCTTCATCCGCAGCTGTGCCGGGTCCATCTTGAGCTCCTGGGCCAGCACGTCGGTCATCCGCTCGATCGCATGCACGGCCTCGGTCACTCGGAAGGAGCAGCGATAGGCGATCCCTCCCGGCGGCTTGTTCGTGTAGACGCCGTCCACCTCGGCGAAGGCCTTCTGGAAGTCGTAGGAGCCGGTGCAGATCGAGAAGAGACCCGCGGGGAACTTGGACGGGTTGGCCGCGGCGTCCGCGTAGCCGTGGTCGGCGACCGTCTTGATCCGCAGCGCCGTCATCGTGCCGTCCTTCTTCGCCGCGAGCTCCGCCTCCATGTGGTAGTCCCTCGCGAACGAGTCGGCCTGGAGGTTCTCCATCCGGTCCTCGACCCACTTGACGGGCTTTCCGATGACGACCGAGGCCGCCACCGCGATGACGTAGCCCGGGTAGACGGGGACCTTGCCTCCGAAACCGCCGCCGATGTCCGGCGAGACGATCCGGATCTTCTCTTCCGAAAGCCCGACGTGCCCGGCCACGAGCGCGAAGACCGTGCGGATCGCGTGGGGCGCCTGCGTCGTCATGTACACCGTCAGCTTGCCCCGCACCCGGTCGAAATCCGCCACGCACCCGCACGTCTCGATCGATGCGACGTGGATGCGCGGGATGTAGATCTTCTGCCGGACGACGACCTCGGACCCGCGGATCGCGCTGTCGGTGCCCGCCTTGTCGCCGACTTCCCAATGGAAGATCCGGTTGTCCGACTTCCCCGGCTTGTCGGTGCGCAGGACCGGGGCGCCGGGCTCCAGAGCCTTGAAGGGGTCGACGACGACCGGAAGCGGCTCGTACTCGACCTCGACGGCGGCGACCCCGTCGGCCGCCTTGTATCGGTCGGTCGCGATGACGGCGGCCACCTCCTGCGCCTGGTACATGACCTTTTCGGTCGGGAGAACCATCTGCGTGTCGGACATCAGGGTCGGCATCCAGTGAAGCTTGTATTGCTCGAGCGTCGCTCCCGTGATGACGGCGAGCACGCCAGGAGTCTGCAGGGCCTTCGTGGAGTCGATTTTCTTGATCTTCGCGTGCGCGTAAGGGCTCCGGACGATGTCCATGTGGAGCATCCCGGGCAGTTGGATGTCGTCGACGTAGTTGCCCTTGCCGCGAAGGAAGCGCGGATCCTCCTTGCGCTTGATCGAGTGGCCCATCCCGCCGACTTCGGGTGTCGTCAGAGGTGTCGCCATGATTCCTCCCCTACCGCGACTTCGACGCGGCGGCGGCGTGCTGAACGGACTTGACGATGTTGACGTACCCGGTACAGCGGCAGAGGTTTCCGGAGATCGCCCTCCGGATGTCCGCCTCGGTCGGGCTCGCGTTGGCTTTCAACAGGGCGTACCCGGTCATCATCATGCCGGGCGTGCAGTAGCCGCACTGCAGGCCGTGCTCCTGGTAGAAGCCCTCCTGGATGGGATCGAGCTTGTTGTCCTTCTCGAGCCCTTCGACCGTCATGACCTCGCGGCCGTCGGCTTGCACCGCGAGCACCGTGCAGGACTTGACGGGCGTGCCGTCGAGCAGCACGGTGCACGCACCGCAGTGCGTCGTGTCACAGCCGATGTGCGTGCCCGTCAGACGAAATACCTCGCGCAGCAGGTGGACGAGCAGGAGCCGCGACTCGACCTCCGCCTCGCGGGCCTCTCCGTTGACCGTGACCTTGATCTTGTGCATCGCCATGGCTACGCTCCCTGCGCCCGCGCGACGGCCCGCTTCAACGCCCGCGCCGTCAGCACCCGCGCCATCTCCCGTTTGTACTCGACCGAGCCGCGGCGGTCGGCCTCCGGCGAGGCGGCCTGCGCGGCCAGGCGCGCGGCCTCGGCGATCGCCGCGCCGTCGGGCTTCTTGCCCTGCAGGAACTTCTCGGCGGCCTCGGCCTTGACGGGCAAGGGGCCCGCGTTGGTCAAACCGATCCCGGCGCGGGAGATCTCGCCTCCCGCCCCGAGGGTGACCTGCGCCGCGGCGGCCGCCGTGGCGAAGTCGCCGACCTTGCGCTCGAGCTTGACGTAGGCGCCTCCCGACTTCGGAGGCGGCGCCGGGATCCGGATCTCCGTCAGGATCTCGTCAGGCGCGAGCGCCGTCTCGAAGAGGCCGGTGAAGAACTTCTCGATCGGGATGATGCGCTCGCCCTTCGGCCCGGTCGCGACCACCTGGGCCCCGACCGCGAGCATCGTGGCCGGATGGTCGTTGGCCGGATCGCCGTGGGCGAGGTTGCCGCCCACCGTCGCGAGGTTCCTCACGATGGGATCCGCGATGACCGCCGCCGTTTCCGCCAGGATCGGGTACTTCTTCTTGACGACGTCGGAGGCCTCGAGCGCCGACTCCCGCGTGCGCCCCCCGATCTTGAGCGTGCCTCCGTCCTCCTTGATGTACTCGAGGCCCGGGATCCGCCCGATGTCGACCAGGTGATCGGCGGATCCGAGGCGGAGCTTCAGGAGGGGCAGGAGGCTCTGGCCTCCCGACAGGACCTTGGCCTTGCCGCGATGCTGCGAAAGCAGCCCGACGGCCTCCGAGAGCGACTTGGGGGAGTGGTAGTCGAACGGACCCGGGATCATGGGACCTCCTCTCAACTTCCATCCAACTCGCCGCCGCCGCAGCGGAAGGCCGGCGCGGCTCGAGACTGCAAGCTATACCGTCCGCGGGAGAAACGTCAACGCTAGTAAGCCGGAGGCTCCTCGTCCACGCCCGACACCAGGACGGGCGGGCGCTTGTACCACCATTCGTGTCCTTCCGCTGCCATGCGGTAGCCCAAGTCGAAGAGCGCCCGCATGTAGGTCGTGTCGAACTCGGAGGTGTGCGGGGTGTCGAAGGTCGCCGGGATGAAGGCCAGGTTGTAGTCCACGTGGTCCCTCTGGGTGATCGCGTAGATGCGGTACAGATCCCCCAACCCTTGATACTGGATCAGGCAGGTGATGGCCCGGAAGGCAATCGGCAGGGTCCGGCGGTCGACCTGGGCCCACTCGGGGTCCAGACGGGCGTTGCGAATGATGTAGACCTTGCGCTCGCGCTGCGCCAGCTTGGCGAGATGGATGGCCGCCGGATAGACGAAAACCTGGGCGGCGGTGCCGCCGTCGACATGCATCTCCTGATACGTCTTTGCCCCCGCTTCGACGTCGATCATCGTCGGCGGAAAGGTGCCCGGGATCGCGGCCGAGGCGATGAGGATCTTCTGGATCAACGCCAAGGCCCCCGGCAACTTCGTGGCGGCGATCTTCGTGACGTTCCAGATGACGGGCCGCCGCACGTCCAGGTTCGTTGTCGCAACGAGGAGGATGCGCCCCTTCTCGTGCTCCGCCGCGATCGCATCGAGCATTTCCTGCGTCACGTACTTCTTGACGAGGTTCCAGAGGGGCGTGTTGTCGGCCATCGCGTCTCCGTACAGGATCGACAAGATGGACCGCTGCTCGGCGATGTCCTTCATCGAGATGCCCGTGTACAGGGCCTTCAGTCTCTCGTCATAGGCCGGGCCCAGAAACGCGAACGGCGCGATCAGTGCGCCGGTCGACACGCCGGTCACGAGTTTGAACTCGGGGCGCGTGCCCGCTTCGGTCCAGCCGTACAAGAGACCGGCACCGAAGGCGCCGTTGTCGCCGCCGCCGGAGATGGCGAGAAACGCCGCCGGCGGCAGCGGGCCCTCCTCTCCCTGGTTGTACCGGTAGTGGATCTCGCGATCGAGCGAATCCAGGTAGTCCCGCTCGAACTCCTCGACGTGTCCCGCGTCTCGTGGAAAATACCGGATCCCGCTCGGGAATCCGACGACGTTCGCCTGCGTCTGCAGATCCTCAGGCACGGCGTCGCGCCGCGGCGTCGTCGCGCAGCCCTGCAGGAAGAGCGGGCCGAGAGCGAGTGCCGAGGTCAGGAGCCACGGGCGGCAGAAGGATGGTCGAGCCACGGCGGCGGCAATCATACTCACCGACGATGGGGCCTCGGGGCGCCCTGTCAGGCCGCGAGCTGGGGAATCAGCCGCTCGAGCGATTCGAGATTGTGCGCGGGAGCGAGTGTGTCGATGTACGGCAAGGCCGCGGCCATGCCTCGCTGGATCGGCTCGTAGCGCGAGTCTCCCAGGAGCGGATTCAACCAGATGACCCGCCGCGCCCGCGAGGAGATCGCGCGCATCGCGGCGACCAGGGCCGAAGTATCCCCCCGGTCCAGGCCGTCGCTGACGATGACGACGACGGTCTTCGCGTCGACCATCTCGTCCAGGTAGGCGGCCACGAACTTCGCGAGGCATTCGCCGATCTTCGTTCCTCCCGACCAGTCGGGTACGCCCGCGGAGAGCCGCTCGAGCGTCGAGCCGATGCGGGAGGCCGAGACCCAAGGTGTCAGCCGCACGAGGGCCGTGTTGAAAGCGAAGAGCTCCGTGCGCCGAGCCACCTTCTTCAAGGAGAGGAGGAAGGCCAGCAGGAAGCGGCTGTAGAGATCCATCGATCCGCTCGTGTCGCACAGAACCACCAGGCGCGGCTCCTCGACCGCGCGCGCGCGCCGCGCGAGCCGCAGGAGCTCCCCGTCGGTCTCGACCGCGTCGCGGAAGCTCCTCCGCGGATCGACCCGCCCCCGGCCGCGCGTCGGGACGAGCCGTCGGCTGCGCCGGGTCGCTAGCCTCGAGGCGAGGCGCGTCAGGATACGCTCGATCGCCGCGAGGTCCGCCTCGCTGCACTGCTCGAAGGGCTTCCCTCGAAGAAGCGCCTCGGAGCTGTATCCCGGCGTGTCTCCCTGGAGAGATTCCCGCTCCCACCGGTCGTCGAAGCCGCGCACCCCCTGGGTCCTCGCGACCCTTGCCAGCGGCTGCGCCCGATCCGCGGACCGACGCTCATCGGCGGCGAGCGCGGCGTCGCCCGGCGGCGAGCCGGCCCACCAGACCTCGAACAGATCCTCGAAGGCCCTGGCGTCGCGCGGCCGGATCTTCAGAGCGATCGCGAGCGCTCGCCGCACCTCGGCGCGGTCGGAGACATCGACCAGTGTGAGCGCCTCGGCCGCGTCGACCTCATCGGAGAGACTCACCCGGACCCCGCGCTCTCGCAAGCCTCCGGCAAAGCGCGCCAGGTGAACAACCAGGTCTTCGCGCCTCATGAGGCCGGGACGACCGCCCGCGGCGCCTCGATCGTGAAGGTCTTCCGGATCTCGGGCGCCATCCTCGTTGCCTTACTGGAAGTGCTCTTCGTCCGGCACGCCGCTCAAGAGGACGGGCGGATGCTTCCACCACCAGTCGGTTCCCTTGACGGCCATCCGCTCACCGACGGCGAAGAGCTCGGCCATGTATTTCGTGTCGAAGAGCTGCTCGTGGGGGTAATCGAAGGTCGGCGGGATGAACGCCAGGTTGAACGCGAGGCGGTCTCTCTGTGTGATCGTGTAGATCGTGTAAAGGTCCCCGATCCCCTGGAATTGAACGAGGCAGGCGATGGCGCGGAACGCGATCGGCAGCGTGCGCCGCTCCACCTGCGCCCATTGTGGATCCAGGCGCGCGTTGCGGATGATGTAGAGCGTGCGCTTTCGCGCCGCGAGGCGCGACAACTGAATCGCGGTGGGGTAAACGAAGACCTGCGCCGCGGTCGCACCGTCCACGTGCATCTCCTGGTACGACCTGCCGCCTGCCAGGACGTCGATCATCACCGGCGGAAAGGTGCCCGGGATTGCCGAGGAGGCGACCAGGATCTTCTGAACGAGCTCCAGCGCCTTGGGGGAACGGGCCGCGGCGATCTCGGTGACGTTCCAGATGACCGGACGCCGCGCGTCGAGGTTCGTCGTTGCGACGAGCAGGATGCGTCCCTTGTCTCGTTCGTTGGCGATCGCGTCGAGGACCTCCTGTGTCACGTGCTTCTTGACGAGGCTCCGAAGAGGAGCGTTGTCCGCCATCGCGTCCCCGAAGAGCACCCAGAGCGGCGATCGCTTCAGGGCGATGTCGCGGAAGCTGATCCCCGTGTAGATCGACCTGAGCGTCGCGTCGTAGGCCGGCCCGAGGAACGCGAAGGGAGCGATGAGCGCCCCCGTGCTCACCCCGGTGACGAGCTTGAAGGTCGGCCGATCGCCGGTGGCGGACCAGCCGTTTAGCAGGCCCGCTCCGAAGGCGCCGTTGTCGCCGCCGCCGGAGATCGCGAGATACGAGACGGGAGGAAGCTCCCCGCGATAGCCGAGCCGTTCGAGTTCGAGCCTCTCGCGTTCGTTCGAGTCGAGGAAATCCTTCTCGAAGGCCTCCACGTGCGTCGCGTCCGTCGGGAAGTATCGGACGAAGTTGGGGAAGCCGGGGACCACGGCGAGCGCCTGAAGGTCACTGGGCACGGCGGACCGCCGGGTGACGCCCGAGGGACGCAGCAAGAGAAACAGTCCGACGACCAGGGCCACGACCGCCCCGAGGGCAAGGAGTAGCCGCCGGCCGCAACCGCCGCTCATGAGGCCGGAGCGGCCGCGCGCGCCTCCTCGACCAGCGCAGAGAGCTCCGTGCCCTCGAGCTCCCGCAGGTCGTGGCGGTCCTTCAGGATGCAGCCGAGCGTCTGCTCGACCGTCTCGGCGTCCAGCTCGTCGCGGTGGAGGCGCACGAGGGCCTGCGCCCAATCGATCGTCTCCGCCACACCCGGCGCCTTGAGCAACTGCCGGCCGCGCAGTGCCTGCAGGAAGCGTCCGATTTGCTGCGAGAGACGCTCGCCGGCGCCGGGCACCCGCGTGCGGATGATCCGGACCTCCTTCTCGAGGCTCGGGTGCTCGATGTAGAGGTAGAGGCAGCGGCGGCGCAGCGCGTCGCCGATCTCCCGGCTGCGATTGGAGGTCAGGACGACGTAGGGAACGTGCTCGGCCTTGACCGTGCCAAGCTCGGGAATCGTGACCTGGAAGTCCGACAGGACCTCGAGAAGAAACGCCTCGAAGGCGTCATCGGCCCGGTCCACTTCGTCGACCAGCAGAACCGGCGGCCCCTCCCGGCGCGTGATCGCCCGAAGGAGCGGCCGCTCGAGCAAATAGCCGCGTGAATAGATGACCTGCTCGATCTCGCCCGACGCCCGCCCCTCCGCCTCCGCCATCCGAACCCGCAGCATCTGCCGCGGGTAATCCCACTCGTACAGCGCCGTATAGACGTCGAGCCCCTCGTAGCACTGCAGGCGGATCAGCTCCGTCTCGAGTATTCGGGCGAGCACCTTGGCGACCTCGGTCTTTCCCACGCCCGCGTCCCCTTCGATCAAGAGCGGCTTGCGCATCTCCTTGGCGAGGAACACCCCCGTTGCGATCGCGGGCTCGGCAATGTAGCCGTGCCGCTCCATCGCCTCCTGCATGGCCTGGATCTCGGCCTTCATGCGCGCGCTCCGGATCCGGCCGCGCCGAAGCGCTCCGGCGCCGCCAGAAACTTCTCGCGGCAGCCGCCGCAGCAGAAGTAATAGCTGCGGCCGCCGACCTCCGCGCGGTGGCGCGCCGAAGCGACCTCGACCATCATGCCGCAGACGGGGTCTCGCTCCTCCCCCGAAGCCGCCGGAAGCGCCGGCGCCCGAGTGCTCACCCGCGCCTCCCGCCGTCGCTTCTCCACGATCTCGGCCAGGATCGAGACGGCGATCTCCTCGGGCGTCTGCGCGCCGATGTCGAGCCCCGCGGGATTCTTGACGCGCGAGATCGCCGAATCGGGCACACCCCGGGCGAGCAGGGTCTCGCGGATCTGCGCGAACCTTTTTCCGCTCGCGACGACTCCCAGATACGCCGGCTCGGTCGAGAGGGCGGCGGCAACCGCCTCCTCGTCTCTCTCCCCCATCGTGGCGACGACCGCGAAGGGCCGGGAGCCCAACGGAGGCGCCGGCTTGCCGAGATCGGTCCAGAAGCGGTCCGCCTCTGGGAACCTCGCGCGATCCGCTTCGGGATCGGCGACGTCCACGGCGTATCCGGTTGCCTTCGCCAGGCGGCAGAGGGCCCGCGCCACGGGCGAGAGGCCGAAGATCAGGAATCGGGAAGGGGGCGACACGGGCTCGATGTAGATGTCCACGCTGCCTCCGCTGTGGCAGGTCATCGGATAGACGAGAACACCCGGGCGGCGATCCGACCCGGGATCGGGAGAGAGGGCGATGAGTCGGGGCTTCCCGTCGGCGAGCGCCCGCAGCGCCTCGCGCACGACGGTCGGCTGAGTGCAGCTTCCGCCGAGCCAGCCGTGAAATTCCCCCGCGGCGCTGACGAGGGCCATGTCCCCCGCCTGGGAAGAGCTGGCCGGCTGCCGGCGGACCACCGTGGCCAGAGCGAAGGGCTCTTCCCGGCGAATCAGGTCGGCCGCGAGGATCAGCAGGTCGGGGCGCACCGCGTCTCCTCGGAGGAGAGCTCCTGCCGGATCCGCTCGAAGTCCTCGGGCCGGTCGACGTCGGTCAGGGCCGCGGCGGGCCAGGCAACCGAAAGGGCCTCGCCGCGGTGGCGCTCGATCACTCGTTTGCTGCAGCCCTCACCTTCGGCGGCTCGCAGCTCCTCGAACAGCCGGCGGTCGTAGAGGGTCGGCGGTGCCTGCACGCCGCCGTACTCGGAGATCACGAGCGCCGCTCCCGAGTCTCGATAGCGCTGGACGAGCGTCGCGATCATTCGGTCGGTCACCAGCGGCATGTCCGCGAGCAGCACGACCGCCGCCGGGGCGTCCGAGGGCACCGCCGCGATCCCGGCTCGCAGGGAAAGGTGGATGCCCTTTTCGAAGTCGGGGTTCTCGACCGCGCGGCAAGGCAACCCGGAAAGCTCCGCGCGTGACCGGTCCGCCTCGTTGCCGACAACCACGATCACGGGAGCGAGGCCCGAGGCGAGAGCGCGACGCGCGGCCCGCCTGACGAGCGACTCCCCGCCGATCTGAAGAAGAAGCTTGTTCCTCCCCATGCGGGTCGAGGCCCCGGCCGCCAGCACGACTCCGGCGACGGGACCGTTTGTCTCACTGTCCACGGAAGGTTCCAAGAGAACCTCAAGCTATACCCGGCCGCCGAGAAACGTCAACGAGCGCCACATCGTTAATTGTTTCGGGGGTGTCGGGACCAACGGTCGGATTCTGGTTTCCAACGGACGAACCCTTCCGAGCGCCCCGCGTAAAAAAATTCGAATCGCAACGGACGCGATATCCGGAGCGAGGACCAATGCCGAAAAGGAGGACAGGATGAAAGGGTTACCGGTTCGAAGTCTCGCCGCCACACTCCTGATCGCGGGCGCCGCGGCCTGCTCGAGCAACTCGAGCCTTCCCGAGGGTGGAGTGACCAAGAGCGAGTCGCTCGTCGCGGGTTGTCAAAAGGTCGGCGACGTCACTGCGGGCGACAACACGGCGCCTGCCGACGTGAACACGACGCTCTCCAACGAAGCCCGGAGCAAGGGAGCCAACTACGTCCTGATCGCCTCGGACGGAGCCCGACAGGGCACGGCCTACCGCTGCGAGGCGCCCAAGATCGCCTCCCACTGAGTCGATCCGCGGCTCGATTCGGGACCGCGTCTCTCGGGGACGGCCCTTCCCCGAGGGACGCGGCTTTCAGAAGACCGTCCTCTGTTGGAGCTTCTGCTTCGTCGCCAGGGAGAGCTTCTTCTCCACGGGCTTTCCGTCGGCAATGCGCGCGGCGACGTACTCGCCGACCGCCGGCCCATGCTTGAAGCCGTGGCCCGAACCCCCGCCGACGAGCCAGACGTTGGCGAAATCCGGGTGGCGGTCGATCAAGAAGTCGCCGTTGGAGGTGTTTTCATATTGGCAGACCTCGCTCGCCACGAGCGGCGCGCCGCGCAGGGCCGGAAAACGGCGCGCCACGTACTCGCGAACCGCGGCGATTCCCTCCGCGGTCACGCTCCGCTCCCCCGCGTCCGGGTCGAACGGCGGACCGTGGCGATCCGGCGCCACCTTGAAGCCCTTGCTCTCGATGTCGGGAATTCCGTAGATCTCCTCGGCGAAATCGACCCAGGTCGGCATCGCCGGCGGGGCAAAGCGTGCGTCGCCGCCTGGGGGCCCGAAATAGAAGACTTCCTGTCGTGTGGGGAAGATCCGTTCCGCGAGCAGATTCGGAAAGACTTTGGGCAGCCAGGGCCCGCAGGCAAAGACGAAGGTGCCGGCCGATAGCTTCGTCCCGCTCCGAAGCGCGACCGCGGTCAGACGGCCCGAGCCGGAGGGCGGCGACACGAGCCCGGCGATCTCGACCGCGCCTGACCGCACGGCTTCTGCAGCCACCGCCTGGACGGCGCGCCGCGCCATCAGCACGCCGCTTCCCGGCTCGTAGACGGCCCAGGAGATCGGGCCGAAGTCGATTTGGGGCCAACGCTCGACGAGTGTCGCGCGCGAGAGTCGATCGTGCGGGATGTTGAGGCGCGAGAGAGTCGTGAGCGTGCCCGTGGCCAGCGGATCCTCCGTCCGCGCCATCCACAGGACGCCCGTCGCGCGGAAGAGAGGCATCGCCGTCGCCGCGGAGAGATCTTTCCAAAGGGCGAGAGAGCGCTGCGACCAGCGCGTGTACCACTCGTCCGCCCCGTACCCCATTCGGATGACGCGAGTCTCCCCGCCGGAGCTCGCGCGGCTGTTGCCGGGTCCATACGCGTCGACCAGAGCCACACGGCGCCCGGCCCGCGCGAGATGCCACGCGGTCCAGGAGCCGAACGCGCCGGCGCCGATCACGACGACGTCGAATTGGCGTTCCGACGCCGCTGCCGTCCGGCCGGCGGCGGCGAGACCCCGGGCGGCGTCCGCTGCGCCGAAGGCGGACGCGCCTGCGATCTTCAGAAACTCGCGTCGGCTGGCTTTCATCGTCGCCGCGTCCGACGCCCCGCTAAAAGGCGCCCGCCTTCCCGGCGCGGCGCGGATCGGCGAAGCTCACGATCTCGCCCGTTTTCTCGTCGCGCCAGGACATCTGAAAGGAGCCCATGTGCCAGTCGTAGGGAGGGAGCGGCGCCACGCGCACCCCGAGCTTCGCGGTGCCGGCGACGACCGCCTCGGGCAGGCGGCTCTCGACCTCCAGCACGTAGTCGTCTCGCAGCGGCAGCATTCGCGGCGCGTCGATCGCTTCCTCCGGGGACATGCCGTGGTCGAGGACGTTCGACAACACCTGGGGGATCGTGGCGTGCACGTTGCCGGGCGTGCCGAGGGAGAGCCAGGGCTTTCCGTTCTTCAAGACGATCGTGTTTCCGATCGGCAGGCGAAGCCTTCCGCCTCCCCAGAACCAGCCGGCGATCGAGGCCGACAGGTCGGTCACGGCATGGCTCCCGACCATGGGCACCCCTTCCACCACGACGCCCGGGATCCCTCCCGACTGCAGCGTGTTCATCATCTGAACCCAGTTGCCCTCCGGATCCACGATCGAAAGCTCGCAGCTTCCAGTCACCGGCGCCGTCTGCCGAGCCGCGGCCGTCGGAAGCCCCGCCGCCGCGAGCGCCGGAACGCCGGCGAGAGCGCGCACGTGCTCGGTCATGTCGGTCTTGGGGCGGGTGCCGCGCAGGACGTCGGCGATCCTTCGGTGGTGCTCGGCGGAAAGCCAGAGGTCCACCGGGCATCCGAAGACCTCGGGGTCCTGCAAGTATCCGAGCTCGAACTCCGCCCAGCGCAGCGCCGAGCCCATCGCGTAAAGGGTGTCGGCGGAACGGGAAGCGGGACCGGAAGACGCCACGTCGAGGGCGCCCAGAATCCCGAGCACCAGGGCCGAGAACACGCCGACCCTCTCCGGCGGCGCCAGCTGCAGCACCTCGTATCCCCGATGCCGCCAGCGCAGAGGCTCGATCCAGCGCGGCGGAATTTCCTTCAAGTGCTCGAGCTTGACCTGCCAGCCGAGGCGATTGCCCTCGGCGACGAAGGCCCTCGCCCATTGCCCGCTGATGAAGTCGTCGGGGCCCTCGCTCTGCAACCGGCGCATCGTCTCGGCGAGGGCGGCGCTGCGGAACACCTCGCCGACCGCCGGCGTGAAGCCCCCGGGCAGGAAGAAGTCGCGCCCCGAAGGAAAGTAGGTGTTGGAGGGAAGCTCGTCGGAGAGCACACCGTACTGGAACGTGTGCACCGGCACTCCTTCGGTCGCCCACCGAACCGCCGGCTCGCAAAGCTCCGACCACTTCCGCGAGCCGAAGCGCTCGTGGAGAGCCTTCATTCCGGGCATGAAGCCGGGCACGCAGGCGCACGGAGGCGTGGGACCGGTCGAGAGTCCGCCGACCGCCGGAAGCGGACGAAAGGGCGCCATCCCCGGCACGAGGGTGCCGGAGCTCTCGAGCTGGTACGCCTTGCCGCTCTTCGCCTCCCAGTAGAGGAAGGTCACCGTGCCCGTGTGGTTCGTCATCTCCGGCTGGACGACCGGCTGGACGAGACAGCCGGCGATGCCGGCATCGACGGCGTTTCCGCCGGCCCGCATCACGGCGAGCATGGTCTCGGTCACGACCCAATGCGAGCTCGAGGCAACCGCGCGCCGGCCCCGCGCGGCCGGCTTCGGCCCGGGCCGCGGAAGGGCGCCGAGCGCCGGGCCGGCCGGTGGGGTGCGCTCCGCCACCGGCTCCATGCCGGCGGCCATACCGGCGACGGTCGCGCCTTGGAGAAACTCTCTTCGGTTCACAAGGTCTCCTTCGCGGAAATTTTGCCGGCGATTCTGGTCTGCGGGGGGCGATCGGTCAAGCAATGCGCGTCGAGCGCGGCCGAAGCACGAGGCGGCAGCCGGCTAGAGCCGCGGACCGACGACCGAGGCAAGCAGCAGCGCGAGCCCGGCGACCAGCGCCGCCGACAGCGCACCGATGTAGAGGGGTTTCAAGCCGAGCGCCCGGAACGAGCCCAAGTCGGTCGAGAGGCCGACGCCCGCCATGGCCGTACCGAGAGCCGCGGCGCCCCACCCCTCTCCGACCGTCCTGGTCAGACGTTGCCATCCATCGCTGTCCCACCCACCGAAGGCGCGCCCGCCCGAGGCGAGGCTCGCGTCCCCCAGGGATCGCACGACCGCCATCGCGAGAAAGCCCAGCACGAAGAGAGGGAAGAGGCGGGCGACACTCACCCGGCCGCCGGCGTGGCCGGTGCGCCGGGTGTGCAGCCAGGCCAGAACCGGCACGACGGCCACCAGGAAGACGTTGCGGGTCAGCTTCGTGACGGTCGCCACTCGAAGCGCCGCGTCGTCGCCGAAGATCTCCTTGTAGGAGAGCGCCGCTCCCATGACCTGCGACGTGTCGTGAATGCCCGTCCCGAGAAAGAGGCCGACCGCGCCCGAGTCCGCGCCGAAGATCCCGTGCGCCATGTACGGATAGGAGAGCATCGCGACGAGGCCGAAGAGCGTCACGTTGGCTACCGTGTAGGCCACTTCGCTCTCCTCCGCCTCGATCACGGGACCGACGGACAACGCCGCCGTGACACCGCAAATCGCCGTCGACGCCGCCGCGAGCGTGCCCAGGCGGTCCGAGAGGCCGAGGGCGCGCGCCAGGGCGATCGTCACCAGAAGCGCCAGCAGGATGATGACTGTCACCACCGGAACCCCCCAGGCGCCGAGCTTGACGACGTCGAAGAAGGAAAGGCGAATGCCCACCAGGATGATCCCGAGCCGAAGCATTCTTCGGACCGCGAAGGTGAGGCCCGGCCGCAGCAGCGGTGCCGTCCCGAGCGTGTTGGCCACGGCCAGGCCCAGCACGATCGCCATGGAGATGCCCGAGATCGGGCTCGCGCGCCCCGCGGGGTCGAGACCCTCGAGCTTCAAGACGGCCGCCCCTAACCTCCGCGCGACCTCTCCGGCCAGGAGCATCATGCCCACGGCCACGGCGAGGCCCGGCAGCACCTCGAGAACGCCCGCGAGGAATCGGCGCACCCGGAGAGACTACCCCGGCGCGAGCTTTCGGCTGCGGCGGCCGCGGACGACCGGCAGCCGAGAGTTTTTGGCTCCGAAGGCTCCGGATCTGGACGCCGGCTTCAAGACTAGGCCGTTCGCGAAGGGAAACGACCGCCGTCGACGGTCCCGGACGCGCGCTACGCAGGTCTCTCGCGCGCCGCGATCCCCTGAAGCTGCGCCAAGTGATTGCGATCGTGTCCCGCGAGCATCCGAACGGTCGTCTCGACGCTCTCCGGCCCGCGTTCGGGGTGGAGTCCCTCCCGAGCCCGGGCAGCGGAATCGAGCGTGCGATAGTAGGAAAGGTTCCACGCGCGTAGCGCGGAAAACGCGCGCACCGCGTCGTGCGGATCGAGATTCGGGTACGGAGCCGCCCACCGGTCCTGGTCGAAGGGCTGGATCACGTGCCCGTCCTCGGACGTCACGAGCTGGCGGACTCGGAATCCGATCCCCTGCTCGACGTCGGCCAGGTGACCGAAGATCTGCCGCGCCGTCCACTTTCCCGGCGCCAGACGATCCTCGAGCCCGCTCTCCCCGAGCGTCCGCAAGAGCGCCTCGAGCTTCTTCCCCGTCCCCGAAAGGACCTCTTCCGGATCGTCCGATCCGAGCAGCCCGAGCAAGCGCTCGCGATAAGCGCTCATGCTTCCTCCGCACCCACTCCCGGCAAACCTAGCACCCGCCCGGTGTCGAAAGGCGTTCTTTCTGCTCATCGCATCGATGAGCTTGATTCATCGAGGCTTGCACCGCGCGTGGACCGAACCCGAGTTCGCATCCGCCACCGAAGTGCCTCCCGGAGACCACCGACCGGCGATATCCCTCGGCATGCGCGCGGGCTAACCTCGCCCGACCCGAAAAAGGAGGTTTCCGATGCTCCGGATCACGCCGGCACCCGTGGGAA
This sequence comes from Thermoanaerobaculia bacterium, assembly GCA_035498405.1. Classification (GTDB taxonomy): domain Bacteria; phylum Acidobacteriota; class Thermoanaerobaculia; order UBA5066; family Gp7-AA6; genus DATBFU01. The sequence goes on along the minus strand of DATKAE010000089.1, from coordinate 46,264 downwards.
TGCCGCTCTCGCGCGCCCTTCTCTGTCCAAACGACGACACGGTTTACGACTCGGCCCGCTGGAAGAGCTGTCCGAGCTGCCAGAACGAGGATCGGGTCTTTCTCTCGAGACTGCTCGGGGTCGGGCCCGGAAACCGGCTGCCCTTCCGGAGCGCGGTCCGGCCGAAGCTCGCCCTGGCGAATCAGAGCTGATCCGCCGGGACGGCGTCGCCGTCCCGGCGCGGCCTCGCCGGCGCCATCTATATCAGAATTGATATAGCTCCGATGGAGCCGCCCGAACCGTCGGCCCTCCGCCGTCTCCTCCGGCCCCGCGACGGCCCCAAGAGCGAGCAGCGGTTTCGTATGATTTTCGTCATGGGCGCAATGGGCGGTTCGCGCCATTCTCGGCCCATGAACGACCTCGCGCGGATCGATCCCAACCTCGCCGTCAAGGACCTCCTCGCCCGCCATCCGGGGCTGTCCTCCGCTCTCGCTGCGCACGGGCTCGACACCTGCTGTGGAGGAATGCATCCTCTGGCGGACGCCTGCGCGGCCAAGGGACTGGATCTGCGCGAGGTCGTTTCGGATCTCGAAGATGCCCTAGCGGCGCTCGAGTCGCACTCGATCGTGCCCCCGACGACCTCGATCCGAGATCTGCTCCGCCGCTTTCCCGCCACGCGGGAAGTCCTGGAGCGCTACGGCCTCGGCGACTGCGGGGGAGCGGACGGACCGGACGAGCCGCTCGCCTGGTTTGCGACCGTCCATCGCCTCCCCGTCGACGAGTTCCTGCGTGACGTTCGCGAGGCGGCGGCGCGCGACGCCGCGGCCGCGCCGGAGCCCGAGCCGTCGAAATCCGGGAGCCCCTTCTCGCCGCACTTCATCATCGGATCGCTCTTCCTGACGCTCACGCTCGGCGCGACGACCGGCATGATCAACCTCATTCACATCGCGGCCGGCGGCGACGTCCCGATCGACCATCGCCAGATTCACGGACACACGCAGGTCCTGGGCTTCGCCACTCTCTTTCTGATGGGGATCGCCTATCACGCCCTTCCCCGCATTCTCGGCATCGGCGGCGCGCGGCAGGGCCGGTCCGTGCGATGGAGTTTCTGGCTGATGTTCGGCGGCGTCCTGCTCCGCAACGCCGGGCAGCCCTTCGGGCTCTTGCCGGTCGGGCGGCTCCTCTCCCTTCTCTCGGCCGCCATGGAGTTGACGTCCGGGCTTCTCTTCGCGCGGTTCGTCTTCGCCTTGCTCCGGAAAGTCCGCGCGGGCAAATACGACCGCACGGATCCGCTGCTTCGCTTCGTGCGCGCGGGGACGCTCTACTTCCTCGCAGCCATGCTGCTGCTCGCCGCCCAGGGTCTCTGGCTGGGCGGCCACGTGGACACGGTTCTTCCGGCCGCATTGAACGAGCCCTTCTACTTCGCGGCTCTCTACGGCTTCCTGCTCGCCTGGATCTACGGGTTCGGTCATCGGATCGTGTCGCTCTTCCTCGGCGTCGGGCCGGCGGTGCGCGGGACGAGCGGAGCGGCCCTGGCGCTCCAGGCGGCGGGCGTTGCGAGCACCCTCTCGTCCTGGGCTCCGGGAATCGGGAACTCCGCGGCGCTCTGGCTCCGCGACGCGGGCCTGGCGGGCGTCGCCCTCTCGGCCGCGGTCTACCTCCTGGGCAACGGCTTCCTCTGGCGGCGCCCGGTGTTTCCGATGATGCGCACACCGGGCGCGCCGACAATCGCCATTCGGTGCGCCTTCGGCGGCCTCGGCCTCTGGTCGATCCTGGAGCTCTCCGGCGTCATTCTCTCGCGAGCGACTCGAATTCCCGCGCAGAATCTCTGGTGGGCCGACGCCGCGCGGCACACCTTCACGGTCGGGTTCCTGACCCTGCTGATCGTCGGGATGAGCTTCCGCATCCTGCCCGTCTTCTCGGGCAAGACGCTCTGGTCCCCGCGCCTCGCCTACGCCACGTACGGCCTCCTCCTCCTGGGCTCGGCGATGCGGTTGCTCCAGTACCCCGCCGCCTTCCGGCCGCTCTTCTACGTCATCGGCTCGTACATGGGAATTCCGGTCGTGCTCGCCCTCGTGCTCTACGTCGTGAACCTCGTTCGCACGATGCGAGGCCGGCCGGAAACGCGGCGTCGCGCCCCGGTCACTGCGACGCGGCCCGCCTTCGCCTCGACGTTGCCGGTGCGATAATCGGTGGGGTGCCGGCGCGCCCACCCATTCCCTTCAACGCGATCCCGATCCTCGCTCCCCTGACGGCCGAGGACCGCGCGGAGCTCTCGCCCCTCTGCGAGCTGCACGCCTTCGAGAAGGGAGCAACTCTCTTCGAAGAGGGGCAGCCGGCCCTGCTCATCCACTTCCTGTTCGTGGGCCGCGTCAAGATCGTCAAGGCCGCCCCGGAGCGGGATCTCATCCTCGAGATTCTCGGCCCGGGTGAGCCCGTGGGTGCCGTCGCCGTGTTCGAGCGCCGCCCGTTCCCGGCGACCGCGATCGCGCTCGAGCCGTCCGGCACGGTCTCGATCCCGGAGCGCGAGTTCTTTCACTTGATCGAGAAGCGGCCCGAGATCACCCGGCGGCTCCTCGCCGGCCTGACCCTGCGCATGATGGCCCTGAACCGACGCCTGGCCGACATGACGGGATCGGTCGAATACCGGACCGCGCGCCTCTTCACGACGCTCGCCGACCGCATCGGCAAGAAACAGCCGGAAGGCGTCTTCGTTCCGCTCCCCCTGTCGCGCCAGGAGATCGCCGACCTGGTGGGCACGACCATCGAGACGGCAATCCGGGTCATGAGCCGCTGGCAGAAGGACGGCCTCGTCGCGACCGACAAGGACGGGTTCCTCGTCCGGCAAATCGCGGCGCTCAGAGAGATCGCCCCCTCCGAGTAGCCCGCGGGGAGCCCTCCCCCCGCCCTCGGGGTGCCGGATCCCGACGCCGGCTTGCTCGCTCTTTCGGCCCGGGCAGAGGCTCGCGGACCGCCGCTGGCCCAATCCGGCCAATTGGCGAAAACGGGTCAAAACGCTCGCCCGCATGATCCAGGTCATATGACCGGTCCCGGGCCGGGGAGATCGTCCAAGAGCGAGGAGCAACGAGCGTGCGCAAAAAACCCGACGCACCCCCGGCAAATTCGGGCGAGCCTCAGTTTCTCTCACGCGGCGAAGTGGCCCGGCTCTTCGGCGTCTCCGTGTCGACGGTCACGCGCTGGGCCCGCACGGGCCTTCTCAAGGCCGCCCGCACGCCCGGGGGGCATTACCGGTTTCGGGCCGAGGAGATCCGGCGAGCCGCCCTCGCCTCCTCTGCCAACGAGCTCGTCCGGCTGGACTGACGATGCCAATCGCGACGCGCCTGCCCGACCTCGCTCACTGGAAGGCACAGGTCAAGTGCCAGGCGGGCTGCCCCGTGTCGACCGACGCCGGGCGCTACGTCCAGCTGATCGCCGAAGGCCGCGACGAGGACGCATTCCTGGTGGCCCGAGCGCCGAACCCCTTCGCTTCGGTGTGCGGGCGCGTCTGCGCGGCGCCCTGCGAGGACGCCTGCCGGCGGGGCGCAATCGACGCGCCGATCTCCATCCGAGCCCTGAAGCGGTTCGTCACGGAGAAGTACGGTGTGGAGTCCGTCCACCCGTCCACACAGGACGTTCTCCGGGAAAAACTCCTCGAGGAGGGCAACCGCTACGCCGGCCACCTCCCGGTCCACCCCCTCTCGAGCGCGTCCGCCGCACGCCGCGCCGGGAGGCGCCGGAAGGTCGCCGTCATCGGCGCGGGCCCCTCCGGGCTCTCCTCCGCGCACGACCTGGCGCTCTTGGGCTACGAGGTCACCGTGTTCGAGGCCTCGGAGGAGCCGGGCGGCATGATGCGGTTCGGAATACCCGAGTACCGGCTGCCCCGCACGCTCATCCGCGCCGAGATCGACAAGATTCTCTCCCTGGGGGTCGCATTGAAGGTTCGGACCCCCCTGACGGCGGACTTCGGGCTGGAGGAGCTGCGCCGGCAGGGCTTCGAATCGGTCTACATTTCGGTCGGTGTCTCGCGCGGCCGGGATCTCGTCGTGCCCGGCGTCGAGAAGGACGGCGTCGTCAAGGCCGTCGATTACCTCCTGAACATCAATCGGGGCTTTCGCATGGACCTCGGCCGCCGCGTGGTCGTCATCGGCGGCGGATTCGTCGCCTTCGACGCGGCGCGCACCGCCGTGCGCCTCGGTCGCGAGGACGAGGCGAAGGCCCTCCAGGAAGTCCTCACGGAAGACGCCCGCTTGAACGAAGCCCTCGACTCCGCGCGGGCCGCGCTTCGGGGGGGCGCGGCGGAGGTCACGATCGTCTCGCTCGAGAACTTCGAAGAAATGCCCGTCCTTCGGACGACACAGGGACACGAGGAGTTCGAGGAGGCCAAGAGGGAGGGCATCACGTTTGTCCCGCGCCGCGGCCCGAACCGCTTCCTTGGCTCCGGCCGTCTGGAGGCCGTCGAACTGAAGAGCGTGGTCTCGGTCTTCGACGAGAACGGCCGCTTCGCGCCGCGCTACGACGAGAGCGATCTGGTCACCATCCCGGCCGACGCCTGCATTCTCGCCATCGGGCAGCAGGCGGACCTCTCGTTTCTGAAGCCCGCCGACGGCGTTGCCCTGACGCCGGGTGGAACCATCCGGGTCGACCCCTCGACGCTCGCCACGTCCGCTCCCGGCCTCTTTGCCGGCGGCGACGTGGCGTTCGGTCCTCGCAACCTGATCGAGGCCGTCGCCAACGGCAAGCGGGCGGCCCGCTCCATCCACGAGTTTCTCTCGCGCGAAGCCGTGCGGGTACAGGCCGCGATCTCGATCGAGAAGCTCCCGACCGCAGACTACCGGGTGCTCGCGGGTTTCGAGATCTTCGACCGGGAGGCGCCGCCCACCTTGGACGTCGGACGCCGGACGGGCATCGCGGAGGTCGAGACCGGTTACGCGGACGCGGAGGCCCGGCGGCAAGCCGCGCGCTGCCTCCTGTGCCACGTCCAGACGATCTACGACCCGGAAAAGTGCGTGCTCTGCAGCCGGTGCGTCGACATCTGCCCGGAGTATTGCCTGGCGATCGTGCCGTTCGAGGACCTCGACCTGGCGGAGGAAGAGCGGGCGGCGCTCGCCGGGCGAGCCGAAGGCAACGGCCTTCCCCTCTCCGCGATGGTCAAGGACGACGACCGGTGCATCCGCTGCGGGCTCTGCGCCATTCGCTGCCCGACCGACGCAATGACCATGGAGCGGTTCTCGATCACCGAGCGCTTCGCCGTCGCGGCCGATTGAAGGAGTCCAAAGTCATGTCCAAAGACCGGCGGGAGTTCCTCGTGAAGCTCGGGATCGGAAGCGGGATCGCGGCGCTCGGCGCCCAGACGGTCGCTTCCATGCGATCGCTCGTGCCCAACGTCTCCTACGACTCCCCCACGACCGTCAAGCTCGGCATGCCGAACGATTTCCCCGACGGCCTGCAGTTTCTCCCGGATCAGCGCCTGTACGTCTTCCGGGAAGGCAAGACCTTCCATGCCATCTCGGCCGTCTGCACGCATCTGGGCTGCACCGTGCGCGCGGAGGCGTTGTCGCAGGTCGAAACGCGGACGGTGGACGGCAAGAGCCTGCGGCTGACCCACCGCTTCCTCTGCCCGTGTCATGGCTCCCGCTACAACGGGGACGGCACCAACGTCTCGGGCCCGGCCCCGAAGCCCCTCGCCTGGTACCACCTGTCGGTCGCGGCGGAGGACGGGCAGCTGGTCGTCGACCTGGCGCGGCCCGTCGATCGCGACTTCCGCCTGACGGTCGCCTGAAGGAGGAACCATGAGCTCGGCCGCCGCGAAACCGCATCCCCCCGCCGCCCCCGGCGTTCACCCGAGGCATTGGTGGAGCTTCCGTCCCGCCTCTGATCGGGAGGCCGGCGACGCCGTCGTCTCCAACTTCCTGCTCCACTGGTTTCCGGCCAAGACCTACAAGCCCTCGCTCGCCTGGAACTACTCGTTCTGGCTCGGCACGGTCTCGGCGGCCCTGCTCTTCCTTCTCGTCCTCTCGGGGCTGCCGTTGCTCTTCCTCTACATCCCGTCGGTCGAGCGCGCGTACGCCTCGGTCAAGGACATCGAGTACGTCATCACCTTCGGCTCCTGGATCCGCGCCGTTCACCGGATCTCGGCGCACCTGATGGTCGCCGCGGTCTTCCTGCACCTGGTGCGCGTCTTCGTCACCGGCGCCTACAAGAACGGAATGGGCCGCAATCAGAAGCGCGAGTGGAACTGGGTCCTCGGGGTCGGGATGCTGCTCCTGACGCTGTTCCTCTCCTTCACCGGCTACCTCCTCCCCTGGGACCAGCTCGCGTACTGGGCCGTGACGGTCGGCACCAACATCGCCTCCTCGGTTCCCTACGTCGGGCCGACGGTCCGAGAGCTCCTGATCGGCGGCCGCACGATCGAACAGGCGACGCTGATCCGCTTCTACGTCCTGCACGTCCTGTTCCTACCGATGATCATCGGCGTCCTCTACGCGTACCACATGTGGCGCGTTCGCAAGGACGGCGGCCTCGCCTGCGCGGACGCCGCCCGGCGGAGCGCCGAGAAGACCGAGCTGCCGGCCTCGAAATCGAAGACCTACACGCTGCTCGGCGTGGCGCGCGGGACCTCGCCGCAGATTCACGCCTCGACACTCGAAGCTTCCGGGACGACCGTCAACTCCGTGCCGGATCTGACCCGCCGCATTGCCATCGTGATCCTGGGAACGATCGCGGTCGTCGGGATCCTTTCGGTCTTCGTGCGCTCGCCGCTCGAGGAGCCCGCCAACGCGCTGATCACTCCCAACCCCGCCAAGGCGCCCTGGTACTTCCTGTGGCTTCAGGAGATCGTCACCGACACGACGGTCCACATCGGCTCCTTCACCATCAACGGCGCGTTTCTGGGCGGCGTGCTCCTGCCCGGGGCGCTCCTGGCGCTGCTGACGGTCTGGCCCTGGCTGGACAAGAGCCCGGGCGGCGCCGCCGGAGCCTGGTTCGCGTCGAGCCGGCGCCGGCAGAACCTGATCTTCCTGTTGCTGGTCGCCGGCGTGATCGCCCTGACGGTGATCGGGACGTTCCTCCGCGGCCCCTACTGGCACTTCTACTGGCCATGGCAGCCGTGGCCGGAATTGCCGTCGAGGATCTGACGTGGAACAGAGAACGGACTCCCCCTACCCGAAGAAGGACCGTCCGGTCCTCGCCATCATCGGCGTCCTCCTCGTCGTCTCGACGGTGCTCTTTGCCTGGAGCGACCGCAAGCACGATTGGCGCTACTACCAGTACGCCTTCCGCGCGATGGTGGCCGAGAAGCTCGGCGCGGAAAAGGCCAAGGAAATCCCGAGGGGCGTCCAACAGATCTGGGTCTCGGAGATGCGCCGCGCCGACCGGTGCATCACGTGCCATCAGGCGGTCCAGTGGAAAGGATTCGAGAAGGCGGAGAACCCCTTCAAGACGCACCCGGCCGAGCCCTTGAAGGGGCACCCGGTCGAGAAGTACGGCTGCACGGCCTGCCACGGGGGACAGGGCTGGGCGATCGATGCCGCATCGGCGCACGGGCCTGTCGAGCACTGGGAGGAGCCGCTCCTGGGCTCCGAGCTCGGAGAGGCCTACACGCTCGCCGCGAGCAAGACCGCCCTCATGCAGATGAACTGCAACGTCTGCCACCGCTACGACCGGGCGACACCCGGCGCCGACGAGATCAACCTCGCCAAGCGGCTCGTCCGCGAAAAGGGCTGCCGGGCCTGCCATGTCATCAACGGGCGTGGCGGCACGATCGGTCCCGACCTGACCTGGGTCGGCGACAAGGCGCCCGAACAATACGAGTACGGCCGGCTCTCGGGCCAGAAGACCGCCTTCGCCTGGCACGTCGCCCACCTGAAGGACCCGCGGGCTCTCGTCCCCGACACGGTCATGCCGAACTTCCATCTGACGACGCGCGAGGCGCAGGCGATCGCGATGCTCGCGCTGTCCTGGCGGCGCGCGCCGATCCCGGCCGACTACCGCCCCGGGCTCGCCCGGACCGACCCGCAAACCCCGGAGGAGATCGCCGAGGAGCAGCGCATGAAGAGCGGGCCCGGCGCCTGGTTCGTGAAGACCGGCTGCTTCGTCTGCCACTCGATCCAGGCGCTCGGCGTCAAGAGCCCCGCCCAGATCGGGCCGGATCTCTCGACGGCCGTCGAAGACGTCCAGGCCCGATTCGGGAGGACCGTCGACGACTTCCTGCGCGAGCCGACCGGGACGATGGCCGTGGTGCTGTCTCGCCAGATCGTCCTGTCGCCCCAGGAGAAACAGACCGCCGTCGAAAAGCTCCGCGAGGCGTTCGGCGAGTATCAGAAACAGAAGGCGGCCGGGCAAAAACCCGCCGCCGGAGAGGTCGGAGGACATTGAGCACTTTCGAATTTCGAAGTTCGAGATTGAAAGAAGGAGAGAAACATGAGTAAGCGGAAAAAGACTTGGATCACCTGGAGCGCCGTGGCCGCCTTCGCCGTCCTCGTAGCGCTCGCGGGCCGGTGCGCGCCGAGCGCGCCCAAGGCGGGAGCCCGGAAGGGCGGCCCGGCCGGCGCGTCGGACATGGCCGTCGCGGCGCAGAAGACCTACGTCGCGCCGGGGGATCTCGACGAGTTCTACATGTTCTCGTCGGGCGGTCACTCGGGCAACGTCTACGTGTTTGGCATCCCCTCGATGCGCCACCTCTCGACGATCCCGGTGTACGCGCCCTACTCGGCCACCGGCTACGGCTTCGATGACGAGTCGAAGGCCATGCTCGGCAACCTGACGTGGGGCGACGTCCACCACCCGTCGCTGTCGGAGACCAACGGCGACTACGACGGCCGTTGGCTCTTCGTCAACGACATGAACGGCCGGGTGGCGCGCATCGACCTGCGCGACTTCAAGACCAAGCAGATCCTGGGGCCGATCCCCAACGTCTCGGGCAACCACGGCTCGGCCTTCGTCACGCCGAACACCGAATACTCCATGATGGCGTCCCGCTTCTCGATCCCCATCCCCAAGGGCAGCGTGGCCCCGATCGACAAGTACGCGACGGACTACAAGGGCGTCCTGGTGGCCGTGAAGATCGACCCGAAGACGGGCCAAATGGCGCTCGGCTGGGAGATCATGACCCCGCCCTTCGACTGGGACCTCGGCGACGCGGGCAAGAAGGTCTCCGACGGCTGGATGTTCTGGACCTGCTACAACTCCGAGCGGGCCACCGGGAAGCTCGAGGTCACCGCATCCCAGAGAGATCGCGACTACATCGCCGCGGTCGACTGGAAGGCCGTCGAGAAGGCTGTCGCCGAGGGCAAGGGCGACATGGTCGGCGGCGTCAAGGTCATCGACCCGAAGAAGGTCCCGGGCCTGATCTATCTGATGCCCTGCGGCAAATCGCCCCACGGCGTCGACGTCTCGCCCGACGGCAAGTACGTCGTCGGCTCGGGCAAACTCCAGGGCGTCACAACGGTGTTCAACTTCGAGAAGATCCAGACCGCGATCCGAAACAAGGACTTCACCGGGGACGAGGACGGCATCCCGGTCTTGAAGTATGAATCGATCAAGGACGCCGAGGTGCCGGTCGGGCTCGGGCCCCTCCACACGCAATTCGGACCGGACGGATTCGCCTACACGTCGCTCTTCGTCGACAGCGCCATCGCCAAGTGGAAGCTCGGCACCTGGGAAGTCGTCGACAAGATTCCGATGTCCTATTCGATCGGCCACCTCTGTGCGGCCGAAGGCGACACCTGCTCCCCGAAGGGCAAGTACCTCGTCGGGCTCAACAAGCTGTCTCACGGACGGCACCTGTCGGTCGGCCCGTCACAGCCGGAATCCTCGCAGCTGGTCGACATCTCGGAAGAGAAGATGAAGCTCCTCTACGACGCCTTCACCGAGCCGGAGCCGCACTATGCCCAGATGATCAGCGCCAAGACGCTCCACCCGATCGAGGTCTACCCGAAGGAGGAGAACAAGAATCCGCTCGCGATCTGGGACGTCAAGGACGCCGGCGTGACCCGTCAGGGCAACAACGTGCTGGCGAAGGTGGTGCTCGTTCGCTCCACCATCACGCCGACCGCCATCGAGGTCGAGCAGGGAGACACCGTCAAGGTGGCGATGACCAACATCGAGCAGACCACCGACGAGCTCCACGGATTCGGCCTGCTCGACTACAACATCAACGTGGTCTGTGATCCGGGTGAGACCAAGACCGTCACGTTCAAGGCCGACAAGGCGGGCGTCTTCCCCTACTACTGCACCAACTTCTGCTCGGCCCTCCACCAGGAGATGCAGGGCTACCTCATCGTCAAGCCGAAGAAGGGATAATCCCGACGGCCGGGAGGGGCGGCGGCTTCCGCCGCCCCCTCACCGCCGAGGAGAGTCACATGAAACCCATCATCGAGAGGAGCAATCGGCTTCTCACCCTGCCTCTGGCTCCCGGGCCGCGGCTTCTGCTGGTCATTGCGTTCTTGCTGCTCATTCCCACGTACCTCGCGCCCCTCTGGAAGCTGACGATGTTCGCGCCGCAGTATCCCGATGGTCTGCGCCTCGGCATCTACAGCTACAAGCTCGAGGGCGGCAACAACGGGCAGGACGTCAAGGAGATCAACATCCTGAACCATTACATCGGGATGAAGGAGTTGACCACGGCGGAATTCACGGAGTTCAAGTGGATTCCGTTCGTCGTGGGCATGCTCGGCCTGCTCTTCCTGCGCGCCCCCGTGCACGGCAAGTTGAGCGACCTGATCGACGTCTTCGTCCTCTACCTCTACTTCGCGCTCTTCTCGCTATGGTCCTTCGGGTACAAGCTCTACAACTACGGCCACAACCTCGCGCCCACCGCCTCGGTGAAGGTCCCGCCGTTCATGCCGCCGGTCTTCGGCTACAAGAAGCTCGCGAACTTCGAGGTGTACTCGTACCCGGCCGCGGGTTCCTATGCGCTGGCGGCGGTCGCTTTGGTTCTGCTGATCGCGTTCGTGCTGGCCTGGCGGGGGGCGCGGCACGAGGAGGCCGAGGAAGCGAAGTCGGCGGGATGATCGCCGCCCCGCTCGCCCTGGTCCTTGCCATCACGGGCAGCGAGATGGCGCCGGCTTCCGCGGCCGGGCTCGAGGGCCGCCCGGCGCCGTCCGCCCTCTCGCCGCTCCAAGCCCGGATCGACGCCGCGCCCGAGGGCGCGGTCGTCGAGGTCGGGCCCGGCACCTACCGGGGCGACGTCTTCATCGATCGCCGGATCACCCTCTCCGGCCGCGGGCGCCCCCGGCTCGTGGGCTCGGGCACGGGAAGCGTCGTTCGAGTGCGCACCGACGGAGCGACGATCGAGGGGTTCGACGTCGACGGAGGCGGGGGGGGAGACCTCGGCCGCGACCCTTCGGGAATCCACGTCGCCGCCAAGCGCGTCACCATTCGGGATTGCCGGATCTCCAATGCGCTCTTCGGCATCTATCTGCGCGAGGCCGACGGATCGATCGTCGAGCGCTGCACGATCCGCGGCATCCCGGGCAAGGACCCCGGCGAGAAGGGGTCCGGCATCCACGTCTGGAACACGACCGATTTCCGCCTCGTCGGCAATGCGATCGTGGACGTGCGCGACGGTTTCTACATCCAGTCCTCCTCCCGGGGATTCATCGCCGACAACAGCGCCCGGGACCTTCGATACGGCCTGCACTACATGTTCTCGGATGACAACGTCTTCGAAGACAACCTGTTCGAGAACGGCGCCGCGGGGACGGCGCTGATGTACTCCAAGCGCATCGTGTTTCGGCGCAACCGGTTTCTTCACAACCGCGGGTTCGCCTCGGTCGGCCTCCTCCTGAAGGCCTGCGACGAGGTGACGGCCGAGGCAAACCTCATCGCCGACAACGCGCGGGGCATCTTCCTGGAAGGGTCCTACCGAAACCTCTTCCGCGGCAACGTGATCGCGGAGTCGGACACCGCCATCGTGCTCTACGACTCCTGCGCCGAGAATCGCTTCGAGGGCAACTCCTTCGTCGCCAACATGACGCCCCTGACTCTCGTCGGCCGCCGGACGGACACCAACTTCGACGGCAACTACTGGTCCGGCAACGACGAGCCGGATCTGGACGGGGACGGGAGGAGCGACCGGCCCTATCGACTCTCTTCGGTCTTCGACCACATCCGCGGAAACCTCACGGCGGCCGATCTCTTCACGCAGGGATTCGCCGCGGCGGCGCTCGGGGCCGCCGAGCGCGCCTTTCCCGTCCTGGAGCCCGTGGCGGCCGTGGACCGCGCGCCGCTCGTTCGTCCGCCGTCGCTCCCCGCCGTGCCGCGGCCTCCGGAGAAGGCCCGCTCGGTGCACCTGGCGGGACTGCTCGGCTCGCTCGCGACGACCGTCCTCGGATCGGCGCTCCTCTGGCGGGGCCGCCGGTGATCCTCTTTCGGAATTTCTCGAAGGCCTTCGGCGCGCAGCAGGCCGTTTCCGACCTCACTCTGGAAGTTGCCCGCGGCGAGGCCATCGCCCTCCTCGGCCCCAACGGCTCCGGCAAGACGACCACACTCAAGGCGGCCGCCGGCCTGCTCTCCCCGACCTCGGGCTCGGTCCTCATCGGGGAGCCCGGCCGACCGCCGAGCGACCCCGACGCGCGCCGGGTCATCTCGTACCTTCCCCAAAAGGTCGTATTCCCCGAGGCCCTCACGGGGCGCGAAGTCGTTGACTTCTACCGCAAGCTGCGGCGGACCGAGGCCTCGCGCACCATGGACGTGCTTCGGTTCGCTTCGCTCAACGGCGCCTCGGATCGGCGAGTCGGAACCTATTCGGGAGGCATGACCCAGCGGCTCGGGCTCGCGGTGGCCGTCCTGCCGGACGCGCCCATCCTCCTGCTGGACGAGCCGACCGCCGCCCTCGATCCCGACGGCCTCTGCGCCTTCTATGGCCTCGTCGAGCGCCGCCGACGCGAGGGACACACGCTGCTCTTCACGTCCCACCAGCTGGGCGACGTCGAGCGCCTCGCGGACCGCTTCGCTCTTCTGGTCGGCGGCAGGCTCGCCGCCTCGCTGACGCAGCGCGAGCTCGCGGACCGGCTCTCGCAGCGAGGGCTCCTGCGCCTGCGCCTGGACGGGCGCCGGCCCGGTCTACTGGAGAAGATCCGGCCAATCTCTCGCGAGGCCGCATGGGCGGGCGACGAGCTCTTGATCCCGGGTCCGGCCGCGGACCGGCCGAGAATTTTGGACGTCGTGCGCGAGGCGGGAGCAGAGATCCGAGGCCTTGCGGCCGAGGAGGGCCGTCTGGACGTGCTCTATCGGGAGCTCGTCGGAGCGAGCACATGAGGCCGCTCGGGAATGCCCCTGCCATCGCCCTGCTCGCCCTCTCGCTCGGCTGCGCGCGCGGAGAAGCTCCGCCCTCCCCGCTCGACACGAAGAGCGAGCTTTGCCGGTTCTGCCGCATGCCCGTCTCGGATCGGCACCTGGCGGCGCAGCTGGCCGCGCCGGGCGAGGAGACCAAGTTCTACGACGACATCGGCTGCCTGCGCGACGACTTGAAACGCGGCGGGCCTCCCGCGGCCGGAGCCGTCGCGTACGTCGCCGACCACCGTACCGCCGCATGGGTCCGCGCCTCGGTTGCCGTCTTCAGCCGCTGTCCGGCCCTGGAGACGCCCATGAGCTCGCATCTGATCGCGCACGCCGACGCGGCCTCCCGGGAAGCCGATCCGGCCAGTCGGGGCTGCACGCACATCGCGGCAGACGAGATTTTCGGATCGACGCTGCGATCCGAGGGAACAGCGCGATGAGCGAGGCGCGGCGTTCTGCCCTCTGGTTCTGCGCCCGCCAGGAGCTCGTCCTCGCGACGCGCTCGCGCTGGACCCAGGTGTTCGCGGCCGTCTTTGCGGCCCTCGCTCTGGCCGTCGCCGCGTCCGGCTACATCCTCTCGGGCGGCAGCGGAGTTCAGGATTTCGCCCGAACGGCGGCCTCGCTCATCCAGCTCATCCTGCTGCTGACACCCCTGACCTCCGTCGTCATCGGAGTCCTGACGCTCGCGCCAGAGCGCGGATCAGCCGAACTCCTCTTCTCGCAGCCCGTCTCGCGGCGGACCATTCTGCTCGGGCGGCTGCTCGGCCTGTTCGCGGCTCTCGCCGGGGCTCAGGCTTTGGGTCTCGGGGCAGCCGGGCTGGTGATCTTCTCCCGCTCCGGCGAAGTCGGAGCGGCCGGCTACGCGGTTCTCTTCCTCGCCGCGATGATGCTCACCGCGGTCTTTCTCGGCCTCTCGGCGTTGATCGCCTCGGGCGAAGTCGGGCATCGGGCCCGCGCGCTCGCGGTGGCGTTGATCGCCTGGTTCGTGGCGGTCGCGCTGTTCGACGTGGCGGCGCTCGGCGTCGCATCGATCCTGCGATCGGGACCGGCTTCGCGCGTCCTGATCGGCGCCGTCCTGGTCAACCCGATCGACGCCGTCCGCACCGGCGCCCTGCTCGCGATTCAAGGAACGACGGCCTTCGGCGCCGCCTCGCTCGCATTCCTTCGCTTCACCCGGGGCCCGGCCGGGGCGGCGGGCCTTCTCGCTCTTTCCACAATTCTCTGGATCACCGTTCCCGCGGCGCTGGCCTGCATACGCTTGGAGAAGGCGGATCTCTAGCCGCCGGGTCGGCCGTCCCGAACCGTCATCCCGGAACCCCTGCGATAGGATTCCGGCCAACGAGCCTCTGGCGCTTTCGCAAGGAGGACCTATGGCCTCGACTCCCCGCTCCGTCGCTCTCGGCCTGCTGACCGCATTCTCCGCTCTCTCCCTCGCCGCCCAAGAAGCGCCCAACCCGATCCGAAATTGGCCTGCGCCTCTGCTTTGGACCAGGGGCTCGGCCGACGTGCCGGCCGAGCTTCAAGAGGGAATCGCGCGAATCGAGCGGCCCGGACTGGCGCCCCTCGGCGCTCTCTCCACGAACTCCGTGCTGACGACGCCGCTACCCTTGGTGGGCGTCACGCCCTGCCGCATCGCCAACACCACCGGCAACGGCGGGTTCACCGGCGCCTATGGACCTCCCGCACTCTCGCAGGGCGTCGCCCGCGACTTCACCCTGACCGGCCAGTGCGACATCCCTCCCACGGCCGCCGCCGTCTCTCTCAATGTCACCGTGACCAACACGAAGGGTCCCGGCTTCATCAAGCTGCTCCCGGCCGGCGGGACAATTCCCACCGTCTCGACGTTGAACTACGTCGCCGGTCAGGTCATCGCCAATGCCGCGATCGTGCCGCTCGGCAACGACGGGGCGATCACGGTCGTCGCCGGTGTCTCGGACACCGACTTGATCCTCGACACGAACGGCTACTACGACAATAACGGGATGATCACGCAGGTCAGTGCGGGCACCGGACTGACCGGAGGCGGGAGTTCCGGCAACGTCAGTTTGGGCATCGCCGACGGCGGCGTCGGGAGCACGCAGCTTGCGACAGGAGCCGTGACCGGGGGCAAGATTGCCTCCGGTTATGTCGTGAAGAGCCTGAACGGAATCACCGACAATGCGACGCTCGCCGCCGGCCCGAACCTCACGATCACACCGTCGGGGCAGACGCTGACGCTCGGTGTGTCGGGCGTCGTCTCGGGCGACACGCAGAACTATGTGGGCACCAGTCTGACGCCTTGCGTCAGCGCCCCTGTTTTCGGAATGCAAGTTCCCGTCACGGTCCGCTCCCGGATCTACGCCTCCGGCTCCGGCACCTACACGCCCAACGGGTCGGGCCTCTTGGGAGCGCAGGCCCAGGTGGTCTTGCGCGACTATTCGAACCTAACGACTCTGGCGGTCGGCCAGGTGGTCGGCGTCGATGGCACGGCGACGACGACCAGCTTCGTTCAGTCGTCCGGATTTCTCCGCGCCGGTACGAATCCCAGCGCATTCCCGGTCTACGTTGCCGATCCTGGCACCTACAACCTATTCCTCAACGTCGTTTCCACCGACGGAACTTGCTCGGGCACCCCCTTCTTCGCCTCGATCACCCTGACCTACTTCCTGGTCGCCGAACCATAGCCACCCATTCATGACCCGACTGGCCGAGATCACCCACGCCCTGCTCCGGATCGTCGCGGGCCTCGTGTTGATCTGTCCCGGGGGAATGAAGCTGTTCGGCTGGTTCGGCGGGATGCCGGCCGGCGTCCCGCTGACGCCACTTCTCATTACCGCCGGGGTGATCGAGGTCTTCGGTGGCGTCGCCATCGTAATCGGGCATTTCACCCGGGCAGCGGCTTTCCTGGCGTCCGGCGAGATGGCAGTCGCCTACTTCAAAGCGCACCTCCCACGCGGCTTGTTCCCGATCCAGAACCACGGCGAGGCCGCCGTTCTCCTCTGCTTCATCTTCCTCTTCCTCGCCGCAAACGGGCCGGGGCCTTTCAGCCTGGATCAGATGCGACGGCCCAAACCGGCCGCGATCCCGAAGGAAGGAGAGGAGCGCCGTTAGCCTCGGAGCCGTCTACCGAGATCCTGCACTCGAACCGCCAAACGAGGATCGCCGATCCGCGCGGCCTCGGAAGCAAAAGACTTCGCCGTACCGCGCCACCGGAGCTCCTCCACATCGTCGAAGAGCGGCGCGTCGGTTCTCAGTGTCGCGAGCGTCTTGAAAAGAAGCGCCCGGTTCCGGTTGTCACCCAGGACCTCGGTCGGAAACTCCTCGATCGGACCGTAGAGCCCGATCCAGCGGGCCGCGGTCTTGGGTCCGCAGCCCCGGATCCCCGGATAGCCGTCGGCCGCGTCTCCCACGAGAGCCAGATAGTCGGGTATTCGGACCGGCTCGACACCGAACTTGGCGCGGACACCCTCGGCATCGCGAATCGCGCCGGCGCGGCGGTCCATCTGAACCACGCGATCTCCGACGACACACTGGGCGAGGTCCTTGTCCGGCGTCCAGATGCACACCTTCTCGACTCGGTCGTCTCGAGCGGCGAGATGAGCCGCGGAGGCAAGCGCATCGTCGGCCTCGAGCTCGACCATCGGCCAGACGGCCACTCCCATCGCGCCGAGGGCCTCCTCGAGGGGCTGGAACTGCGCTCGCAGCGCGGGCTCCATGCCCTCGCCGGTCTTGTACTCCGGCCACAGACCGTTGCGGAACGACTCGATGACGTGGTCCGTCGCCACCCCGAGGTGCGTCGCTCCGCCTTCGAGCATCTGCGCCACCGTGCCGAGCACGCCCGCCACGGCGCCCAACGGAGGATCGTCTTCTCGGCCGCGACGGAGGCCATAGAAATGGCGGAAGAGCTCGTAGGTCCCATCGATGAGATGAACGATCATTCGCGATAGCTCTCGACAGCCTAACTCCACGGACCCTTTAGAAGAAGATGCGAAGGATGTCGCCGGAGGAACAGCCGATCCTCCCAGGCTCACCGGGGGGGCGGCCTCATATATATCGTGATACGATATAAGTGTGGCTGTCGCGAAGGAGATCTCGCTGCGCCCCGCCACCGGTAGCCGGACCCGGGGGGCTAGAGACGGGCCCCGGGCGGCCGGGGCACCTCGCGAAGCGGACTACCGCAGGCTCGCCCGCTTCCGCTACGCGCTCCGCCGGTACCTCCACTTCTCGGAAGCGCAGGCCCGCGAGGCGGGCATCTCCCCCAACCAGTATCAGCTCATGCTCTTCGTGCGCGGCTTTTCCGGCCTGCCGACGATCGCGGATCTCGCGGAACGACTCCAGATCGAGCATCAGAGCGCCGTCGGCCTCCTGGACCGCTCCTCGCGTGCCGGGCTCGTCCGGCGCCGGCCGGACCCGGAGGATGGCCGTCGCGTTCGCGTCGCGCTCACTCGGCAGGGAGCGGCGATCCTCGCTCGTCTCGTGTCGGCGCACGCGCCGGAGTTCCAGCGGCTAGCCGGCGCGCTCTTTCGGCCGTCAGGCAAGGAGGGACGCATCCCTTGACCGAGGCCGATTCCACCGAAAAGCAGACGCCTGCGCGCGAGCTCGACCTCGCCGACGAGGGTCCCTGGTACGCCGAGCACACGGCCCTCCTCATCAGCACGGTGAAGTGGGCTCTCCTCGGAGCGGGGGCCGGGGCCTGTGTGGGCCTGGGCACCCGGGTCTTCCTCTGGGCCCTCCGTGTTGCAAACGCCTCGGTGAGCCGATTGACCCTCGGACCACTTCCCTACTACGCCCTGCTGCCGGCAGCGCTGCCTCTCTGCGTCTGGGTGGTCCGCCGCTTCGCCCCGGACGCCAAGGGACATGGCACCGAAGCCGTCATCGCGGCCATCCACCAGAGGTCGGGAAAGATCGATTGGAAAGTCGCGCCCGTCAAGCTTGCCGCAACGATCGTCACGCTCGCCTTCGGCGGATCCGTCGGTAAGGAGGGTCCCTGCGCCCAGATCGGGGCGGCCATCACGAGCTTCTTCGCCGACCGCCTCCGGTTGGACGACGAGGATCGCCGGCGGCTGGTCATCTGCGGAGTCGGGGCCGGATTCGCGTCCGTCTTCGGAACTCCGCTCTCGGGCGCGCTCTTCGGAATCGAGGTCCTCTATCTGGGCCGAATCGAGTATGCGGTTCTGTTTCCCTGCCTCGTCGCCGGAATCGTGGGCCACCTGGTCTGCGGCGCGCTTCCTCCCGTCCCGGCCCTGCACGAGAGCTTTGGCCAACTGGGCCACACGACCTTGATCGGCCTCTCACTCCTGTTCGGAGCCGCGTTCGGTCTCATGGCGCTGCTGCTCATCGAGACGATGCGGGGTGTCGAAAAAGCCGTTCGCCGCTTCGAAGCGCATCCGTACGGCGTGGCTGCGGCGGGCGGGCTCTTCCTGGCCCTCTTCTACGCCGCCGCGGGTGATCTCTACGCGGGTCTCGGAACGACGACCATCGCCGAGGCGCTCGCGGGCACCGCCCGAGTCGCTCTTCTCGCGTTCCTCTTCAAGATCATCGCCACGGCGGTGACGCTCGAGACCGGCGGCAGCGGCGGAATCGTCACTCCGATCTTCTTCATCGGGGCCTCGGGAGGCGCGGCGCTGGCCCATGCGCTCGGTCTTCCCTCCGGCGCCTTCGCCGCGTTTGGATTCGTCGCGGTCCTGGCGGCTGCCGCCAACACGCCGATCGCCGCGGCCGTGATGGGCATGGAGCTGCTGCCCGGGCCGGTCGGGGTCTACGCCGCACTCTGCGCCGGCACGGCCTTTCTCATCGTTGGTCATCGGAGTGTCTACGCGAGCCAGAAGCTGGGGTTCTCGAAGTCCGCGGGCCTCGACGTGCGGCTCGAGGTGCCCATCGGCGAGGTGGATCGGGCCGCCCTTCGCGTGCGGCCGGGAAGCCTCACGGAACGTGCGATCCGGGCCGGCGATGCACTCCGGTCGCGCGCGAGAGGCGGAAAGGGAAAATCGCGCGTCCGCACCGGGAACGCCCCGGGCGCAAAGCCCGAGGAGAAGTGATTCGGGACATGGGGGCCCGGTCGCGACATCCACCCGGTCGTGACCGGAGGGAGCCCCGGGACTTGCTCCGCATTCCTCGGGTTACGATCTCGTCGTTGTGGAGCGCTGGCCTGCCGTCGAGCGGATCATCCTGGAGTCGCTCGACGCCGCCGTCACCGCGCCGGGAGCCGCCGAGGCGCTTCGGTCAGTCGGCGAACGCGTCTTGGCGACCCTCGCCCGAGGCCCTGGCGAGATCGAGGCCTGGGAGCCGGTGCCGCTCGAGCTCTACGGGGCGGCACTTCCCCCGGAGATCCGCTCGAGCTGGGTGTTCGTCCTGCGCCGGGGCGTCGCGACCGGAGCCGAGCGCCATCCCAACAGCCGCCAGCGCATGGTGTCGTGGAGCGGCAGCGGCGACTTTCAGGTCCACGAAGGCCGGCGATGGGTGTCCCACCCCCTCCAGAGCGACCGGCGCGCCCCCCTCGAGCGGCGCTGGATCTCGATCCCGGAAGAGACCTGGCATCAGGGAGTCGTCGGCGGCCAGGACTGGCTGGTCGTCTCGTTCCACACGGTGGCCGCAGAGGAGCTCATCGAAGAGCGACCCGATCCGGCGGATCCCGATCCGTTCCACCCTCGCTCGACGCGCCGGCGCCGGTATGTCGAAGTGCAGCAGCCCTAGCGCGCTCGAGGCGCGAGCGCGCGAACGCGTTGGCGGTTACCGGCGCGGCGCCGCGCGCGCCTTCTCGAAGGCCTTCACGACCGATTCCGGATAGACGCCGGCCTTGATCGTCGCCTTGGGGTAGTAGGAGAGGAAAACCCGGAACTCCCGATCGGCCTCGGCGGTCCTTCCCAGGGCGGCCAGACACACGCCGCGATAGAAGGTCATGGGGAGCCAGACCTTGCCGCGGTCCCCCGAGTTCTCCGGCTTCAGGCTCTCGGCCCGCAGCTGGTCGAGCGTCTCGAGCGCGCTCGAGTAGGAGTGGCTGGCAACCTGTTCCCGAGCCTTCTGAAAGATCAGCATCAAAGCCGCGGACGGCTCGGGCGCCGCCATCGCCGGCGGCGGGGGAATTGCCTGGGCGGAGGGAGTCGGGTTTGCCTGCGCAACCAGGGGCGCGCGAGACGGACTCGGCCTGGCTCCCGGACCGGCGGGCCTTTCGGCGAGGCCTCTCCCCCGCCCGACTCCGGCCGCGGCGCGCGGGCTTGGTCTCGCGGGCACGGGAGAAGGCAAAGGTCCGGCCGACGGCGAGAATGGCGAAACCGCGGAGGGCTCCGGGACAGCCGTCGCGGCGATCATGGGACTGGGGCCCGCCAGGGGGACGGGCTCCGTCGCCGCCGGCGAGACGGCCGCCACCGCCTGTGGCGATGGGGCCGGAGGTGAAGGCACCCCCCTTTCCGGCGCCACCGTTTGGCCAGGGGCCTCTCTGACGGGGCGAGGCCAAAGCAGCAGTACTGCCACGACCGCCGCGGCGCCGACGACCGCCGCCACGGGCCAACCCCAGCGGCGTCTCGGAGATCTCAACCCTCCACTCGCCGGCTCGGCCGCCGGTTGTTGCCGGGACTCGTTGGGCACGCTTTCGGGCTGCCGCCGCATTTCCGTCGGAATCGCCGGGTTCACAGCGGTTGGTCCCGTTTCCGAGGTCGGCCGAGGCAACCTCACCAGAGTCGTCGGGGGCGGCGGCGTCGCCTGGGCGCCGAAGTGCCGATCCAGACGGCTCTGCGCGCTCGGCGTGACGGACTCGTTCGTTGGATGGGGGCCTGCTCGGATCGCGGCGGCCACAGCCGCGTCGACGCCTTCGGTCTCGGGGGCGTACCGCTCCCGAATTCGCAGGATCTCTCGATCGAAGTCCTCGGCCGTCGCGAAACGGTCGTCGGCTTGTTTCTCGAGGGCCTTCAGGACGACGGCGCGGAGAGGCTCGGGAACGCGGCCGGCAGGATCCGTCTCCGCGAAAGGCCGCGGCGGCTTGACCAGGTGCGCCGTCAGAAGCTCGCGCGACGAGTCGCCGCGAAAAGGAAGCTCGCCGGTGAGCATCTGGTAGAGGACGGCGCCCAGAGAGTACAGGTCGCTGCGTCCGTCGACACGAGAGCCCCCCTCCAACTGCTCGGGCGAGCTGTACTTGATCTTGCCCAAGAAGACGCCGGTCGAGGTCAAGCCGACAGTCCGGTCGAGCGCCTTGGCGATCCCGAGGTCGATCAGCTTGAGCTGCAGCTCGCCCTTGTGGTCGAGCGTCAGCATCAGATTGTCCGGAGCGATGTCCCGGTGCACGACCTGGTGCTCGTGCAGATAGCCGAGCGCCGAGAGCGCCTGATGGGCGACGTTCAGGGTCAGAGCCAGGCCGGGAGGGCCCACGCTCTTCAAGATCTCGGAGAGGTTGACCCCTTCGATGTACTCCATGACGATGTAACTGGTGCCGTCGCTGTCGATCGCGAAATCGAGGACCGAGACGATGTTCGGATGTTTGAGACGGGTCGCGGTCCGCGCTTCCTGGACGAAACGCCGGCCGAGCGCCTCATCGCCTGTCAGTGCGGCGCGCATCACCTTGACGACACGCGTCTCATCCAAGAGGAGATGGCGAACCTTGTAGATGGCGCCCATCCCCCCCTCGCTGATCTTGGAGAGGATCTCGTACTTCCCGTCGAGCAGAGTCGGAGGTTGTGTCAGTGTGTCACTCTGGAAACGTCCCTCGGATTGTAGATCGCGCGCCGTACGGCGACAGCCACGGAAACGAGTTGCTGCCCGGGAGGAAATTGGCGATCATCCCGGCGGCCGTTTGGGGAGGAATCATGGATTCGCGCCGATACCGGACTCGTCTCGTCCTCGCGATTCTGGTCTTGGCCACAGCCGCCGCGAGCCGCTCCGAAGCGAGCGGACCGCAGGCCGAGACCGCCCAGAAGGACGTTCAGGCCTCGCTCATCACCGTGCCGGCGGAAGTGCCCGCCGACGCCATTCGCTACTCGTTCTCGCTGGCGGGAAACAGGGCGGGCGTCCTGGCGGTGTGGATCACGCCGGATGGCGCGCGGCACAACTTCTTCGCGTTCAACGACCGGGGGCGCGGCCCGAAAATCATGACGCGGATCGCCGTCGACCGCGCGGGGATCCCCACGGAAGTCGACGCCACGGGAAACGACTACTTGAAGGGTCCGGTGGAAGAGCACTTCCGTCTCGCCGAAGGGAAGGCCACCTGGAGCAACAAGGCGGAGAAGGGCGAGAAGCGGCTCGGTAGCCCGGCCTTCTACGTCCCGATCGACGCCGTGCTGACCGGGGAGATGGAGACGGCCCTGCTGGCCGCGCCCGGCGGCCGCCTGCCGTTGCTTCCCGAGGGCGAGGCCTCGATCCAGCGCGTGCGCGATCGCACCGTCGAAGTCGGCGGAAAGAAACAGAAGGTGACGCTGTACGAAGAGACCGGCCTCGCCTTCACGCCGAGTCCCGTGTGGCTCGCCGAAGACGGCAGCCTCTTTGCGACCGGGAGCGATTGGGCAGTGACGGTTCGCGAGGGCGCGGAGTCGACCTGGCCGGCGCTCCTGGAAGCCCAGAAGGCCCGCGCCTCCCAGCGCGGCGAAGAGGTCGCGAAGAAGTTGCAGAGGAAGCTCGCGACGCCTCTCCTGATCCAGAATGCGCGCCTCTTCGACAGCGAGACCGCCACCGTCAAGAGCGGCATGTCGGTGCTGATCGTCAACGGGCGCATCGCGGGGGTCGGGCCCGACGGGACCCTGAAGTCGGTTCCGGCGCACGAGACGCTGGACGCGAAGGGAAAGATGCTCCTGCCGGGACTCTGGGACATGCACGTCCACCTGGGCGAATGGGACGACGGGATACTCCACCTCGCGGCGGGCGTGACGACGGTGCGCGACATGGCCAACGACATCGACCATCTGCACGACCTTCGATCGAAATTCGATGCGGGGACCCTCGTCGGACCGCACATCCTGATGGCCGGCTTCATCGACGGCCGGGGTCCGTACCAGGGTCCCTCCAAGGTATTCGCCGACACGCCCGAGGAAGCCAAGGCCGACATCCAGCGCTACAAATCGCTCGGGTACGAGCAGATCAAGATCTACAGCTCGATCAAGCCGGAGCTGGTGCCGGTCATCGCCGCGGAGACGCACCGCTCGGGAATGCGGTTGAGCGGGCACGTGCCTGCGTTCATGACCATGCAGCAGGCGGTCGAGCAAGGCTACGACGAGGTCCAGCACGCAAACTTCTGGTTCCTGAACTTCGAGTTCGACAGGGTCAAGGACACACGAACGCCCGCGCGCTTTACCGCTGTGGCCGAGCACGCCGCCGAGCTCGATCTCGACTCGGAGCGCGTCCGCGCTTTCCTGCGGCTCCTCCAGTCACACCACACCGTGTTGGACCCGACGGTCAACGTCTTCGAGGAGATGTTCGTCGCGAGACCCGGCGTCATGGCGCCCGACATGGCACCCGTGGCGAACCGGCTCCCCGCGCAGATCCGCCGCGGGTATCTCGGCGGAGGCCTTCCCGTGCCGGAGGGGATGGACCAGCGCTACCGGGATTCCTACCAGGCGATGTTGCGGATGCTGAAGCTACTGTACGACTCGGGCCAGCCGATCGTCGCCGGCACCGATGCCCTCGCGGGTTTCGCGCTGCATCGAGAGCTGGAGGACTACGTCAGCGCCGGGATCCCGGCCCCCAAGGTCCTGCAACTGGCCACCCTCGGCGCGGCGCGCGTGATGAACCACGACCGCGAATCCGGATCGATCGCGCCCCAGAAGGTCGCCGACGTGATTCTCGTGGACGGCGACCCGGTCGCTCGGATCTCCGACATCCGCCGCGTGGTCGTGGTGATCAAGGGCGCAACTGTGTACGACGCGGCAGCGCTCTACCAGGCGCTCGGGGTGGCCCCGGCCAACTGAGCTAGAACTCGGTGAAATCGCGCATCGAGTCGAGGTTTCTCGCGACCTTCTTCTGCAGAAAATGCAGGTTCCAGGCGGCGAAGTGGGACTTGCGGCGGGGGACCGGCAGCCGGCGCACCGCGGAGCGGTGCGTGTAAAACTCCCGGCGTATCCTCGCCACGCGGCGCACCAGCTCCTCCGGCCCGTAGCGCAGGGGCTTGAAGTGGCACGACAACTCCGGCCATCTCTCCATGTTTTCCTCGTCGAGAAGACGGCCCTCGGCCTTGAAGCGCTCGTACAACGCCGTTCCCCGTAGCGGTATGAGGATGTTGAAGTAGGCGGTCTCGGCCTTCTGCTCGCTCAAGAAGCGCAGGGTCGTGTCGAAGACGTCCTCTTCTTCGGCATCGGATCCGAACACGAAATTCAGGGAGTAACTGATCCCGCGCGCGGTCAGATTGCGCAGGACCTCCTCATACTGCCTGACCCGGTTGAAGCCCTTGTGCATCGTCTTCAACGTGTTCTGGTCGATGCTCTCGATTCCCATGTTGACGTGCAGGAGGCCGGATCGCCGGGCGAGGTCGAGGAATGTCGTGTCGAGGCAGAAGTGGGCGGAGATCAACGTGGACCAGCGGATCTTGAGCGGAATCAGAGCCTCCATCAATTCCATCGCGTGGGCCTTGTCGCCGGCGAACTGGCTGGCGGCGAAAAAGATGTGCCGGCTTCCGCATCTCTTGATGTCTTCGACCACCTCCTCCACGGGGCGGAATCGGTAGCCGTAGTCCCCGTTGAGCCGCCGCTCGGCGCAGAAATCGCACGTGAAGGGGCATCCCCGCGAATACTGAATGACGAAGGGCCGGTAGAAGACGTATTTCGACCGATCGAGGAGGTCCCACCGCGGCGCCGGCATGTTGTCGAGGGGCGCCGAGGAGTCCCGACGGTAGAACTTCTGCAGCCGCCCCGCCGCGGCGTCCTCGAGCATTCTGGGAAAGACTCCCTCGGCCTCGCCGATACACACGGCGTCGGCGTGCCGGGCGATCTCCTCCGCGTGAAAGGTCGCGTGGGGGCCGCCCATCAACACGGGGATGTTCCGGTCCCGGAATGTTCGCGCGATTTCGTATCCCCGCAGGGACGTCACCGTGCGGATCGTGATCGCGACGGCGTCCACGTCGGCGTCGTAATCGACGTCTTCGGTGGCGTCGTCCACGAGCGTCACGTCCCATTCCTTCGGCGCCAGCGCGCCGAGATAAGGAAGAACGGCGCCGACGAGCTTTCGCTTGCGGAGTTTGTAGGGAACGCGGACGTCGCGGCGCCGATACCCGGTCGCCTGGATGATCAACAGCCTCGGCATCCCCGCCCCTGCGACGCACTCATGTGAGGCGACCTTGAGGCAGGGCTCGATCTTCCGCAAGATGCATTTGCCTCAGTCAGGCGGGCGACCCTGAGCCCCTCGGCCGACAAGGGTCCTCAGGGTCATCGCCTCGGTCTGGCGCCAGAAAGGGTAGGAAGACAGCCGGACAGGGCGTTGTTCCTTCCTGGAAGAAGCGCTGTCAGAATCGCCCATGTCCTCGTTCTGGGACTCACCGGAAAATATCGCGCGGTTTGCCGCTCGCGAGCCGGACGTTCGCCTGACGGAGCTCGCGCGCGAGTACGCCGATCCCGCGACCGTGCGGGTCCTGGACCTCGGCTGCGCGGCCGGCCGCAACGCCGTGTTTCTGGCGCAGGCGGGATTCGACGTCGAGGCCGTCGATTCCTCGCCGGCCATGGTCGCCAAAACGCGGGACCGCGTCGCCGCGATCCTGGGGGCCGCCGAGGCCGACCGCCGTGTGCGGGTCGGGCTCATGGACGATCTTTCCTTCGCCGCCGACGGTACCTTCGATCTCGTCCTCGCGCTCGGCGTCTACCACTGCGCGCAGAGCCGCGCGGAGTGGGACCGTGCGCTCCGGGAGACGGCCCGGGTTCTGAAGCCCGGCGGGAGGCTACTCGTCTCGGTTTTCACGCCCGAGACGGACCTGACGGGGCGCGGGACGCATCCCGTTGCGGGCGAGCGCGATCTTTACGAGGGCTTCGACAGCGGAAGACACTTCCTCGTCGACGCGGCGAGGCTCGACCAGGAGCTCTCGCGCTTCGGCCTCCATCCCCTCGAGCCCACGCGAACCGCGCGCCCCAGGACGGAAGTCGGCCGCCGCGTGTCCGCCAACGGCCTCTACCGGAAAAGCGACTAGCCCGCCGGAACCGCGTTACCTCGTCTCCCCCGGCTTCGGCTCCTGCGCCGCGGGGCTCTTCAGACGAACAGGGCGTCGCTCAACCGGCGGAGCATCGGCAGCCCTCGGATCTCGGTCTCGAAGAGAGGGACGATGGCACGGACGCTGCCGTCGAACTTCTGCCACACCGTCCGCATGTGCTCCTGTTGCATCGCAACCCGGTTCCTGACGAATTCCGCTGATTCCGGCCCGACCGAGGAAGCGTCGATCAGCATATTGACGATGACGCCGCCGACGGGGATCCCGAAGTCGTGGAACCACTGGATGAATCGGGTGATGACGGCGATCGGAAGCGCCTCGGGCAGGGTGATGAAGAAGAACGAGGTCTTTTCCGGATCGGTCAGAAGCAACCGTCCGTGCTCCATCCGATCGCGGAAACTGAGGAGGTAATCCATCAGCGGGTCGGCCTCCTTCCTCTTGGTAAAGGAGAGCATCTCTCGCAGGGTCTTCGCTTCCTCCCGGCTCTTCAACATCTTGTTGACCCACAACGAGTAGACCTTCGACATCCCGAGGAGCCTCCGCGCGTTGGCGGTCGGCGCCGTGTCGAAGGCGTAGACGTCATACTCGTTCTTGAACATCAGGTCGATCATGTTCTCGAACATGGCCGACTCCTCGAACGCCGGGTTCATCGTCGCCGACTCCACGAAGTCCTCGGCTTTCGTTGAGATGTCCGCAAACTTCAGGAACCACTTGATCTTCTCGCGAATCTCGGTCTTGCTCCGTTCGATCGTATCCTTCGTCTCGATTTCGTAGGCCCAGAGGTTGGGAACTCCCTCCACCGGCGTGTGCTTTCCGAGAACGTCCTGGCCCAGGAGATTCGTCAGGCTGTGGACCGGATTGGTCGAGGCGAGAATCGTCCGGCGCCCCTGCTGGGCGTGCCATATCGCCGTGGCGGCCGCAAAAACCGTCTTTCCGACGCCCCCCTTGCCGCCAAAGAAGAGGTATTTCAGACCGGGGTGCTCCCCGAGGTAAACGCGCAGGGACTTCTCGATGTGGTTCATGCGCCGGCTCCCTGGCCGACGACTCCGCCGATCTGATCGGCGTACATGATCTCCGCGAGCTTCGCGATCATCGGAAGGCCGGTCACGTCGCGATCCAGCTCCGGAACATAGGCCAGCACCTGGTCGCCAAGTGCCGATCGGATCTCCGCGAGGTGCCGTTCCTGCATCTGGATCCGGTTCTTCAGGTAATCGGGAATCGCCTGATTGAGCAGGCCGCGGGGGATGACGCGGTTGACGATGTAGCCGCCGATCGGCACGTTGAACTGCGAGAACAGACCGGCCGCCTTCAGCGTGTCTTTGATGATCGTATCCTCGGGCACGACCACGAAGAAGAAGGCCGTCTTCTTCTTGTCCGTCAGGATCGAGGACGACGCGTTGATCCGTTCCTTGATGTAGAGCAGCTCCCTCAGGATCTCGTCCTGCTCGGTCTCCTTCTGGCGCTTCAGGCGGCTGACCATCTCCTCGTATTCGCGCATCTCCTCCCGCAGCTTCGTCACCTTGTTGATCCACTCGTCGTAGACCTTGGCCATCGAGAGGTAGTACAGGGCGTGCCCGAGAGGGACGAGGTCGTAGATGTAGTAGTCGTAGTCCCCTTTGACGACGACGTCCACCACGGCGTCGAAGATCGCGCTCTCCTCCATTGCCGGCTCGGCGCTGGCGGCCCGGATGTAGTGCTCGATCTCTTCGGGCACCTCCGCGAGGCCATACTTGTCGAGGATCTTCTGGCGGATCTCCTGTTGGTATTCCTTGATGTGGCTGTCGGCGTCGATCTCCTGCGCCCACAGGTTTTCCATGATCTTCACCGGCCCCTTGCCGAAGATGTCACGCTGGAAGATATCCGTCAGCGAGGCCTGCGGGTCGACCGAGAAGACGAGAACTCTCTTGCCCTGGGAAGCGAGCCAGTAGGCGGTGGCGGCCGAGAAGGTCGTCTTCCCCAGCCCGCCCTTGCCTCCAAACATGATGTAGCGGCGGTCGGGGTTCTTCTCAAAGACCTCTTTCATTCCCATTGCGGCATCTCCTCTCGAAGGCTCTTCGGGCGGGAATTCTCGTGGTCTCCCGAGCCCCAGGGCTGCCCCCTCAGAACATGGCGTCGGAGACGTCCTTCTCCCGCAGCATGCGCCGCTTCCAGGTCGCGACTTGCGGCACGACGTAAGGCAGCAGTCTCAAGCTGTAGTAGGGCGGAAGAATCGGGATACCGAGGAGGTCCCCCATCGTGATGAGGATGAACAGGTGCTCCATCGAAGCGCGCGTCCGCAGCGCGGCCCGTGTCATGTCGTGCGCCGACATGCCGTAGATCGTCTCGCGGAAGCCCCGCCAGAACCCTTTGAGCCCCCCGGGCTTCTCCTCTTCTTCTTTCTTGGCCATTCCGTCCTCCTTGCCCCCGAGACACCAGAAAGCCTAAACGGACTGGGCGATCCGCCCGGGGATGCAAACGAATCATCCTCGTTGAAAAAGAAATCGTCGGAGCCCGCTACACCCCGTGGAGATCGTGCTCGTGGCCCGCGCCGAACTGCCGTTCCCGCATGAGCCCGCGCTTCCAGCCGCGGACAGCCCCGGTGACGTAGGGCAGGAGACGCAGGGCGTAGTAGGGCGGCATAATCGGCAGCCCGAGCATGTCGCCGAAGGTCACGAGCAGAAATAGCCTTTCCATCGAGGCGCGGATCTCCTGCGCCTGCTGCGCGGTTTCGTACCCGAACAGCCCAAACAGGAACTCCTTCAGAGCTCTCATCGGGCGACCGTGCCTGCCGGAGCCGTCATGATCGCCGTTCTGGCGGTGGCCGTCGTGCTCGTCATGGGATGGTTTGCCATCGGCAGCATCTGGAACGTCCGTAAGGGAAGCGCCACCCTGCGCTGGTTTACGGAAGGATTGCCGCTGCTCGGAGAAAAAACAACCCTGCGATGGCTCGGAACTACATCCGTCGAGCTGGTGCTCGCGAAAGCGAATCCGCCCTTCGAGAGCGTCACGCTCGTCGTCTTCCTCGAGCCGCGGGACGTTCCGTGGATTTGGGCCCTTGCGCGCCGGCAGGGGCGCCGCGACACGCTGATCGTCCGCGGAAAGACGCGGCGTCCGCCGCCGCACGACATCGAGGCGCTGGACGGCCGGAGCTGGTCGGCCCGGGAGGCGCGGCGACGCATGGCCTCCGAGCGCTGGAAGGCACGCGAGCCGACCGCCGCGGGCGATCTGACGGTCTTCACGAAGGTCGACGAAGCTCTGCCGCTCGCCGACGCCCTCCTCGGGCTCGCGCGCGACGCCGACATCAAGGTCCGGCGCCTGTCGGTCCGAAGGGAGGACCCCAATTTTCAGCTCCACGCCGACCTGCCCGCCCCGCCGGCGCCCGCCTCCCGATTCTTCGGGGCGCTGCGGGCGCTAGGCGAGCGAGCGACACAGTCCTAGGCGTGCTTGGGAACGGTCGCCACAAGCGGCGGCTTCACGCGATACCGTTGATAGGCCTTCAGACCATCCCAGCCGATCAGTAAAGCGGCCACGATGAGAAGCGCTGAGACACCGATCATCGCCCAGGCCCCGGCCACCGGCAGACCGCTGATCTTCGGGTTGGCGGCGATCGTCACGTAGAGATTGCGTGCGGTCACCGCGGTGGCGACGAGCGTCGTGACGTACATGAAGATCATCGGCACGAGGGCGTACGTCGGGTTGCGCTTTTCCGACTTCAGCCAGACCGTGACCACCAGCAGCGAGAGCGCCGCCATCAGCTGGTTGGAAGCTCCGAACATCTGCCAGAGATAGACCCAGGTGCCGGTCAGCACGAGTGCCAACGTGAGCACCATGGAGATGATGCTCGCCACGTGCATGTTGCGAACCGGCGGGATCCGGTCGCCGAGCCACTCGCCCAGTGTGACGCGCATGACTCGGAAGACGAGCTGCGTGACCGTCAGCACGATCATGACGAACGCGCCGAACCCGAGGGCCGTCCCGAGGACTTCCGGCACCACGCCGAACGTCCCGGCGTAGATCAGCTTTCCGACTCCGGCCGCGAACCTTCCGCCGCCCCCGCCGACCCCGGCGATCGAGACGGCCATCAGCGAGAGGAGCGCGAGGCTGTACTCGCCGAACATCGAGCCCGCTCCCACGGGCAAGGCGTCGGTCTCGTACTGGAGCTGCCGCGCCGTGCCGACCGAGCCGACCAGCGCGTGCCAGCCGGAGATCGCGCCGCAGGCGATGGTCACGAAGAGCATCGGCCATAGCGGCTGCCATGCCGCGCCGGCCTGAGCGGAGAATCCCAGGTCCTTGACCGCCGCCAGCGCGAAAGCGCCGATCGTCTTGCCGGCGGAATCCGTGACGCCGGTCAGCGGCGCCACCACTCCACCGACCGCGCTCAAGACGATGGTGATCAGCATGATCCAGAAGCCGATGTAGTTGACCGGCTGCGCGAAGCGCCAGATCGGCAGGTTGGCGCCCAGGTAGGAGAAGAGGAAGAGAAACGCCATCCAGATCAGGTAGTTGGGAAGCGTCCGCACCAGGCCGGTCTGTGGGTCGTACGCCGCCGTGGCGGGGCGCTTGCCGTCCGGACCGGGGACGGGGATTCGCGGGTCGGAGAGGGTTGGATCGGCGACGCTCAAGAGAGGCTTCTTGCCGCCAAGGGAATCCACGGCATTGTTGAGCGACACGACAGCACCGCCGACCGGGCCTTGCACCAGCTTGCCGGCGGCGTCCTTGTGCTGTCCCATCGGGCCCAGGGCCATCGCCGCGAGCGTCACGAAGACGACGATCGCCGTGACGGCGATCAGGTCCATCTTCCAGCGATACATCATCTGCCCGGCGAGCAAGCCCATCAGCGCCAGCATGATGATGCCGAAGGGCACGTCGGGCCGGGCCGAGAGGATGGCGGCGAGGATGCCGACGAAGGCCCCGGCGAGAAGCATGAGGTAGAAGAAGATGAAGACGAAGAGGATCGTTCGCGTGCGCGGGGCAATCAGCTTGTGCGAGATGGCGCCTAGGCTGTTTCCGTCGTTGCGGACCGCGACCATGATCGCCGAGTAATCGCTGGCCCACCCGATGAAGCTGACGCCGAGCACCAGCCAGATCAGCGCCGGCAGCCAGCCCCAGAGGTTTGCGGCGGTGATGACGCCGACGATGGGACCCGCGGCGGCGATCGATTTGAAGTGGTAGCCGTAGAGCACGTTCTTGCTCGTCGGCATGAAATCGACGCCGTCCATGTACATGGTGGCCGGCGTGGCCCTCTTGGCATCGGACTGGATGATGTTGCGATCGACGCGTTTCGCGTAGAGGTTGTAGACGGTCGAAATGACGGCGACAGCGATGAGAACGATAAACAGCGTGTTCATCGCAAGTTCTCCTTTCGCGATCTCACGACTATGACGCTATGGCCGGCGCCTCCCCCGAGGCGCGATTCAAATGCATCAATCCAAAAGGGTTCTCCGGACGGCTGCGACTCATCGAATGGTTCGCCCTAGCCGTCACCCGAGGTGATCGAGCGACGGCAAACGATTGAGCTCTAAGTCGCTGAAAACAGGACGCGGCCGCTATTGCCGGCGGGGTCTGGCGGCGGCTTCAGTCGAGGGCGACAGCCCCAGCCTCTCGAGCAGCGCTCCAAATCTCGCGTCGGCGCGGAGCGAATCGAAGCCGGGCAGGCCGGTGTAGTAGAGGAGGGCCTGGCACTCATCCTCTGCGCGCGCGAGCACCTCGAACGCCGCATCGATCTCGCCGAGCGCGCCGAGCAGCCACGCCTCGGAGACGACCGGGAGCCCCGCCGGGCGCGCTCGCAGCTCCTCGAGGAGTGTCCGGGCTTCGCCCTCCCGTCCTGCGGTCGCCAGTGCCCACCCCAGCACACCGAGGAAAGAGGACCCGCGTTGCGTCATCGCGACCAGGCGCTCCGCAGTCGCGATGCCTTCGTCGAATTTCCCCAGGGCGACCTTCGCCATGCTCGAGCAAAACAGGGCCGAGGCGTCCTCCTTCTCGAACGAGAGAGCGTCCTCCGCGTAACGCAGGGCCTCCTGTGGCTTCCCGCTGCACAGCAGCGACCATCCGGTGAGCATGTAGGGAAAGGAGGCGAGCGGATCGGCCTCCCGGGCGCGCTCCAGGAGCCGAAACCCCTCGTCGAGCTTCTGGCGGATGCAAAGGCTGATCCCGAACGAGCCCAGGGCCAGGGCGTGAGTGGGTTGGAGCTCGATCGCCCGTCGCCAGGCGGCTTCCATCGCCGGCCATCGTCGTTCGATCAGAGCCACGAAGGCCTCGCCGTGCAGGCTGTCCGCCGTCTCTCCCTCCAGTTCGACTGCGGTCGCCAGGGCTTTCCGCGCGGCGGCGCAGGCCTCGCGTGCCGGGATCGCGCCGATGTTCGCCGCGGCCGCGTTGCTCTCCGCCAGGCCCGTCCACGAAGGCGCATGATTCGGATCGAGGCGGATGGCCTCCTCGAAGGCGCGAATGGCCCCGCCATAGTCCTCTCTCGCGTACCGAAGGTGCCGACCCTTCAAGTAGCTCCGATATGCCTCGAGGTTGCGGGCCCGCGGCCGAGCGCGAATCGCCGGCGCTCCCGGAGCGAGCCGGGCCTTCACCGCTTCGACGACGCCCGCGGCGATTTCGTCCTGGACGGCGAACACGTCGGTCGTCTCTCGATCGTACCGTTCCGACCAGACCTGATAGCCGCTTGCGACGTCCGTCAACTGCGCGGTCACGCGAAGCCGGCTGCCCGCCGTCCGCACGCTGCCCTCCAGAACGTGTCCCACCGACAGCGCGCGGGCGATCGCGGACAGGTCGCCGCCGTCCCGCCGGACCCGGAAGGCCGACGCCCGCGACGCGACGCGGATGCCGTCGATCTGGACGAGCGCGTTCATGATTTCTTCGGCCATGCCCTCGCAGAGGTAGTCCTGATCCTTTGTCGGGCTCAGGTCCGAGAAAGGCAGCACCGCGATCGCAACCGCTGCGGGCTTCGCCTGCGGTTCGGCTCCTCCGGGCGCGGGCACGCCGAGACCCGCCTTGCGTACTCCGTCAATGAAACGCTCCACGTACTCGGGGGCCCACCACTTCTCGATGTCTCTGCGTACCCTGGCCGCGAAGTCCGGCCGCAGTTTGAGGAGATCCCGCACGGCCCTGGCGGCCCCATCACTTTCCCCGAGCTGCCCGTAGGCGGCGGCCAGCGCTGCGTGCGCACCCCAGTGGCCCGGCAGATTGACCTTGAGCGCGAATGCGAGCGCCCTGCGGTCGTCGCCCTGCCGGTACGCGTTGTAGAAGTCGGCATACCAATACCATCCGGGGTGGTGGGGATTGAGCTGTTTGGCCCTCTCTGCCAGCGCAAGGCCACCCTCCCAGTCGCCCGCATAGGTCAGCAACTCGCCGAGAAAAGCGATGGAATTGCCGTCCATGGGGTTCAGGGCGACAGCCCGCTCCGCCGCATGACGGAAGCCCGGGAAGTCCTTTTGAAAAAAGAGCGCCTGGGCGAGACTGAAATAGGCCAGAGGACTGGATGGCGCCGTCTCGACGGCGCGCCGTGCCGCGTTCAACCCGTTTGCCAGGGAATCCGCCCGAAGGTTGAATCCTTGCGCGTAGTCCTGAACGCACAGGAGCGCCAGCATCGCCCAGGCATCGGCGTAGGCCGGCGCCTTCTGCACGGCCTCCTCGAGGCCGGACCGAGCCGCGCCAAGCTCTTTGGCCGTGACCCGCTCGAAATAGGAAAAGCTGCGCAGCACCGCCTCGTAGGGGCTCAACTGCTCGGGGATGCGGCTGCGCACGGCCTCGCTCATGCTGCGGGGCAGCACCCCGTTCATGTCCGCAACCGTCGAAACGATCCGCGGAACGAGGTCGTCCTGCAACTCGAAGACGGCCTCCGGGCTGAAGGCGCGTTCGTAGTTCTCGGCCCAGAGATGGGCGCCGGAGACCGCGTCCACGAGCTGCACCGCAAGGCGGAGCTTCCCTCCCGCCTGCCGCAGGTTGCCTTCCATGAGGTAGCGGGCGCCGAGATCCTTGCCGGCGGACCGCGCGTCGACGGCCTCGTGGGCGTACCGGGTCGTTGAGCTTCGCGCGATGACCTTCAAGTACGAGAAGCGCGACAGCCCGGTCACGATGTCCCCGGTGATTCCCTCGGCCAGAGTCGCGAGTGAGGCGTCCGTGCTCCCGTGCTTGAACGGCAGGACCGCGACCCAGAAGCCCTCCTCGGCGCGCACCGCGCCCGATGCATCTTGCGCAGAGGAATGGGCAGGGGCGAGTGCAGGCGCTTCGGCTCTCCCCTTCGGCGCGATCTCGAGCCCCGCCTTGCGGAGCCCATCCATCAGCTGCTCCACCAGATCCGGGTCGATCCATCTCCCGTGCAATTCGCGGGCGACTTCAGCGTAGTTCGGTTTCAGCGCGAGCATGTCCCGGATCGCCTTGCGCGCCTCCTCCATCCGGCCAAGTTGCGCGTAGCAGATGGCCAACACCGCATGGGTGTAGTAGTTCTTTGGGGCATTGAGGTGTAGAGCCACGTCCAGCGCCTTGCGATAGTCCTTCTTGCGGTAGGCGTCGTGCCAGGCGGTATAGCGGTACCATCCCGGATGGTTGGGATTCAGTTGCGAACCCTTGTCCGATAGAGCACAGCCGCGCTCCCAATCCCCGGCGTAGGCGATGAGCAAACCCATGAACGCGGCGGTGGCTCCATCCATTGGGTTGAGCGAAATGGCCCGTTCCGCGGCAACTCGGAAGGCCGGAATCTCGCGCTTGAAGAAGAGAGCCTGGGCCAGCGCGTAATGAGGCAGGGAATGCAAGGGCGCCGCTTCGACCGCCGTCCGTGCGGCTCGCAGTGACCGGTCGAGAGAATCCGGTCCCGCATTGTCCCAGTGCCCGTACTCGTTTGCGTACATCAACGACAACATGGCCCAACATTCAGCGTTTCCGGGGGACTGTTGAACGGCCCGTTCCAGGCAGGTCCGCACTTCGGCAAGGTCTTCCGGGGTGAACCGCTCGTTGTACCCGAAGCTGCGCAGCAGCGCTTCGTATGGGCTCATTTGATCCGCAGACTTCAGCCGCACAACTTCGCTCATGCTTCGCGGCAAGACACCGTGCATGTCCGCGACGGTCGAGACGATCCGCGGAACCAACTCGTCCTGAAGATCGAAAACCGCCTCCGGGCTGAAGATGCGCTCATAGTTCTCCGCCCAGAGATGAGCGCCTGAGACGGCGTCCACCAGCTGCACCGCGAGGCGCAGCTTGGTCCCCGCCTGCCGCAAGCTACCTTCCATGATGTAGCGCGCGCCGAGCTGCTTGCCAGCGGACTGTGCGTCGGGGGCCGAGCCGCGCGAGATCACCCTGAGGTAGGAGAAGCGCGACAGGCCCGTCACGATCTCATCGGTCAGCCCTTCGGCCAGGGACTTGAGGGATGCGTCGGCGCCGCCGTACTTGAACGGCAGCACCGCGACCCAGAAGCCTTCGTCGGCGCGGGCGGCACCCGAGTCGGCCGCGGAAGGACGAGCGCGGTCGGACGCCGGCGCTGCGACGGCTCCCTCCGGTGCAATCTCCAGGCCCGCCTTGCGGAGCCCTTCGATCATCTGCTCAACCCGCTCGGGGTCATACCACTTGGCATATTCCCGGCGTGCCGCTGTGGCGAAGTCGGGACGGAGGGCCAGCAGTTCTCGCAGCTCTTTCTCCGCGGCCTCGCGCTGGCCGAGCTGGCCGAGCGCCGCTGCCCGCGCGGCATAGGCGTAGAAGTAATTGGGCATGTTGATGCGAACCGCCAGCTCGAGCGCCTCCGCGTACTGACCCTGGAAATAGGCTTTCGTGAACGCGGACCAGCGGAACAAGCCCGGATAGTTGGGATTGAGCTCCATGGCAGCTTCCACCATCTGACAACCCCGCTCCAGCTCGCCGGCGTGGCTTGTGAGCACGCCGAGGATGCCCATGATCGATCCATCCATGGGATTGAGCGCGATGGCTCTTTCCGCCGCCGCTCGGAAGGAAGCGGTCTCCTTGCGGAGGAGGTAAACGAAAGCCAGCGCGTAGTGGCCGAGAGCATGAGTTGCGGCGAGATCCACAGCGCGCTGTGCCGCGGCCAGGGCACGGTCGAGAGGATTGGGCCCGGGATTGAAGTCGTCTGCGAACTCGACGGTATACATGAGGGACAGCATCGCCCAGCAGTCGGCGTGGTCCGGAGCCTCGCGCACGGCGCGCTCCAGGATTCGTCTTACGACTGCGTGCTCCTCGGGAGTCACGCGCTCGAAATAACTGAAGGCGCGGAGCACGGCCTCATGCGGGGTCAAGGCGTCTTCGCTCTTGCTGCGCAGCGTTTCGCTCATCCTGCGAGTCAGAATGCCGTTCTGGTCTGCCACCGTCGAGACGATGCGGGGCACCAGATCATCCTGCAGCGCAAAAATGCTCTCCGGGCTGAAGGGGCGTTCGTAGTTCTCAGCCCAGAGATGGGCGCCGGAGACCCCGTCCACGACCTGCACCGCGAGGCGCAGCTTCGCTCCAGCCTGCCGCAGGCTGCCTTCCATCACGTAGCGGGCACCGAGGTCCTTGCCGGCGGAGCGCACATTCACCGTCTCATCGACATGACTCGAGGTCGAGCTGCGCGCGATCACCCTCAAATAGGAGAAGCGCGAGAGACCCGTCAGGATCTCCTCGGTCAGTCCCTCGGCCAGGGTCTTGAGGGACCTGTCAGCGCCGCCGTACTTGAACGGCAGCACCGCGACCCAGAAGCCTTCGTCGGCGCGGTCCTGCGCCGAGTGTGTGCCCGACGCCGCACGATCGGGCCTTGCCGCGACCGCAACGCCCCGCCGAGGCAACTCGGATGATTCGTCGGTCGCCGGAATCGAAAGCCCCGCCTTGCGCAGCCCCTCGAGTATGGGCTCCATCAGGCCGCTCGCGAAGTGCCAGGTCCCGACGTTCGAGCGCGCGTGCGCCGCGAAGTCGGGATCGAGCGCCAGCAGATCCCGGACCGCGGCTTGCGCCTCGGCGCGCCGTCCGAGGTGTCCGCAGGCCGACGCCATCACCAGGTAGGGCCAGAAGAGGCCGGGGACATCCACCCGGTTCGCGCGCTCGAGAGCCTGCTCGTACTCACCACGGTGGAAGTGCTCCCAGAGGGGAGCGAAATGCATCCAGCCCGCGTGGTTCGCATTGAGCTCCATCGCGCGGCGCACGATCGCGGCGCCCCGCTCGAACTCGCCGGTGTGCACGATCTGCAGCCCCAGGATCCCGACCGCATCGGTGTTCAGCGGGTTCAGCGCCATCGCGCGCTCGGCCGCGGGGCCGAACGCCGCGAGGTCCTGGCGGAAGAAGTGCGTCTGCGCCAGCGCGACGAGCGCGAACTGGTTCGACCGGTCGAGCTCGACCGCGCGACGGGCCGCGGCCAGCGCCCGATCGAGAGAAGTCGCATCGCCCTGGAAGCCGAACGCGTACGCGTCGACGTGGATCTGCGCGAGGCAGGCCCAGAGGTCCGACTGGCGGCCATCTCGCTCCACCGCGCGCTCCAGCCGGCCCCTGAGCTCCGCGTGGGCCGAGGGCGTGATCTGTTCCCGATAGGCGAAGTACTGGAACTGCCACTCCAGGGGCGTGAGATGAGCATCGTCTTTCTGCCGGATCGCCGACCGCATGGCATGCACGAGCACTCCGTAGCTGTCGGCGACCGTCGCGACGATGCGCGCCGCGATGTCGTCCTGGGCCTCGAACACGCTCGACGCCTGAAGGTCCCGGTTGAACGTCTCGGACCAGAGCTGGGCTCCCGTCTGGGCGTCGACGAGCTGGGCGCTGACGCGGATGGCGGAGCCTCCCCCGCGGATGCTCCCCTCCAGCACGTAACGCGCGCCGAGCTTGGCGGCCACGGCCCGCTCGTCCCCACCTTCTCCCTTCAGACGAGACGCCGAGGCGCTGGCGACGACCGAGAGATACCGAAACCGCGAAAGACCGGTCCCGATCTCCTCGGAGATCCCGTCGGCAAGGGCCGCGAGATCCGCGTTGGAACCGCCGTACTTGAAGGGGAGCACCGCGACCCACAAACCCGCTGATCCGATCGGGGGGGTGGTGGCCTCCCGTGCGCCGCTCGTCACCGCAGGTGAGGACTGCTCCGAAAGACTGAAGGCGATGTCTCTGGCCGATTGGAACCGCTGCTCGCGGTCCTTCTCCAGGCAATGCCTGACGATGCGGTCGAGCGCCGGGGAGACATTTTGCGCCGAGGCCGTCAGCTCCTCCGGTTCGTCTCGCAGGATCGCCGCCATCGTCTCAACGTTCGTCTCTCTCTTGAACGCCCTGTTCCCCGAGAGCAGCTCGTAGAGGATCGTCCCGAACGAGAAGATGTCCGAGCGGTGATCGACCTGGAACCCCTTCACCTGCTCCGGCGACATGTAGCCCGCGGTCCCCATGACCGTCCCGGGCTGCGTGTGGCCCGAGCCAGTCGGCGCACTCGTCTCCTTGCCCGGAGCGACGGCCTCGACCCGCTTGGCCAGGCCGAAATCGAGGATCTTGAGATGACCTTCTCTGGAAATGAAGAGATTCTCGGGCTTCAGATCCCGGTGGACGATGCCCTTCTCGTGGGCCGCGGAGAGGCCCCTGGCGATCTGCAGCGCATAGTCCACGGCCTGCTTCTGCGGAATCGGACCGGCGTCGAGCTTGCCGCGCAGTGTCTCGCCTTCCAGAAGCTCCATGACGGCATAGGCAACGCCGTCCTGGTTGCCGAAGTCGTGAATCGCCAGGATGTTGGGATGAGATAGGGCCGCGACCGCCTTCGCCTCTCGTTCGAATCGGGAAAGCGTGTCGGGATCCGCCGCGACGGACTGGGGAAGGACCTTGATCGCGACGTCCCGATCCAGTTTCCCGTCCCGTGCCCGGTACACCTCCCCCATCCCACCGGCGCCAAGCGGCGACCTGATCTCGTAGGGGCCGAGACGGGTCCCGGCTGGAAGTGTCATCGGATGGCCTCGGAACAACTCTATCCCGCGACCGCCGCG
This sequence comes from Thermoanaerobaculia bacterium, assembly GCA_035498405.1. GTDB lineage: Bacteria > Acidobacteriota > Thermoanaerobaculia > UBA5066 > Gp7-AA6 > DATBFU01. The sequence continues at coordinate 7,018 of DATKAE010000089.1, read as the reverse complement.
GTGCCGTACCCAGCGGGCCGACGAGGCCGCCAGGGCGTGAAAGGGAGTCTGGCCGCCTTTACCTCGACAGGGTCGGCGCTTGACGGGGCGCCGACCATGTAGGTAGCCCGACGAACAGCTCGCGGCGGAGTACAACGAGGTGAGCCCCGGATATCTGAAGACCCTGGGAATCCCGCTCGTGTCCGGCCGTGAGTTCACCTCCGCAGACGACGAGAACGCCGCGCTCGTGGCCGTCGTGAACGAGACCATGGCAGCGAAGTACTGGCCCGGGAGGGACCCGGTCGGCCACGAACTGCAGGTCAAGGGCCGGTGGACGCAGGTGGTCGGCGTCGCCCGGGAGTCGAAATACCAATCGTTCCAGGAGCAACCGAAGCCCTTCTTCTACGTGCCCTTGCGCCAGAACTTCTCGGGCTGGGCGAGCCTCTACGTGAGAACGTCGCTCACCCCGTCCTCGCTGGCGTCGGAGCTCGTGCGGGAAGTCCACGCGCTCGACCCCAACCTGGCGCCGTCGGAGGTCATCACGATGCGCGAGCAGGTCGACCGCTCGACGTCGACCCAGCGGGTGGCGGTGACGCTCCTCAGCGTGTTCGGGGGACTTGCCCTCCTGCTGTCCGGCATCGGCCTGTACGGCGTGATGTCCTGCGCGGTGTCGCAGAGCAAGCACGAGCTGGGGCTCCGGATGGCGCTCGGCGCGAGCGTATCCGATCTCGTGCGGCTCGTGATGTCGCACGGCCTCGCCTTGACGGCGGGCGGCGTCGTCCTGGGTGGAGCGGCGGCGCTCGGACTGACCCGGCTGATCGGGAACCTGCTCTACAAGGTGAGCCCACGCGACCCATCGGCGTTCGGGTCCGCACTCGCGGTCATGACGATTGCGTCACTGGCGGCCTGCTTCCTGCCCACCTGGCGCGCCGTGCGGACCGATCCCGTCCGGGCGCTGCGGGAGTAACCGTAAGCGGCCACGATTTGCTGCCCCTCTCCGAGAGTACTTCTCGCTGGGAGCGGGAAACGGGGGTCGAAGAGGCGTCAGTTCTTCGGAATCCTGAGCAGTTTCGCCGCTTTGTCATCGTCCGCAACCTCTTTGTCAGCGAACCGCTTCGCGCGGCACTCGGTCGCCCGCTCATGGGCTCGTGCGCTTGCGCAGGACGACAAGCGCGACGGCGCCGATGCCTGGTACGTGCTCGGAGCACCCGTATCCGAGCGCTGGCAGGATCGAGACCAGCCAACAGGTTCTCCGGGTCCTCTACGCCGGGACCACGGGCGGAAGCGTCTTCGCGCTCCCCATGACCTTCCCGCCTCCGCGCGCGCCGGTCCGAGTCGTTGGCGCCGCAGCAAGTGTAGAATGCCGCAACCGTAGGGTGACTCCCGTGTCGCGTTTCTCAGCCATCCGGATCCTGGCCGCGACCGCGGCCCTGGGAGCTTTGCCCGGTGCGGGGCTTGCGCAGTCTGGCGTCGGCCACTGGGTCAGTGTCAGCCCGGAAGGCGGCACCGTGCGGGCTCTGGTGGTCGATCCCCGAATCCCCTCGACGATTTATGCGGGCGTCTCCGGCGGCGTCTTCAAGAGCGTCGATGTCGGGGCGAGTTGGGCTTTCTCCGGCATCGCTGGGCGCGATGTCTTCACGCTGGCGATCGATCCGATCCAGACATCGACCGTCTATGCCGGTACGAATCGGGGAGTCTTCAAGAGTAACGACGGCGGCACGACCTGGACTCAGATGAACACGGGTCTGACGGCAAGATTCGTCACCTCCCTGGCGGTCGATCCACAGACCTCGGCGACGGTTTACGCTGCCACCGGCGGCGGCGTCTTCAAGAGCACCGATGGCGCGGCGAGTTGGACGGCTGCGATCAGCGGCCTCGGCGCGCAGCCTGTCAATGCTTTGGCGGTCGACCACAAATCGCCGTCGACGATTTACGCGGGTACGGCGAACGCCGGTGTCTTTCGATCGACCGACGCGGCCGCGAGCTGGACGGCGGCGACGAACGGCCTGACTCCCACGCTCATTCATTCCCTCGCGATCGACCCGAAGACGTCCTCGACGATCTACGCCGGTACGAGTGCCGGACTCTTCAAGAGCACCGACGGCGCGGCGGGCTGGACGGCCGTCGGAGGTCAACCGTCCAATTTCTTCGCGCTGGCGATCGACCCGGTGACGCCATCGACCGTCTACGGCGGCACCGGCGGCCAGGTCTTGAAGAGCGTCAACGGCGGCGCGAACTGGCAGAGAGCGACGGCGGGCCTGCCACTGCAGATCGTCTGGGCCCTGGCCATCGACCCGGTCACCCCGTCGACTCTCTACGTGGGGACGCAGATCGGCCTCTTCAAGAGCGCCGACGGCGGAGTCACCAGCGCGTCAGCGAATTCCGGCTTCACACCGCTCGTCGCCTACGCTCTCGCCGTCGATCCCACCACACCCTCGACGATCTATGTGGGCGGGCAAACCGGCATGTTCAAGAGCGTGGACGGCGGCAGAAGCTGGACACTCGCCACCAATACGCTGCCCGATGTAAGCGTCTGGTCGCTTCTGGCTGTCCCGGCGTCCTCGGCGATTCTCGCGGGCACGGATGGCGGAGGCTTCCTGAGCACCGACGGCGGGATCACCTGGACGCCAGGCGCTCCGCCCGCTCCCATTCCCTACGCGTACGCGATCGACCCCAATTCACCCTCGACCGTCTACGCCGTAGGCGGAGTGAGCCCCTCTCTCAACCAGCAGAACGGCGCAATCGCAACGAGCGCTGATGGTGGATTGACGTGGCCCCACTATTACGTCGGGGATACCGGTACCTTCCCTCCCGTTTTCAATGCCGCCGTGGTCAATCCCCCCTCGTCGTCTTCTCCGCTCATCATCGGTACCGACGCTGGAATCTGGGGGACCAGGGTCGGTGGACAAGGCGGGTTGCATTTGCTCACGAACGGCGCGCTGGCTTCCCGGCGCGTCTTTGCGGTCGCCGAGGATCCGGTCTCCCGTTCGAATGTGTATGCGGGTACGGACGCCGGCCTCTTCAAGTCGACCGACGGCGGCATGACCTTTGGAACGCAGGTGACCAACGGCCTGACGGCCACGGGGATCTTCGCGCTTCTCTTCGATCCGGATTCGCCATCGACGTTCTACGCGGGGACCAACGGCGGAGTCTTCGTGAGCACAGACGGGGGTGCGAGCTGGACGCCGATGAATGTCGGCCTGACGAGACCCGGGGTGAACGCCCTTATCCGTGCGCCCGGTCCAGACGGGGCACTGTATGCCGCCACCAACGGCGCGGGCGTTTTCGTCTTCACCGACGAATTGGAGCCTCGGGCGCCTGTCATGCGCGGCAAGCGCCGCGGCCCGCCGCGTCACGTCGGTCCCCGGTGATAACCCATCAAGCCAGCTCGACCGGTCTAATTGATCGCCTCGATAATCCGCGCGACTTCGGTCTCGGCCCCTGCCTGTGCGATCACTTCACGCTCGATTGCATTAAGCACGTCGAGTTATTTCGCCGAGAAGGGAAAACGTTCTAACCACCCCGCCAAGTTCCTTCTCGTTACGGCCTCCGGGCTTTCGTAGCTGTCAGCGTCATTGTCAGCGAACCGTCCGCCGCTACCTGCCTCGTAGGCTCCTGCGACCGCACAGCCGAAAGAGGAGAAGCGCCCGATTTCTCGGGCGCTTAGTGGCAGTCAGCCGTAAAAGGCTTGGAGCGGGGAACGGGGGTCGAACCCGCGACATCCACCTTGGCAAGGTGATCCGTCGCTCCGGGATTCTTCGCGATGCTTGCGTATCAATCGCTTGCGAAGCGTGCTCAATCGTCCCGAAGCGTTCAAGAGCGTCCTTTGACCCCCGTTTGAACTGTTTGTTGAACTCCCCCCTCCTGACCACGTCTAGCTCCCGGCCGAGAACGAATCTTCGTCTTGTACGTTCTCACCTCGCGGATTTCGCCAGTCGCATGCCCGATGTGGGACGGCACTCGCCTGCCTCGCATCCCGAAGCTCGATGTGCCAGACCCGACACCCGAGTACGAGCTGCGCCCTCGGCGCCGTGGCTCTGGGCCGCCATCACTTCGATGCCGCACGACCCGTGATCGGTCTGCTAGCATTCCCACGTGCGGCGAACGGGCGTCCTCATCCTGTCGGTCCAACTCCTGGCCGGATCGGCCGGAGCACTCCACCTGCTCGCTCCGCCGCCGGCCCCGATGTCTTGCTGCGTCAAGCTCGGTATCCGCTGCGAATGCCGCACGTCCGTCCTCGCCTTTGCGCGCTGCAGTGGCGAGATCACAGCCGTTCCCACGGCAGGGCCCCTGACTCTCCCGCCCGACCGCGTGGCCCTCGTGGAGCCCCGCCTCCTCGACGCGACCTGGCCCGACATCTTGCCCGCCTCCCAGCGCCTCGCGGATCCGCCTCCGACTCCCCCTCCCCACGTCCCGGCCTCCGACCGGAACTCCTAGGCGCGGCTTCGGCCGCGCGGTCGGCGGGCCCTTTACCCGCCGGGAACGTGAGGGAAGTCATGTCCAAGCTCGGACGCCTCGCCGTCGCCGTGCTCTCGGCCGTCGCGTGGCTGAGAGTCGAAACGGCGGCACAGGCCCCCGGACGCATTCAAGGCGTCGTCACCGATCAGCAGGGCGAGCCGCTTCCGGCTTGTACTGTCGAAGTGACCGCTTCGTCCACAGGCCGTCGCACCGCAATCACCGACACCGCCGGCCGCTTCGAGATCGTCTCGCTTCCGGAGGGTTCCTACCGTCTCTCGTTCTCGCGCTCCGGCTTCCAGACGAGTGTCAGGGACGCGGTCGTGCTGAAAGCCGGGCAGGTTCTTCGAATCGACGTGGTCCTCGCTGTCGGTGGCCGGGAGGAAAAGGTCGAGGTCGTCGCAAAGCCCTCGTACACCGTACCGAATGCGACGACCGCGACGAAAACGGAAACGCCCTTGATCGACACGCCCGCTTCGATCCAGGTCGTCCCGCAACAGGTCCTCCGGGACCAGCAGAGCACGCGTCTCGACCAGGCGGTCACGAACGTGAGCGGCGTCTACCGGACGTCTCGCTTCTTTCTCGGCGCGAACGCGGATGACTTCGTGTTACGCGGGTTCAACACGAGTGAGGCGGTCTATCAGGACGGCATCCGGATCGACACGGGCGCGATCGGCATGCGGGACCTCGCGAACATCGAGCAGGTCGAGGTGTTGAAGGGCCCCGCGTCGATCCTCTACGGTCGGATCGAGCCCGGGGGGATGGTCAACTACGTGACGAAGAAACCCCTCGCGATTCCGGCCTACTCCGTGGACCAGCAGATCGGCTCCTGGAACATGCTCCGCACCACAGTCGACGCCACCGGTCCGCTCACGGCCGACCGCAAGCTCGCCTACCGGCTCGACGTGGCCTACGAGAACGGGGATTCGTTCCGGCAGTTCGTGGGAAACGAGCGTTGGCTCGTCGCGCCGATGATCCAATGGACGCCCGGGCCGCAGACCACCCTGTCCTTCGAGTTCGACTACTTCAACAACCAGGCGACGACGGACAACATCGGGCTCGTCGCGTTCGGAAATCGCCCCCTGGACATCCCGATCTCGCGCAATCTCGGTGAGCAGACCGACTACCTCGACGCGCATCAGAGCCTCTACACCCTGGCCCTGACGCAGGTTCTCGACCCGCACTGGACGCTCAACGCGCGCGTCAGCGGCCAGACGGCGCACGAAGAGGATGGCGGCTCCTACGGAGACTACGTCACGGACGAATCCATCGTCGCCGGGATCGTTCCGCGCACGATCGAGGGCAGCCTCGTGGGACTCAGCGAGGTCGGAGACAACTCGACATTCGCGGGCGAAGTCGACCTGACGGGACGATTCTCCACCGGCTCGCTCCAACACACCCTGCTCTTCGGCCTGGACGGCCGCACCAACCACTGGAACACGACCTGCTGCGGCATCAGCGGCTCCGCGCTGGGCGACATCGACCCGTTCGACCCGGTGCATGGCGTGACACTCGGACCGATCTCGGACTTCCCCGACATCTTCTACCCGCCGGAAACCTCGACCTCTACGGAGAACTGGTGGGGCCTCTACGCCCAGGACCAGGTCCGGATTCCAGGCAACGTCTTCGTCCTGCTGGGTCTCCGATATGACAACGCGACGGCTCGCACGAGTTACTCGGACATCCCCAATCACGACGACAAGCTGAGCCCGCGGATCGGCCTCCTCTGGAACCCGACAGGTTTCTTCTCCGTCTATGGAAGCTACAGCGAGAACTTCGGCGCCGCGAATCTCGGGCAGATCGACCGGCAAGGAAATCCCCTGCCCCCCGAGACGGCCGTTCAGTGGGAGGCGGGCATCAAGGCCGAGACCGCCGGAGGGCGCCTGGCCGGAAGCCTCGCCGTCTACGAGCTCACCAAGGAGAACATCGAGGCCCCCGATCCCTTCTATCCTCCCGACGATCCCGTGCACGGGCTCGCGATCGGCCGGGCCCGAAGCAAGGGCGTCGAGCTCGACGTCCGGGGCAGCCCGGCGCCCGGCTGGGAGATCGTCGCGAACTACGCCTACACCTGGACGGAGGTCCTCGACGACAGCTTCCTGGGGACCGCCGGCAACCAGATGCCGAACGCGCCCCGCAACGGCGGCAAGCTCTGGACGACGTACGCGTGGTCCTCCGGCTCCCTGGCCGGACTGACCGTCGGCGGCGGGCTCACCGCGCGGAGCCAGCGGCAGGGAGACCTCGCCAACGACTATCAGCTTCCGGGCTACGCCACGCTCGACCTGATGGCCGGGTACTCGTTCAAAATCGGACGCACCGATCTCAGCGCCCAGCTCAACGTCAACAACGTTCTCGACCGGAAGTACTTCGATGCCGGAGCCGACTATTCGAGGGCCCGCATCGCGCCGGGACCGCCCCGGGCGTTCCTGGGGCTCCTGGGGGTGAAGCTGTGAAGACGCGACTCGTGGAGACCGCCGCGGCGGCGGCCGCAACCACCCTGCTCCTCGCCGGCTGCCGGAAGAACCCGGCCAATCTCTACCGCTTCGAACCGGAGCCCCGTGCGGCGCTCAGGGAGACCGGCGCCGTG
>DATKAE010000088.1:0-2004 GCA_035498405.1 Thermoanaerobaculia bacterium | reverse complement strand
GCTCCGGCAGGCACAGCGGCAGGGTCGGCAAGACTGGGAGAAGTTGCAGGCGGACCGGCGGGCGGGGAACCAAGCGGCCGCGGCGGCCGACCGTGTGGCCCTGAGCCAAGACCATCAGACGATCCAGCAGGATCGGGCCGTCCGCTCCAAGGACCGGGAGGCCTACCAGAAAGATCGCAGCAAACTGCGGCAGGACGAACAGAAGCGCTGGCAGGACCGCCGACAACTGCACCACGATCGGAGAGACCTGCATGCCGACCGGCGCACCGGGGGCCACGGTCGGCAGCAGCAAGCCGCCGCCAAGTGAACGCGCTGGAAACTTTAGCCCGGATTATTCACGAAAGTTCCGTGAATAATCCGGGCTAAGACCAGCTCAGTCTCGAGCGTCGAGGTTCCCTCGACGCTCGATGAGTTTGTGCGCAGAGCGTCAGCTGGCAACATCATTCTCTCGGATTACCCTTCACCGGTCTCGCGTTCCAGTCAAGACTCGCTCCAGGCACGGGGCTCCGGGTTTAACGGGTGGGCGGCATGCGGCCGGCTCGTCCCACGGGTTCGTTTTCGGGCCTCGCGGCGGTGTTCCCCTCCATGGGTCACACCGTCGTAGACTTTTGCCGCCGTCGCTCGTAGTATCTCCCCCATGCTGCTCATCTATCCCCCCGCGGCGCGGAGCACCGAGCCCCCTCTCGGCATCGCCCGCCTCGCAGGCTTTCTGGCCCGGAACGGAGTTCGAACGCGATGCCTGGATCTGTGCCGGGAGGGCCTCGACTATCTTCTCGGCCTCGAGGTCGAAGCCTCGGACACCTGGACTCGGGGCGCCCTGCGCCGCCGGGGCAGAAACCACGCCCTCCTCCGGGATCCCACCACCTACGCCACCCTGGACCGCTACTGCCGGGCCGTGCGCGATCTGAACCGCGCCCTCAAAGCGGCGTCGGCGCCCTTCGGCGTCGAGGCAGGTCTGGCAGACTACCGCGACTCGAGCCGGTCGCCACTCCGGCGCGCCGATCTCCTCGCCGCCGCGGCCGCCTACGAGTCCAGCGTCTTCTTCCCGCACTTCCGGGCTCGGATCACCGAGGCGCTTGCCGCGTCTCCGACGCGCACCGTCGGGATCTCGGTCAATTTCCTGAGTCAGGCCCTCTCTGCCTTTGCGGTCCTCGGCTTCCTGAAGACCGTCCGCCCGGATCTGCGCGTCGTGCTCGGGGGCGGCCTCATCACGTCCTGGGTGGCGCAGGGGAGCCTCGCCGCGGACGAGGGATTCGGAGGGCTCGTCAACGCGATCCTGGCCGGGCGGGGCGAGGATGGAATCCTCGCGCTCCTCGGCGCCCCGCGCCGCATCCCGGATGCCGCACCCGACTTCGACGATCTCCTCGCCTCTGATTACCTCGCCCCGACGCGCATTCTTCCCTACAACTTCTCCACCGGCTGCCCCTGGAAGCGCTGCAGCTTTTGTCCCGAGAACGCGGAGGCCAGGCGCTACGTGGGGGCCGAGGTCAACACCGCGGCACAGGAAATCCGCGCCCTCGTCTCCCGCCATGCTCCGGGCCTCCTGCATTTCACGGACACCGAGATTGCTCCGCGGTACCTCCGCGCGCTGGCGGCCTCACCGCCCGGGGTCCCTTGGTACGGATTCGCCCGGTTCTCCCCTCTCTTGACCGATGCGGACTTTTGCCGGCGCCTTGCCGCCTCGGGCTGCGTCATGCTGCAGCTGGGTCTCGAGTCGGCCGATCAGCAAGTCCTCGATGCCCTCGGGAAGGGCACGCGGCTCGACCAGATCGATCGCGCCCTCGGGACGCTCGCCGACGCGCGGATCGGCGTCTTCCTTTACCTCCTCTTCGGCACGCCGGCGGAAGAGCGCGATGCCGCCCTCCGGACCCGTGACTTCGTCGCCTCGCGTGCCGATAGGATCGCCTTCCTCAACGTCGCCCTCTTCAACCTCCCCGTGGGGAGCGCCGAGGCGCGCCACCTCGACACCAAGGCCTTCTACGAGGGGGAACTCGCCCTCTATCG
>DATKAE010000087.1:0-43138 GCA_035498405.1 Thermoanaerobaculia bacterium | reverse complement strand
CCGAGCGGCTTCTTCTCGGGCTACGCCGTTCGGATCCCGAGAGACTTCGGACTGCATCTGCTCGAACGCATCGAGAACTGACGGGCCTCGAGCGGGTCATCCACGAGGTCGAATTCGAAGCAACGGTCCTCAAAAGGACCTCGGAGGGGAGGGCGCTAGGGTCGCGGCTGCTGCTGCTCGCGGCCGCGGCCTCTTTCTCCGGGCCTCGTTCGACGCTCTAGGCGGGAAGCCCAACCCTTCGGACGAGGTCATGGAAGCGAGGGTCCTCGCGGATCGTACTCCAGCGCGGATCACGTTTCAGCCAGACGAGCCAGTTGGAGCGCTCCCGGAGGGCGTCTTCGAGATGAGCGATGGCCTTATCCTTTTCGCCGAGTCCCACGTCGACCACCGCGATGGCATAGCTCGAAGCGTACTTTCCTTCCTTCTTGAGGTCGGCGAACTGCCTAAGGACGGACTCGGCCTCTGTTCGCTTGCCGCTCAGCGCATACAGAAAACCGGCGGACGCCATCGCCGGCGTCCAGGTGCGCAGTGATCCGATGTTCGCAAGCTCCGCCTCGGCTTCCGCGTACTTGCCTTGCGACGTATAGATGCGAACCAGCCAGAAGTGCGCGAGAGGGTTCTTCGGATCCATCTCGAGCGCCATGCGAACCGATTTCAGCGCGCCCTCGAGCTTGCCATAGTAGTAGAGCATGTAGGCTTGATCCGTATTAATCGGAACCGACAGAGGGTCGAGCCTCTTCGCGGTCGCGATCTGGGCGGCTGCCTCTTGCTCCGGCCGCTCCCGCGCCGTGAGCAGGTAGGCGTACCACTGGTGGGCGAGTGCGGAATTCGGATTCAGCTCAATCGCGCGCCGGAATTCCTGCTCCGCCTTCGAGAAGTCCCAGTCGAAGTACATAGTCGCGAAGCCGAGCGACGCATGACCCTCGGCCAGGTTGGGGTCGAGCTCCAGCGCCTTCTGCGCCGCCGCCTTGGCCCGCGGGAAGGAGTCTTCCGGGGAGACGTAGTTTGCGTACCCCAGCTGGGAGTAGCAGTCCGCCATCCCGGCGTACGCCGGCGCGTAGGTCGGGTCGGCGTCGATCGACTCTTGAAACAGTCGGATTCCCTCGCGAAGGCTCGCTTCTCCTCGCTTGTTCCAGGCATGGCGGCCTCGGACGTAGGCGTCGTAGGCTGTCGGAACGACCGGGCGGGCCGCTTCGGCCGCCCGAGCCTTGCCCTCCGGAGTCAGCTGGACCCCGACCTCCCGGGCCACGGCCTCCGCAACTTCGGTTTGCAGCGGCAGGATGTCCCTCAGTTCCCGCTCGTAGCTGTCGGCCCAGATGTGGCGGTCGCTCGAGCCGTCGATGAGCTGTGCGGTGACCTTGACCCGCTGACCGTCTCGGAGCACGGATCCTTCCAGGATGGCGTCCACTCCGAGCTCTCGGGCGATCTCGGGGACCTTCCTTTTCGTCTGTTTGTAGCCCATGACCGAAGTGCGCGAGGTGACCTGAAGACCTCCGATCTTCGAGAGTCGAGTGATCAGCTCCTCAGTCATGCCGTCGGCGAAGTATTCCTCCTGAGGATCGCGGGAGAGGTTCTCCAACGGGAGAACCGCGAGCGAATGGACGCGCTGGCCTCCTTTCCGGGTGAGTCGGCTTCGCAGTCCGCCGGCGTCGAATGCAAGAATGGCGAAGACCGCGGCCGCGAGCAGCACACCCGCCACCCAGGCGCCTCTCCGTCGGCGAGCCGTCGCAGGCATTGCGGCCGGTACGGCCGAGACCGCCGAGGTGCCGAGAGCCTCCCGCATGGCGAACGCCAGGTCGCGGGCCGATTGAAAGCGCTCGTCGGGGCTTTTCTCCAGGCAGCGCCGCACGAAACCGTTCAATGCCGCCGGAAGCGCGCGCCCGCTCTCGGAGAGCTCTCCGGGATCGTCGCGGAGCACCGCGGCCAGGCTCTCGGCACGTGTTCCCTTCTTGAATGCCGCCCGGCCCGTCAGCATCTCGTAGAGAACGCAGCCGAGCGAAAAAATGTCGCTACGGGCATCCGCGGGCTCCCCGCGCACCTGCTCGGGCGACATGTAGCCCACGGTTCCGAGCACCGTTCCAGGCTCGGTTTGGGCGGCCGCAGTCGAGGCCGCCGTCCCTTCGGAGGCGAACGAGTCTTGCCGCGCGAGCCCGAAGTCGAGGACCTTGACCAAACCCTCGCGCGTGAGGAAGACGTTGGCGGGCTTCAGATCCCGGTGGACGATCCCGCGCCCGTGTGCCGAGGCGAGCCCGTCGGCGATCGCGGCTCCGATCTCGAGTGTTTTACGCCAGGAGAGCTGTTCCCGCGCGAGACGTTGGTCCAGCGACTCGCCCTGGAGCAGCTCCATGACGGCGAAGGCGATGCTTCCTTCGCGGCCGAAGTCGTGGATGGCGAGAATGTTCGGGTGCGAGAGCGCGGCGACGGCGCGCGCCTCCCGCTCGAACCGCTCCAGGGCGCGCGGGTTTTCCGCAAGATGCTCGGGAAGGATCTTGATGGCGACATCGCGGCCGAGTCGCGTGTCCCGCGCGCTGAAGACCTCGCCCATGCCCCCCGCCCCCAGCGGAGCGAGGATTTCGTACGGTCCAAGGCGGTCGCCGGGGGCGAGCCTCATGTCATGTCACCTGGGTCTCGAACGAATCCTATCAGTGCTGTGCTCCGCCTAAAGCATTGACTCGGTTCGCGCAAACGGCATAGACTCTCTCCCGGAAAGGAGTCTGCCTCTCGATTGGAAAGGCGGGGCAGTGTCACTCAAGTGGAGATCTTCGGCCAGACGTACAGCGTCCGGGCCGAGGGTGAAAGCTCCTACATCCATGACCTGGCCCGCTTCGTGGATTCCCGGATGAAAGAGGTCGCCGAGCAGACGGCAACGGTGGACACCACCAAGATCGCCATCCTCGCCGCCCTCAATATTTCTGACGATCTTCACCGAGTGAGGAAGGGTCGAATGGACAATCCGACCGATGCGTTGGCACGGGCGGAGCGCCTGATTCGCAAACTGGACGACGCCCTGGGCGCCTGAAGGCGAAGCGTCGGCAACCCCGAAAGGGGGCACGAAATGAAACTTTTGGTCGCGTTGAATTTCTCGGTGCCGGCAAGTTCGAACCCGCGGCGGGGGAGAAACTTCCGCATCGTCGTGTAGCCGCCGTTCCCCTTCGGCGCCCCCGGGCAGAGGGGAGCCGACATGAGCACATCTCTGGCGACCGCGCTCGCGGTCGGCCTGGCCGTTGCCGCGATCGTCGGCGGATTCGTCGTGGCCGCCCTGCGGCGCAAGCTCGTCGAGGAGCGCTCGGCGATCCGCGCCGAGGCCGAGCGCATCCGTGCCGAGGCCACCAAGGGCGCCGAGGCGAAGCTGCGCGAGGCTTCGATCGAGGCCAAGGAAAAGGTCCTGGCGGCGCGGGCGGAGTTCGACAAGACGGTTCAAGCGCGGCGCCAGGAGATCGCCGCCCTGGAGAGTCGGGTCGTTTCCAAGGAGGAAAACCTCGACCGCAAGCTCGCCGCTCAGGAGCGACGGGAGGAGGAGTTTGCGCGCAAGGAGCGCGCCCTGGCGGACCAGCAGAAGCGGATCGACGCCTTGCAGGCGGAGATCCAGGGCGTCATCGACGAGCAGCGAAAGCGCCTGGAGCAGATCTCCGGCATGACGGCGGTGGACGCCAAGCGAGACCTGGTCAAGTCGATCGAGAACGAGGCGCGGGTCGAAGGAGCCGGCCTGATGCGGCGGATCGAGGAAGAGGCTCTCGAGCAGTCCACCCAGAAGGCGCGGCACATCATCGGCATGGCCATCCAGCGCCTGGCCTCCGACGCGGTCGTCGAGGCGACCGTTTCGGTGGTCGAGCTGCCCTCGGACGACTTGAAGGGTCGAATCATCGGACGGGAAGGAAGAAACATCCGGGCCCTGGAGGCCGCGACCGGCGTCGACCTCATCATCGACGACACGCCGGAGGCCATCGTCATCTCGGCCTTCGAGCCGCTGCGCCGGGAGGTCGCGCGCCTGGCTCTCGAGAAACTGATCGTGGACGGCCGGATCCATCCGGCGCGCATCGAGGAGATCGTCGAGAAGGTGCGCTCGGAGCTCTGGGAGCGCATTCGGCAGGAGGGCGAGGCGACGGCGCTCGAGTTCGGCATCCCGGATCTGCACCCCGAGCTGATCAAGCTGCTCGGGCGACTCAAGTTCCGAACCTCGTACGGTCAGAACGTGCTCCAGCACTCCAAGGAGGTCGCCTGGCTCGCCACCAACATGGCGGCCGAGCTCGGCGGCAACGTCGAGGTCGCCAAGCGCGCCGGGCTGCTGCACGACATCGGCAAAGCGATCGACCGCGAGATGGAGGGAACACACCTGGAGCTCGGGCGCGATGTCTTGAGGAAGTTCGGAGAGCTGGCCGAGGTGATCCACGCGATGGAGTGCCACCACGGCGACTACGAGCCCCGATCCCTCGAGGCCGTGCTGGTCAACGGCGCCGACGCCCTTTCGGCCGCGCGGCCCGGGGCGCGCCGGGAGATCCTGGAGACCTACGTCAAGCGGCTCGAGAAGCTCGAGCACATTGCCGACGGTTTCAAGGGAGTGCAGAAAGCCTTCGCGGTCCAGGCCGGCCGGGAGCTGCGGATCATCGTCGAGGCCAATCGGGTCACCGACGACGAAGCCCTGTGGCTTTCGCGCGACGTGGCCAAGAAGATCGAGTCCGAGCTGCAGTATCCCGGCCAGATCAAGGTCACGGTGATCCGCGAGACGCGGGCCGTCGAGTACGCGAGGTAAACCGATGCGGGATTCGAGATGCGAGATACGGGACAGGAGAGGCCCTGGAGCATTGGTCCGGATCCAGATCCCGCATCCCGTATCGCGAATCCCGTATCCCGTTGCCGAGACGGCATGAACATCCTCTTCGTCGGCGACGTGGTGGGCTCTCCGGGTCGGCGCGCCCTTCAGGAGGCGCTCGGCTCGATCATCGACAAGCGCCGCGTCGACTTCACGATCGTCAACATCGAGAACGCCGCCGGCGGCTTCGGGCTGACGGTCGAGTTGTTCGAGGATCTCTCGAAGCTGCCGATCGACGTCTTTTCCTCGGGCAACCACATTTGGGACAAGAAGGAGATCTACGACAGCCTGAACTCTTCCGACCGTCTCCTGCGGCCGGCCAATTACCCGCCGGGCAATCCGGGTCGGGGGTGGACCGTTCAGACGACGGCGGCGGGGATTCCGGTCGGCGTCCTGAACCTGCAGGGTCAGGTCTTCATGCCGGCCCACGCCGATTCGCCGTTTCGCGTCGCCGACGAGGAGCTGGCCCGGATGAAGGCCCCGGTGATCTTCGTCGACATGCACGCCGAGGCGACTTCCGAGAAAGTGGCGATGGGCTGGTATCTGGACGGGCGCGTGTCGGCCGTGATCGGCACCCACACGCACGTCCCCACGGCGGACGAGACGATCCGGCCGGGCGGAACGGCATACCTGACCGACGTCGGCATGACGGGCGCCTACGAGGGGATCATCGGGTTCACGAAGGACCGCATCATCGAGAAGTTCCTCTCACAGACGCCCCGGTCCTTCGAGACCGCCCGGCGGGACATCCGTCTGTCCGGCGCGGTCGTCTCCGTGGACGAGGAGAGCGGCAAGGCCACCGCGATCGAGCGCGTCCAGGTCCGAGTGGACTAGCCCCGCGCTCGGGCGAAAAGCCCGGGGGCCGTCAAGGAATCGTGGCGCCGAGGCTCCCGGCGGTGGCATCGCGCGATTCGTCCGCCGCTTTCGTCCCGAGCAGCCGCAGCGCCGCCTCGACCACGTTTTCGACGGAGATGGAACGCAGTCCGGCGTCGGGGCGATTCACGTGGGCGTAGGAAGTTCGGCTTGCCGGGCTGCGCAGCACGGTCGCGCGCGCGCCCCACGGGCCGTTTCGTTCCGGGTTGGTCGGTCCAAAGAGCGCCACGACCGGAATTCCGAGCGCCGCTGCCAGGTGGATCGGGCCCGTGTCTCCACCCACGGCGAGAGAGGCCCGGCGCATCAGAGCGACGAGCCTGCCGATGGAGCAATCGATCGTTCGTGCGGATCCCTCGCTCGCCGATTCGACGAGCTTGCCCAGGTTCTCCTGATCCGGGCTGATGTTGACGAGCGACGTGAGGCCGGCCTGCCGGGCCAGGGCGCGCGCGAGGCCGGCGAAGTTTCCGGCCGGCCAGAGCTTCGCTCCCCAACCGGCGCCCGGGCTCAAAACCGCGAAGGGACCCTTCGTCAGGCGCGACAGCTCCTGCTCGCACCAGTCCTCGGCCGCCAAGTCCCGCGGGAGCGCAAAGCGTACCGGTCCGGTCGGCTGGCCGGTGAGTCCTTCCACGAGCTCCAGGTTCTGCTCGATGACATGGGAGCGGCGCGTCTTGACGCGCCGCGTGTAGAGCCAGGGAACACCCGCCTCCTTCGGGCGAGAGAACCCGATCCGAACGGGCGCGCCGCTCCAGCGCGCCAGAAGCGCGGACTTCCAGAGACCCTGGAGATCGATCACCGCATCGTAGCCCGCCGCTCTCACGTCCCGGGATGCTTGTCTCACGGCGCTCCAGCTCGCGGACGCCAGCGGCGCCCGGCGCCAGGCTCCGGTGTTGACCGCGTGAAGGTCATCGACGAGCGGCTTCTCGGGCGTCCCCGCCGCGGCGGTGGCGGCGCCGGAGGCCGCCAGCAATTCGGTCCAGCGCTGTTCGACGACCCAGCCGATTCGGACTCCCGGCAGGAGATCGCGCAATGCGGCCGCGCTCGGCAGCCCGTGGACGATGTCGCCGAGATGGCCCAGTCGAACGAGGAGGATCCGCTTCATACGCCGCGGGCATTATTCTCCGGAGCGCCTCGTGACGTAAACCCGCTGGCGATCGGGTGCTACGATGACGGCCCCGGCTCGGGACGATTATGGAGAAGGCGACTGCCGCCACGTCGCTGATCGATCTGGAAGCGTTCGAAAGGGCGCCCTTGGCCCGGACGCCGTTCCCCTTCGTGATCGTGCCCAAATTCCTGAAGCCCGAGGTTCTGGAGCGTGTGATCGCCGACTTTCCCAAGATTCCCAAGGGGGGCAGCTTCCCCCCCGCGGGGCTCTCGATCGGGCCGGCCTGCCTGGAGCTGCTCGAGGCCCTGCAAGGACCGGAGATGCGGGATGCGGTGTCGCGTAAGTTTGGCCTCGAGCTTGCGGGCCGTCCCACGATGGTGACCTTTCGCGGCGAGGTCCGGCCTCGGGACGGAAAGATCCACGCCGACAGCCGCACGAAGCTGATCTCGGTGCTGATCTACCTGAACGAGACGTGGGACGCGCCGGGAGGCCGCCTCCGGCTCCTGCGCTCGCGCGACACGTTGGAGGACTACGCGGCCGAGGTCGCGCCCGACTCCGGAAACCTGGTGGCCTTTCGCGTCGGCCCCGACTCGTGGCACGGTCATTCCTCCGCGTCGGGCACCCGGCGTGCCATCCAGCTCAACTGGGTCACCGACGAGAATGTGCTCCGGCGCGAGCTCGCGCGGCACGGCTTCTCTGCGCGCCTGAAACGCTTTCTTCCGTTTTTCGGAGAATATTGATCGGGAGCGCTCGCGGTGCCCGCGGAGGAATCGCCGAGAGCGCCACCGCGCCCGACCCGGGCAACCTGCTAATGTTCGTACGGCGAATGCATTCCGCGAGTTTCGGTTCCCGCGGCGATCTCCTTTCCGCAAGGGCATCCGCGTCTGATCCCTCGGAGTCCGGGTGCCGCTTCGGCTCTCTCCCATGAGCGCGGCGCCGCCGCCGGCGGGGCGCGAGTCTCTGACCGCGCTCGTGCCCACCTTCAACGAGGAGAGCAACATCCGGGAGTGCCTCGAGAGTCTGGCCTTTGCGGACGAGATTCTCGTCGTCGATTCGTTTTCCACGGACCGGACGGTGGAGATCGCGAGGTCCGTCGCGAGAGCTCAGGTTCTCCAGCACGAGTATTTCGGCAACGGCCCGCAATGCAACTGGGCCATGGCTCGCGCGGCGAATCCGTGGATCTTGATCGTGGACGCCGACGAGCGGGTCACGCCGGGACTGGCGCGGGAGATCCTGGAGCTGCTCGCCCGGAGGCCTTCGGCGAACCACTATCGGGTGCGCCGAGATGACGTCTTCTTCGGCCGGCCGATCCGCCATGGCGGCCTCGGCGCCCACGGCTTGGTTCGGCTCGTTCGCAAGGGGGCGGCCTGGTACCCGAACCGCCGAGTCCACGCGGACATCGAAACGCGCGGACCCGCTCCGCTTCTCTCCCACCGCCTGACGCACTACACCTACCGATCCTTCCCGGAGTACGTCGAGAAGCTGAACCGCTACGCCGAGTGGGGAGCAGCCGACCGGTTCCGAGGGGGGCGCCGCGCCGGCTTCCACGAGGTCCTCTGGCGTCCGCTCTGGCGCTTCCTGCGGATGTATGTCCCGCAAGCCGGCTTCCTGGACGGAACGGCGGGCCTGGTCGTTTGCGGCCTGCAGGGCTACTGCACATTCCTGAAGTACGCGAGACTCTGGGAGTGGACGATGATGGAGAGACGGGGCGTGCCGGTCCCGTTGCCGTCCTTCGCGGAGGAGAGCCCGCGCACGGGCGCTGCAGAGTCGGGCTAGGGCCGGTGCGTCTTTTTTGGCGAAAGGAGCCTTCGATGCGAAACGTCGGAGAGGTCGCCCCCGAGTTCTCGGTCCCGGACCACACCGGCGCCGAGCGCCGCCTCTCGGACTACCGGGGAAAGACCGTCGTACTCTGGTTCTATCCGATGGCGGACACGCCGGGCTGAACGACGGAGGGTCGCGGGTTCCGCGATCTAGCCGCGCGCTTCGAAAAGAAGAACGCCGTCATCCTCGGGGTCTCCTTCGACCGGGTCGAGAAGAACGCCGCTTTCGCGAAGAAGTACGACTTCCCCTTTCCGCTGCTCTGCGACACGGAACGCAAGATCGGAATGGCCTATGGTGCGTGCGATTCTCCGAAGGCCCGGTTCGCCGACCGGATCAGCTACGTCATCGGCCCCGACGGCAAGATCCTCCAGACGCACCCGAAGGTGTCGCCCAAGGCGCATCCGCAGGAGCTGTTGGACTCGCTCGAGCAGGGTTAGGGGGTCGAGGGGAGAGCCCAGGGAACCCTCTCTGAGGAGAGCACGCCTTCGTAGAAGGGAATGGCTCGTTCCGCGAATTTCGCGGCGGTGAAATGCATTGCGCGCGCCCGTCCGGCCTCGGCGCATCGCCGCCGGGTCTCTTCCGACTCCGCGAGGCGGCGGAGAGCGGAGGCAAGGCCCGCGCGGTCCGGCGCGATCGCACCTTCGCGGCCGTCGGTGACGAGGTCGCGCACGCCGGGGAGGTCGCGGGCCACGACCGGCACGCCCGAGGCCATGGCCTCGAGGATGGCGCGCTGCCCCTGGTCGGCTCCCGAGGCCGTGAAGAGGAAGAGGTCACAGAGTCGGTAGAGCTCGGGCAGGAGCTCTTCGTGATACCCGACCCAAAAATTGCGCTCGCCGCTCCCGAGCTCGGCGGCCTTTCGCTGCAGGAAGGGTATGTGATCGCCCTGGCCGACGTGGACCAGCGCCACGGAGGGCAGGGGCGCCGCCGCCTCGATTGCCTCCTCGTGGCCCCGGCCGCGGGTGATCTTCGCAACGGTTCCCGCGAGCAATCGGTCTTCGGGCAGGCCAAAGCGTCGGAGGAGCTCCCGAGACCGCTCGGCCGGCCGAAATCGCTCGACGTCGATGACGGGCGGCAAGACGGGCCCGGGCCTTTTCGCTCGCTCGGCGATCTCGCGGTTGGCGTGCGCAAAGGCGTCGGTGCGGCCGAAGACCAGGGCCGAGAGCGGGTCCGGCCGGGCATGTCGCACATGGTGCAGCGTCCGGACGAGGCGAACCGACGTGCCCCGGATCGCGAGTGCGGCGACGTAGTGGTCGTGAGACCGGTGGGCGTGAATGACATCGAACTTCTCACGAAGGAGCGTCTCCCGCACGCGGCGGACTTGCCGGGCAAGACCGAGCGGCCAGCGGGTCTTCGTTTCGAGCAGCGGCCGAGCCCAGCCGAGAGGGTGGAGCCGTCGCTCGAGGGCCCCGCCGCCCGTGAACGCGAACTGGGCCTCGAGGCCGGCTGCGATGAGCGCCGCCGTCTGATCGAAGACGACTGCCGCGACACCCGTCCAGCGGTTCCCGTCGACCAGCTGAAGAATCCTCACGAGCGAAAGCTAGCAGAGACCCGCGCCGCGGGCCACGGAGTCTCGGTCGGCGTTCCGTTATAGGATCCGCCGGACCCATTCGGTCTGAAGCGACGTCAACAGAAGGAGAGCGAGACATGAAGAAGGCACTGATTCTTTCCCTGCTCGTGGGTGTCGCCGCGGCGGCGCCGGGACAGCAGGCGCAACCCGCCCCGGCGGCCCCGGCGCGGCAGATGGACATGACGAAGTTCAAGATGGCGGTCACCGAAGCGCGGCGGAAGCTTTTCGCGGCCGGCATGAGCAACCTCACGCCGCAGCAGCTCGAGGCCTTCTGGGGGGTGTACGCCGATTACGAGAAAGAGAAAGACGCCGTGACGTCGGCTCGCATGGAGCTTCTGCGCAAGTACATCGAGGGATTCTCGACTCTCTCCGACGCCGACGTCACGAAGCTGGTGGGCCAGGCGGCCGCCACGCAGAAGGAAAACGTCGACCTGGGATTGAAGTACTACGGCATCTACAGCCAGAAGTTGAACGCGCAGGCCGCCGGGCGCTTTTACCTGATCGACGACTACATCACGACGGCCCTGCGGCTGCAGCTCCTCGACCAGCTTCCGCTCCTGGGCGACGCGCAAAGGAAGTAAGAGCGGTCCTTTGGCCTCGCGCGAGAGCTCCCGGCGGCAGCGAATCCCGCCGGGGCTTTCGACGCGACGGAGTCGGCTGGCGGCCGGGGCCGGAGGCGATAAACTGCTCGCTCGGAGGGACTCCCGCATGGCCGTCGACCCGGAGCTTCTCGCCATTCTGGTCTGCCCCAAGACGAAGGGACCGCTGCAGCTGATCGAGCTGAAGGAAGAGACGCGCCGGCGGCTCGTGGAGAAGTACCGCGAGAAGTTTCGCGATGAGGAGCCCGTGGTGACCCAGGGTCTCTACTCGAAACAGGCCGATCTCGTTTACCCGATCGTGTCCGACATCCCGGTGATGCTGGTCGACGAGGCGTTGCCCGGATCCGAGGCGCGCTGAGGACGGAAGAGCATTCTTCGGAGTCCGGCGGGCTCGGAGGGAGGCTTTGGGGGGCCCTCTTTCCGCTCCTGATCCTGTTCGCTCTCCTCACGCCTTTCATCGCGCCGGCGGAGATCGCCGGGTACCTTCTGATCGTCCTCTGGGTCTGGGACTCCGTCCGGCGGCGCCGTTGGCCGCGAGCGCTCTCCACCTGGGCCGCGGCGCTCGCCGCGCTGCTCGGCGCGCTCATCGTGCTCTCCACCGTGTGCTCGCGCGATCCCTGGGCGAGCGCGCGGCACGTCGGAGGAGTTTTCCTGTTGTTGCTCCTGCCGCTGGCCGCCGACCTGCTCCAGTCCTCGCGCCGCGGCCGCGCTCTTTTTATCGCGCTCGCCGCGAGCTCCACGGCGATCGCGCTTGCCGGTCTGTGGCAGTTCGTCCACGGCGGAGACGACCTCGGCAACCGCATTCATGCAAACCTCTCCATTTACATGACCTTCTCCGGTTTGACGATGGTTTCCGGCTGCCTGCTCGCGGGGTTCGCTCTCGAGGAGCGCGGCGCCCGCCGGTGGCTCGGCCTGGCGGCGGTCATCCCCTTCGGGGCGATGCTCTTGAGCTTCACGCGCAACGCCTATGTCGGCACGCTTGCCGCGCTCCTCGTCTACTTCGCCTGGCGGCGGCCGCGCGGCCTGCTGCTTCTCCTGCCAGCGCTCGTTCTTCTCTTCGCGCTGTTGCCGGCGGATGTCCGCAGCCGAATGCGGTCGATCGGAAACCTTTCCGATCCCAGCAACTGGGATCGTCTCGCGATGGTTCACGCCGGGGCGCGAATGATCGCCGACTTCCCCGTGACGGGACTCGGGCCCGAGATGGTGAAGCGGTATTACGTTCTCTATCGAGATCCGGACGCGACCCGATGGCGCGTGCCCCACCTGCACAACAACGCTCTCCAGTTTGCCGCGGCGAGCGGCCTGCCCGCGGCGGCCGCCTACCTGGCGCTGGCGTTTCTCGTGATCGCGCGGACGGCGCTTCTCCTTCGCCGCGAGCGGCGGCCGGAACAGGCGGCGCTTCTTTCCGGAGTCCTTCTGGCTTCAGTCGCTCTCTTCGTTGCCGGACTGTTCGAGTACAACTTCGGAGACACCGAGGTCGAGATGGCGACCCTTCTGCTATGGGCCGTGCCGTTTTCTTCCGCCGTCGCGCCGGAATCGCCCGCGGCGCGGCCCGAGGTAGAGCGGGCCGGCCGCGCGATGCCGGCCTACGATTGAGGAACCGGACCCCGTAGAATGTCGCGCATGTACCCGAGCCCGGTCCCCGCGGCGGCGCCGCCCCGCCCGTACACGGTTTCGGAGCTGCTCTCGGAGGTGGGGCAAGCCCTTCGGTCCTCGTGGCGAGACATTTCCGTGACGGGCGAGATCGGGCGGTTCGACGTGCGCGGCGGACACGGGTACTTCACCCTCCGGGATCGCGGCGGCACTCTGAACGGCGTGATCTTCGGCTCGGATCTGAAGCGCATCCCGTTTGCCCTGGAGCCCGGCCTGGAGGTCGTGGCGCGCGGTGCGCTCGACCTGTGGGCGCCGCAGGGTCGCTTTCAGTTGCGGGCCTACCGTTTCGACCCGGTCGGGGTCGGGGCGCTGCAGCTCGCCTTCGAGCAGTTGAAGGCGCGGCTGGAAGCGGAGGGCCTGTTCCGCCGGGAGCGCAAGCGTCCGATCCCGCTGCTCCCGCAGCGCATCGCCGTCGTCACCTCCCCCGAGGGAGCCGCGATCCGCGACATCCTGTCGATCCTGGCGCGGCGGTTCGACGGCCTGGCGGTCACCATCTACCCCGTTCGGGTTCAGGGAGAGGGCTCGGCGGCGGAGGTCGCCCTCGCCATCGCCGCGCTCAATCGCCGGGAGGTCTTCGACGTGCTGATCGTGGCTCGGGGAGGCGGCTCGCTCGAGGATCTCGCCCCTTTCAACGACGAGCGTGTCGCCCGGGCGCTCGCCGCCTCGCGCATCCCGACGATCTCGGCGGTGGGGCACGAGACCGACATCACGATCTGCGATCTCGTCGCGGACTTGCGTGCCGCGACCCCTTCGGCCGCAGCGGAGCTCGTCGTCGAGCGCAAAGACGCCTTGCGGCGGCGGATCGCCGATTTCCGACGGCGATCGGAGCGGGCCCTCTCTTCGCGGCTCGATCTCTCCCGGGCGCACCTGAAGGCGCTCTCGCGGGCCGAGGGGCTGTTGCGTTTCCCCTACCGGCTGCGATTCTCGCGCGAGCGCGTGGGACAGAGTCGCGGGGCGCTGATCTCGGCTCTCGCGCACCGACCCGCGGCCGAGGCGTCGCGCCTTTCGGCGGCGTGGCGCGCGCTGACCGCGTTCTCCCGAACCGCCGGGCTCGACCGGCGCCTCCAGCAGCTGCGCTCCGGGCGACAGCTCCTCGAGGAGCGGATGCTCCGTCGCCTCGAGCGGCAGCGGGAGAGGCTCCGCGCCTGCGCCGAGAAGCTCGAGCTCGTGGGCCCCCTTTCGGTTCTCGCGCGGGGCTATGCGGTGGCGTATCGCGAGGGGTCGCGGGCGCCGCTCCTCTCGGCTGCGGCGGTTCGGCCGGGGGAACGGATCCGAATCCGCCTGCACGAAGGCGAGATCCGGGCCGTCGCCCGCGAGACGTCGGCACCGGTCGACCCGGGCCCGCTCTTTACGAGCGGCGGCTCGACGGAGGAGCCCCAATGACCCAGCGCGCGCGCAAGGAGAGAAGCTTCGAGGAGGCGATGGCTCGGCTCGAGGAGATCGTCGCGGAGATCGAGTCGGAGCAGCTCGGTCTCGAGCGGCAGTTCGAGCTCTTCCAGGAAGGAATGGCCCTCGCGCGCTTCTGCGACGGAAAACTGTCGGAGGTTCAGAAGTCCGTCGAGTTGGTCCTGAAGGAAGCGGCCGGGGAGTGGAAGACGGCTCCCTTCGAGCCGGAAGAGGCATTGGGCGAGGATGAGGACGATCGCCGCTGAGGCCATCTCGGCCGACCTCGCGCGCCGCAAGAGCGAGATCGACCGGGCGCTCGAAGTCCTGGTGCCATCGGGCGAGGCCTGGCCCTCGACACTTCACCGCGCGATCCGCCATTCGCTCTTTGCCGGCGGAAAGCGGCTGCGGCCGATCCTCGCGCTCGCCGCGGCGGAAGCCGTCGGGGGAGAGGCGCGGCCGGCGCTCGAGCCCGCCTGCGGGCTCGAGATGATTCACACGTACTCGCTCATTCACGATGACCTGCCGGCGCTGGACAACGACGACCTGCGCCGGGGAGTCCCGACCTGTCACGTCGTCTTCGGCGAGGCGATCGCGATTCTGGCGGGCGATGCGCTGCTGACTCACGGGTTGGGCCTCCTCGCGCGGTTTCCGCGCGAGGAGATCTACGCCTCGGCGAAGCTGCGCGCTCTGGAGATCGTCGTCGACGCGATTGGAACCACGGGAATGATCGGCGGTCAGGTCGCCGACCTGGAGGCGCCGGGCTCTTCGCCGCCTTCGGAGGAGGCGGTCCGTGCGATCCACGAGAGCAAGACCGGCAGGTTGATCCGCGCCTCCCTGGCGCTCGGCGGGATCCTCTCCTTCGCGACGGAAGAGGACCTGGCCCGGCTCGACCGCTACGGCCGAGCGGTCGGCCTCGCCTTCCAGATCAAGGACGACCTCTTGGACGTCGAGTCCGACGCGGCCACGCTCGGCAAGACGCCCGGCAAGGATGCCGCCGCGGGCAAGGCGACGTTTCCGGCGGTCTGGGGCATCGAGCGTTCCCGGCAAGTGCTGGCATCCACGATCGAAGAAGCGGTCGCCCAGGCCGAGGCGCTGCCGGGAGGCGGCGGGAGGCTGCCGGATCTGGCCCGATTCGTCGGGGAGCGAAAGTCCTAGCAGGGCCCCGAGCGTCGATGAAGGCTTTCGTTCAAACGGCGGTCGAGCGGTTCGAAGAAAGAGATCTGCCGCGGCCCGCGGCGGGGCCCGGTGAGTTGGTCGTCCACGTGCGAACCGCATTGACGTGCGGAACGGACCTGAAGCTGCTTCGGCGCGGGCACCCGAGAATCTCTCTGCCCGTGACGATGGGGCACGAGCTCTGTGGCGAGGTCGTGGAGACGGGGGAGGGCGCCGGCCGGGAATGGCTCGGCCAGAGGGTCGTGCCCGCCGTGACGGGCCCCTGCGGCAAGTGCCCCGACTGCCGCAAGGGGCTGTCGAATCTCTGTGTGGCAGGGCATGCCGACCGCACGTGGGGCGCATTTGCCGAGTTCGTGCGCATTCCGGCCGGGGTCGTCGCCTCGAACCTTCACCGACCGCCGCCCTCGCTCTCCGACGAGGCGGCGGCTTTTCTCGATCCGCTCGCCGCGGTCCTTCACGGCTGGAACCGCCTCGGTGCCGCGGCGCCGGAGCGCATCCTGATCTTCGGTTCGGGAGCCCTGGCCTTGCTCTGGGCGGCAACGG
The DNA here is from genome assembly GCA_035498405.1 of Thermoanaerobaculia bacterium. GTDB lineage: Bacteria > Acidobacteriota > Thermoanaerobaculia > UBA5066 > Gp7-AA6 > DATBFU01. Next base: position 27,611 of record DATKAE010000087.1, on the reverse strand, counting down.
CCCGCGTGCGGGGCGTGCCGGCGATCGTGGCCGGCCGCAGACCCGAGCGGCTGTCGCTGGCCGCCGGGTGCGGGGCCGAAGTGCTCGATCTCGACCGGCACGAGGCCGAAGATCTCTTCTCCCGCACCGGAACGCTGCCCGAGGCGGCGGTCGACTGCACCGGGGACCCTGGCGTCTGGATGCGCTTGCCGGACCTAATCCGCCACGGCGGCCGAGTTCTGCTCTTCGGCGGCTGCGCCCCGGGAGCGGCGGTGACCTATGATGCGGCCCGCCTTCACTACTCGGAGCTCTCCTTGATCGGCTCCTTCCACTACACGCCCGAGGAAGCCCGGGCGGCGATGGCCATGCTCGCTTCGGGCGAGGTCGATCCGAGGCCGCTCGTGACCGAAGTCGGTGCTCTCTCCGATCTGCCGCGCTTTCTCGAGGCGCAGGGCCGGGGCGAGGGCGTGCGCTACGCGCTTCGGATGGAGTGAGTGAGGGCTGTCGAGTTTCGCCCCGGGGGGCGAGTCGAAGTGGTCGAATGTCCCGTTCCCGAGATCGGGCCGGGCGAGGCGCTGATGAAGACGCGCGCCTCCGGCATCTGCGGCTCGGATCTTCTCGATTGGTACGTCGAAAAAAAGGCGGGTTCGGTCGCCGGTCATGAGGTTTGCGGGGAGATCGTGGCGCTGGGGCCTGGCGTCACGGGGTTTGCCGTCGGCGACCGGATCGTGCCGCATCACCATGCGCCCTGCCTCGAGTGCCCCGCATGCCGCCGGGGACGATTCGTGCAGTGTCCCGAGTGGCGCTCCTCGCGTCTGGATCCGGGGGGCATGGCCGAGCGGGTCCGCATTCCGGCGGGGAACCTCTCGCGCGATACGCAGAAGGTCCCGGAGGGTCTTTCCGACGAGGACGCCGCCTTCACCGAGCCGCTCGCGACCGTCGTGAAGGCGTTCCGGCAGGGCCGCTTTCACCACGACGACCGGCTGCTCGTGATCGGTCTCGGGACGGCGGGGCAGCTCGCTATCCGTTACGCGAAACGACTCGGGGCGGCGGGAATCGCCGGCGCCGACGCCGTCGCTTCGCGGCGGCAGATCGCCGTTGCCTCCGGCATGGAGGAGGCGATCGATGTCTCGCGCGAGACACTCGCGGAGGGGGCTCGCCGGATCACGGGCGGCACGGGGTTCGACTTCGTGCTGGTCTGCCCCGGGAGGAGCGCCGTGATCGCCGAGGCTCTCGCAACGGTATCGCGGGGCGGCACGCTTCTTCTCTTCACGATGCCGGCGCCGGCCGATCGCCTCGATCTCGACGGCCACGATGTCTACTTTCGCGAGGTGCAGATCGTTCCCTCCTATTCCTGCGGCCCGGTCGAGATGAGGCTCGCCCTGACGATGCTTTCCGAGCGGCGGCTCCCGGTCGGCGATCTCGTCACCCATCGCTTCCCCGTGGATCGCGCGAGCGAGGCGTTCGAGCGGGCGAGGCAGCCGGAAGGGTCGCTGAAGGTCATGCTGACTTTCGCTTGAAATCACGCCTCGATCGGGTGCTGCTGCGGCGGGGCCTCGCCCCCTCGCGCGAGAAGGCGCAGGCGATGATCCTGGCGGGCTTGGTCGAGGTCGACGGCCGCCGGATCGAGAAGGCCGGCACCGCGGTGGACGAAGACGCCGACATCCGGGTCGCCGGTCCACCGCACCCCTACGTCTCGAGAGGCGGGGTCAAGCTCGCCGCGGCCCTCGACGCCTTCGGGATCGATCCCTCGGGAGCCGTCTGCCTGGACGTCGGAAGCTCGACCGGGGGTTTCACCGATTGCCTGCTGCAGCGGGGCGCCGCGCGCGTGTACGCGGTGGACGTGGGCTACGGTCAGATCGAGGCCAAGCTGCGGTCGGACCCGCGGGTGGTGCTTCGAGAGAGGGTCAACGCGCGCTATCTGACGCGTGAGCACGTGCCGGAGCCGGTGGCGGTCGCCGTCATGGATCTCTCCTTCATCTCGGCTCGTCTGGTCCTGCCGGCCGTCGTGCCCTTGCTCGAGCCCGGAGCCCGCCTCGTCGTGCTGGTCAAGCCGCAGTTCGAGGCCGGGCGGGGGGAGGTGCCTCGTGGTGGAGTCGTGCGCTCGGAGGAGACGAGGCGGCGGGCGGTCGAGCAGGTGACCCGAGCCGCGGAGGCGCTCGGACTGGCTCCGCAGGGCGTCGTTGCCTCGCCCTTGAAGGGCGCTTCGGGGAACATCGAATTCCTGGCGGGATTTCGCCTGGAGCGCCCCGGGGCGGCTGTCTAAAGCTCGGGAGCCCAATCACTTCGACTTCGGACTTTCGACTTTAGACCTTAAACTCCTCGTATGGGACGGCGCTTCTCTGGCCGGATTCGCTTCCGGCGTCTCGGCATCGTTTCCAAACCCGTCCGTGACGCCCTTGCCCTGACCAAGTCTCTCGAGCGAGCGCTGCGCCGCCGCGGGCTCGAGGTTCTTTTCGACGAGACGACCGCCGCGGCCCTGCACAAACCGGGGGGAGTCGCCCGTCGGCGGATCGCACGCGACGTGGACCTCGTCCTGGTGGTGGGAGGGGACGGAACGCTCCTGTCGGTCGCGCGCACCGCTCCCTCGCGCACACCAGTGCTGGGCATCAACGTCGGGGTCCTCGGGTTCTTGTCCGGGATGCGCCGCGACGAAGCTCTCGGCCGACTCGACGAGGTCCTCCGCGGAGGCTTCCGCGCGGACCGCCGCCGCCGTCTCGACGTGACGATTCGGGAGGGACCGCACCGGGGGACCTACCGGGCGTTGAACGACGCGGTGCTGAACAAGGAGGCGATTGCCCGCATCTCGACCTTCGCGATCTCGGTCGGGGGCGAACCGGTGGCGCGTTTCCGCGCCGACGGCGTCATCGTTGCGACCCCCACGGGGTCGACCGCCTACAACCTCTCGGCAGGGGGACCGATCCTTCATCCGGAGCTGCCGGCCGTCGTCGTGACGCCGATCTGTCCGCATACCCTGGCGCAGCGCCCCCTCGTGGTGCGCAGCTCCGACACGATTGGAGTCGTCGTGGCCGACCGAGGCCACCACGAGGGACTGCACCTGACACTCGACGGCCAGGAAGGCTTCCCCGTGCGGGCCGGCACGCCGATCGAGGTGCGCACGAGCCCTTCGCTCGTCACCCTCTTGCGTGCGCCGGACTCGGATCACTTTCTCAAGCTATCCGAAAAGTTGAAGTGGGGAATCTGAAGGGTGCCGCTGCCGCCTGAGGAACCGAACCGCGTGGACGGCGAGGAGCCGCAACGGGAGCCGCCCGGCCACCCGCCCCCGCAGCACCTCTCGACGCTGCGGCTCTTCACCGTCATCGTCCTCTTCCTCGGGCTGGCGGGCTATCTGGTCTGGAAGTCCGAGCGGTTCCAGAACCTGGTCCACGGCGTCTCCCAGGCGAGGCTCTCGGAGGCGTTGGGCGTTGCCGTGAGCTTCGACACCGTCGAGCTCTCGATCTTCCCCCCGGCGCTGCGCGCCGTCAACGTGCGGGTGGCCAACGATCCCGGCCTCGGACTTCCTCCGGACCGACCCCTCCTGACGGCCGAGGAGGTTTCCGTCGGCGGAGGGAGCTCGCTGTCGGAGGGGCAGCTTCGGCTCGGGCGCATTCGCGCGGTCCGCCCGCAGCTCTTCCTCCAGCAGCTCCCGGATGGCCGGTGGAACCTGCCCCCCGGCTTGAGCGGCCCTTCGAAGAAAGGCGGCATGCAGGTCAAGGTCGGTTCGTTGCTGGTTCTCGAGGGCGTTCTCGATTTCAATGGCCGCCGGATCGGGATCGACGGGAGACTCGAGGACTTCGCCGCCGAGCTCACGTCGATCGGTCCCGAGCGCTACCGCGGCGCTCTGGTCGCGCGACGGGTGGCCTTGCGTCTGCCGAGCGCCGAGCCTCTCGTGGCCGCCCTCGGCCTGCGGTTCACGCTGGACGGCCAGCGGGGAGCGACCGTCGACGACCTGAGGCTGCAGGGTCCGTTCGGGAAACTCATCGCGTGGGGCACCCTCGAAGACCCGGGCGATCCGCACGCGGGCCTGCTCGTCTCTGCCGCCGTCTCGATCGAGGAGGTGGAGCGCGTGTTTCGTTCTTCGCTCGGCTTCGAGGGCGAGGCCTCGGTCCGGGCCCGGCTCGAGTTTCCACGGAGGGGCGGCTTCCGCATCACGGGCACCGTTCGGGCGCCGCGCGCGCGCCGGCCGCCGTTTCTCCTGCAGGACGTCTCGGCGACGGTCGTCGCGCGCCCGGAAGGGCTCGTCGCGCGCATCGAGCGGGCGCGCTACGCCGGAGGCGAGGCACAGGGGACTTTCCGGATCGCGGATCTGGTCGGGGCCCAGCTTCCCATGACGCTCGCGGTCCAAGCGGAAGGCATCGCGCTCGAGGGCTTCTTCGCGGACTTGGATCTGCCCGGGACGGGCCTTTCGGGCATGGCAGGCCTCGACATTGCGCTGCGTTGGGGCGAAGGCGGGATCGAGCGCGCCAATGGCGGCGGACGGCTCGAAATCCGGCCGGGCCCGCCCGTCTCGCAGGTGCGCGGGCGCTTCGGGATTCCGACCGAAGGCGGCGGCGCGCTGGCGGTCGTCCGGGGACGAATCGGCTTCGAGCAGTGCTCGCTCAAGCTCCCACACTCCACGATCGATTTCAGCGGCGGGATCCCGATCGGAGACTGGCGTCCCGACTTCGACTTCCGTCTGCGGTCGCGCGACTTTTCCGAGACGGACCGAATCTTCCAGAACTTCGTCGCGGCGAGCGGAGGCAAGCCCGAGCCCTTGGGCCTCGGGGGAAGCGGGGAGGTCGCGGGCCATCTGGAGCGCTCCTGGTCCAACCCGACCGCCACCGCTCAGATCACGGCGGAGGACGCCGCCTACGCCGGTGTGGTCTTCGGCAGCGCCCGCGGCACGGTGGACATGGCGGACGGGGCGTTTCTCTTCCGTCCGCTGCGAGTGTACGAGGGGGACGCGAGCCTGTCGCTCGAGGGGATGGCGGCCTACCGGACGATGCCGGGACGGGCGCCGCTCGATCTTTCGGTTTCGACCCACCGGTTCCCGATTTCCCGCTTGCTGCGCTATCTCGATTTGAGCTTCCCCATCGAGGGGCGGGTGACCGGGACCTTCCCGCTCCAGGGCTCGAAAGAGGCGCTGACGGGAGGCGGCGCGGCGGAGCTGACCGAGGCGGTCTTGTGGGGACAACCCTTCGCCCGAATCACCGGCCGCTCCGTCTTGACGCCGGGCCGCTTCACGCTCGAGGAAGTCCGCGCGCCGTTGGGCGATGGGATGCTTGGGGGGCGCGGCTCCTACGCATTTTCGGAGAAGCGGTTCGAGGCTCGGCTGGCCGGTGATGGCATCTCGCTAGGCGCGATTGAGGCCGTCCGCTCGCAGTCGAGGGAGCTCGAAGGGAAGCTTTCTTTCGAGCTCACCGGCTCGGGCACGCTCGATCGTCCCGATCTGACCGTGACCGCGTCGCTCGCGCAGGCGAGTTTCTTCCATCACGAGATTCCGGCCGCCAATGAGCCTTCCCTATCGGTGCGCATCGAGCAGGGCCAGATGGAAGGCGAGCTCTCGGTTCCCAGCGGCTTCCGGCTGGCGGCCTCGGGCGAGGTCTTCCCGTCGGGTTCGCCTCTCGACCTATCCCTCGATGTATCGAGTCTGCCCGAGCTCCTGCGCTACTTGCCGATGGATCTGCCGGAGGGCTATGGCGGATCGCTCGCCGTGGCGGGGAAGCTCACTCTGGCGGCCGGCCGCGAGAAGCTGCCCTCGGGAAAGTTTCAAATCACCCGCGCGGTCGTGGATCTTCCGGGAAAGCCCGGCGCGCTTTCCGTCAAGGACGAGGTCGGCTTGGCGCTCGAAGGCGGGAGGGTGACGCTCGATCCGTTCGAGATCTCGGGGGAAGGCACGAGTCTCTCCGCGCGGGGTTCCCTCCAGATCTCTCCTCCGGGGGACCTGGATCTCTCGGTATCCGGACCGCTCGACCCGGCGCTTCTTGCGGCCGTGATGCCGGAACTTCCGTTCACGGGCCGCTTCCAGGTGGCGCTTTCGGCCTCGGGCAGCGTTTCCCGCCCGGCGCTTTCGGGGGAGCTCAAGTTGGAGAACGGCCGGTATCGGCTGCCGGCAGTCTCTCAATTCGCCGATGACATCGAAGCCACGGTGCGCCTGGCCGGCGCGGCGGGGGGCCAGGTGGAGGGGCGGGCGCGCATCGGCGGGGGAGAGGTCTCGGTGGCGGGCCAGTTCGACCTGGATGGCGTGTCGCTCAAGAGCTTCCGCTTGACCCTGCAGGGCCGGCGGATCACGGTGCGGTATCCGGAAGACGTTCGCCTGCAGCTCGATGCCGATCTCGTGGCGAGCGGGAGCGCCGCGGGTAACACCGTGCGCGGGGAGATCGTCTTGTTGCGCGGGACCTACTCTCGGGACTTCGACGTCGCGTTGACCGACCTGCTCGCGCGGAGCCGCCCGTCGGGCGCCGCCGCACGCGAGCCCTGGAAGGAGAAGACGAGGCTGGATATTCACGTCGCTTCGTCGGAGTCCCTGGAGGTGCGGAACAACCTGGCGGCTCTGACGGGCACGGTCGACCTGGTTGCGCGCGGAACGCTGGCCGACCCGATGCTGATCGGCCAGGTCGTTCTGGACGAGGGCGGCCGCGTCACGTTCCGCGACGTGCGCTACGACATCGAGTCGGGCACGCTCACCTTCGCGAGCGCCCGGGGACTCGTGCCCATCCTGGACGTGCGGGCCCGGGCCGAGGTGCGCGGATACGACCTCGTCGTCAACCTGGCCGGGTCCTGGCCCAGAGTCGAAACGACCTTCAGCAGCGATCCGCCGTTGTCCGACGAGCAGATCGTCAACCTTCTCTTGACCGGGTCCCGCCCGAGCCAGGGGCCCACTCAGGAGGTTTCCGCAACGCTCGCATCGACCGCCGGCAGCATCGTTGGCGGCGCCGCCACCGGCGTGCTCACCCGTCCCGCTCAGAAGCTCTTCAAGCTCGAGCGGTTCGAGATCGAGCCGATCTTCACCGCCAGCGGGCTTTCCGGCGCGACGACGACGGTCGGAAAGCAGATCAACCCCAATTGGTCCGTGACCTATTCTCAGCCGCTCTTCGAGGCCGGCATCAAGCAGCCCATCGTCGAGATCGAGGGAAGGATCTCGCAGAGCTGGGTGCTGCGGCTGAGAAAGGACGAGAACGGCAACTACCTTCTGGACTTCCGCCGGCGGACGCGGTCGTAGGAAACCGGCGATGCGACGGGTCGTTCGTTGAAGGCCGGAGGTTGAGCATCGGCCGCCGGTTGCTCGCTCCCGCCCTTCTCATTGTCGCCGCTCTTCGGCCAGCCGCCGTGTTGGCGCAGGCAGACAGCCTTTACGGCCGGACTGTCGTCTCCGTGGCCTACAGCAGCAACGGTCCGGTGGAGAAGTCAGACGTCGAGCGCCTCGTGACGATCCGCGTCGGGTTGCCGTTGACGGACACCGAGACGGGGCAAACGATTCGAAATCTTTTCGCGACCCGTCAGTTTGCCGACGTCCAGCTCGAGGCGACCCCGGCGGACGGCGGGGTGGCGGTGAGGATCCTCCTCTTTCGGCTGTTTCGAGTCGGAGCGCTGCGCTTTTCGGGCCATCGCGGCCTGTCGCGCGACGAGCTCGGCCGCGTGCTGCCGTTTTTCGTCGGGAGCGTCTATTCCGCCGCCGAGGTCGAGGACGGCGCCGGCGCGATCGAGCGGCGTCTGCTGGCGGAGGGATTTCCGCACGCCGCGGTCAGGCCCCAGACCGTCTTCGACACGTTGCGATTCGAGGTCAGGGTGACCTACCGGATCGAGTCGGGAGCGCGCGCGCGGGTGGGTCCGGCGATCTTCCTCGGGCCGATCGAGCCGTTCACGGCCGCGGAGCTGCTCTCGCACGCCCGCCTGAAGCCCGGGGACCGCTATCGAGAGGCCAAGGCCGTGGCCGACGCCACACGGATCCGGGAGTTCCTGCATCGCGAGGGACGTCTCAAGGCGTCGGTCGAGCTCATTGCGGCGCAGCCGGCCGAGGACGGGCGAATCCTGCCCGTTTATCGGGCCTCCGTCGGACCGCAGGTCGTGTTCGAGACGGTGGGAGTGAAAGCCAGCAAGGTCCAGCGCCAGATCCACGGGATGCTGGAGGGCCAGGTTCTGGACGAGGATCTGATCCTGCAATACAGCGAACAGAAGCAACAGGAACTGCAGCAGGACGGTTACTTCCGGGCCAAGGTCTCCTATTCCTTCGAGCAGCAGCCCGATCGGATCACGGTCAAGATCGACGCCGTCGGGGGACCCAAGTACTCGGTCGAGCGGATCGTCTTCCAGGGCAACAAGTCGGTCAGCGACAAGACGCTGCGCGGACTGCTCCTCACCGCCCCGAGGGGGCTACCCCTGATCGCTCCCGGGCGCTTGACGGACAAGGATCTCAAGGGGGACGTCGACGCCGTCCTCGGCTACTACCAATCGGGAGGCTGGATCGACGCCAAGGTCGGTCCGGCCGAAGTGGCGGACGGCTCCAAGCCCGGCCGGCTCATCGTGAGGATCCCGATCGTGGAGGGGCCGAAAACAGTAGTCGCCAGCCGGACCGTCGAAGGCGCCGACCACGCGGACGCCGAGCAACTGGACAAGATCCTCGCCGTGAAGGTCGGCCGGCCCTTCAACCCCAACCTTCTGCGACAGGATGTCTTTGCGATTCAGGGCTACTACCAGAACCGGGGGTGGCTCGAGGCATCGGTGCGCGAGGAGTACCAAGTCTCCTTCGATCGCGCCTCGGCCGAGGTCACCTACCACGTCGAGGAGGGCGTGCGGTCCTTCTTCGGGAAGACCATCGTGCGGGGCAACACGACCACGAAGACGGACCGCATCCGCCGGCTCATCCCCTGGAGCGAAGGCGCCCCGTTCTCGGAGGACAAGATCCTGGAGGCGCAGCGCCAGCTTTCGCGCACCGGCGCCTTCCGACGCGTGGACGTGCGGCCCGAGGCGACGGACCCTTCGCTGCGCGAACGCAACGTGCAGATCGACGTCCAGGAAGCCAAGCCGCTTTCTCTTCTCTACGGCTTCGGCTACCAGTACCTCCCGGAGGCGGCCGAGAACCAGAACGATCCCTTCGTGGTAGGCGGGGTCTCGACGCGCAACCTCTTCGGAGGAATGCGCTCGGCGGGGCTCGAGGCCTCGGTCGCCCTCTCGGGCCGGTACCGGGTGCAGGCGAGCTACCGTGATCCCTTCCTCTTGGGCTTCGGCTGGCCCTTCGCGTCGGTGCTCTTCGCGGGGATCGAGACGATTCAAACGGTCGACCTCGAGCGAGTGGGGTTCGTCAACGAGGTATGGCACGAGTTCGCGCCGCACCTGCGAGGCTCGTTTCGCGCGGAGTATCAGCGCAGCCGGCCCACCAACCCGGAGAATCTCTCCTTCATCGACATCTCCACCTTTTCTCGACTGGACCAGCCGATCGAGGAAGCGGCGCTCGGAACGGCCTTCTTCTACGACCGGCGGGACGACCCGATCGACCCGCATCACGGCTACTACGCGTCAGTCGCCGGGAAGTACGCCTTCCCGTTTCTGACGGCCCAGGCGAAGTTCACGAAGTTCGCCACCCAGGCCGTCTACTTCCTCCCGATCGGCAAGGCCGTGCTGGCGGTCTCGGGCCGCGTTGGGGGAATCTTTCCTTACGGCGGCACCTCGATCCCTTCCAGCCAGCTCGAGGAGCTGCTGGTGCCGACGGCGGAGCGGTTCTTCGTGGGCGGGCGCTCGACAGAGCGCGCATTCGAGGCGGACCTGCTCGGCATACCGGGGAGTCTCGGGCTCCCGAATGTCTTCAATGCCACGGTGGATTACACGACGCTGGCCACCAACAAAGACCAGAACGGGCAAACGATCCCTCCGGGCACGGGAAACTGCGGCACCACGAAGCCGCTCAACGACTACAACTGCACGGCCGGCCCGCGCATCATCGGAGGCAACGGCTTCATCTCGATCAACGCAGAACTCCGAGTACCCATCTGGGGCAACCTTGGTGGCACCGTCTTCTACGACGCCGCGCAGGTGTGGAAGGATTTCTCCAGCATCAACCTTCGCATGGAAGGGGAGGATGGCTTGCGCCAGGGAGTCGGCGTCGGACTCTTCTACATGTTGCCGATCGGCCCCCTGCGTGCCGAGTACGCTTGGAAGGTGACGCGCCGCGTCATTCCGTTCGCCATCGCGGACGTCTCCAAATGCACGGCGGCGAGCGGCTGCTCCAATCCGCCGATTCTGGGCTACAGCTCGACCCGCGAGAGCGCAGGCCAGTTCTTCGTCTCGATCGGCTTCCCGTTCTAGCCGCCTGCCGCAGCGCTCCCGATCCTAGGCCGCCGCGACCTCCGCCATGGCGGGCACGCCCGCCGGAGTCGCCGAGAGCTTGCGCTCCTCCTCTGCGAGCGCCCGCCGCAGCTCCTCCGGATCTTCTTCGGTCGAGGCCGAGAGCCCCGTGAAGGGCGCCTCGGCGAGCGCCTCCCTCCAGGGGAGAGACGGCAGCCCTCCGTCGCGCAGAGCGTGGGCGAGCTTCAGCGTGCGGAAGGCGTCGAACCACGTGTGCAGGTGGCGCCGCAGGGTCGGCGGATCGGAAGACTTGGAGCGCGCCTCGGCGATCGCCCTGGAAGCGTCGAAACGCTCCAGCGCCTCCCGCATCGTGTCCGCTCGGAAGAAGGGACTCGCCGCGGGCAGCTCCGCGAGCGTCTGCTCGAGACCGGCGCCGGAGGCAATGCGGTCGAGGATGCGCAGCCAGGCGGCAAGGTGGCCGAAGACGAGCGGATGGTAGAGGCGGAAGTTCTCGAGCGACCGGCGCTTGCCGGTCAGGTCCCGCAGGGCGCGCCCCGTGCCGAAGGGGACCCGGTCGGAGGGCCGTCCCTCCAGAGAGAGGGGCGCTCCCGACAGTCGCTCGATCGCGCCGACCTTGGCGAGCTTGTCCAGGGCGTAGAAGTCCTCGGCGGCGTTCTTCTTCGGAAATCCCCGCACCTTCGCGTAGGCCGAAGTTGGGATCGCGAGGCAGCTTCCCATGCTCTGGTACGCGTACGGCGAGCCCGCCCAGGCGAGCCCCAGCACGTAGTAGCGCAGCGAGATCTCGTACAGCCGGCCGGCCAGCGCCAGATCCGGCTCCGCCTCGAACCGGTGCTCGTAGAAGTAGAGCGCCGCGGCGGTGCGATCGGCGTCGAGCGGCGCGGTCTGCTCGAAGTAATCGCGCGTGAGCAGCGTGTCGGCGTCGGTGTTGTGCAGCCACGGCGAAGCGAGCCGGCCCAGGGCGGAGAGCCGAAGCGCGATGTCGTTGCCGATCTTGCGGGCGAGGCCCACGCCCTGTCCTTCGGGCAGGAAGCAGCCGGGAGCCGCGCGGTCGACCAGCAGGAGGGCGCCGCCCCCAAAGGCGAAGAGCCGGATCGGGGGAGCCTCGGAAAATACCCTCGGCGCCGGCAGCTCCCTCTCGAGGCGCTCGCGCGCGGCCCGGTTCGCATCGTGGACCGCCGAGGCCGACGCCTTCCGGGCGTTCAAGACCACGACGACCAGCACGGGACCCGCCGGCCCGCCCGGCACCGAAGCGAGGAGGCGGAAGAGGCTCTCGTACTCGGCGTACGCGGGCACAATGAGCGCGTGGCCGAAACGCTCGGCGACCTGTGTCGCGACGTCGGCCTCGGGCTCGGCGTGGCGGGCCAGGTACTTGGCAACCGCCTTGTCGGAGAGTCTCTCGGCCGTCATCCGTACATCGCCGCCCGCGGCGGCAGGTCCGCCACCACGCGGGCTTCGACCGTCAGAAGCTCTTCGAGCCGCGCTTGGATGACCTCGGGGGGAAAGTATTCTCGGGCGAGATCCAGAAAGAGCTCGTGGTGTCGGATCTCCGACCGCGCGATTTCGCGGTAGAAGTCCTGGAGCGGCCCGGGTGGCAGCGCGGCGGCGACCAGGCCGAAGCGTTCACAGCCCCGCGCCTCGACGATGCCCGCCACCAGCAGTCGGTCCAGAAAATACGCGTCGGAGCCCTCCCGGTACTCCTTCGCGAGCCGATTCACGTAGGGGCTTCGTTTGTCGGGGCCGAGAACGAGACCGCGCCGGGTGAGTGTGTCCCAGACGCGCTCGAAGTGCTCGAGCTCCTCCCGCGCCAGAGCGATGCAACGCCGAACCAGCTCGACCCGGTCGGGGTAGTGGGCGACGAGCGTCATGGCGGTCGCCGAGGCCTTGCGCTCGCAGGCCGCGTGATCGAGCAGGAAGGCGTCGAAGTCGGCAAGGACCGCCTCGACCCAGGCGGGGGACGTTTTCGATTTGAGGAGCATCGGAGAGGGGAGGTTAACCGGGGCGTGCGCCCGCCGTCCAGGCGCGGTAGAGGTCGGCGACCTTGCGGCGGAGCTCTTCGAGCGAGCCGTCGTTGACGATCACGTCCTGGGCGCGGTCGAACGCCTCGCTCGGCCGGATCTGCGACGCGATCCGGCGGCGGGCATCCTCGGCGTCGCCCCCTCGGGTCTCCCAGCGGCGCAGACGCTCCATTTCCGGGGCGACGACGAGCACGACCCGGTCGTAGTCCGATTCGGTCTTCGCTTCCAGGAGCTGGGAGGCCTCGGCGACGGCGACCCGAGCGCCCGAGCGCTCGGCTTCGGCGAACCGGCGCGCGCGCTCGGCGCGCACCAGGGGATGGATCCTCGCCTCGAGCGCGTGCCTTCGGGCCGGGTCGGCGAAGACGATGCCGGCGATCCTCGCGCGATCGATCCTTCCTTCGGAATCCAAGACGGCTTTCCCGAAGAGCTCCTTCGCCGCCGCCTCGCCCGCGCCGCCGGGCGCATAGAGCTCCCGCACGATCTCGTCCGCGTCGAAGACGGACGCTCCGAGCTCCGCCAGCATTCGCGCGACGGTTGATTTTCCGGAGGCCAGGCCCCCGGTCAGCCCCACTCTCAGCATCGTGGCCGTCTCGGCGCGCGCATTTCAGATTGCTGCGGCAGGGGAGCGCCGAGGCTAGCGCGCGGCCGACCGGACGACCTCGCCGCCCTTCATCACCCAGTCGATCTTCGAAAGCACGGTGACGTCCTGGAGGGGATCGCCTTCGACGGCGACCAGGTCGGCCCAGGCGCCGGTTTGGACGGACCCGGCCTTTCCTTGCCAGCCGAGCAGCTCCGCCGCGGTCGTCGTGGCGCTGCGGATCGCCTCGAGCGGCGTCATCCCGAGCTTGACCTCCCACTCGAACTCCTGCGCCTGGTTGACGGCAGTCCAGGGAAATCCGCCGGCGTCTGTTCCGAGGGCGATCTTGACTCCCGCCTTGCGGCAGTTGGCGAAGGACTTTGCCTGGATCCGCTCCGACTCGGCGCAGACGACGCAGCCGGCCGCGGCCCGCGGACCGGACACGTAGTGGACGACGGTGAGCGTGGGACAGAGGAAGATGCCCTTGCGCGCCATCTCGGCGGCCATCTCCGGCCGGATCGAGTCGCCGTGCTCGATCGAGTCGACGCCGGCGGCGACCGCGATGCGCACGCCGGAGTCCGAGCGCGCGTGCGCGGCCACCTTGGCTCCATGCCCGTGCGCCTCGGACACCACCGCCTCGATCTCCTCCTTGGTCCAGTTCGCCGGGCCGTCCTGGTATCCGTCGGAGGTCAGCTTGAGCCCGCCCGTGTTCGCGTAGATCTTGACCCAGTCGGTTCCGTAGGAGCGCTGTTCCCGAACCGCCTTGCGGCATCCATCCGCGCCGTCACAGATCATGACCCCCGAGGGGAACTTCCAGTCCGGGCGGAAGTGAGTGATCGGGTAGCTTCCGGTCGTCGACAGGGCCGGCCCCACGACCTGCATCCGCGGTCCCGGGATGACGCCCTCGTAGACCGCGTCCCGCAAGGCGACGTCGTCGTACCCCGCGCCTTCGGTCTCGAGGTCGCGCACCGTCGTGAACCCGTGCTCGAGCGCGATCTTCAAGGCGCGCACGGCCCGGGCGACGCGGTGCGCCGGATACTCCTGCAGGATCTGGTAGTTGTAATCCGCGTCCGTGACGTCGCCCTGCAGCAGCGCGTGGGTATGCACGTCGATCAAGCCGGGCAGGAGCGTGCGGGGACCGAGGTCGATCACCTTCGCTCCTGCCGGGACCGACGTCCCGATGCTCTCGATTCGATCCCCGCGCACGACCACGACGGCGCCCTCGACGTAGCGGCCGGCGCGCACATCCAGCACGCGCGCCGCGCGCACGGCCAGCACGGGGCCTTCCGAGGCGGCGGACGAGGCGCCGAGCAATCCGGCGAGCAGGGAAAGGCCGAAGAGCTTGTTCATGGAATCTCCTCGCCGCGGATTCTATTCGCGCCCGTGGGGAGCCGAGCTCGGCCGAGGTTCTAGAGCAGCTCGCCGCGGGAGACCGTGACGGCTCGCCCCGAGAGCGTCACGCGCCCGCCGTCCTCGATGCGCACACCCACGGTGCCGCCGCGCGTCGAGATCTGTCGGCCGATGACCTTCCTGCGGCCGAGCCGCTCGGCCCAGAAGGGCCCGAGGCAGCAGTGCGCCGAGCCCGTGACGGGGTCCTCGTCGATTCCGGCCGCCGGGGCGAAGTAGCGCGACACGAAATCCCGGTCGGGAGAGGTCGAGCGCGCTGTCACGATCACGCCTCGGTCCGGGCGGGTTGCCGCCGCGACCGCCGGAAAGTCGGGAGTCAGCCCCCCGACCGCGGCCTCGGAGTCGAGCTCCACGAGGAAGTCCATGCGGTTGCGGCCGGTAAATCGCGTGGCGCCGGTTCCGAGCGCCGCGAGCAGATCCGGTGGGGACGGGATCGGCACAGCCGGCTCGGCGGGGAAGTCGAGCTCGATCTCGGGAGCCCTTCGCACGGCGCGCAGGGTCCCGCTCCGGGTCTCGAAGGCCAGCACGGACGCGGGGTCGGCGAGTCCCGCCTCCCAGAGCGCGTGCGCCGAGGCGAGTGTGGCGTGCCCGCAGAGGACCACTTCGACGGTCGGCGTGAACCAGCGCAGGCTCCAGGCGCCTCCCGCGACTCGCCGCAGGAAAGCGGTCTCCGAAAGGTTCATCTCGCGCGCCACACTGGCGAGCCAATGCTCGGGCCGATCCTCTGCGAGCACGCAGATGGCGGCCGGGTTGCCCTCGAAGGGTCGGTCGGTGAAGGCGTCGACGACGAAGAGAGGCTCGCCCACAGGGTGCTTCTATCGGAGGAGCGCACGGGAGGAAAGGGCCAATCGGCGCTCCGGTGGACTGGTGCATTGCTTCTTCTGCAACCCGCGCGCGCTTTCCGACGTAGTGTCTCGATGATGACTCGCGCAGGCAGGCTCTCAGGGGCGGGTCTCGCGGCGCTTCTCGCGGCCTCGACCCTTCCCGCTCAGTCGATGTCGATCGAAGAGTACGAGCCGAGGTCGACGCTCGTCGTGCCCGAGCACCCGGTCGCCCGGGCCCGGTATCCGTTCATCGACGTTCACAACCACCAGGACACCGACCTCTCCGAGGCCGCGGTCGGGGAGATGGTGAAGGCCATGGACGCGATGAACATGCGGGTCATGGTCAATCTCTCGGGGGGGCAGGGCCCGGAGCTCGTCCGCGCCGTCTCGACGCTCAAGGGCCGCTATCCGAAGCGCTTCGTCGTCTTCGCGAACCTGGACTTCTCCGGTGTCGGGGAGGCGGGCTGGGGCGAGCGGGCGGCCGCGCAGCTCGAGCGGGACGTGCGCAATGGGGCGCAGGGCCTGAAGATCTTCAAGAACTTTGGCATGACGGTCAAGGACCGGCAAGGCCGTCGCGTCGCCGTGGACGATCCGCGACTGGACGCGATCTGGGACAAGTGCGCGGCCTTGGGGATTCCGGTCTTGATCCATACGGCGGAGCCGAAGTCCTTCTTCGAGCCGCAGGACCGCTACAACGAGCGCTGGCTCGAATTGAAGCAGTTTCCTCAGCGCGCCCGGCCGCCCGACAAGTACCCCTCCTGGGAGGACCTGCTCGCCGAGCAGCATCGCCTCTTCGCCAAGCACCCGAGGACCAAGTTCATCGACGCGCACCTGGGTTGGCTCGGCGGCGATCTCGCCCGGCTGGGAAAGCTCTTGGACGCCTGCCCCAACGTCTACACGGAAATCGGCGCCGTCTTGGCCGAGCTCGGCCGACAACCGCGGTTCGCCAGGGACTGGTTCGTGCGTTACCAGGACCGCGTCCTGTTCGGCAAAGATGTCTGGGCCGCGTCGGAATATCCCGTCTACTTCCGCGTGCTCGAGACCGCCGACGAGTACTTCGACTATTATCGGAAGCGGCACGCCTTCTGGAAGATGTACGGCCTCGACTTGCCCGACGAGGTCTTGAAACGCCTCTACTACAAGAACGCCCTCGCCGTGATTCCGGGTCTCGACGCGGGCGCCTTTCCGAACTAGCGATGGAAGTCACCCGCGTCGCGCCGTTTCTCGACTACTGGGAGAAGCTGCGCCAGCGCACGCGTCGTGTCGTCGACCGGATCCCCGCCGAGCACCTCGAGTGGACCTGGAAGCCCGGAAAGTTCTCGCCGGGCGACCTCGTGCGGCATCTGGCCGGGATCGAGCGCTGGATGTACGCGGAGAACGCCCAGCGCCGGCCCTCGCGCTATCCCGGCCACGCGGAGGCGCTCGCCCGAGGCTTGCCCGCCGTTCGGGAATACTTCGAGCGGCTCCATGCGGAGTCGATGGAGATCTTTCGGGGACTGTCGGATGAGGACCTGGCCGCCAAGTGCGTGACGCCGGGCGGCGCCGAGATCACGATCGGGAAGTGGCTTCGCCTGATGACCGAGCACGAGATCCATCACCGAGGGCAGATCTACCTGCTGCTGGCGATGCTCGGTGTCGAGACGCCTCCGCTCTACGGCATGACCTCCGAGCAGGTTCGCGAGCGCAGCGTGGCGCCCGAAAAGGAGGATTGAGAGCGATGGCGCAGGCGCGCGAGCCCGAGGCCGCGGAGCCGGCGCCCTCGACCGAGGCGATGGAGGCGGCGCTCACGCTGCTCGATCGGAGCGGGCCGGAGTACGAAGGCGGGCTCTCCAACCACGGCCCGATGGCTGCCGAGGCGCTCGTCGTCTTGGAGCGCCCCGGGGCGGTCGTGCCCTGGGTCGAGAGGTATCGCCGCGTCCTGCTCGCGGATCCGGCCGGCCGCCAGCGCATCGACGAGCGGGACTGGCGGCCGGCTCTCGGCGACTACGCGCGTGTCGGCGACTGGGCGGCCTTCTTCCTCCGTCGCCTCGATGAGGACGGCTGGCGGCCGGTCCTCGCGCGATGGTGCGGCCATCTGGCGCCGGGCCTCTCGGCTGCTGCCTTCCACGGCCTGATTCGAACGGCCCACGCCGCGCGCAGCCTCGCGCGGCGCGAGACGCCCACCCGCCGCCGGGAGCTCGCGCGGGCTCTGGCCTACTGGGCCGCGCGATACGAGGTTCTGCCGGAGGTCGGCGACGGGCCGCCGGGGCGGATGCTTCCCTCCGAGGCGATCGGCTCGGTCGAGCGGCTGCCCGAGTCGCGCAAGCCCCGGGCGTCGATCCTCGACCGGCTGCCCGCGCTCGAGGATCTGCCTTCCTTTCGGAGGGTGCCGGATCTGGTCGACACGGGCGGGGATCCCTCCCGATTTCTCTCCGACATGGCGGCGACCTTCGCCGGGGCTTATCTGCGGAACGCCGCGCCGGAGACGACGATCGCGCTCGTCCATGCCGTGACGGGCCCGAGCGCCGTGCGGCTCCTGATTCCGTATCTGCCCTCCGACACGATCCGCCGGATGTTGCGCTACGCGTGGCAGGCGGCCGCGGCCATCCACGCGTCGTGGGCTCGCGACGCGCCGGAGGATCTGCCGCCGGCGGCGCACGTGGACCGCGACGACCTCATCGACCGCGCCGTCGCGACCGGCGACGAGCATGCGATCAAGTTCGTCGACGCGTGCCTGCGGGAGCACGCGATTTCGCCCGCTCCCGAGTTGCTTGCCGCCGGCCGGGACGCCGTCGCGCGGCTGCGAGCTTCCCCCTGAGGCGATGACCCGAAAGGAGAGACGATGCCCATCGAAAAGGTCAACCTGTCGGAAAAGTTCGCGCTCTTTACCGAACCCTGGAAGCCGAAGATCGTCGGCCAGGTCAACGACTGCCAGGTCAAGCTCGTCAAGATCCTCGGGGAGTTTCTCTGGCACAAGCACGAGAGCGAGGACGAGCTCTTCTTGACCGTCCGGGGAAGGCTGACGATTCGATTCCGCGATCGGGACGTCGTCTTGAACCCGGGGGAGTTCGTCGTGGTGCCCAGAGGCGTCGAGCACCTGCCGGTGGCCGAGGAGGAGGCCCACGTGCTGCTCTTCGAGCCGAGCTCGACCTTGAATACAGGCAACGTGGTGGGCGAGCGGACCGTGCCGGTCCTGGAGCGGATCTAGCTATATCAATGTTGATATAGTTCGGCGGGGCGGTGCCGGCGGCGCCCTCCTAGCCGTGCGTTCCGTTGCGCGCGAGGGCCGTGACGGCGGGGCTCGAGGTTCTCGCCAGAATCTTCACGAAGTCCGCCAGATACGCGGGCGGACGCCGGCGCTTGACCCACGCGGCGCTCCACCGCCGCGGCAGGCCCTCTCGCGTCACGTGCTTGACGAGCAGCGCCCCCCGGCGCACGTGCGGCGCGGCGGCCCAGCGAGCCATGACGCCGATGCCGCGCCCGGCGCGGACCATCTCGACCATCGCTTCGGTCAGCTGCATCGCGATCCAGCGGCGCGGCTTGACGCCGGCCGGATGCAGAACTTCCTTGAAGATCGACAGATCCTCCTTCGGCGCCGCATAGGTGATCAGGGTCTCGGAGGCGAAATCCTCCGCCTCCAGATACGGCGCCTTGCGCAGGGGATGGTCGGCGGGAAGCACGGCCACGAGCTCGTCCTCGAAGAGGGGTTCGAGGGCAATGCGGGAGCTCTTGACCCGGTCGCTCACGATCCCGACGTCGATCCGCCCGTCGAGGAGGGCGGGGATCGGCTCCCGGGTCGCCTCGATCACCACCTCCACATCGACTGCCGGGTAGCGCTCCTGGAAGGCCTCGAGCGCCGCGGGCAGCCAGTGATAGCAGGTATTGCACTCCGTCGAGATGCGGACCCTGCCTTCGGGCTGCCGGCCGCTCTCGCGGACCTCCCGCTCCGCGCTCTCGAGCTCGCCCAACACGATGTCGGCCGAGCGGCGCAGCCGCTCCCCGGCCGAGGTCGGGCGCATGCGCCGGGCCTCGCGGATGAAGAGGGGGTGTCCGAGCGCCCGTTCCGCGTCGCCGAGCTGATGCGACAGCGCGGAAGGGGTCAGATTCAGGCGCCGCGCCGCGAGCGTCAGAGAGCCCTCCTCGCAGACGGCGAGCACGAGCTTCAGGTGCCGGACCTCGAGGAAAACGGCCGTCGCCGGGGGCTCCATGAGGTATGAAGATAGCTCATCGTTTCGGTGAAAACAAAGAGTTTGTTTTGATGGTGTGGGGCCGCTAGGCTGCCTGCCGTGAACGTCGGGGTGCTCGGCTGCGGCCGGATGGGGCGCGCCCTGGGGGGCCGGGCGGCGCGCGCGGGCCACGCGGTGGTATTCGGTTCGCGAGACCGAGCGTGGGCGGACGGGGCCGCGCGGGAGGCCGGGTTTGGCGCGGCCGGCGGCTCGTACTCCGACGCCGTGGGACACGCTGGCATCGTCCTGCTTTCGACGCGCTGGCAGCAGACTTTTCGGTCGCTTGCGGAGGCAGGACCCTTCCAGGGCCGCACCCTCATCGACGCGACGAACCCTTCGACACCCGACGGGCTGACACTGCTCCTCGGCCACGAGACCTCCGGCGCGGAGGAGATCGCCCGCGCCGTGCCCGAGGCGCGCGTGGTCAAGGCGTTCAACTCCATCTACGCGGAGGTCCTCGCGGCCGACACGCGATTCGGCCGCGTTGCCGCGACGGCCTTCTACTGCGGCGACGACACCGCCTCCAACGCTCTGGCCGCCCGCTTCATCCACAGCCTCGGATTCGAGGCCGTCTTCGCGGGTCCTCTTTCCGTCGCGCGGTACCTCGAGCCCGCGGCACAGCTGATGGTCGCGCTGGTCGAGGGCCAGGGCCTTCCCGCGGAGGGTGTGGCCCTCGGGCTGCTGCGCCGACCCGCCCTCCGGGAGGCCCTCGCATGAGGAACCAAGAGCTTGCGGCCGCGGCCGCCTTCCCGAGCCTCTACCAGGAGATTGCGACCGACCGGCTGCTTTCCGTCTTCGAGGCCGCGCCGCGGCGAATCGGTCTGGCCCTGGAAGGGCTCGACGGGGCGGCTCTGTCCGCAAGGCCGATTCCCGAGAAGTGGTCGATTCAGGAGATCGTCTGCCATGTCGCCGACTCCGAAACGGTCGCCGCCCTCCGTTTCCGTCTGGCCCTTGCCCAGCCGGGCTCGAGGCTGCCCGGCTACGATCAGGACCGGTTCGCGGCCGGAATTGGCTACGCCAAGTTCGATCCGCCGCTCGTGCGCGACACCTTCGAGCTCTTCTCTCGACTCCGCTCGATCAGCTCGCGGATCCTGCGTCGCCTGGATCCGGCCGAGTGGGACCGATCCGGCATCCATCCGGATTGGGGAGAACTCTCGGTCCGGCAGCTGCTCGAGCTCTACGCGGACCACGGCGAGCGGCATCTCGAACAAATCCTGGAAAGGCGGGCTAAGCTCGGGCGGCCCTTGGCCATGGAGCGGCTGCTGCCGGTCCGGCTCTACTGAGGAGGAGGCCATGACGAACCCCGAGCTCGCTCGTACGTTCGCGACACTCTCGACACCCTTGGTCGCCGACGCGTGCCTCCGCGTGGGACTTCCGATCCGCGGCGCCCCCTCGGGGCTGCGCCCGGTCTTGCCGGGCACCCGGGCGGCGGGGAGCGTTCGTCCCGCACGGCATGTCGGCAGCGTCGACGTCTTCCTCGAGGCCTGCGAATCGGCGCGCCCGGGCGACGTGCTCGTCATCGACAATGCCGGCCGCCTCGACGAGGCCTGCATCGGCGACCTGACGGCTCTGGAAGCCAAGGCGGCCGGGATCGCCGCGATCGTGCTCTGGGGGGTCCACCGAGACAGCTCCGAGCTCGCCTCCGTCGGTCTCCCCGTCTGGAGCTACGGCGCCGTTCCGGCTGGCCCGCAACGTCTCGACCCGCGTCCGGACGACGCCCTCTCGCGGGCCTGCTTCGGCAACGAGGTCGCGTCGTCGGCCGACCTCGTGTTCGCCGACGGCGACGGCGCGCTCTTCGTCGTGGCCGACCGCGCCGAAGAGGTCCTGACCACGGCCGCGGCGATCGCAGAACGGGAGAGGGCGCAGGCGCGAGACGTCGCAAGAGGACGGACCCTTCGGCAGCAGTTCCGTTTCGAGCGATACCTGGCAGAGCGCGCGGCCCGGCCGTCGCTGACCTTTCGGGAGTACCTGCAGTCCGTCGGCGGCGCGATCGAGGTCTGAGGCGCCGGCCGGGAGGGCATATCCTCCCGCCCGATGCGCGAAGATGCTTCGGGCCGGTCTCGCGCCCGTTTTCCGACCACCCGCCTCTCGGCCGTGAGAGAGGCGGGCAGCGCCGATCCGGACGTTCGCGAGCGGGGCTTTGCGTCGGTCGTCGAGGCCTACTGGAAACCGGCGTACAAGTACGTCCGGCTGCGTTTTCGCGAGGACGCCGACGAGGCTCGCGACCTGACGCAGGGCTTCTTCGCCACCGCCTTCGAGAAGAAATGGTTCGGGGCCTACGACCCCAGGAAGGGAACCTTCCGCACGTTCCTGCGGACCTGCCTCGACGGCTTCGTATCGAACCAGCGCAAGGCCGCGCGGCGGCAGCGCCGATATCCGGGAGCGCCGCTGCTTTCGCTCGACTTCGAAGGGGCGGAAGGGGAGATTCTCGAGCGCCCGATGCCCGAGGGCAAATCGATGGAGGAGCTCTTTCACGAGGAGTTCGTGAGGGGATTGTTCGGGGCCGCGGTCGAGGAGCTCGAGGCTCGCTGCGAGCGGGACGGCCGGCCGGAGGCGTTTCGGCTCTTCGAGCGTTACGACCTCGATCCCGGGCCCGAAGGGGCTCCGACGTACGCGACGTTGGCCGCGGCGTCGGGATTGTCCACGGCGGAGGTCACCCGGGAGCTGGCGTTCGCCCGGCGCACCTTCCGCCGAATCGTCCTGGAGAGGCTGCGGCGCGTGAGCGGCAGCGACCGCGAGTACCGCGAGGAAGTCCGCGCGATCCTGGGTGCCCAGACGCCGTGAGGCCGCCGGCGCCGTTCCTCGGCGAATCCTCGGAAAGACCTCGGGACTTCGTTGCGGTCCCGGCCGTACAACCTACGCAGGAGGAGACCACATGGCGCGATTTGCCCTGACGGTCAACGGCCGCCGGCACGAAGTCGACGCGGCCGATCCCGACATGCCATTGCTCTGGGTACTGCGCGACCGGCTCAAGCTGACGGGCACCAAGTACGGGTGCGGCATGGGTGTCTGCGGCGCCTGCACCGTGCTCAAGGGCCGCGAGGCCGTCCGCTCCTGCCAGATCCCGATCTCCGCCGCCTCCGGCCTGCGCTTCACGACGATCGAGGGGCTGTCGCCCGACGGGAGCCACCCCTGCCAGCGCGCCTGGCTCGAGGAGGACGTCGCCCAGTGCGGCTACTGCCAGCCCGGGATGATTCTCGAGGCCGTCGCGCTGCTCGACGGAAAGCCGGGGCCGAGCGATGGCGACATCGACACCGCCTTCTCCGACCACGTCTGCCGCTGCGGCACGCACCAGCGTCTTCGGCGAGCCGTGCACCGGGCGAGCGAGATCCGAGGTGCGCGATGAGCGCCACGCGGCGGGATTTCCTCCGGTTGGGCTCGCTTGCGGGCGCGGCGCTGGCGCTGCGCGTGCCGATCCTGGCCGCGCCGGGCAAGGCCGGGACCCGTGCGCGCTTCGCCCCGAACCAGTGGCTCTCGATCGCTCCCGACGGCCGCGTCACGCTGGTGGTGGCGCGGTCGGAGATGGGTCAGGGGGTGCGGACCGCGCTCGCCATGATTCTGGCCGAGGAGCTCGAGGCCGATTGGAAAGGCATCTCGATCGAGCAGGCCTCGCCGGGACCGGATTACGAGGACATGAACACCGGCGGAAGCGACAGCGTCATCTCCTCCTGGACGCCGTTGCGAAAGGCCGGCGCCGCGGCGCGGGAAATGCTGATCGAGGCGGCCGCGCGCGCCTGGAAGGTCGAGCGGCAAACCTGCCATGCGGAGAACGGCTTCGTGGTTCACGCGGGCAGTGGCCGACGTCTCTCCTACGGGGCCCTCGTGCCTGTCTCTTCCACGCTGCCGGTTCCGACGGATCCGCCGCTGAAGGACCCGAAGACGTTTCGCCTGGTCGGGACTCCCGCGCGGCGCATCGACGGCCCGGCCATCGTGTCGGGCAAGGCGCTCTACGGCCTCGACACACGCGTTCCGGAGATGCTCTTTGCCGCCATCGCGCGGTGCCCGGTCGCCGGCGGCAAGGCGAGCGGCTTCGACGCGGCCAGTGCCAGGAAGATCGCCGGCGTGCGCGGCGTCTTCGAGATCGGGAACGGTGTCGCCGTCGTCGCGGACGACACCTGGGCGGCCCTCTCCGGACGGGACGCTCTGCGCGTCACCTGGGACGAGGGAAAGAACGCCTCGCTCTCGACCGAGGAGCTCTGGCGCCGCCTCGACGAGGCGGCCGCGCGCTCCGGACACGTCTCGCGCAAGGAGGGCGACCCGGCGGCGGCGCTGGCCGCCGCGCCGACTCGTCTGACGGCCGTTTACCGCGACGCCTTTCAGGCGCACGCGACCGTCGAGCCGATGAACTCGATCGCGCGGGTTTCCGCCGGGGCGTGCGAGATCTGGACGCCCACGCAGAACCCGCAGCGTGTCCAGAAGGCGGCGGCGAAGCTCCTCGGGGTCGCTCCCGAGAAGGTCACCGTGCACGTGACCTTGATCGGGGGAGGGTTCGGCCGGCGCCTGGACGCCGACTACGCGACCGAAGCGGTGGAGGTCGCCCGCGCGGCCGGCCGGCCGGTACAGGTGGTCTGGTCGCGAAAGGACGATTTCGAGCACGACCGCCTCCACCCGGCGGGGCGCGCGGATCTGGAGGCAGGGCTGGACGCTTCCGGGCGGATCGTCGCGTGGACGCAGCGCTTCACGACCTTCCACCTTTCGATGTTCGGCGCCTTCGATCCGAACGCGTTGGACAGTCCGGATGTGAACCCCTGGGGAGGCTACGACAACCCGTACGCCATCCCGAACCTGCGCGCCGAGTGGACGGACGTCGAGTCCCCGATTCACACCGGGGCGTGGCGGGCCGTGTTCTATCCACCGAACGTCTTCGCGCGAGAGTGTTTCCTGGACGAGATCGCCGCGCGCTCGGGCCGCGATCCCCTGGCGCTGCGCCGGGAGCTCCTGACCGGCGACTTCGCGTTTGCTTCGCGCCCCGTCGATCGCAAGGCGCTCGCCGCGGTGCTCGACCTGGGGGCCGAGAAGGCCGGCTGGGGCTCGCCGTTGCCCGAGAGAGCCGGCCGGCGTTCCGGCCGGGGAATCGCGTGCAACGTCTACCACGGGCGAACACTCGTGGCGCAGGTGGCGGAGGTCTCGGTGGGAGCGGCGGGCGACGTGCGCGTTCACCGCATCGTCTGTGCCGCGGATTGCGGTCTGGTCGTGAATCCCTTGGGACTGGAAGGGCAGGTGGACAGCGGGGTGGCCTGGGGGCTCTCGTACGCGCTCAAGGGCGAGATCACGATCCGAGGCGGACGCGTGGCCGAGACGAGCTACCGCGACTATCCGCTCCTGTCCGTCGGCGAGATGCCGCGGGTCGAGGTCCACACGGTGGCCGGCGGGAGTCGGCCGAGCGGCTTCGGCGAGATGCCGGTGCCGCCGGTGGCGCCCGCGGTCGGCAACGCGATCTTCGCCGCGACGGGAAAGCGGGTCCGGCGGGTCCCGATCCGGCCCGGGGATCTGAAGGCGTAGGGGCCCCCGAAGGGGAGAGGGAAAAGGCTAGGCCGGGTTCTCGATCAGGCGAATGTCGCAGGTGTGGCGGTCGATGCGGGGGTAGACGATCGACTCGCCGTCGGGAGACACGGCCAGGCCCGGCCACCCCTGTTCCGAGAGAGGCGCCAGTCGCACGGGCGCCGAGGCGCCGTAAGGCAGAAAGGCGACGGCCGGACTCTCGGCCGACCCGCTCGGCTCGCGAAAATAGATGCCGCGAGCGCCCGCCTCCCAGTTGGCCCAGTCCTCGGGCGCCAGCCGATCGGTGACGCGCTCGACGGCGGTGCCCGGCGACGCGCTCTGCTTCCAGATCCCGGCGGCTGCGGGGCGCGTGAAGTAGATCGAGCGGCCGTCGGGCGATTCCTGCGCGGCGTAGCCGCCCTCCGTCGTCACCGGCGTGATCCGGCGCCCTTCCAGATCGAGCCGCCAGACTTGCCAGGAGCCGCCGCCCCGCCGCGAGGCGAAGAGGACGGAGCGGCCGTCTCGCGAGAAGCTCGGCGTCACGGCGTCCGACGTGTCGGCCGTCAGCCGCTCCGGCACGCCGCCCTCGGCGGACACGACGTAGAGATCCGCCCGCGTCGGGACGCGGGCGGAGAAGACGAGCCGGTTCCCGTCGGGAGACCAGCGCGGCGTTTCGAGCCGCGCGCCGCCGAAGTTGGTCAAACGCCGCGAGCCCGTGCCGTCCAAGCCCACGACCCAGACTTCCTCGCTGCCGGAGCGCGTCGAGACAAACGCCACCCGGCGACCGTCCGGAGAGATGTGCGGCTCGAAGTTCCATTCATCGGTCGCCGCGGTCAGCCGCCGCTCCGGCACCGGTCCCGCGCCGGCCCGCGCCGGCACGCTCCAGAGATTGACTTCGTAGATCCAGTTTTCGAACGCGAGGACCCGGCTCGTTCGCGCCGCGGCCGGGTGCTTCATCTTCGTTCCGCCGCCGGCGACCCACGCGGGCTCGCCGCCTCGGGCCGGGACTCGCCAGAGGCTGTAGATCCCGGCGCGGCTCGAGGAAAACACGATGCTCCCGCCGTCGTCGGCCCAGGCGCTGCCCATGATGTCGCGGTTGTCGAACGTCAGGCGTGTCGGCTCGCCGCCTGCGGCCGGCACGCGGTAGATGTCGTCGACGCCGTCGGTGACGTTGCGGGTGAAGGCGACGTCGCGCCCATCGGGCGAGAAGGCCGGCGAAGTGTCGCCCAGGATGCCGGATGGCGGATGCGTGAGAGGGCGGCGCTCGAGCGTGTCGGGAGAGAGGAGCTCCAGCCGCAGCGCTCCGTTCGCGTCGCGGCCGGAGAGGACGATCGAGCGCCCGTCGGGCGACCAGGCCAGGCGCCGATACTCGCGGTCGCCGCAAGGGGCGAGCGGTCTTTCCTCTCCGCCGAGAGCCGAGACCAGGAGGATCCGGCAGTCCGACTTGGTCGCGCGCGTGAAGGCCAAGCGTTGTCCGTCCGGAGACCAGGCGGGCGCGCGGTCCTCCACGCCCGGCTCTCGCGTCAAGCGCAGTGCCGACTCTCCCTTGGTCAGCTGCACGTACAGACTCATGTCCTCGCCCGCGCCGCCGTTCCAGGCGAACGCGACGCGGCTGCCGTCAGGCGAGACGGCGGGATCGCGCTCGTTTCCCGGGAGCGAGGTCAGCGGGCGAATCCGCATGGGGGCGGGGGCCGCGTGCCGGTCCGGCGCGATCAGAAGCCAGGCCAGGGCGACGGCGGCGGCGATCGCGAGGCCCGCGCCGGCGAGCCTCCCGCGCGCGGAAGCACCCGCCCGGGAGGAACTCGGGGTCGGCAAAACAGGCGGTGCGAGTCCCTCGTCGCTTCCGGCCGGCAGGACGGGCAGGATGAGCCGGTAGCCCGACTTGCGGATGGTCTCGATCACGCGGGGGCGGCCGGGCTCATCCCGGAAGAGTCGCCGCAGCTCTCCGATGGCGCGGGTAAGGACATCCTCCGTCACGTACGCGCCTTGCCAGACGTCGCGGAAGAGCTCCTCTTTCGTGACGACCTCGCCCGCCCGCGCCGCGAGGCAAAGGAGCACGCGCATGACCTTCGGCTCCAACGAGACCGTCCCGGACGGCGCGACCACACGGTTCAAGCTCGGGCGGACGAGGTACGCCTCGATGCGAAAGTCAGGAGGCGGTGCCCAGGGACCGGAGTCCCGTGCCGCGGCGCGATCCTGGATCTCGACGCTCATGATCCGATTGTATTTACGGCCCCCGGGACGCCGGGTTGCGGCGCATGCCCGATCGGCCCGAATGTCATATTTTGGGGCCGTGCGCTGGCTGTCCGATGACGCGGTGGCGCGGCTGCGCCAAGCGGCCGATCGGCCGGATCTTTCGGGGACGCGATACACGATTCGCGAGGAGATCGGCCGCGGCGGGATGGGAACCGTGTACCTGGCCGATGACGCCGCGCTCGAGCGTCCGGTGGCCTTGAAGGTCCTGACGCTCGAAGAGGGAGCCTCCCAGGCCGAGAGCCTGCTGCGCGAGGCCCGCGTCATGGCCAAGCTCGAGCACCCCGGCCTCGTTCCGGTGCACGACGCGGGGTTGCTCCCGGACGGGCGCGTGTACTACGCGATGAAATTCGTCGCCGGGGAGCGACTGGATCATTACGCGGCGAGCGGCCGGACGCTCTGGGATCGGCTGGCCGTTTTTCAGAAAATTTGCGACGCGGTCGCCTTCGCCCATGCCCGCGGCGTCCTTCACCGGGACCTGAAGCCCGAGAACGTCATGATCGGCGCCTTCGGCGAGGTTCTGGTGATGGACTGGGGTGTGGCGCGGCGAGCCCAGGATCCCGCAGAGCCGGGCGGCACCGTCGTCGGG
>DATKAE010000086.1:0-52687 GCA_035498405.1 Thermoanaerobaculia bacterium | reverse complement strand
TAGCCGCTGGTTGCCATCGTGCCGGTGCCGGCGTTGACGAGTGGCCGGTAGAGGCTGACTCCGCCATTGATGAGCAAGTTGCGTCCGGCGGCCACGGTGGTGGTGCCGGTGCCAGTCATTTGTCCGCCCGTCCAGGTGAAGGTTCCGCCCGAGACGAAAGTGATGTTGTTCGAGCCGGCGAGGGTTCCGCCGGTGAGCGTCAGGTTGGTCGGGGTGATGGTGCCCCCCGCCGTGTTGAAGTTGACGGTGGCGCCCGAGATGTTCATCTGGGTGATCGACGTCAGGGTGGCGGCGCCGCTGAAGCTGACCGTCCCGCTGGACATCGTCAGGGTGTTGCCGGTGAACGTGGCCGTCATCGTCCAGGTCCCGCCGCTCAAGTGGAGCGTGAAGCCGGTGAAGTCGAAGGTGCCGCTGCAGGTACCGCCGCCGGTCAGCGAAAGGGTGCCGCTCTGGACATTGACCGTGCCGGTGTTGTTGAAGACGGTGTTGATGCTGGCGGTGCCGGAGGTGGTCGTGCGGTTGATGGTTCCAGAGTTGGTGAAGATGACGCCGGCGTTGCCAAGATAGATACCCTGGTCGTTCTGGATCTCGAAGGTCCCGGAGTTGTTGAAGGAGCCGCCAGTGTAGATATACATGTAGCCGCTGGTTGCCATCGTGCCGGTGCCGGCGTTGACGAGTGGCCGGTAGAGGCTGACTCCGCCATTGATGAGCAAGTTGCGTCCGGCGGCCACGGTGGTGGTGCCGGTGCCAGTCATCTGTCCGCCCGTCCAGGTGAAGGTTCCGCCCGAGACGAAAGTGAAGTTGTTCGAGCCGGCGAGCGTTCCGCCGGTGAGCGTCAGGTTGGTCGGGGTGATGGTACCCCCCGCCGTGTTGAAGTTGACCGTGGCGCCCGAGATGTTGATCTGGTTGATGGACGTCAGGGTGGCGGCTCCGCTGAAGCTGACCGTCCCGGTAGACATCGTCAGGATGTTGCCGGTGAAGGCGGCCGTCATCGTCCAGGTCCCGCCGTTGAACAGGAGGGTGTTGCCCGTGAAGTCGAAGGTGCCGCTGCAAGTGCCGCCGCCGGAGAGCGCCAGCGTGCCGCTCTGGACGTTGACCGTGCCGCTGTTGTTGAAGATGGGCCCGATGCTGAAGGTGCCCGAGCTGGTCGTGCGGCTGAAGGTTCCGGAGTTGGTCACGATGACGCCGGCGCTTCCGACATAGAAGCCCTGGTCGTTCTGGACCTCGAAGGTCCCGGAGTTGTTGAAGGCGCCTCCGGTGTAGATGTACATGTAGCCGCTGGTGGTCATCGTGCCGGTGCCGGCATTGGTCAGCGTCCGGATCAGGCTCGTCGCGCCCGAGATGTTGAGGTTGGCCCCGGAGGAGACGTTCATGACCCCCGTCCCCTGCGCCGTCCCGCCGACCCAGGTCAGCGTGCCTCCGCTATTGACCGTGAGATCGCCGCCGCCCGTCACGCCGTTGTTCATAGTGAGCGTGCCGCCGCTCCCGACCGTGAGGGTAGCCCCGGTTCCGAGCGTGATCTGTCCGACCGTCGCGGCGTTCGAGAGGGTCGGCTGATTGCCGCCACTGTTGATCGTGGCCGTGTCGCTGCTCTGTGGTGTCGTGCTGTTGCAGGTCGACCAATTGCTGGCCGTGGCCCAATTCGTGCTCGTCGCGCCGGTCCAGAGACAGGCGAAACCCGATGCCCGTTCGGGTAGCAACAGCGCGGCCGCGCCCATGACGGCCGCGAGAGCGACCCGGGAGAGACGCACTCGCCAGTGCTCGCTCGTGCGATGCCGGTAGAGAGTGATGACTGCCGAGGCGTTCGGCGAAGTCGTGCTGGTCGTACCGGGTCCCTGGTGTCGCATCTTTCCCACCTGTTCCTTTTTTACAAATCGGCTCTCGAAGCGTGCGGCGGAAGTTCCGAAACCGAAGAGCAGGGCACCTGAATCAGAAAGGGACGAGCGTCGAGCGCGACGCATTCGCTGCGTCGTTGCCGAAAGCGCGGCTGAAGCAAGTCTCGCATTCGGAATCGCCCGGCGTTCGGCTCGAAGCGCCGGGCGGTTTCGCTTGCGCGATCACTGGAAAGTGAGCGCAACGCTATTTCGGGTACCCGATCCGTGTCAACGAGATGTCGGCGGATTCGATGACGGCGAGAGCGGAAGGCTGGCTCCCGGGATGACTCGGATTTCGATGGACGAGTGGCACCTTCGTGCCACGAGCCCCAGTCAGTCCCTTCGCCAGGTGGCCCGGTTCTCCGGTCCCTCCCATACCGTGACTTCGATCACCCGCGCGGCGCCGAGGGCTCTGGAAGCCTCGAGCCGGCTGGCGAAGTGCGCGGCGAGATTCTCCGCCGAGGTGTTGCGGCCGGCAAACGCCGGGTGCTCATTGAGATAGCTGTAGTCGAGCTCCCGGGTGATCGCTTCGAGCGCTTTGCGCGCGGCGAGGAAATCGACGGCGAGATCGTGGCGCTGAAGCTCTTGGGCCTCGAGCACCGCCTCGACCCGGTAAGAGTGACCGTGCAAGGGCTCCGGCCCTCCCTCGTAGTCGATCAGGTTGTGCGCCGCCTCGAAGCGGGCCGAGACAGTGACGCGATACGGCATCGACGGCTCAGCCGAGTAGCGTGGCTTCTCGGATGACGCAGAGGGAGGCCTGGTCGGCTGGGGGAATCGATAGCAGGGTCTCGAGCACATTCTTCGCCGTCGCCGTTGGACCCGCCGACTGGTCGAGATTGACTTCGAAGGAGAGACGCGCGCCGCCGCCGTCCGCTTCGAGCGAGAGAGCCGTCAGCGCCGGCATCGCCTCGCGCCAGCCGTTCGACAGGGCCGCGCCCGCCGCGGCGATGTGGTCCGGGGTCTCGAGGCGCACGGCGTAACGCGCGGCCTTCACGACTCGCGAGAGAGCGGGCTCGCCTGGCGACATCGGCCGCACCTCGAGCGCCGCGATCCCCGGCGGGAGCTTTTCATTGATCCGCGGAGCGGCGTCCGGAGGAAACGGCTCGATCCCTTCGACGTCGAAGACCTCGTGGCGACTCTCGAGCCCCAAGGGGAGGGCCGGTCCCATCGAAAGCCTCATGTGCGGGTTGAAGCCCTCCGAGTAGCGGGCCGGCAGCCCGGCGGCGCGGATCGCGCGCTCGAGCACATCCATCGTGTTCCGGTGCGAGAGGAACCGCGCGTCCCCGGTTTTCTCGAAAGTGACCCGATGGCGATAGACCGCGCCGCTGCTCGTGCCGCGGGTCCGCACAGCCGACGGCAGGTCCGGCATGGCCTTCTGGCGGTACGCGGCGCCCTTTGCCGTCTCCCGGTAGGCGGCCGGCTCCTCAGGGGAATTCGCGGCGAGCGACGGGAGAGTCCCGGGCATTGGCCGCGCCAGCACGGTGTCCTCGCCGTTTCCGGGCACGCCGCAGGCGTAGCAATGCCCCCACTTGCAGTCCTCGGTCCGCATCTCCTTCTTGGCCTTGATGAGCTCGATCTGGAGCCAGCGCTTCTTGATCGAAACGTCCAGGACGTCCCAGGGCAGGGCCTCGTCGAGCTCGTAGGCGCGCAGGTACGAATCCTTGGGGATTCCCTCCGCCTCGAAGGCGCCCATCCAGAGGTCGTAGCGGAAGTGCTCGCTCCAGCCGTCCATCTTGACGCCCGATTTCCAGGCGGTGTGGAGGACGCGCCCCACCCGCCGGTCCCCACGGGAGAGCGCGCACTCGATCTCGGCTTCGCGCGGCTCGTGCCACTTCATCCGTGCCCCGCGCACGCGCCGGAACCTCTCCTTGAGGTAGGCAAGCTTCCGCTCGAGCGTCTCGACCCCATCGAACGGCGCCCACTGGAAGGGCGTCCAGGACTTCGGGACGAAGGAGCCGACGGAGACGTTGACCTGCTTTCTACCGTGCTTTCGTCCCTGCGCAAGGATTCCCTCGACGAGCGCCACCAGCTCGTCCAGGTCCGAGTCCGTCTCGGTCGGCAGCCCGATCATCGTATAGACCTTGATCAGGTCCCAGCCGCGCGCGAAGGCCACCTCGGCCGCCGCGATCATGTCGGCGTTGGTGAAAGTCTTGTTGATCACGCGGCGCAGTCGGTCGGACCCCGTCTCCGGCGCGAAGGTGAAGCCGGACTTTCTCACTTCCGAGACGGCGTCGGCCAGGCCCACGGAGAAGGCCTCGGCGCGCAACGACGGCAACGAGATCGAGACCCGGCGTTCGGCGAGCTGCGGCGCCAGGCATTGGACGAGCGGCTCGATCTGCGAGTAGTCGGCCGTCGAGAGCGAGAGGAGGCCCACCTCGCTCCAGCCCGACTCGGCGACGAACTTCTTCGTCATCTCGGCCACGTCGCCGGGGTCGAGCTCCCGGACGGGGCGGTACCAGTAGCCGGCCTGGCAGAAGCGGCAACCTTGCGTGCAGCCCCGCATCACCTCGAGCCCGAGGCGGTCCTGCACGATCTCGACGGAAGGCACCATGGGCTTCTCGGGGTAGTAGTCGGGCTTCAAGACCGGAACCCAGGTGCGCCGGGGCTGCGGCGGCACCCGCGGGTCGTTGCGCGTGATCGCCGAGATGCGGCCGGCGGTGTCGTAGGTCACGTCGTAGAAGGAGGGAACGTAGATCCCTTCCACGGCGGCCAGATGCGCCAGAAGGTCTCGCCGGGGGAGCCCGAGCCGGCGGCCCTCCCGGTAGGCGTCGAGAAAGCGGGGCAGCGCCTCCTCCGCGTCTCCGATCAAGAACGCGTCGAAGAAATCGGCGATCGGTTCCGGGTTGGCCGTGCAGGGGCCGCCACCGAGAACGATGGGATCGCGCTCGCGGCGCTCGCTCTGCCAAACCGGCAGTCCTGCCAGATCGAGCATGTTCAGGATGTTCGAATAGTTGAGCTCCGCCTGCAGCGAGAACCCGAGCACGTCGAAGTCGGCGGCCGGCGCGAAGGATTCGGTTGTGAAGAGCGGAACTCCCGACTCGCGCATCCTCGACTCGAGGTCGACCCACGGCGCGTAGACGCGCTCGCAGGCGAAGTCCGCCCGGCGGTTGACGATCTCGTAGAGGATCTTCAGTCCCGTGTGGCTCATCCCGATCTCGTAGGTGTCGGGAAAGGCGAGTGCCACCGTCACCGCGGAGGCGGAGAGGTCCTTGCGCGTGACGTTTCGCTCGAGCCCGATGTAGCGGCCCGGCTTCTCGACCAAAGGGAGGAGCCCCTCGAGACGCCGGCGAACCGAGACGTAACGCATGGGAATCGGTCATTTTATACGCCCTCTTGAGGAGCGCGGGCTCGAGCCGGGCGCTCGCTGTCCGTCGGACGACCGCAACGCGCGGCCGGGTCCATTGTCAAAGAGACGAGATGGCCGGGTTCCTCGGCGCTGTCGGGCGCGTTGTCCGGTACTTGGTTCCGCTCATCGGCGATGCCCTGGTTCTCTGTGTGCGCTGCGCGGTGGACGCCGCCGCGGCTGCCCGAGCGGGGATCCTCTGGATCGCGCGACGGCGGGCTCCCGAGCGGGGCGCCGAGATCGAGGCGAAGCGGGAGGAACTCGCCCGGGCGCGCGCCCTGCGGTGGGCGGCGTGGCGCGAGGTTCCCTGGCAGCGTCGCCTGCAGGTTCAGGCGACGGCGGTGATGCTCGTCGCCCTGGCCTTTCTGGCCGTCTGGCCCCACGGTCGCTCCTACCGTTGGTCCCCTTCCGGCTGGAAGGTGGCGCAGCGCCACGCGCCCAGCCCGAGTCGGTCGCGAGCCGTCTATCCGACCTTTGCTCCGCCGCCGACGCGGACTCCCGTGAGCCCCGCGTCCATCTTCGAGCGCGAGCTCGCGGCCGCCCCGGCCGGGGCGTGGGTGAAGACCTGGGATATCCCGCCGGTTCTGCCGCCCGGCGCGCCCGGCGCCTGGGACGACTTCAAGGTGGGCTCGCAGGCCGTGCTCGAGGAACAGGGCGGCTACCGCCTCTGGTACCGCGGCTGCCACTTCAGCGTGGACGACTACGCCTGCGGCGTCGGCCTGGCGACGTCGAAGGACGGCGTCTCGTGGGAGCGGTCCGCAAGCCCGGTCTTAGTTCCGGCCGATCCGTACGATCGGGAGCACCTCGACCGGATCGCCATCGCCCGGGGCCGGGAGGGATACGTGCTCTGGTACTCCGTCGCGGCGGACCCCGCGCCCGAGCACCGCCGCGCGAAGCTCTACGCGGCGCGGTCCTCCGACGGCCTGACGTGGACGGTCCAGCCGGGCGCGGTCTACGAGGCGGTCGCGCAGCCCGCGCACCTGCGTCCTTCGGCCCTGTGGCGGGAGGACGGGTTTCACGTCTGGCTGATCGACAGCCGTGTTTCGATCGATCCGGCCACGGGCCTCTTCCCGGAGATGCCGCCGGAAGGCGACGACGCGCTGCTGCACTTCGTCTCGAGCGACGGGACGAAGCTTGCGGCCAGGGGTTCGACGCCCATCGCGCCGCTCCTCCTGGATTGGCTGACGTTTTCGATCGGCCCGGACCCCTCAGGAGGTTTCCGGGCCCTCTTCTACGAGCAGAGCCCGTCTGGCCGGGCGGAGCAGGGAGTCAACGTGCTGCGCTCGCGGGACGGCGACGCCTGGGAGCGCGCGGCCTCCGAGGCGATGCCGCTCTCGGTGATGGATCTCGGCCATTTCGGGCCGCCCGGCGTGTCCCTCTCCGCTGTCCCCGCAATGGGTGGCCTGCTCGCCTGGTTTGCCGTCAGAACCAGGGACGGGGGCGAGGCGATCCGGGTGGCGTTTCGAAAGGAACGGTGATGAGGAGCGTCCGCCGTCTCTCCCCGCTTCCACGTGTCGTTGCGGTCTTCTGCGCGATAGCCTGTGTCTCCAACCTCGGAAGCGCCCGGCCGGCGGACGCGCCTTCGGGAGACGTCCACCGGTTCCGGTGGCACGGGCGAATCGACGACGTCGATTTCTGGGTTGGCCGCGCGAAGAGCGGCGGGGATGTCAACCGCCTGCCGCAGCCGTACACCTCGAGCCATGTGATCAAGGTCGAATTCGAGTATGTGCAGCAGATTGCGGCCGACGGCTCCGAGTCGTGGCCGGAGCGTCACCTGACATGGTCGCTCGAAGGGGCCCAGGGCGACGACACGTTCACGGAAGGCTGCCACGGGGCGGGGAGCCTCGACCTGGGCCCGGCCAGTTCGTCCGGGACGCTGACGGACGAGCAGCGAAATTCGCTGAAGGCAACGTGCGAGCACAAGAAGCTCGCCATTTCCTGGCGAATGTACGGGCGCCTCGAATCCATGCCTCCGCTCCCGGAGATCCCCGCCGTCTCCTACCTCGACAAGAACTGCACGTATCGGAAGGAAGAAGGCACGCGCCGGACGATCATCTGGATGACGCCCGACGTGGACGCCGTCGTGGAGATGGACACGAAGCCGGGCAGCGAATACGCGAAGTTCGTGCCCGTGCCGGGCAAGTTCGTCGAGCTGACCGTCAAGACGGTGCCCGTGTTCCCGGCGCGTTTCCGCTTCGTCATCGACAGGGAGCACACCTCCAACTTTGCAGGCTACGCGGGCAACGCTTCCATCGACGAAGGGTTCTTCAAACGCTACGGGCTGGAGCATCTCGCCGGCGAATACACGGACTCGTCGCCCGACCTGATCTTCGACAAGCAGCATTTCCAGGGGTCCGCCTGGAGCACGGTGAAGCAAGACGTCGTCGAGACGGCCACCGAGCAAGGGATGGCCGTCGCGCGCGTGTCGGCCATGGATTACGGCGCGATCGGGAAGGTCGGGGTCTACGTCCAGTGCAAGTGCGGCGGCCAGGGCTCGTCGGCGAAGGGGGGGGCCGTGTGGACGCCTGCCAAGGTCCTCGTGGGCGGCAAGCCCCACGACGCCGTCTCCGTCCCGCTCGACGAGGACAACAACCTGATGGCCGACGCGCTCGAGGACTACAAGGGCGATCCCGGCCGAGACGATGACGCCGACCCCGAGGGCGACGGAACGAAGGGCGACGGGCTGACCACTTTCGAGGAGTACCGGGGGTTCATGACGAAGGGGGGCGACTGCTTCGATCCGGCAAACGATCTCTTCGTCCGCACCACGCCAAGGTTCAAGGAGCTCTTCGTCTACGCATCCAACGAGATCCTCGACCGCGCCTCCGGGTGGGCCGGATGGGCGGGCGACATTCCGATCATCAGCCTGTGCGATCGTCACCTCACCGGCGTCTCCACGGTGAAGGACGCCGTCAACAACGCCCCGGAGGGCCGAGGAACGCTCTCGGTCGACCCCGACACGCGCGTCGTGAACTTCACGCTCCAGCGGGCCCGGCAGAGGAAGTTCCTGGACCACGTCGTGAGCCTTCCCGAGCCCCAGCACGGCGTCATCGTGATGGCAGTCGGGTCGAGCAATCCACTCCTGGGAGGCGCTCCGGCCCTCGCCGTCCCGGTCTCCGATCCGAGCGAGCTCGGCCCGCCCAAGCACACGGCGGCGGTGCTCGTGCTGGCTCGCCAGGAGATTGCAGAGTCCTTGCGCGCCACGATGCATGAGCTCGGCCACGCCATGGGAATTCCTCATCACTCCGACCGGCGAACGGGTTGGCGCGTCAGGCCCGGCGTTCTGAACGTGGTGCCGGCTCTGAGCCCCCTTCAGGCCGCCGGCATCGAGCTGTTCTCCGAGGACGCGAAGGTCCTCGAGGGGCAGCCGACGCCGGACGCCCTGCTGGTCGAGCCCGGACCGGCTTGCACCCAGAAAAACCGGGCGGCCGCCTATCGCGACGGTAAGTTCGCGGGGTGCCTGACCTCGGTCATCGTGCGCCGCGGACAGCAGTGCAGCGGTGACGTGGCCTGCCCGATGCGCTACAAGTACACCGACTTCTACGAACCCCCCGGCGCGAAGGCCGAGTACACCTGGACCGGCACCGTGACCGACGGCCCCGACGTGAAGGTGGAGGGGCCCGGGACGGGTGCCGCCTCCGCGGCGAGCGGCTCGGCCTCGGCCGGCCGAGGCATCGATCCCCGGGCCGTGCCGGAGGGCGGCGACCAGCACGTGTTCTCGGTCGACGCGTGGAGGGGCAACCTGCTCCAGTGGCCCGAAGGCCATCACTGGCCACTCGGATACTTCTGCCGGAGCCCGCAGGGCACGGACGTGAACGCGGCCCACGGGTCGCGCAATCTCGCAGGCGACGCGGGCCGCGCGGAGCCCTGCCGCGGCTACCTCGTCGTCAACGACAACGCCGACAAGGATTCCAAGTGACCGGGAGTCGAGCGCTGCGATGGGTTGCCGTCGCGGCGGTTGCGGTCGCGACCGTCCTCGCTTGGATTGTGTGGCGCGGGCCTCGCCGGCCCGACGCGGTCGCCGTCGCCCCCGCCCGAAAGCTTCCGGAGCTGAACGGCGTTCTGACCCTCTCCGTGCAGTTGGACCGCCGCGTCGAGGTCGTTGCTGGCACGCCGATCGTCTTCGACGTCTATCTCACGACAGGCAAGAGCGCCCCGTCCCTCTCCATCGGCCGGACCGCCGAGCCATGGCACTCCCTCGTTAGGCTCGTGGACGACTCCAGCGGCAAGCCTCTCGGGTGGGCGCTCGCTCCGCTAGGATCACCACGATCGATTGCCTTTGCCGCCGAGCAAGGTGAAGCGAAAGCGATGGATTCGACCGGCAACGTGGCCGTTGTGGACTACGACCACGTTCATCACCTCGTTCTCGCTGCCTCTCCGGAGGCGACAAAGGACCTCGTGCCGGGGACCTATGCAGTACGGGCGCTTATCGAGGGGGATTCGAGGCTCGAATCGGCGCCGGTCACGGTCGTCGTCCGAGGAGCGGGTGAGGCGGCCGGCGGCGACCGCCTCGAGAGGGAGCGCATGGCTCAGTCGGCGCAGTTCTACCTTCTGGCCAAGCGCTTCGAGGACGCGCGGCGGATCTCCGGAGAGCTCGCGGCACGTGAGCCGAAGAACTGTGGCGCTTGGATGCTGCTGGGCGACGCACTGGACGGCCTCGGCAAGCCCCGCGAGGCGCTCGCCGTCTATCGCCGCGCGCTCGCCGTGTCGCCCCGGACCTACGAGGAGCCCACGCTGCTCTATGAGCGAATGGCAGCGATGCGCCAGAAGCTCGCCTCGTGATCAGCGCCCGCAGTTGGAGACGCAGGTTTGCATGAACGTGATTCTGTCCGTGTCATTTCCGGTCAGTTTCACGATCCAGTCCGCGGTTTTCGCGCACAACTCTGTGCAGGTGCCGCTGGTGTCCACGCCGTTCTGCGCGTACGAGGCGTACTGCTGGAGAAGCTGCGAGACGTCCTGCGGGAGGCAGCTGGCGGCCTGGACCCGTTGCCAGAAGGCCATGTACTGCTTGATCTTGTCGATCTTCCCCTTGATCTCCCTTGCCGCCTGAGCCGCCTCCGATCCCGAGCCTCCGACTTGATCGGCCGCGGCCTGGAGTTTCTTGATGGCGTCCTTGAGACCCTTGACGACCTGGTCGAGTGCCTTGTTGTCGTCGGGTGTCTTGGGTTTCGTGTCCGGCCCGCAGACACCGCTCGAGGATCGCGGGTCCGGGGGCGGGCTGTCGATCCGAACTCGGGCCAGATTGAGCGGCTCGTCGTGGTCTCCCGATGGGTTTCGGGTGTACTTGCAAGGGTTCCCCTTGGGGTTTTCGTCGTACCACTCGGTCTTCCAGTTACCCTCGATCGAGTCGGCGGAGACGACCATGCCCTCGTAAGCGGATTCATAGGTCGGTGTCAGCCCACATTCCGGGATCAGGTGTTTGCCCCGCGTGCAGCGGTAGGTGGTTCCCTTCAGGTAGTTGTCTTCTCGCTTGAGCTCCAGAAGCTTCGAGAGCTCGCCTCCGTACGGGCACTTCTGGTTCGTCTTGAGCTGCACCACCACGCTCGAGCCGAAGTCTTGGATGCAGACCTCGTCCCCATCGCTCGTGAGCCACAGACCATCGAGCGGGTAGCGTATTCCGGCGACTTGCGGGCCCGGCGTTGGACCCATCTTCGGCGCGGGGTCGCACTGCGCCAGGGCGCATACCGGCAGGGTTGCCATCAAGAGCATCGAAAGTGCGAGCCGGAGGAGCGCGCGCCTCATCATTGTTCCTCCCTGGGGCCGGCCGCCCGGGCGCTCCACCCGCCCTGCGACACAGCGACTCCCGTTGATTCTTTGACAGTCCAATCGGAAGCGCGTTTCACCGGATCGCAAGCCGCCGCCCCACGCAAAGAGACGCGTTCTCGATTGTCAGAAGGTTAGGGACACAAAGGGTTCGGGCGGCGGCAGCCGCGGAAAGGGGGGCTCATGCGGGCAAGGAAATGGCTCTTTCTGGCCGCACTGGCCGGCTTCGGCTTCACGGCCGTCGTTGGAATCGCTGCGCCTTCACCGGAGGCACCGAAGAGCGTTCTCGCGACTTCCGATACGAACGTGGCGGGGCTCGTCGCGGAGTTCATCGAGTGCAAGGTCAAGGAGGGTGTGCTTTCCGTCAAGATCCGGCTGCGCAACACCGGGAACGCGAAAGTGAACGTCGCGGTGGTCCAGGACCGGGCCTTCGACAGGTGCTACGTGACCGCCGGATCGAAGAAGTACTTCGTTCTGCGCGACAGCGAGGACGTGCCGCTCGCTCCGGCTCTCAACGTCTTCGGGAAGGTCGAAACCGACATCGAGAAGGGCGGTTCCTGGACCTGGTGGGCCAAGTATCCGGCCCCTCCCGACTCCGAGACGAAGATCAACTACATCTGGCCGCTCGGCGCGCCGTTCGAGGACGTGCCGATCACCCGCTAGGGAGTCTCCGATGCGGACGCGATCGATCGCAATGCTCGGCCTGGCGAGTTTCGTCGCCGCCACGGGGTTCGCCGGCCAGCAGCGCAATCCGGACTCTCCGGAGACTCAGGCGGCAGCGACGGCGGGTCTTTCCAAAGCCAAGGTCCTGGATATCACCGGGATGACGACCGGTATCCAGGGCGCGCTCCGGGACCTGAACGCCAAGGTCATCGGCCAGGAGATCCACATCGAGCTCTCGGCCGACGTGCTCTTCGACTTCGATTCGGCGACGCTCCGCCCCGCGGCGTCCGGGAAGCTCGCCGAGGTTGCCGCGGTGCTCAAGGAGTACCCGAAGTCGCCCGTCTCGATCGAGGGACATACCGACGGCAAGGGTACGGAGTCCTACAACCAGGCGCTCTCGGAGCGGCGGGCGGACTCGGTCAAGAAATGGCTCGTCGACTCCGGCGGGATCGTGCCAAGCCGCATCGCCACGAGGGGCTGGGGGAAGACCAAGCCGGTCGCGCCGAACACGAAGCCGGACGGGAGCGACGATCCGCAGGGTCGCCAGAAGAACCGGCGCGTCGAGATCACGGTCCGCAACGCGGCGTGAGCCGGGAAAGCCCCGCGTTCGACGAGGAGGCGCCGAAGACGCCCGAACAGGTACGCAGGACTTCGGGACGCCAAGGAGGAGTCTTGAGGGGGAGTTCGTGCGTCATGCGGACAAGCCGCGGCACGGTGCCGGCATGATGCGAGTTCTTCGCTGGGTCCTGCTGTGGGTTCTCCTTCTGATTGCCGTCATCGCCAGCGCTCTGGTGCAAGTGTCCTTCGAGAATTCTCACGCCTACCGTGCCTTCGTCGAGATGGCGTCTCGCATCGGCGAGCGAGTCTTGATCGTCGCGATCGTCGTCCTGGTGGCGGACATGGCGGCACTCGTCATCTACACCATTCGGCACGGCGAGTCGGATCGTACGAAGGGGAAGGTGTTCGTCGCCAATCGGCCGCTCCGCAGCATGTCTCTGGGCTATGGGCCGCTCATGGGGTGGTCGAAGGTCAAGTCGCTCGGTGGCAAGAGGAGTTTCGTGACGATGGAGTCGCTCGTGGACGGCAGCGCCACGCTTGCCGAGCGCATGATGGTCGTCGGGATCGTCGCGGTTTTCATCGCGTTTTTCTCGATCTTCCTGGGCGTGGGCTTGATCCTGATGAAACGACTTGCCATCCTGGTCCTCTTTCCGGTTGTGCCAGGTCTCTTCGTCTTGCGCGCCGCGTCGGAAGCGTGGAAGGACTACCGGGCGGCGAAGAAGAAGATCGCGGCTCGCGCG
This sequence comes from Thermoanaerobaculia bacterium, assembly GCA_035498405.1. Taxonomy (GTDB): domain Bacteria; phylum Acidobacteriota; class Thermoanaerobaculia; order UBA5066; family Gp7-AA6; genus DATBFU01. The sequence goes on along the minus strand of DATKAE010000086.1, from coordinate 39,746 downwards.
GCAGAGCCCGTGGAAACGATTTAGGGAGATCCTTCGGACAGCGTGAATCGGTAGACGCGCCCTCCGAGGACGACGACAAACCGTTGCCCGAGCTTCTGGAAGGGGCGTAGCCTCGGCTCTTCCGACAGTACCTTGTCGCGGACGGCAGGATCCGCCACGTCGGTGACGGGCATCAGACTCGTTGCGTCGTAGGCTTCGTCGATCCAGACACCGGAAACGAGCCGAAAGGACTTGCCGGCGATTCGCCGCTCGCCGCCGCGCTTGACGCCGAGGGGCTCCGGCTCTTTGGCGGCGGGCGCTTCGGACTGGTCGGTGGAGGAGGGCGCCGCCGGAGGCGCCGGCGCCATGGCGGGAGCGCCAGTGGCCGTCGCCGTCGTCGGCTCCGGCCCGGGGGGAATCGAACCGGGTCGCACCGACGCGACCCGGTTCGCGATCCAGGCGGCCAGCGCGACCGCCGCCGCGGCGCCGAGCCAGATCGGAAGCGCGGTGCGAGAGCGGGCGAAGGACGATTCGGGCGCGCCTCGGCTCCAGGCCGCCAGAGCCGCCCGGCAGCTCTCGCAGCCGGTCAAGTGCCGTTCCACGCTTCGCCGTTCCTCCGGCGCCAGGCGCCCTTCGACGAATGCCGCCAATTGGTTCAGATCGTGCGGCTCTCCGGGATCCTGTTCGGGCGTCAATCGAGACCTCCTCGAGAGTTAGACACCGATTCGGGCGCGCCTTCCCGCGCCGAGAGGGCGCGCGCGAGGTCGAGCGTGACACGCCCGAGATCGATGTCGTCGGCGCGGGACCGACCGGCATGCCGTTCGATCCAGGATCGGAGCCGGCCGCGCACGCGCTCGAGGCGCCGGCTCAACGTGGCCTTGGACTTTCCGAGAACTCGCTCCATCTGTTCGAGCGTCATCTCCTGCTCGTAGTAGAAGAGAAGCAAGAGCTTGTCCGACGAATCGAGAGTCCCGATCGCGCGCGCGGCCGCCTCGGACAGAGCCCGCGCGAGAACCTCGTCCGCCGGACCCGGGCTCGCGCCAACCGGTGTTGCCTGCTCCTCTCCTTCCAAGGAGACCGTCCGCTCCGACCGCTTCAGGGCGTTGACAGCCGTGTGCGCCACGACTGCTCCCAGCCACGTGCGAAGGCTGCTGCGGCCGGCGAACTGACGGATCTTGCCTCGCTCCCAGAGCTCGGCGATGACCGTCTCGGCGACGTCCCCCGCCGGCGGGTCTCGCCGCGCACAACGCAGAGCGAAATCCCGGATGAATGGAAAGTGCGCGGACTCGACTTCCTGCCAGGCTTTCTCCTCGCCGTTGGCGCACGCCGTGGCGAGGTAGAGGTCGTCGAGCGCCAGCGAGGCGAGAAGCCGGGCGCGATCCGCGATTGCCGGCGCGTAATTGCTCAGCACCTCGGCGACGCGCAGGGCGAAAGCGTTCCGGTCGAGCGCGAACCGGAAACGCACGCTCGTCGAAGCCCGATCCAGGATTTCCGAAAGGTGGCGGGCGGTCGAAGCCGCTGCCGGTCCGCCGGAGCTCAACGCGGCTCTCCGACGAGAACAAACGCGGACCAGGCGGCCGGATGCGGAAACCGTCGCCGCGCCTCGAGCTGGGCCTCGCGCAGCGCCCGGGCCTTGCCGAGCCCCGCGACGAGCTCCGCGTAGAAGCGATCCATCACGCAGATCGTCGCGCGGTCGCTGACGTCCCACTCGCTGACCACGATCGACGGAGTTCCCGCGTAGAGAAAGGCGCGGGTCAAGCCCAGAATGCCATCGCCCGAGAGGCGCCCGAGGCCGGTCCGGCAGCCGGAAAGGACGACGAGCTCGGCGTGCAGGTCGAGGCCGAAGACCTCGTCGACGCGGAGGTACCCGTCCTCGCCTTCGCCCTCGGCCAGCGCGAGCGACGAGGCCAGGGGCCGTTCCTCACTGATCAGGCCGTGGGTCGCGAAGTGGAGGACCGCACGGTCCGGCGCCGCGCGTTTGACGGCGGCTTCGGTGGCGCGCCGTCCGGACAGCAACAGCGTGCCGCCTCCGAGATGTCCGGCCACGCTCGCCGCCTCCGCTCTCGCCCCGGGGAGGGCGGCGAGCCCCGAGCCACTCGGAGGAGCAGGGTCGGCGACGACGAGCCCTCGCCCGGAGACGCGACCGCTCCGTCCCCGGACTTTCCGGGCCGTGTACCGGAACGTCGAGACCGCTGGAGCGAAGACGAGCGTGTGGCGCGCCACGAGCGCGCGGCCGCGTCGATCCGTCAGGGCGGCGAACGGAAGAAGGACGAGCGGGCCGTGCGGAACGATGACGACGAGCTCGTTCGGCGAGCGGGGCAGCCAGCGCTCGAGGGGCGCGATCAGGAGGGCGTCGAGCTCCCGGAGCTCCGCGGCGAGAGGTCGGCTGAGGGGACGCGCGAGATCGGCCGATTCGAGCCCGTCGCGCAAGGAGCGGATCCGGCCGGCCAGTTTCTCCCTGCCAATCTCCCGGCGGAAAGTCTCGAGCTCTCCGGTCGGCGTGACGACCCACGCATAGCAGGCGTCGCTCGCCGAGAGATACTCGACGAGCGTGGCTCCCAGCCGTCGGGCGGTCGCGCGAATCTCGTCGAACGCGGGACTCTCGACCGCGACGAGGCTCGCGAGCTCCGGGTTCTGATCGCGCAGGCGATCCACGGCTGCTCGCACCTCTCCGCCCCGAGCGCCTTCCCCGCCGCCGGCGGCAGCCGACTCGGCCGTGCGCGTGCGCGCCTGAGCATCCCGCAGCTGGGCGAGCGCGAGTCGATCGGCCGGCTTCCCGACGATCTGCCGCTGCGAAAGAAGGTCCGCCAGCGCCCTTGCCCGACCCGCCTCGGCGATCTCGAGGGCCTCGCGCTCGCGGCCGGCGGAGAAGAGCTCGACTGCGAGCCGCTCGAAGACCGCCTGACAAACGTCCACGAACCCGATCTTGCCGGCATCCGTGCCGATCTGCGTCCGCAGCGCGTTGATCGTGCGGATCGAGGCCTGCAGGTCGTCGAAGCTTTCGCCTCGTCGCCCCAGAGAAGAAAGAGCTCGAGCCCTGTCGAAGCGCAGCTTCCACTCCAAACCGCGAAAGCCGGCCTTCTCGGCAATCGAGAGCGCGGCGTCCAGAGAGGCGAGGGCCTCGGCGGGCCTGGCGTCGACGAGGTCCGCCTCGCCCAGGCCCTGCAGCGAGACGATCTCCATTTCCGGCTCTTCGAGCTCCCGCCCGAGCGCGAGCGCCTCGGTGAGCAGCGGCCGCGCCTCGGAGAGCCGGCCGAGCTCGACCAAGTATCCGCCCGCGTTCGAGAGCGAGTTGGCAAGGTTCGAACGGTCGTTCGTCCTTCGATAGAGCGCGATCGCTTCCTGCGCTTCGCCGAACGCCTCCTTGGGGCGTCCGAGGTCGTCGAGCTCCGCGGCGATGTTCTCATGGGAGAGGCCGATCTGACGTGTGTAGCCGATCTCGAGCGCGATGCGGAGGGCCTCGCGGTGAATCTCGAGGGACTGCTCGATCTCGCCCTGGTCGCCGTAAACGGTCGCGAGATTGTTGAGCGATTGAGCCTGCCCGAAGCGGTCCTTCTCCTCCCGGCGGAGGGCCAGAGCCTCGCCGTGATACGCGAGGGCGTCCGCGTAGCGTCCGGTGATGCGCGCGAGGATTCCGAGCGCGTTCAAGACCAGCGCGGTCTGACGGGGCTTGTCCTCGGCGCGGCGAATCGCCAGGGCCTCCTGCAGCACGCCCTCCGCCTCCGCGAAGCGGCCCTGGTATCGAAACACGAGTCCGATGTTCATCAGAAGGAGCGCCCGGGTCGACGGCGTTACGGCCTGTTCGAGACCGGCGTCGTAGTAGTCGAGCGCCTCCCCGTGGCGGGCGGTTGAGTACAGGTCGAGTCCGACGTTGTTCAAGGCGAGGGCGAGAGGCTCCGGGTCGCCGAGCCGCGACCGGATCTCCAAGGCGCGTTCGTCGAATTCGAGCGCTCGGGCATTTTCGCCGGTTGCCCAGTCGGCCCGGGCGAGACCGGTCCAGGCCTTCGCGAGGGACGTGTCGTTGGAGAGGCGAGTGGCGAGGCAGGCGGCCTCCTCCAGGTTCTGGCGCGCCGCCGCGAATTGTGAGGATTCGAGCTGCCGTTCGGCGGTTTCCAGGAGCGCCACGAGCTGCGACGCGGCGGCCGCCTCCGCGGCAGGGGAGACCTGCGCGACCGCGGGAGCCGTGGCCAGAGAGAGCGTCACCATCGCCCGGAGGCAGGACGTCAGGGCTCGAGAGGTCACGGTTTTCGAGTCTGGCTCTGTCGAAATGCTATTCCAGAGTGGGGGTCACTCGGCATACTTGAAGCCGGTTCCGGTATTGAAGAGAACGATTCGCCAGGAAGGCTCGAGCCTTCCTTCGTCCCGGAGCTTCCTGGCCGCGGCCCAGGTGGCGGCGCCCTCGGGGGCGACGAAGAGGCCCTCTGCCGCTCCGATCTCCCGCTCCGCCTGTCGCATCTCCTCGTCCGTCACGGCAATCGCATCGCCTCCGGAGCTTCGGATGTCGCGCAGGATGAGAAAGTCTGCGAAGGCCTTCGGCACCCGCAGGCCGGACGCGTACGTCGAGGCGTTCTCCCACTTCTCGCTCGACTCTTTTCCTTCGGCGAACGCCTTGGGGATTGGCGCGCAGCCGGCGGCCTGTACCGAGATCATTCGCGGGCGCCGGCCTCCGATCCACCCCATGGCCTCCATCTCTTCGAACGCCTTCCACATGCCAATCAGGCCCGTCCCGCCTCCGGTCGGATAGAGGATCGCGTCGGGCAGCGTCCAGCCGAAATCCTCGGCCAGCTCGTAACCCATCGTCTTCTTGCCTTCGACGCGGTACGGCTCCTTGAGCGTCGACACGTCGTGCCACCCTTGCTCGGCCGCCTTCTCGGCCACGAGCCGGCCGCACGCGTCGATCAAGCCATCGACCATCGTCACCTTCGCGCCGTAGCGCTCGCACTCGAGACGGAACATCCGTGGCGTGTCTCGCGGCATGAAGACGTGGCACTCGATGCCCGCCTTGGCGGCATAGGCGGCCGCCGCGCCGCCGGCGTTGCCCGCGGTCGGAAGCGCGATCCTCGAGTACCCGAGCTCCCGGGCGCGCGAGACCGCGGCCGAGAGGCCGCGCGCTTTGAACGATCCGGTCGGATTTCCTCCCTCGTCCTTGATCCAGAGGTCCGAGAACCCAGCCGCGGCGCCGAGCCGGTCGGCGCGGAGAAGCGGCGTCCCTCCCTCGCCCAACGTGACGAGGTTCGCGGGATCCTCGATCGGCATCATCTCGTGCCAGCGCCAGATGGTGCGCGGGCGCGAGACTCCGGAGAATCGATCGAGGGTCCTCGCGTGATAGCGCGCGAAGAGCGGCCCTCCGCAAGCCGCGCAGAGATTCCGACGGCTGTCGCGCTCGAATTGGCGCCCGCACCGCGTGCAGGACAAATGCGCGAAGAGAGAGAACATGAAGGGAACCTTAGCGCGAATCGGAGCGAGACGAGGGCAGGCCTTCGGCGCGACGCGTGGGCCATCAGGATAACACCAAAAGTCTCCGGATTGATCCTTGACGCTCTTCGAAACCGGGGGCGATAATCGCGGCGCCCATGGATTTGAACGACCACCTTCGCGAGATGCTCAAGGAGCTGGGCCAGGCGATCAACGAATCGATCTCCGGCTCGGGGCGTGTGCACGACTCGATCCAGAGGATCCGGGACGAGGGCTACAACTTGTACATGGTGCTGGACGCGAAGGTGGGCGTGAATCGCCGGGAATCCGCGCGAGGCAATCGCCGCTCGGCGAGCGACGCGGAGCCCGAGGAGCTCGAAGTGCGGAGCAATCGCGCGACGTTTCGCATCAACGTCAAGGATCTGCGGTTCTTGAAGTCGGTCGGCATCGACCCGACGCGCAAGGTGCGCGTGCGCCGTGCCGCCGCGGCCCGCGCCGCCGTCCTTCGCGTCGCGGGGCGCCGTTCCGCCCGCTAGGCGCGGGCGGACTTCCTTCCGGGCGCCCCGTCACCCGGGCTTAGACTGACTGGATGCCTCCTTTGTCGGACCCGCTCGGGCTCTCCCGCGCCGGGTGGGAGGCAGCCGCCGAGTCGCTCGAGCTCCCGCGCTACCGAGGACGGCAGATCTTCGACGCGCTCCACGTGCGCGGCAAACGCTCCTGGGCCGCAATGGCCGAGCTTCCCGGGGTCCTGCGTGAGCGGCTGGCGCGCGAAGCGCCGATCCACCTGCCGCAAATCGCGCGGCGGGAGGAATCCGCCGACGGGAGCCGCAAGTACGGACTACTGCTGCAGGACGGAGCGCTCGTCGAGGCGGTCTTCATGCCGGGCGAGGTCTCGCGCGCCGAGGTCAACGAGTTCGAGGACGCGCGGGTGAGGGGCGAGGGGCGAGGGGCGAGGGGCGAGGCGGAACAAGAAGGGACGAGGGGCGACGGGCCTGCAGTCGGGGTCAGGGCTGAGGGGCGAGGGGTGATTGGGAAGAGGAGCACGGAGCCGCCGGAGAGGTACACGGTTTGTCTTTCTTCACAGACGGGGTGCGCGGTGGACTGCGCCTTCTGTGTGACGGGGAGGCTCGGAGGGGGGCGGAATCTGACGGCCGGCGAGATCCTCGGCCAGCTCTACGCCGTCTGCGACGACGTGGGCCGCGGTTCGGAGGGTCTTCGCGTGGTCTTCATGGGCATGGGGGAGCCCTTCCAGAATCCCGAGGGCGTGATCGGCGCGCTCGAAGTTCTCTTCGAGGTCATTTCGCCGCGCCGTGTGACCGTTTCCACCTCCGGCATCGCGCCGGTCTTCCGCCGGTTCGCCGAGTTGCCGCGGCGCCCGAACCTCGCCGTCTCGATCAACGCCGCGGACGAAGAAACGCGGATCCGGCTGATGCCGATCACCCGGGCGTATCCGCTCGCGGATGTCTTGCGGGCCATGCGGCAGTGGCCGCTCGAGTCGCACCGGCGAATCACCGCCGAGTACGTCCTGATCGCCGGGGTCAACGACTCGCCCGAGGACGCCCGGCGGCTGGTGCGGCTGCTTCGGGGCATGGCCGTCAAGGTCAACGTGATTCCCTTAAACGAAGACCCCACGCACTTGCCGGGCTGGAAGCGCCCGGGAGAGGGGGCGATCGACGCGTTCGCGCGCGAGCTCGCGGGCGCCGGCGTGCCGGTCACGGTTCGCCGCAGCCGGGGTCCCGACGCGCGCGCGGCGTGCGGACAGCTGAAGGGGAGGACGGAGGATGTGAGGAGGAGGGGTGAGGGGCGAGGGGCGAGAGGTTAGGGAGGAGTCGGACGGTCAACTGCCGACTGTCGACTTCCTTCTACGCTCGCCGCAAGGGCAGGTTTTCCACAAAGAACTCCGTCCAGCGTCGTTCGTACTCTTCCTTTGCGACCTTCTCCGCCTCGTCCTCGTGGTGACAGTGGCCGGCGCCGGCCGCGCGCCAGACCCGGCTTCCCTCGGGCAGGCAGTTCTCCAGGCGCCGCACGAAACGCGGCGGCACGAGCTCGTCTCGCTCGCCGTATACGAGGCACACGCGGGCGCTGACCTGCATCAGGGAACGCACGGGATCGACACTTCCCATGCCACCGCCGCGCGGAAGGCCGAGCTTTCGCCGGATCGTGGAGATTGCCCGGCGCACGGCCCAGCGCGTCGTCAGCTCGAGCGTCCACGCCGGCAGACCGGTCGCGACGGCCAGATAGTGGCGCGCCATCTCGAAGGGATCCGCATAGGGCGATTCGAGCCAGAGGGCCTGCACCCCCCGACGGCCCGCCGTGAACTCGAGAGCGACGGTGGAGCCGGCCGAGCAGGAGTGGACGCCGAGCCGGTCCGGATCGAGGCCGAAACGCGCGCCCGCCGCCTCTACCGCATTGACGAGATCGTCCTTCTCGAGGAACCCGTAGGTGACGAACTCCCCGCCGCTCGGAGCGTGGGCGCGCAGGTCCGGTAGCAGGACGTTGTAGCCCTGCGCCAGAGCGCGCAGGGCGTCGGGCTGCCACTCGGCGCTGTTGCCTCCCTTGCCGTGAAGGAAGAGGACCGTCGCGCGTGTCCGGGCTTGGCCGGGCGAGGCGAAGACGGCCGCGAGCTCGACCGGGTCTCTCGCACTGCCGGAGTACCGGAAGTCGGCGACTTCGGCGCCCGAGTCGCGCAAGGCGTCGAGCAGGTCTTCGCGCCGGGCGAGCGTGGGCGCAAGCCCCTGGGAGGAGATCAGGCGCTTCGCGAGCGCCCGCGCCGCCAGATACGAGCCCCCGAACAGCGACGCCGCGCCGCCCAGGGCGAGCGCGAGACCCGTGCGGCGGCGAGTCACTCCAGACCGAGCTTTTCGCGCGCCGCCCGGGCCTTTCGGCCGAAGAGACCCACGACCTCCACCGGCCCGTTGACGTAGCTCTGGCAGGCGAGGCGGACGGACCGGCCGCGCCAGCGTCGGCGGATGAGGCCGAGCGGCTTGGCGAACCAGATGCCGAGGGAGAACTTTTCCAGTTTGGTCGGGGGAGACAGATTCTCCGCGCCCGTGACCGGAATCACGGCGCAAGTCGTGCACTGCCCGTGGCCGCCGCACATCTGCCAGAGCCGCGCGTTCGCGTCGAGGGCGGCATCCCACAGGCGGTAGCCTTGCCACACTTCGACGCGCTCGCCGTTGATGACGCAGGGCACGCGACGGCGCTCGGGCTTGCGTTCCGCGGCCATGCCGCAATTATAGGGCGCGGATCGGGAGCACCGTGTTCGCCGGTCGCGAAGATAGAATCGCCCCGTGGTCCGAGGCCGCTTCCTGCTCGCTCTCTTGGCGACCCTCGGTGCCGCCGTCGCGGCAGCGCAGGACTCGGTTGCGCCAGGGCCGAAGCATTTCGCGCTGGTGCCGACCGGCGAGGGAACGTACGCGGCAATCGCCAAGGACGGCGACCCCGCGGCCTTGGGCAACGCCGGCTTCGTCATCGGGTCGGACGCGGTTCTCGTGGTCGACACGTTTGCGACGCCTGCCGCCGCCGAGGAACTCGCATCAGAGATCCGAAAGCTCACGCCTCTGCCGGTAAAGTGGGTCGTGAACACCCACTATCACCTGGACCACGTCGGGGGAAATTCGGTGTTCACGAGTGCCGGCGCCCGCGTCGTCGCGGAGGAAAACGTGCGCGCCTGGATACGCACCGAAAACCTGAAATGGCGCAAGGAGATCACGGCGGAAGACCGGGAGACGCTCTCGCGGCTCGTGCTCCCCGACCTCGTGTACCGCGATGGCCTGACGATTTGGCTCGGGGACCGGAAGGTCGACATCCTCTCGCGGCCTGGCCACACGGGGGGCGACTCGATCGTCTTCGTGCCGTCGGCCAACGTCTTGTACGGCGGAGACCTGATCTGGAAGAACACGGTCCCGAATCTGATCGATGCATCGACCGAGGCCTGGGTGAACACGATCGATGGGTTTCTCCAGGAGCATCCCGCGGCGACGTTCGTGCCCGGGCATGGCGATGTCGGCAAGGCACTCGATGTGCGCTACTTCCGCGACTACCTTTCCGGCCTGCGGATCGCCGTGGCGCGCGGGCTTGCGGAGGGGAAGTCGGGGAAGGCACTGGCCGAGGCGATCCTGACCAACCAGCAGACGCGTTACGGGACCTGGAAGTGGTTCGACGCCTTCGGGCCGCGCAACATCGAGCTGACCGAACAGGAGCTCAAAGGCGTCAAGAAGCTGCCGCCGCCGGCTCGCTGACCCCGAACTCCTCGCCGCCGTCCTAGGGCCGACCGCGCTCCAGAAGCTCCTCCCTCTCCGTCCGCAGCAGCGTCAGCTCCACTCCCTCTCTTGCTTCGCCCGGTTCGACGAAGACGCGCACCCGGGCGGGATCGCGCGGCGACGGGGTGATGACGGCCTCCGAGCCTTCGAAGATCAGGAAGACATATTCCGCCGGGGCATGGACGACCAGGCAGAAGCGGCCGCTCTCATCGGTCGTTTCGGGCGGGGACCACAGGATGTCGGCGCCGGGGACGGCCTGCACCCGCACTCCGGCGACCGGTCTGCCGTCCGTGTCGGTGACGCGGCCCTCGACGGTCGCGCGTGCGTTGTGCGCGAGGCGCTGGGCGTTGGGGGTCGGGGGCGGCGGCGCGGTGCAGGCAACACAGCAGGCGAGCGGAATGGCGAGGGGCAGCGCGAATCGCATCGCACCCAGATCTTACGGCCGGTGCACACGGATGAGTGTGCCATGATGGTTTCGGAGGCGTCGATGGCGGAGACGGACAAGGACGAGATCCAGCACTATGCCGTCGGGGTGGTGTGGTCGGGCGACGGGAAGGGCTGCGGCGAAGTCGCGGCGGGCGGCGGCACGGTGAAGATCCCGATTGGCGGAGCGATCGACCTCGGCGGATGTGGGAAGGGCGCCAATCCGGAGGAGCTGCTGCTCGCTTCCGTCGGCACCTGTTTCATCAACACGTGGGCGATCTTCTTGAAAAAACTGAGCGTGACGTACGCCGAGCCGGCTCTCCGAGTGACCGGCGAGCTCGGGAAGGACCCCGCGGGGGGCTTCAAGATGCTCTCGATGAAGATCTACGCCCGGGTTCCCTCGCCCCTGCTCTCGGAGCGGAAGGCCGACGTCGAGAAGACGCTGCAGCTCGCCGAGAAGTACTGCATCACGTCCAAAGTCGCGCGCGCGGCGATGCCCCTCGAGGTGGTCGTGGAGGAGGTCTAGAAGAGTCGGGCCGAGGGTCCCGGAGGGCGCGCCGGACTTCAGGGCTTTAGCCGGACGACCGTGGCTCCCATCCCTCCGAGCTCCGGTCGGGCATCACCGAATCTTTCGACGTCGTCTCGCTTCTCGAGCAGTCGCCGGACCTCGGCGCGCCGGACTCCGATTCCCTTCCCATGAATGAGTCTCACTTCGCGCAGACCTCTCGCCTTCGCCGCCTGAAGGTACTCCTCGATTACCGACGCGATGTCCTCCGGCCGGAAGGAATGCAGATCGAAGGAGTCCTCGATGGGAATGCGCTGGACGTTCACCTCGGGCTAGCAGGCTGCCGAAAAATGGATGGGGGCGTCGCGTCCGGCAATTTGCATCCGGCGCCCGAATCGCCGCGGTCGCCAGCGCTTTCGCGGGCGCCGGCAAAGTGCCGTCCGCCCTTCGGGTTACGGCGGCGCGGGGCCATCTGCGGCGTCATCGCTCCTCGGCGATGCGCAGGCATCGCCGTCGTCGCGCTTCCTTGCATCTGACCCCGCGGCGCTCGTAACGCCATCCCATACCCTTTTTCGGCAGCCTGCTAGCGCTCGCCGAGGTCCACCCTCAAGCCCGCCTCGCGCGGGCTGCCCACGGCGGAAGCCTCGGCCGGTACGGCGAGCTCTTGGCCGCAGACGCAGGCCGTCGTGAAGCCGGCCGGCGCGGCCTCGGCGCCGATGAGGATCTCGAAACGGCGGCCGTCGTTGATCGAACGATCGGTCGACCAGCGCCGGAGCGAACCCGAGATCTTCTCCGGATAGGTCGTCGTGTTGATCGCGACGTGGCAGCGGCAACGGGGGCAGTCGATCCAGTAGTACTTCAAACTTCGTCCTTTCGCGCCCGCGATCAGGCTTGGGTGTCACGCCGCGGTGGGACACCGCGCATTTGCTTCAGGGCCTTCTTGCGCTCGTACATGACGCGGTCCGCTTGCTCGATGGCGACGCTAAATGGCGCCCGGCTCGAGTATGGTGTCACGCCCACGGATGCCGCGAGAAACTTCCGGTAGGCGCGGGGCAGGTTGGTCGACTGGCGCACCTCTTCGATCCGGGCCGGGAGCATGTAGAAACGTTTCTTGGCGAGCGCCTCGTCCATTCCCGGGAGAACCACGAGAAACTCGTCTCCGCCCCAGCGAATCAGATAGTCGTTACCGCGAATCAGCTTCTTGATCGCCGTGGCGATCGTCCAGATCGCCTTGTCGCCTTCCTCGTGGCCCTCGGTATCGTTGATCGTCTTGAGGCCGTCCACGTCGATCAAGACGATCGATCCGGAGGAGTGCGGCTCGGTGAGGGACGAGCGAATCTCCTCCAGGAAGAACCGGTTGTGGGCTTCGGTCAGAGGGTCGAGTTGGGCGCGGCGCTTCGTGCGCTGCGTCTCTTCCACCGTTCGCGCGTGCACCATCGCGAGGCGCGCCTCCGTGTCCTCCATGGCCCAGATGATCAGGCCGATGCCGAAGAGCATCTCCAGAAACAGGTCTTCGAAACCGATGTAGGCGAGGATGCTCACCGGACGGTCGCCCCGCTGGGCAGAAAGCGCGAACAGGACGACGTCGGCGATCTCGGCCAGAGTGGTGATCACGGCGAGGAGAGCCGAGAACTGCCGGCCGAGACCGCGACCGCGACTGCGCAAGATGAGAACGGTGATGGCGAACCAGGCCACCGCGCCGAATGCCATGTGGACCGCGTAAAACAGCGAGCCCGAGCCGGTTCCGTACACGACCGCGAGGGAGACCGGCAGGGCGGACAGCGCCGCGATGCCGAGGCGCCGGCCGATTGGAAAGTCGTGATCGAGGCGGTCGGCGGCGATCACCAGAGCGGCGAGATAGAGCAGCTTGAAATACTGGTAAGGGAGCTTCTCGAGGGGGGACGGGAGCGCGTACTCCATCGAGGCGATCAAGGACGCCAGGGAGAGGAAGAGAAAGAGCCAACCCCACGCGGCGGCCGTGAGCACCCGGCTCCCGCTCTCTCGGGACAGATAGAAGAAGATGAGCGCCAGGAGGATGGCGCCCACGGTCTGGACGAGAGTGCCCAGGACGGACAGTTCCATGAAGTTGCTTGAGAGCGTACGGACTTGCGGTCCGCCGAGTCAACCAGTCATCGAACGTTCAACTGACTCCCGATTCGCTTCAGGCTCTGGCCGGCCCCCGAGATCCGGCAGTCCGGGCCGGTCTCCCGGTGCGCTTCGCATGCGACCGGAAGACGAACCAGAACGTTCGGCCCCCGAAGCGCCAGGGCCCAGACCGGCGGGCTCCCGTCGCGCGGCACGAGCAGCAGGTCCGCTCCGTTCGGGGCCTCGTCCACCCGGAGGGAGACCTCCGCGGCGCCGAATCGGACCGCGCCCTGGCCCGAAATCGACTCGATGACGACGCGTTCGTCCTTCTCGGTCGCCCAGCTTCCGGGCAGCGCCTCCTGTGCGAGCTCCTGCTCGGCGGTGGCATAGACCCGGATCCCGGCCGGGCTCCAGTGAATGGCCGGAGCAAAAGAGCTGTCGAACCGCGGTCCCAGCCCCGCGACCACGACACTCTCGGGAACGGTGCCGTGGGCGATTTCGACGGAAATGCGCGCCGGCGGATTTCCGGCCACGAGCTCCACGCCGGTCTGCCCTTTTTCGAGGGGTTTGGAGGCCGTCACGGGCAGGCGAAGCTCGCCTGTTGGATCCGTCAGGAGAACGTCGAAGACACCGCGCTCGGGGTCGACCTCGAAGCGCAGCCGCGGCGCCGTGCGGAAGGCCGATAGCCCGAATCGCTGGAAGAGATTCTCGAGCTCAGCCTTCCGGTACAGCTGCTCGTCGAACCACTCCGGGATCGGAACACCGTTGATCTCGATGGAGGACCGCTTGGCGTCCCCCCGGAGATCGAACCCCGCAAAGGCGAAGGCACGGGTCTCGTGCAGCTTTCCGCGGGGCGTCTCGCGCGTGCGCTCGCGGAGGTATTGCGCGGGCTCGTTGCGGCTCTCGTCCCATCGAGTCGTCCAGGACGCCGATTCTTCGCAATCGGGAACGGCCTTCTCGCCGTCGAGAATGGGAAGCTTCGAGAGCGCTCCGTCGCGCAGGCGCCATACGCTCCGGCAGACGCTCCCGCCGGAGGAGGCGGCGACCTCCAGAAGTGTCCCGACGCTGCCGATCGAGCCGGTCTGAAAGGCAATCGAGGGATTCCGGCCCGCCGGAGCCGGAGCGTCCGCTTTCGCGAGCCGCTTGCCGGAGGCGTCGCGTGCTTCCAGGCGGACCGCCTTTCCTTTCGGCTGCGCGGTGATCGTCTCGGACCCACCGGCGCCCGAGAAGTCGGCTGTCACGGAGGCCGGAGCATCGGCCAGGCCAAGGGCCGCCGCGCAGACCGAGAGACCAACTACCAGCGCGCGGGTGGGGCGCCCGAAACCCCGCCGCGAGCCCCGGATGCTCGCGGCGCGAGAGGAGGGCGAGAAGGTCGAGAACAGACGCGAAATGTCGGGGCTCTCTGGTCGCGCGGGATCGTTGATCCGGGCCGCGAAGTCTTTTCGCACCCGGCTACGATTTCCGGACGGCGGCCTGGTCGGCCTGGAAGCCGATGCGGCCGTGCGTGCCGTCGCAAAAAGGCTTGTTGGCAGAGCCGCCGCAACGGCACAGCGAGACCTTCTGGCCTTCCTCGATCACGATCTCGTTTCCTTGCGGGTCGATGATCTTGAATGGTCCGCTCGCACGATACGGTCCGTTCGGAATCGCCTTGATTGTGACGTCGGCCAATGGAGCCTCCGATGAGATTGTAAGGGATGGGGAAGGACAGTGGATGCGGGTTACGAGATGCGAGCGTCGAGATCTCGTGTCCCGCATCCCGTATCTCGCATCTCGTCTCTCTTATCTCGTGCGTTCGTGCTACCCTTGAAGCGCCCGCGTGCAAGCCTTCGAAAAAGCACCTCCGGATATCCAGGAGCTCCTGACCAAACCCATCAAGGAACTGGGGCTCAAGCTCGAAGGGTCGCATCTGGAGCGCTATGTCCAGAAGCTCTACCGGGAGCTCGAGCGCAAGGGTCTGAAGAAGTTCCGGCCGCTCTGCTACCTGACCGACGAGTGGGGCTGCCCCTCGGGAGAGCCGGTGATCGGCGTTCCCTTCTACCTGGCCGATCCGAAGCTCGCGCGCTTGGAGAAGGCCATGAACGACCTGGAGGACGAGCGCGAGATCCTCATGTACCTGCGCCACGAGGCGGGACACGCTTTCAACTATGCCTACGAGCTGTACAAGACACCCGAGTGGCGGGACCTGTTCGGGCCATTTCGGCGGCCGTACCGCGACAACTACCGCCCGATCCCTTTTTCGCGCCGCTTCGTGCGGCACATCGCCGGCTGGTACGCGCAGAAGCACCCGGACGAAGATTTCGCCGAGACCTTCGCCGTGTGGCTCACGCCCCGCTCTCAGTGGCGCAAGAGGTACAAGGGCTGGGTCGCCTTGGCGAAGTTGCGGTACGTCGACCGAATGGCGCACAAGCTGCGCGACGCCGAGCCGCTCCGGAGAAAGGGACAAGCCGATCTGACGGTGGATGAGATGGAGACGACCGTCGCCGACTTCTACCAGCGCGCGCTGCAGAAACACCTGTCGCCTGGCGAGCTCGCGCTCGACACGGACTTGACCGACATCTTCAAGATCTCGCGGCGCCGAACCCGGGACGTGCGCGCGGCCGCCGACTTGCTTCGGGAGAACCGCAAGACGATCGTGGACAAGGTGGCCTACTGGACCGGCGTGCCGCGTCCGTTGATCAAGGAGCTCGTCGAGGCGGTCGCCGCGCGCGTGGGCGAGCTCCAGCTTCGGGCGGACACGCGCCACGAAAAGGAGCACCTGGCGGAGGTGACGGCGTACACGACGGCCCTGGCGATGAATTACGTGACGCGCGGAAAGTTCGTCCAACCGTGAGCGCGCGAGCGCGGGAGGCGCACGCATGAATCGGGAAAAGGCGACGAAGGTCGCCGTCCTCTACGACACCTGGGAGGAGGAGGCCGAGGCGCCCCCGGAAGCGCCGCCGCCGCGCCGGGGCCGGAAGAGGAAGAAGAAGGAGAAGCACGACCGCGAGGAGATCTTCGAAGCGCTTCAGAAGCTCGGATATGAGCCCTGTTATCAGGTCGTGGACGGGCGCACGCAGTCGCTGATGGCGCTCGCTCGCTGCGAGGCGGACCTCTTCTTCAACCTGGTCGAGTCCTACGCCGGCGACGACACCAAAGACATGAACATGGCGGCGTACTTGGACCTGCTCGACCGCCCGTACACGGGAGCGGGGCCCCACGGCCTCTACCTGGCTCAAGACAAGGCGCTCGCGAAGAAGATCTTCGCCTTCCACGGCATCCGCACCCCATACTTCGCGACGTCCTACCGCGGCAAGCTCGACCACTCGCACGACATCTCCTTTCCGCTCATCGTCAAACCCACCTCCGAGGACGGCTCGATCGGAATCGACGCCTCCTCCGTCGTGTCGAGCGTCAAGGAGCTGATGGAGAAGATCCACGACATTCATGAAGAGTTCGACGCTCCCGCCTTGATCGAGGAGTACATCGAGGGGCGCGAGATCTACGCGGCGATCCTGGGCAACGAGAGCCCGGAGGCGCTGCCCTTGGTCGAGCTCGATCTTTCGAAGCTGCCTGAGGGGACGCCGCGCATTGCCGGCAAGGAAGTGAAGTGGGAGAAGGAGACCGAGGCCTACAAGGTCACCAAGTCGGCCCCCGTCGAGGACCTGGACGAGGAGACGACACAGCGGCTGGCGGACACGGCGGTGGCCGCCTTTCAGGCGCTCAAGCTGCGCGACTACGGCCGGATCGACATGCGGCTTTCGAGCAAGGGTGACGTCTACGTGATCGAGGCCAACCCCAACCCCTGGCTCGCCACGGGCGCCGAGTTCGCCATGGCCGCGAGGAAGGCCGGACGATCGTACAACCAGTTGATCTCGGAGATCGTGGACCTCGCCAGAGGGCGCTACGCCGGAGGGTGACCGAGGCCCGTCCCTTCGATCTCGGAGAAGGCAAGGTGAGGCTTCGCGATAGGATTCGCCGAACCTTATCCGAGGAGATCCCGATGAAGAAGACGCTCACACTCGCCATGACCCTGGCGGTCGCCTCTGCGACGATTCTCGTTGCCGGCGAGGTCGCGGGAGTCAAGATGCCCGACTCCTTGACGTTCGAGGGCAAGACCTTGAAGTTGAACGGCGCGGGATTGCGCAAGAAGCTTCTGTTCAAGGTCTACGTGGCAGGCCTCTACGTGGAGAGCCCGTCGAAGGACGCGGCCGCGGTGCTCTCGGCCAACGAGATCAAGAGCATGCGCTTGCACATCCTGCGAAGCCTCAAGGGATCACAGGTGACGGAGGCGATCTCCGAGGGCTTCGAGCGGAATTCGAAAGAACAGATGCCGAAGCTCAAGGCGCGGCTCGAGAAATTGGGCACGATGATCCCGGACGTGACCGAGGGGGACGAGATCGCGTTGACCTGGGTGCCCGACAAGGGCACGCACGTCACCGTCCGGGGGACCGATCGGGGTTCGATCGAAGGACAGGACTTCGCCGACGCGCTCTTCGCGGTCTGGCTGGGGCCCAATCCCGTCCAGGACGACCTGAAGAAGGCGCTTCTGGGCGGCTGAGCCGGTCAGGCCGCCGATCGTTCGTCGCCGAGCGTGTTGGGCTTGGGGCCGAGCCCGATACGCCGCCGCAGCCGGTCGAATCCCACGGCCCACAGCATCAGCTGCGTCCAGATCTTCAGGGCGAGCGGCGGGCTCTCCACTCCTCCCGCGAGTACGGTCGTGACCGCCTTGCGCATGGGCTCCGGAGGGTCGGGCGTGCAGAAGGCCTCGAAGAAAACCGGGTCGTAGAAGTTGTAGACGAAGCGCCGGAAGCGGGCGAAGAGCTTTGCCGCCTCGCGCTCGTAGTGGACGAGATCCTTCGCGTCGAGCCTCCCGTGCTTGGCGAGCGCTCGATCGACGGCCCGGGCGGCGCGCTCTCCCGTGGCGAGGGCGAGAAACACGCCCGTCGAGAAGACGGGATCGAGGAAGGTCGCCGCGTCTCCCACGAGCACGTAGCCGTCTCCCGCCATTTTTCCCGAGGTCGCGGAGTAGTCGGAGATCGCGAAGACCTTCGAGATCCGGCGGCTGCCCGCGAGTAGCTCGGGCATGCGCGGCGAGCGCGCGAGCAGGAATTCGAATCGCTCCTCGAGTCCCGGCGCGCCGGATTCACGGGCGATCGAGGGCTCGAAGACGGCGCCCACGCTCGAGGACCCGTCGGAGAACGGGATGATCCAATACCAGACACCCGCGTCGATCGGCAGAAGGATGTCGCCCGGGCGGTGCCCCTCGGGCCACCGGATCCTCTCGTAGTGGGCGAAGAGCGCCGCGCGCTTGAGCCTCGAGTCGAAGCGGCGCGTGCCGAGCTTCTTCGACAGGAACGCCCCCTGGCCCGAGGCATCGACGACGGCGCGCGCTCGGATTTCCTCGACCCGATCGTCCTTCGAGACCGCCCGGACTCCGACGGCGCGACTTCCCTCGAAAAGCGCATCCTGGACCGCGGTCTCCTGCCGCACTTCCGCCCCGCACTCGGCAGCGTGCTTCAGCAGAAGGTCGTCGAAATCGGCACGCTTGACCTGATAGGCCATCGGGTGCCGGTCGTTGAAGGCGTCGGAAAAGACAACCGGGCGAGTGCCTTCGCCCGTCATGTCGTTCCAGAAGAACGCCCCGTACTTCTCCTGAAACCCGGCCTTGCGGATCTTCTCGGCGACGCCGAGCCGCTCGAAGATCGGCAGGCTGTAGGGCAGGAGCGATTCCCCGACGTGAAAGCGCGGAAACCGCTCGCGCTCGAGCACCAGCACACGCCGACGCGCCTTCGCCAGACAGGTCGCGACCGTCGAGCCGGCCGGCCCGCCGCCGATCACGATCGCATCGTAAACTGGCTCCATGGGCGCATTGTCTCGCAGGACCGCCGTTGGCCGATAGTCCTGCCGCGATCGAGTTCCACGAGGTGGAGAAGGGGTTCGCGGGCAAGCGCGTTCTCGATGGGTTCTCGCTCTCGGTCGGGCCCGGCGAGACGGTTGCGCTCATCGGCCCGTCCGGCTGCGGGAAGACCACCGCCTTGAAGCTCGTCAACCGCCTGCTCGAGCCCGACGCCGGCTCGGTCCGGGTCCTGGGGCGCGACGTCCGGGGCGAGGATCCGATCGCTTTGCGCCGGAAGTTGGGCTACGTCATTCAGGAGGGCGGGCTCTTCCCCCACTGGGACGTCCGCGAGAACGTGGAGACGGTGCCGCGACTGCTCGGTTGGCCGGAAGAGAGAAGGCGTCAGCGCGCCGAGGAGCTGCTCCAGATGGTGAGCCTCCCCCCGGCGGAGTTTGCGCGGCGCCGCCCGCGGCAGCTCTCCGGGGGGCAGCGCCAGCGGGTCGGCGTCGCCCGCGCCCTGGCGGCGGATCCGCCGATCGTGTTGATGGACGAGCCGTTCGGGGCTCTCGACCCGATCGCCCGCCGCGGCCTCCAGCGCGAGTTCCTGGACTGGAAGCGGCGCCTCGGCAAGGCGGTGCTCTTGGTCACGCACGATCTCTCCGAGGCCTTTCGCCTCGCGGACCGCATCGCGGTGATGGACCGCGGCCGGCTTCGGCAAGTCGGGACGCGCGAAGAGATCAGGGGCGCCCCCGCGGACGACTTCGTGCGCGAGTTCGTCGCGCAGGACGCGGTATGAGCGATCTCGCGGGCTACTTCTGGGAGCGGCGCGGAGAGATCGCCGCGCTGACCGGGCAGCATCTGCTTCTCGTCGCGGTGTCGACGACACTCGCCGTCGTGGCGGGGCTCCCGCTGGGCGTGGCGCTGACACGGCGCCCGCGGCTCGCGCGGCCGGTGCTGGGGTTCGCCTCCGCGGTGCAGACGATTCCGAGCCTGGCGCTCTTCGGGTTCTTGATTCCGCTGCCGCTCATCGGCGGGATCGGCGCGCGCACGGCGATCACCGCGCTCGTCGTCTACGCCCTGCTTCCGATCCTTCGGAACACGTATGCGGGTATCAAGTCGGTTGATCCGGCCACTCTCGAGGCGGCCGTCGGCCTCGGCATGACGCCGGGGGAGCGGCTGCGCTCGGTCGAGCTTCCCCTGGCGCTCCCGGTCGTGCTCGCGGGAGTCCGGATCGCCGCCGTGGTCTCGATCGGGCTCGCCACCATCGCGGCCGCGATCGGCGCCGGCGGCCTGGGAGTCCTCATCTATCGGGGCATCGCGATCGTGGACGACCGCCTGATCCTCGCCGGCGCGGTGCCCGCCGCGCTGCTCGCGCTGGCGGTCGACGGGTCGCTCGGCTTGGCCGAGCGGCGATGGTCGGCCTGGAGAAGCGCTTGAGCCGCGGCGTCCGGCTCGCGATCGGGGCGGTCCTGCTCCTCTCCGCGTGCCGGGGCTCCGATCGTTCCGTTCGGATCGGCTCGAAGAACTTTTCCGAGCAGGTCATCCTGGCCGAGATCGCGGCCCAGGCTCTGGAGGCGAAGGGTGTGCGAGTCGATCGCCGGCTCAACTTGGGCGGCACCTTCGTCTGCCACAACGCTCTTCGGGCGGGCGAGCTCGACCTCTATCCCGAGTACACGGGAACCGCCTTCACGGCGATCCTCGGCGAGAAGCCGGTGTCGGACCCGGCGGCCGTCCGGCGGGCCGTCGCCGAGGCCTACGCGAAGCGATGGGACCTCGTGTGGTCTCCGCCGCTCGGGTTCGAGAACAACTTCGCGCTCATCGTTCGCCGGGAGGACGCCGCCCGGTGGCGGCTCGGGCGAATCTCGGATCTCGTCGGCCACGAAAAGGAGATCCGGCCGGGATTCGGGTACGAGTTTGTGGAGCGTCAGGACGGGTTCCCGGGACTCACTCGGGCCTATGGCCTCGCCTTCCCCCTGCGTCCGGTCGAGATGGATCTGGGGCTCCTGTATCCGGCCCTCGAGAACCACAAGGTGGATCTGATCGCCGGCAACTCGACCGACGGGTTGATCGCCGCGCTCGACGCCGTCGTGCTCGAGGACGACCGGCGCTACTTTCCCCCCTACGAGGCGTCGTTTGTCGTGCGGGGCCGGGTGTGGCGGGAAAGGAAAGGCGTGCGGGGGGTTCTCGAGCGCCTCAAGGACTCGATCGACGCCGCCACGATGCGCCGGCTAAACGCCGCCGTCGACCGCGACAAGCGCCGTCCCGAGGACGTGGCGCGGCAGTTCCTGGCCGAGGACAGCCTGCGAATCCGCTGATTCCGGGGATCGGAGGCGCTCCGGGGGCGCCGAAGTCTGTTAATCTTTTGAGCAGAAAACCGGAAGGATTTTCACAATGCCGGGTCTTTTTCGGGTCTCTTCGCCGGGCGACTGGGCGCTGCTGTCGGCCTGCGCCGTCCTTGTCTTTCTGCTGGTGATCTCCTTCCGCTCCCGCTCGACCGTCTTCTGCCAGTACCTGAAGACCATGACCGGCGTCTCCTTGAAGCCTGCCGACGTGACGCGCGCCTTCAAGGCCGGAGGCAAGGAACACGTTCGGGAGCTCTTCCTGGACCTGATCATTCGCGAGGACTTAAAGAACGGCCCCGTGGAGATTCCCGAGGGTGCCGCCCTCCAGGGAAGAGAGGAATCCGCCGGCTAGAGCGTCGGGTCTGCGGGCCCGCCGCTAAATGAAATTCCGACCCGGCCCGGATCGCTCCGGCCGGGCAGAAGATCTTCGGACTCGGAGGCGGCTGCCGTCCGGAGCGTAATGCGCGATGGCGTCGGCGCCGAATCCGCAGATGCGGGGTCACTCACGCCGTCATCCCGAGCGATAGGGAGGGGCCCCTCGACAGGATCCGAGGCGTCGCCGAAGCGAGTCGAGCATCCCTGGCCCGGTCGGCTCGGAATGACGTGCCGTCGAGAAAGCGATAATGCGGATCGTGCCGCGGATCAGCCGTCGGACCGCCCTTCTCCTCGCCGGTCTTCTGCTTCTCGCCGCCGCGCCGGAGACGCCCGGGCCGCGAGGTTCCGCACCGGTGCTGGGGCTCGACGTCAACCTCGCGGCCGGCACTCCGGCGGCCGAGCAGCAGCGCGCCTTCGATCTCGCGCGCCGCACGGGAGCGTCCCTCTACGCCATGACGCTCTCCTGGGCGGCGGCGGAACGTTCGCCCGGGAAGTACGAGTTGAAAGACATCACGCGCGCCGCCCGGTCGCTGCGCCAGTCGGGTGCTCAGCTGCACCTCGATCTGCCGCTGGTGGCCGGCAGGCAGCGCGACGTGCCGGCGGACCTGGCCGGGGTGGCCTTCGACGACCCCAGGCTGTCCCTTCGTCTGGGGAAGTTGCTCGACGCGCTCGAGCCGGCGCTGCGAGACTTCTCGACGCTTTCGCTGGGATACGAGGCGGACGCCTATTTCGCCGACAAGCCGGAAGAGCTGCGCGCCTACCGGCGCCTCTTCGACGGGGCGGTCAGCTATCTCTCGAAGAAATCGCCGCGCCTGAAGGTCGGCGTCACGACGGCCTCGCCCACGGAGAGCCCGGCGCCCGCCGTCGCGGCGGCTCTCCACCAGAAGAGCCCCGTCCTCTTCTACATCTATTCTCCTTTCCAGTCCGGGCGGCCATACTTGCAGCGCGATCCGGATTCCCTCGAGAGGGATTGGAAGGATCTTCTGGCGGCCTCGGGCGACCGTCCGATCGCCTTTCCCGAGGTGAGCTACTCGTCGGCGCCGGAGAATTCCTCGACACCCGAGAAACAAGCGGAATTCGTGCGGCGGATGCGGCGGCTGCTCACGGCCGCCGATGGCCGGCGGCTCCTCTTCGCGCGATACGTCTCGTGGCGGGACGTCCCCGGAGAGCCGCTTCCGAGCGTCGCGACGGAGCTCGAACGGCGCCGCGCGGCGTTCTTCTCCCACCGGGGGCTTCAGGCGGCCGACGGCGCGGCCAAGGCAGCCTGGCGGGCGTGGGTCAAGGCCGGGACTTAGCCCGCATTGTTCATGAACGACTCCGGCCGCCGCTCCGATCTTTTTCGGCGAATGCGGCGTCAGGAGTCCTCGACGATGCCCCGGCAGCACCGTCGTCGCGCTTCCTTGCCTCGCCAAAAAATCTCTGTCGCGGACAAGGTGTACCCGGCTGCGAGACGACCTCGCGTCGTAGAACCAGTCACTTGCCCGTGTTTCGGCCGGGGGTCCATGAATGATCCGGGCTGGCGCCGCGGGAATCCACCTGTGTCAGGATTTGCTGGAGAGGGGTGAAGGAGGCTTCTCATGAGGCGATTCGCAGTCGCGTTGGCCGTCCTCGCAGGGGCTGTTTCCGGTTGCTCCTCTTCGCCGCCTCCCGGCCCGTCGGTGGCCATGGAGGGGACCAAGTCCGCCTTGTCCCAGCTCGTCGGCCGGTGGGAAGGCGAGTACAGCAGCGTGCAGACCGGCCGGAGCGGCTCGATCGTCTTCGAGTTCAAGTCGGGCTCCACGACAGGTCATGGCGACGTTCTCATGTGGCCCAAGGGATCCAAGACGCCGATAGCCCCCTCCGCGACCGGCCAGCTGACCGAGGAGCAGATTCGGACGATGCCGCAGATGCTGGCCATCAGCTTCGTCGAGGCGACGGGCGGCTACCTGACGGGCACGATGGATCCCTACATCGATCCGGACTGCCAGTGCGAGGTCCGGACGACCTTCGCCGGCTCGATCGACGGGGACTTCATCGTCGGCCAGTTCACGATCGAGCGCTGGGACAAGAAGGGCACTCCCGCCAAGGGCACCTTCAAGGCCGAGCGGAAGAAGACGTAGGGCCCTCTTGATCACTCTCGACCGGTTCATCCTCGAGCGCGAACGGGCCCACCCCGAAGCAACCGGAGAGTTGTCTCTCCTGCTGATGCGGTTCGGCGTGGCCGGCAAGCGCATCGCGCGGGAGCTCGCGGTCGCCGGGCTCCGGCACACGCATGGATCCGCGGGCTCGGCCAACGTGCAGGGGGAGGAGCAGAAGAAGCTCGACGTGATCGCCAACGAGATCCTGCTCGAGACCTTCGACTACGGAGGGCTGGTCGTGCTCGCCGCCTCGGAAGAGCTCGAGGCCCCGTTCATGTACGAGCGCAACGAACGCAGCGGCCGCTACGCGATCCTCTTCGATCCGATGGACGGCTCCTCCAACATCGACGTCAATGGAACTCTCGGGACGATCTTCTCCGTCCGGCACCGCCAACAGGGCGGCGAATCCGATCTCTTGCACCCGGGTCGGGAGCAGGTCGTGGCCGGCTATATTCTCTTCGGCCCGGCGGTGCTTCTCGTCTATACCGACAAGCAGGCGGTCCACCTCTTTACGCTCGATCCGTCGATTGGCGAGTTCCTCCTGACCCGCGAGTCGGTGCGAATGCCGTCCCGCGGCCGGGGTTACGCGGTCAACGAAGGGCGCTCCCAAGGCTGGGCACCGGAGGTGCGGGCATTCGTCGAGCACTTGAAGCAACCGGATCCCGCGGGGAAGCGCCCGTACTCGACCCGCTACTCGGCCTCGCTCGTCGGCGATGTGCACCGCATTCTGCTCGAGGGCGGCATCTATCTCTATCCCGCTGATTTCGGCGCGGGAGGCAAGCCGGAAGGAAAGCTGCGGCTTCTCTACGAGTGCGCGCCGCTGGCGATGATCGTCGAGAAGGCCGGGGGAGGCGCGACGACCGGGCGGGAACGAATCCTGGACATCGTCCCCGCCTCTCTCCATGCGCGGGTGCCGCTCGCGATCGGAAGCTCTACCGAGATCTCGATGTACGAGCGATTCGTGCGAGGAGAGGTGAAGTGACGGCCGCTCGCGGCGAGCGACCCCTCAGCCCCAAGGGGAAGAGAGAACTTGCTTTCGCACAACGCCCGCGCGCGCCAGAAACGAAAGAGCCCCGCTCTCACGGGGCTCTGCGCTTGAACTCTCTTTCGAGGCGAGCCGGCCGACTCCTGACCGTTTGGCGCGAGTGCTAGGCTCGCCTCGCTTCAGGCGTTGAAACTCTTGCCGCAGCCACAGCCGCCGGTCGCGTTCGGGTTCTCGACCGAGAATCCCGCGCCCCGGAAGTCTTCGACGTAGTTGACGGTCGATCCCTTCAGGTACATCGCGCTCTGCGAATCGACGAGAACGGTGATCCCGCCCTGCTCGAGCACGTTGTCGCCGTCCTTCTTCTCGTCGAAGGTGAACCCGTATTGGAATCCCGAGCAGCCGCCGCCCTGGATGAAGACCCTCAGGGGCTTGCCCTCGGAATCCGGCATCGTCTTGGCGAAGTACTTCACCTTTTCGATGGCCGCGTCGGTCAGCATCAGCAGGGGCGCGTTCTCGGTGATCGGCGTCGGTGTCGATTCGAGGGTCGAGGACATGAGCTCTCCTTACCTTTGCAGCACGGATGATTCGTTTGAATTACCGCTCTGGCCGGGCCGATTATCCAGCGCTCTGGCGCCGGCGTCAAATTTCGGTCAGTTTTTCAACCGTCAGGACGCCTTTTTTATCTTCCGGGTGGCGGCGGCTAAGAGCCGGTCGATGACCTCCCAGGCCGGCGCGACGATCTCGGGCGTTGCGACGAAGGAAACTCTGCCGGAACCGACCTCGAAATCGGAGAAGCCGGGCATGGCCTCCATCTCCCACGCCTTGCGGAAGCTACGGGCCTCGTGGTCGAGAAGGGGGCGGCTGAACGTGCCTATTCCGAGCCTCGAGTCATTCACCTCGAAGACGGCCTTCGAGTCGATCCGCACGGGCTTTCCTGCAACCTTGGAGTCGCTCACATCGTTGTAAACAGCAAGCCCTGTGCCACCATTCCAAGGGCTCCGGAGGAGGCCTAACCACTAGATCTTGTATTTTTCCTTGACTCGTCTTCGAGCGGGTTTTAGGCTGATCGACAACGCTGGCGGTTTGCCCGCGATTTTTGCCTTGAACTGAGGCTTTAGGAAGTGAGGGGCGGAGCATTTTTCTCCGCGGAAGGGGGAGCGAAGGGATGAGCGCGACGGAAAAAGGGGCCAAACAGGCTGCGGTTGGGAGCGGCGAAGGGACCCGGGCAGGCCTGCGTGGGTTGACGATTCCACGCGTCTATTCGGATCCGACGGTGTCTCCCTACGAAGCGATCGAGTGGGAGCTTCGCACCGCGGCCATCACCTCCGAGAAGGGGGAGACGATCTTCGAGCAGAAGAACGTCGAGGTCCCGAAATGCTGGTCGCAGACGGCGACCAACATCGTCGCTCAGAAATACTTTCACGGCCGCATCGGATCGCCCGAGCGCGAGAGCTCCGTCAAGCAATTGATCGAGCGGGTCGCCGCGACGATCACCGGCTACGGCGAGAAGGGCGGGTACTTCAAGACCTCCGCCGACCGCGACGCCTTCCACGACGAGCTTGCCGCGATCCTCGTCAACCAGGTCGCTTCCTTCAATTCGCCCGTTTGGTTCAACGTCGGTATCGAGACCAAGCCCCAGGGCTCCGCCTGCTTCATCAATTCCTGCGGCGACTCGATGGACTCGATCCTGCGCCTGGCGCGGACCGAGGGCATGCTCTTCAAGTTCGGCTCGGGCACGGGCTCGAACCTCTCCAGCATTCGGGGCTCGCACGAGGGGCTCTCCGCGGGCGGCACGGCCTCCGGGCCGCTCTCGTTCATGAAGGGGTTCGACTCCTTTGCCGGCGCGATCAAGTCGGGCGGCAAGACGCGGCGCGCCGCGAAGATGGTCATTCTCAACATCGACCATCCCGACATCGAGGAGTTCATCCTTTCGAAGGCGAACGAAGAGAAGAAGGCCTGGGCCCTGATCGACGCCGGCTACGACGGTTCGTTCAACGGGGAAGCCTACGCCTCGATCTTCTACCAGAACGCCAACCACTCGGTGCGCGTCACGGACGAATTCATGCAGGCCGTCGAGAAGGACGGCGACTGGTGGACGAAGGAAGTCCTGACGGGCAAGCCCGACCGCCAGTACAAGGCGCGCGAGCTGATAAGCGACATCGCCGAAGCGGCGTGGGTCTGCGGCGATCCCGGTATGCAGTACGACACGACGATCAACCGGTGGAACCCCGTCAAGGCGACGCACCGAATCAACGCGTCGAACCCGTGCAGCGAGTACATGTTCATCGACGACTCGGCGTGCAATCTTGCGTCCCTCAACCTGATGAAGTTCTTCAATCCGGAAGATGGCTCTTTCAACGTCGAGGCCTTCCGGCACGCCTGCGACATCGTGATCACGGCGCAGGAAATGCTCGTCGACAACTGCTCCTATCCGACGGAGTCGATCGAGCAGAACTCCTACAAGTTCCGGCCGCTCGGCCTGGGCTATGCGAACCTCGGAGCGTTGCTCATGGCCTCCGGCCTTCCCTACGACTCCGAGGAGGGCCGGGCCTACGCCGCGGCGATCACCTCGATGATGTGCGGTGAGGCCTACCTGCAATCCTCGCGCGTCGCTTCCGAGCTCGGTCCCTTCGCCGGCTACCCGCCCAATCGCGAGTCCTTCCTCGAGGTGATCGGAATGCATCGCGACGCCGCATACAAGGTCCCGGCCCGCGGCGTTCCGGCGGACCTCACGCGGGCGCAGAAGGCGGTGTGGGACGCGGCGTTGGAATCAGGCAAGCAGTACGGCTACAAGAACGCGCAGGTCACGGTGCTCGCCCCGACCGGCACGATCGGCTTCATGATGGATTGCGACACGACCGGGGTCGAGCCCGACCTCGCCCTCGTGAAATACAAGAAGCTGGTCGGCGGCGGCACGATCAAGATCGTCAACAACACCGTGCCGCTCGCGCTCCGGCGTCTGGGCTACGCGGAGAGCGAGATCCACGACATCGTGGACTTCGTAGACGAGAAGGGGACGATCGAGGGAGCGCCGGGCTTCAAGCCCGAGCACCTGCCCGTTTTCGACTGCGCCTTCCGCGCCTTGAACGGCACGCGCTCGATCCACTACATGGGCCACGTCAAGATGATGGGGGCCGTGCAGCCCTTCCTCTCCGGCGCGATCTCGAAGACGGTCAACCTGCCGACCGACGCGACGCCCGAGGAGATCGCGGGGGTCTACATGGATGGCTGGAAGCATGGTCTGAAGGCGATCGCGATCTACCGCGACGGCTGCAAGCGCACACAGCCTCTGAACACGGCGGCATCGCGTTCCGACACGAGGAACCCGGAGAAGCGCACAACCTTGGAGTACATCGGCAAGGCGACCGCGCCCGTGCCGGCGCCCTACCGACGCAAGCTCCCCGACGAGCGCCGTTCGATCACACACAAGTTCGACGTCGGCGGACATGAGGGCTACATCACCGTCGGCTTGTACGAGGATGGAAAGCCGGGGGAGATCTTCCTGCGCATGTCGAAGGAAGGCTCGACCGTCTCGGGCCTGATGGACTCCTTCGCAACCGCGATCTCCCTGACCCTCCAGTACGGCGTGCCGCTCGAGGCCCTCGTCAAGAAATTCACGCACATGCGCTTCGAGCCGTCGGGCTTCACCAAGAACCGCGAGATCCCGATCGCGAAGTCGCTCGTCGACTACGTGTTCCGGTGGCTGGGCTCCAAATTCCTCTCCGCCGAAGAGAAGGAAGCCATCGGCGTCATCGCGCGCGACACCCACTCGGACGCCCCGATCCCGGTGACCGACCAGGTCGTCATCGCGCGGCCCATCGGCAGCGGCAACGGCTTCGCCTTCGAGACCTCCACCGATGCCCCCGCCTGCCACGAGTGCGGGTCGATCATGGTGCGCAACGGCGCCTGCTACAAATGCATGAACTGCGGGGCGACGAGCGGGTGTAGCTAGACGGGGTCAGACCTGATTTCTGATTTTGGGCTTGCGGCGGCGGTGCGGAGGAGGCGGGTCAGGCGGTCGATCCTGGTCTGGAGCGCGTGATCGAGCGGGAGTCGGCTCTCGAGCCGCGCCAGCGGGCGCGCGAAGGATGAGTCGTCGCGGCCGAGGCGCATCGCCACGCGGCGGACCGGAATTCGGAAGAGGCGGCGGGCGAGATAGGCGGCGCGGCAGCGTGCGGCGGCGATCTCTCCGCCTCGCTGCCGTCCTCGAAGATCCTCGAGGGTCAAGCCGCCGTCGCGCGCAACGGTCTCGAGAAGGCGATCGAGCGGGATCTCGCTGACGACCGGATCGGGCTCCGCAGGCGTCCGGGTTTGCGCCAAAGGAAGGGAATCGCCGTCGGCGGGCAGATCCAAGTCCTCGAGCGGCTGGTCGCCCGGGCTGTCCACCAGTTTGACGTACAGCCTGATCGCCGATCGCGGGGATTCGTCCAGAAGCGCGAGCAGAGGATCGACATCCAGCCAGTCGGGCCCCAGCGCCTGCCGGAGATAGCGGTCGCTCGACCAGGGGTAGTCGGCCGCGCGCCGCGCGATGCGGGCCTCGACCGGGTTGCGGTGGATATAGCTGACGAGCGCGTGAAGGTGCCGGTTATCCCGAACGAGGAAGGCTTTGTACCGGCCCTGGAACAAGTGGCCAACGCGGTCGTGACGGCGGTTGAACCATCCGGCATAGGTCGAGTGAAGCCGCCCCATGATTCGCGACAGGGGCTCCGGACCGGACCGGCTCGCGAGGTGCACGTGATTGGTCATCAGGCAGTAGGCGAGGAGCTCGAACCGGAACCTCTGCCGGCACCGCGCGATTCGATCCAGATACTCGCTCCGATCGGTGTCGTCGCGAAAGAGCGCCCGGCGCTCGTTGCCCCGCGCGGTGACGTGATAGACGGCTCCCGGAACCTCCACCCGGGGTGGTCGCGCCATTCAAGGCCTCCCTCGACCCTCGACCTGAATTGTCGCGAGTCGACTTGAATTGCCGCGAGCCGGGGGGCGCGAAATCAGAAATCAGGACTGACCCCGACGCAGCAGTGTGACTGACACGTACAGGACGACGACGAGGACCAGCACGCGCAGCGCTTCGAGTGGAAGGGACTTGACGAGCCACACGGCGACCATCACGCCGGGAATGCCGCCGAGCGTCAGTCCGAGCGACATCCGCTGGTGGAAGCGCCGTGCGGACAGGAATCGAGCACCGGCAACAGTCGCGACGAAGGCACCGGACCCCATCATGATCGGAAACGCCGCCCTGGGATCCATGCCGAGCAGGCTGAACATCACCAGGCTCGGCGCGTAGTTGCCGATCCCCAGCGGCAGAAGTGCGCCGAGCGCAAAGTTGATCGCGAGCGCGAGCACGAAGGCCGTCGGCGTCAGGGCCCGCGCTGTGCCGCCGGCCGGAATCAAGCCGAACATGCCGAAGGCCATGAACAGGGCCGCCACGATCAGCGCCGTGCCGATGCCGAGTTGAATCGCGCGCCGCGAAAGCCTGGTCACGATTCCAGTTCCGATCCACCCGCCCGCCACGCACACGGCAATGAGCGCCGTCAGCTGCAGCGGATCGACTTCGACCACGCTGATGAACAGGACGGCTTGCGTCAGGACCGCCAGCGCGTCGCCGACGATGATGGTGCCTGGAATCAGCTCATCGGGCACGAGGCAGAACAGGCGAAATGCCGCTGTCGTTGTCGCAAACGAGCCGATGCCGAGCGTGTCGAAGAAGTTGGTGACGAACCCGATGGCGAGATCGAGCGGCGTCGGCCCTTTCTTCTGCATCGCCGCGCCACGTTCCGACGTGATGCGCCGTGCTTCGAGGACCCAGCGGATGAGAAAGAACGCGCCGCCCGCGACGAGCGCGCCGATCAGACTCCAGACGAGGGTCATGCGATGGGAGCGTTCATGTCGGGGCTGGTCGCGGAGCGCGGCTATAGTACTCCCCGCGAGGACTGCCATGGACGACCGTGACGATACGTTCGACCTTTACGATCTGCGCGTGGAAGTCGTCGGGACGGACCGGCCGATGGTTTGCGGGCACCACGCCGGCGACTCGTTCGAGCTGCGCGGCGAGAACCTCTCGCTGCCGCCTGGTCAGTCCTTCTCCATTTACGCGCTGGCGGCGCTGCTGCCCCTGCTGCCGGCGAAGCAGCGGATCACGCATCCGCACGACTGGATGACGACGGACGCCGAGATCGCGTGTCCCGATCCCAACTGCGGCGCGCGGTTCCGCATCTCGCGTCTTACGACCCGGACGTTCCGGCATCGCGACGTCACGGCCGTTCCGCTCGGCTGAAGCCCGCGGGCTGAGCCTTCGCGTTCCGATGAACACGATTCCGCGACTCGAGCTCGCGCCCGGCTACACGATCTCCCGCGTGCTGAAGGGCGGCTGGCAGCTGGCCGGCGGTCATGGGCCCGTCGAGGCCGCTGCCGCCCTGGACGACATGGACCGGTTCGTCGAGGCGGGCGTCACGACGTTCGATTGCGCGGACATCTACACCGGCGTCGAAGCGCTGATCGGCCGGTGGCTGAAGCGGCGAAAGGGACGCGCGGGCACGGACGTTCAGGTTCACACGAAATACGTCCCCGATCTCGATCGCTTGCCCACTCACTCGCGAGCCGACGTCGTGCGGGGAGTCGACCGATCGCTCGCGCGCCTCGGTGTGGAGCGCCTCGATCTCGTCCAGCTGCACTGGTGGGACTACGGCGTTGCCGGCTACGTCGAAGCGGCCGTGTGGCTCGACGAGCTGCGGCGGGCCGGGAAGATCCGCCACGTCGGGCTGACGAACTTCGATCGGCTGCATCTGTCGGAGATCGTCGCTGGCGGCGCGACGATCACCTCGCATCAGGTGCAGTATTCGGTGATCGACCGCAGGCCGGCCGCGGGTCTCGCCGCACAGTGCGCCCGAGACGACATCGGACTGCTTTGCTACGGCGCCGTGGCCGGCGGATTCCTCTCGGAGCGTTACCTCGGCCGGCCGGATCCCCTTCGACCGCTCGAAAACCGATCGCTCGTCAAGTATCGGCTGATCATCGACGAGTTCGGCGGATGGGATCGTTTCCAGGAAATGCTCGCCGCGCTCGGCCGGATCGCCTCGCGTCACCAGGCCACGATAGGCGCCGTGGCCATCCGGTGGGTCCTCGATCAGCCCGGCGTCTCGGGCGTGATCGTCGGCGCGCGGCATGCGCATCACCTCGACCAGATCCGGAGAGCCTGCGTGCTGGCGCTGGACGACACGGATCGCCTCGAGATTTCCCGCGTCCAGTCGGCGTCACGCGGTCCGGAAGGCGACGTCTATTCCCTCGAGCGTGTGAAAGGCGGACGGCATGCGTCGATCATGCGGTACACGCTCGGGGGTCAGTCCTGATTTCTGATTTGGGGAGCGGCGGTGGGTCGGAGGAGGCGGGTCAGGCGGTCGATCCCGATCTGGAGCGCGGGATCGATCTGGAGTCGACTCTCGAGCCGCATCTGGGGGCGCGCGAAGATTGAGCCGTCGTGGCCCCAGGCGCAGACCCATTCCGCGAAATCAGAATTCAGGACTGACCCCGTTGTTAAGAGCAGATTTCGGATGATCATGGCTTCAGTTTGTAATCCTCGCCCAACGGGCCAGCACCCGCCAAGTACTTACGGGCCCGCACCAGTTCCGCGATCTGCCGGATGTGCCCCAGGTCGTGCAGCGCCCATTCGTGCAGCATCTGCGACAGGGTGATCTCTCCGGCTGCGCGGTGCAGCGCTTTACGATTCGCCGCCTCCGCCGGAAGCCCGCGCAACAATTCGATGTTGGTTTCCCGCTGGTCCTCGAAGT
The DNA here is from genome assembly GCA_035498405.1 of Thermoanaerobaculia bacterium. Lineage (GTDB taxonomy): Bacteria > Acidobacteriota > Thermoanaerobaculia > UBA5066 > Gp7-AA6 > DATBFU01. The sequence continues at coordinate 7,659 of DATKAE010000086.1, read as the reverse complement.
GCCCGAAGTCCTTCTCGGCATCCGCGTTCCTGTAAACGTCAAGATGCATCTGCGCGTCGTCAGGCTCGAACTCCGGCATCTCCTCGCGCAGAAAGCGGTCCACCCGCGCCCTGTAGCAGTGACCCTCCGAGTGCGAAAGATGGGAGAGCACCTCCGCGATCGAGAAACGGTCTTCCGCCGGCTTCCACCGGGAGTCCTCTTCCGAGATCTCCGACATCAGGCCGCGCAGGACCGCCGGTGTCGCTTCGAGCAGATTGAGGCAAGGCAGACTGTCGTTCATGAAAACTATCCTACGATGCTCTCACCCCGGTTGGGGTCAGTCCTGATTTCTGACTTGGGGGTTCGTGGTGCGGTCCTACCGACGTGGCAGGTTGGTCGTGGGCGTGAGCTGTCGTGGGGCGCTGAAGACGGCGCGGCACTCACCGCCTCAGCCGATTGGTCCGCGCGGGGGAGCGCGGCAAGCTCGCTGTCAAGGACAAGGATTTGCAAAGACGGAGTCCGAGTCCGCTTCCGAGGCGCGAGATGGGCTGCGATCTGAAATCGAAATCAGATATCAGGACTGACCCCCAATCCCCTTCCTGCTTCCTTGACACGATTTGATGTGCCGACTAGGATTTTTCCAAGTTTTCCGGAAACTCGCGGGCAGTGGAAGTGGAAGAGAGGTCTCCGATGCTTTCAGTGAAGGCGTTTCGGAGCGTCGCGCGGCTTTTCCCGTGGGTCTGTGCGGTGCACCTTCTGGTCCTTCCCGCGTTGTCTCGCGCCGAGGCCGAGAGCGAGACCAGGGAGCGAGTCCAGCGGAGCCTGGAGGGCGTGCGGGTGCCCTTCATCGCCAACGCGGGTCAGGCCGACCCGGCAGTGGCCTACTACGCGTCGACTCCTGCCGGAACGGTTTTCGTGACGCGCGAGGGTAGGGTCGTTTACTCGCTGCCGGCAGGAAGGGCCTCCGGGCCCGGCGCGCGGACTCGGCACGAGAGAAGCGGTTGGTCTCTGACGGAGAAGGTGGTCGGTGGGAGAGCCCGCCCGAAAGGGAGCGAGCCCGCGTCCGCCCGCGTCAGCTACTTTGTTGGCAACGACCCGGCGCGCTGGAGGAGCGGCCTCCCGACTTTTGAAGGCGTGTCGCTCGGGGAAGTCTGGCCGGGGATCCGGCTCGAGTTGCGTGCGCATGGCAAGAACGTCGAGAAGCTCTTCACGGTCGAGCCGGGGGCGGATGCGTCGCGGATTAGGGTGAGGGTTGCCGGCGGGCGGCTGCGCGTCAATCGAGCGGGCGCGTTGGTCGTGGGGACAGACCTCGGGGAGCTGACGTTCACGGCGCCGGCGGCGTACCAGGAGCGAGCGGGGACACGGCGTCCGGTGCGGGTGGCTTACTCGTTACGGGGCCGGGAGTACGGGTTCCGCCTGGACGACTACGATCCGACTTTGACGGTGGTCATCGATCCCTTGCTGCAGGCAACGTTCCTGGGCGGCGGCGGTGACGATTATGCCTTGAGCGTCGCGATCCACCCGACGACGGGTGACGTGTACGTGGCCGGGCAAACGAATTCTGCGAATTTTCCCGGCACAGCGGGCGGGGCCCAGACGGCCAATAGCGGCGGCGTCGACGACGTCTTCGTGGCACGCCTGACCGCCTCTCTGACGACGCTGACTCAGGCCACCTATCTGGGCGGCAGCGGCGACGACGAGCCCTCCCAGCTCGCGATACACCCGACGACGGGTGACGTATACGTGGTTGGGTTCACGGATTCCACGAATTTTCCGGGCACGACGGGCGGGGCGCAGGCGGCCTATGGCGGCGGCGCCGCAGACGCGTTCGTGGCGCGCCTGACCTCGTCTCTGACGGCGCTGACTCAGGCCACCTATCTGGGCGGCAGCGGCGACGACGAAGGCACCCGCGGCCTCGCGATCCACCCGACGACGGGTGACGTGTACGTGGCCGGGCTCACGGATTCCACGGATTTCCCTGGCACGACGGGCGGTGCCCAGGCTGCCAATGGCGGCGGCGTCTCCGACGCTTTCGTGGTGCGCCTGACCTCGTCTCTGACGGCGCTGACTCAGGCCACCTATCTGGGCGGCAGCGGCAACGACCAAGCCCGCGGCCTAGCGATCCACCCGACGACGGGTGACGTGTATGTCGACGGGTTGACGGATTCCACGGGTTTTCCCGGCACGGCGGGCGGAGCCCAGGCCGCCTATGGCGGCGGCGGCCTCGACGCTTTCGTGGCGCGCCTGACCTCGTCTCTGACGACGCTGACTCAGGCCACGTATCTGGGCGGCAGCGCCGGCGATCGAGCGATCGCCCTTGCGATCCACCCGACGACCGGCGACGTATACGTGGCCGGGTTCACGAACTCCCCAAATTTTCCGGGCACGACGGGCGGGGCGGAGGCGGCCTCTGGCGGCGGCATTTTTGATGCTTTCGTGGCGCGCCTGACCTCGTCTCTGACGGCGCTGACTCAGGCCACGTATCTCGGCGGCAGCGGCGATGACGAAAACCACGGCGCCCTTGCGATCCACCCGACGACGGGTGATGTTTACGTGGCCGGGCTCACGGACTCGGCGAATTTTCCGGGCACGGCGGGCGGGGATCAGTCGGACTATGGCGGCGGCCTCTATGACGCCTTCGTGGCCCGCCTGCCGGCCTCTCTAACGACGCTGACGCAGGCCACCTATCTGGGGGGCAGCGGCGACGACGAAGTCTACGGCCTCGCGATCCACCCGACGACAGGTGACGTGTACGTGGCCGGGCTCACAGATGGCATGTATGTTCTCGCGGGCGGAGCGCAGCCGGCCAATGGCGGCGGTTACGACGGTTTCGTCGCGCGCCTGACAGCGGATTTAGGGGGCGGCTTCTTCTACACGCTGACGCCGTGCCGGGTGATCAATACAACCAAGCCCGACGGGCCTCTCGCCGGGCCGGCGCTCTCGGCTGGCACGACACGGACCTTCGCCGTGGCCGGGCAGTGCGGGATTCCTTCCTCCGCGACGTCGCTGTCGATCAACGTCACGATCACGCAGCCGACTGCGGCGGGGGATCTGCGTCTTTTCCCTGGCGGCGCGTCGCCTCCTCTGGTCTCCACGATCAACTACCGACCGGGGCAGACGCGAGCCAACAACGCGGTGATGTCGGTGGGAGCGGCGACCGATTTCTCGGTCCGCTGCGACCAGGCGAGCGGCACGGTCCAGCTGATCATCGACGTCAACGGGTATTTCCATTGACGGGGATCGGTCTGATTTGCCGAGTTGAGCGCGGAGCCTCCCGAGTCCGGGGTCCCTCGCTATCGCTCGGGATGACGGCCTAAGGGCTCCCCAGCCGTTCGCCGATCAGCCGGTCGGCGCGCGCGAGGTCGATCTCATCGAGGCTCGTCGCCCGGCTCGTCAACTCGTCGAGGATTTCCTCCTGAATCGCTCCCCGCCGCTTTGCCTCGGCGTAGGGAATCGTGTGGAACATCACCATCGAATAGCGGGGAATGAACCGGCCGGGGTGCCTCTCCTCGAGGCGGAAGGAAAGATCCTTCTTCAGCTGAAACTTCGGCTCCCGGACGGTCGACCGCATCTCGACGTAGTTTTCCAGGGCCATGTCGGCGATCGCATCGGTATTGGGACGGCGGCGCCTTTCGAATTCCGCGAAGACCTCGTTCCACGGGCGATTCGGATCTCGGAGACTCTGATCGAAGGCGCTGCAATCTTCGAACGCCGCGTTCATGCCCTGCCCGTGAAAGGGAACGATCGCGTGCGCCGCATCGCCCAGGACGAGCGCATGATCCTCGAACGACCAGGGCTCGCAGCGGATCGTCTCGAGATGCCCGGTGGGATTTCCGAAGAAGTCCTCGACGAGGCGCGGCAGGAGCGCAATCGCGTCGGCGAATCGGCGCTCGAAGAGCGCGCGAACGGCGTCGGGAGTCGTCAGGGAGTGGAAGCTTTCTTTTCCCTGATTTGGCAGAAAGAGGGTTGCCGTGAAACTGCCGTCGGCGTTGGGGAGCGCGATCAGCATGTATTCGCCTCTCGGCCAGATGTGCAGGGCGTTCTTCTCCATCCGGAATCGGCCGCCGCCTCCGCCTCCGTCTGCAGCGGGGATCGTCAGCTCCTTGTATCCGTGGCCGAGCGGCTCCTCCTCAAACCGCCCGCCGGTCCGCTCCAGGATCGCGGCGCGAACCGCCGAGGCGCTTCCATCCGTCCCGATGAGGACGTCGTAGGGTGCTGTTTGCGGCTCGGGATCCTCCCCGGCCAGCAAGTGCACCTGACGGTCCGCAAAATCGACGCCGCAGACCGTACGTCCGAAGCGGATCGAGACTCGGCCGGTCGATTCGGCGGCATTCAAGAGGAGCGCGTTCAGACCCGCGCGCGAAACCGAGTAGATGACTTCATGCGGCTTGTTGCCGTAGGGAACGAGGCGCAGCCGTCCTTCCTCGTCGTGAAGCATCCTCCCGGCCATCGGAATGAGCGCGGACCGGAGGCTCTCCATCACGCCGACCTCTTCGAGAGCCGAAATGCCGCGATTGGCGAGCGCCAGGTTGATCGAGCGCCCGGCGGACTTAGGCGACGCCGCCTTACGAGGATCGAGGCGGCGCTCGAGGAGCGTCACGCGGTACCCGTGCCGGGCGAGAAAGATTGCCAGGAGCGAGCCGGCGAGACCGGCGCCCACGAGCGTGATCTCGGGAGTGTCGCGGGGCGCTCTCAAAGCGGTGCTCGTAAACTCGCGGTCGACGGTGAACCGGCCGCTAGAATCACGGGATGTCGATCGCCGAGTTCGCACGGTACAGCAACCTGCTCCACGCCCTGACCACCGATTTCGTACGGGCGGTTCCCGAGGAAAGGTGGGACTTTACGCCCGACCCGCCCGGAAGACCGGGCCGCGCTCCGGCACCGCACCAGATTGGCAACGGCTTCGCTCCGTTTTGCAAGCAACTGCGTCACGTCGTCTGCGTGCGCGGCGTCTACAATGCCGCGCTCGCGACCGGGAAAGTCGATTGGACGCGAAAGCACGGGCACTACCCCGGCCCGCTGACCCGGGAAGCGCTCCTCGCCGCGCTGGACGCCAAGCAGCGCGACCTTCTCGCCGCACTCGAAACCGTCGATATCGGTGCGGCGATCGATTGGGATGGAACGCTTTTCACCTTTGCCCTTTTCACCTGGGAGTTCGTACAACACGAGGCGATTCATCACGGCCAGTGGAGCGTCTATGCCTCGCTCGCCGGGTTCGAGACGCCGTTCAGCTGGCGCTCCTCGTGGGGCATGTGAGGGCGACGTCTCACAGCGCACCCCGCAGGATCTCGACGAAGTGCCACGCCTCTTCGTACCGGTTGTAGAGCGGGACGGGAGCCACCCGGATCACGTCCGGCTCGCGCCAGTCGCAGGTGACGCCGGAGGCTTCGAGCCTCTCGAAGACGGTTTTTCCCGGAACTTTCGACTTCACCTGGAGCGAGAGCTGGCAGCCGCGCCGACGCGGGTCTCTCGGGGTGAGGATCTCGACCGAGTCGCCGAGCTCTCTCCGAAGCAACCATTCGAGGTAGCCCGTGAGGCGGAGCGATTTCTCGCGCAGCGGCTCCATTCCCCCCGCTTCCATGAAAACGCCGAGCGAAGCTCGAATCGCCGCGAGCGAGAGGATCGGAGGGTTCGAGAGCTGCCATCCCTCCGCGCCTGGGATCGGCCGGAAACCGGGCTCCATCCGGAAGCGCGATTCCTTGTCGTGGCCCCACCAGCCGGCCAGACGCGGCAGATCCTGCCGCATGCCGTGCCGCTCGTGGACGAAGCAGGCGCCGACCGAGCCCGGGCCCGAGTTCAGGTACTTGTATGTGCACCAGACGGCGAAGTCCACGTCCCACTCGTGGATACGCAGGACCAGGTTTCCCGCCGCGTGTGCCAGGTCGAAGCCGACGATGCACCCCTTCCCGTGCGCGAGTCGTGTGATCGCCTCGATCTCGAATGCCTGGCCCGTGTAGTACTGGACTCCCGGAAGCAGGACTAAGGCGATCGACTCACCGTCGCGTTCGAGGACCTGGGCGACGTCCGCGGTATCGATCGAGTGCCTTTCGTTCCCAGGTCGCAGCCGCACGAGGGTTTCGGCCGGGTCGAAGCCGTGGACGATCGCCTGAGACTCGAGCGCATAGTCGTCCGAGGGGAACGCATGCTCCTCGAGGAGAATCCGATGCCGATCGCGGGTGGGCCGGTAGAAGCTCGCCATCATCAGGTGAAGGTTGACGGTGAGCGAGTTCATCGTCACGACTTCGCTCGGGGAGGCGCCTACCAGCCGGGCCATCGACGAAGCTAATATCTCGTGGTAGGGCATCCATGGGTTCTCCCCCGAGAAATGCGCCTTGACGGCGAGCCGCTTCCACTTTTCCAGCTCCTCGTCGACGTACTTCGGAGTTCTCTTGGGGAGGAGCCCCAGCGAATTGCCGGCGAAATAGATTTCTTCCTCGCCGTTGTCGCTCCGGGGAACGTGGAATTCGTCCCGGAACGGCGCGAGCGAGTCGCCTCGATCCAGGGCGACCGCGAAGTCGCGTCCGGGCTCGAACGGCTCATTCACCAGTGATCCGAGTCTCGGCGGCGGGGGACGGCTCTCGCGAAGCGCGCGGCGGGAAGGTCGAGCCACTCGAGCGCCGTGGCGTGCAGGAGCCGTGCGCGCGTGTCCTCCGGGAATCCGCAGGAATCGATGAGCTCCCCGGGCCGCGGCTCGCCGAGCGGGAAGGGATAGTCGCTGCCGAGGGCGATCCGATCGGGACCCATCGAGTCCACGAGGTAGCGCAGCATCAGCGGATCGTGCACGAGCGAGTCGACGTAGATGCGCCGCAAATATTCACGCGGGGAAACGTCGTTGGAAACGGCGCACAGATCGGGCCGCGCTTCGAAACCGCGGACGATTCGCCCGATCGTCGCCGGGAAGGCGCCGCCGCCGTGCGCGAATGCGATTCGCAGGGCCGGCAGCCTCTCGAGCACTCCGCCGAAGATGAGCGAGCAGATCGCGAGCGAAACTTCCGCGGGCATCCCGACGAGCCAGGGGAGCCAGTAGCGCGTCATCCGATCTCTGCCGGCCATCTCCCAGGGGTGGACGAAAACGGCGGCGTCAAGCGTCGCCGCCGCCTCGAACACCGGAAAGAGCTCTGGGCTGTCGAGATTCGCCCCGTTGACGTTCGAGCCGATCTCGATTCCCGAGAGCCCGAGGTCCCGCACGCAGCGCGTAAGCTCCCGGATCGCAAGGTCGGGGCTCTGCATCGGGATCGTTCCGAGACCGGCGAAACGCGCGGGGTGTGCGGCCACGACCCCGGCGATGTGGTCGTTGAGATACTTCGCGAGGTCGAGCGCGGGATCCGGCTCCGCCCAGTAGCTGAACATGACCGGCACCGTCGAGAGAACCTGCACGTCGACGGCCGCCGCGTCGCATTGGGCCAGCCGCGCCTCGACATTCCAGCTGTTGCTTTCGATCTCGCGGAACAAGGAACCATTGATGATCATTCGCGCGCGGCCGAGCGTGTGATGCTCGATCTGAACGAACCGTTCGCCACCGGGCACATTCCGGAAGTCGGGCAGCTTCTCGGGAAGAATGTGAGTGTGGACGTCGATCTTCAGCAAGTCAGCGGGCCGGCGCGGACATCACCGTGCCGCACTTCTTGCAGCGGCGGTTCTTCTCGTCGGCGAAGAACCGGTCGAAGATGGGTGGAAAGT
>DATKAE010000085.1:0-3903 GCA_035498405.1 Thermoanaerobaculia bacterium | reverse complement strand
TTCACCCCGGACGGCGGGGGTTCCCTCACCATCACGTACGAGATCGACTTCCCCCATCCTGCCGTCGGCAAGCAACAGCTGACTTGGGTCGCGACCTCCGAGGACTACGCGGCGCGAATCGCGCCCGCCCGGACCTTCGGCTTCCTGCGGGAGGTCGAGGCCATGCGGGCGCGGGGCCTCGCCCGAGGAGGGTCGCTTCAGAACGCCGTCGTGCTGGACGACGAGGGGATCCTTTCCGGTCCGTTGCGGTTCCGGGACGAGTTCGTCCGCCACAAGATCATGGACCTGCTGGGCGATCTCGTCCTCCTCGGCCAGCCGCTCTCCGGACACATCCACGCCAGCAAGGCGGGCCATGCCCTGCATATCGAGTTCGCCCGCGCTCTCCGGTCGGTTGGCAGCGCATCCCAGGCCGAGGAAGCGGCGCCGCGCCGGGAGTCGCGCCGCCGCGCTCGCCGGTAGCCTGCCCCCTCCCTCCCCGGCCTCGCCTAAAATCTTGCCGTGGCACGGGGCCGGTCCCTGGCGATCTTCGTGTTTCTGGGCGTTTCCTCGGCGCTCGGACCGACCTCGGTCCGGGCCGAGGAAGAGAAGCCTCAGGTCACGGTGCTGCGGATCACCACGCGCGGCGCCGACGTGTTCCTCCAATTTCACCTGACGGGCGCCCTCAATCCCGAGCTCGCCCGCAAGATCGAGGCAGGGCTGGAGACGACGATTCGCTACGAAATCCGGCTCTACCGCCAGTTCCGCTACTGGTTCGACTCCTTCCTCGACTCACGGCATTACGAGGTGTCCGTGACCTTCGACCCGGTCACGCGCGAGTACGTCGTGACCGAGACGCTCGACGACAAACAGCTCTCTCGCACGACCACCGCCGATTTCGCAGACGTCGAGCGATCGCTCGTCTCCAAGGAGAACCTGCTCGCCTTTCACGTCGGTCCGGACTGGCCGCACCGCAACCTGATCGTGCACATGCGCGCCGCGTTCGATTCCGGCTACCTCTTCGCGTTCATCCCCGTGGACTATCGAACCTCGTGGAAGAAGTCCAAGAAGTTCGTCATCGCCGGGCCGGCCAGGACCCCATGACCGGGGTTCGCATCGGGGGGCGCGCGGGCAAGGGGCGGTACCAGTGAAGATCGCCACCGAGTTCCTGCGCCGGAGGAAGGACAACCGGCTGATCATCGGCCTGGTCCTCGCCGTGCTGGTGGTCTGGGCCGCCGTCTCGGTGCTCGAACAGCGCGCGGCCGAAATGGAGCCCGCGACCATCACCCGGGGCTTACTGCTGTTCGTCCTTTCGTACGTCAACGTGACGTTGATCGCGGCGGTGCTCTTCGTTCTCGGCCGCACCCTTCTGAAGCTCTGGCTCGACCGCCGGCGGCCGGCCCTCGGCTCTCGATTCCAGACCAAGCTGCTGGTCACCTACGTCGGCCTGACGGCGATTCCGGTGGCGCTGGTGTTCTTCTCCGCCACGGGCCTGCTCCAGAGCTCGATCGATCGCTGGTTCTCGACTCCGGTTCGAGAAGTCGTTCGGCAGGCTCGCGCCGTCCAGGATCGCGCGGAGCGGCGGATCCTGGAGCGCGACCTCCAGGAGGGGCGCGCACTCTCGCGGCTGCCCGTCAAGTCTGCGGAAGACGCGGCGGTCCTCGAATCCTTTCTCCGGGAGCGAGACTTGAGCTCGGTCGAGATCTATCGCGCGGGGCGGCGGGTCGCGGCTGCCGCGCGGGACGGAAGCCCGCCCCCGCTGTCGGCCGAGACGCTCGGGGAAAGCGGAGTCCAGAAAGAGCCCTTCAAGATCGAGGTCCTGCCCGACGGCAGCCACCGTTACCGGGCCGCCGTCCGATCGGGAGATCGCGTGTACGTAGCGGGGTCGCTGGTTCCGGCCTCGGAGGCGCGCGCGCTCGACTCGATCGCCGCAGCCTGGAGCGAGTACGAGAAGCTCGAGGTGCAAAAGCCGGCGATCAAGGCGGCGAACATCTCGACGTTTCTCCTGATCACGCTGGCCATTCTCTTCGCCTCGATCTGGACCGGCCTGACGCTCGCGCGCCGCATCACCGGGCCGATCGGTGCGCTCGCCTCCTCGACGGGCCGCCTGCGCTCCGGGGACTTCTCGGCCCGCGTCGACGTGCCCGCCACGGACGAGCTCGCCGTGCTCGTCGAGTCCTTCAACCGCATGGCCGCGGGTCTCGAGGAGGCGCGGGGCGCCCTGCTGCAATCCAACGAGGAGCTGCAGGTCTCCAACCGCCGCCTCGAGCTCGAGCGCCGCCTCTTCTCGACCGTGCTTCAGTCCGTCACGACCGGTGTCATCGCCTTCGATGCCGACGGGCAGATCACGATCTGCAATCCCGCCGCCCGCGCCCTGCTCGGCGTGGACGGCGAGGTGACCGCGGCCTCGCTGGCCGCTCGCAAAGACCTCGCACCCCTCGTCTCTCTGCTCGAGGAGGCGCGCGCGGGTGCTCCCGCCACCTCGCCCCGCGAGCTGGTCATCGCCGCGGACCCCGGCGAAAGGCACCTGGAGGCTTCGGTCCGTCCGCTGTCCCGCGCGGAGGGAGGAGATCGCGGCGGCTGGGTTCTCGCCGTCGAAGACACGACTCACGTGGCGCGCGAACAGAAGCTCGCCGCCTGGAACGAGGTCGCCCGCCGCGTGGCGCACGAGATCAAGAATCCCTTGACGCCGATTCGCCTCTCCGCCGAGCGGATCCTGCGCCGGTTTCGGGCGGGTGAGGCCGACCTGCCGGAGACCATCGAGCGGGGCACGCGAATCATCGTGGAGGAAGTCGGCTTCTTGAAGTCCCTGGTCAACGAGTTCTCCCGATTCGCGCGTCTGCCTCAGATGCGACCGCACCCGACCGACCTGCCGGCGCTCGCGCGCTCCGCCGTTCGCCTCTTCGAGGGGGCCCGCGCGGGGGTGAGCGTGCGTGTCGAGTCCCGGCTCGCGCGGGACACGGTGGTGCTCGATCCGGACCAGATCAAGCGGGTTCTCGTCAACCTGATCGACAACGCGCTGGAGGCCTGCGGCGAGAGCGGGGAGATCGTCGTGCGGCTGACGGACCGAGACGGTTGCTGCACGATCGAGGTCGCCGACACCGGCCGCGGCGTGCCCGCACGCGATCGGGAGAAGCTCTTCCTGCCCGATTTCACGACCAAGGGCCGGGGCACGGGACTCGGCCTCGCCATCGTTTACCGCATCGTCGCGGACCACCGGGGCACGATCCGGGTCGAGGACAACCGGCCGCGCGGCGCGCGGTTCATCATCGAGCTGCCCGCGGCGTGAAGAAACGGCGCGTCCTGGTCATCGACGACGAGAAAGGGGTCCGAGAGACTCTGTCGGAAATCTTGACGGACGAGGGGTATCAGGTCACGTCGGTCGCCTCCGGTGAAGAAGGGCTGCGCCGGCTCACCGAGGAGAATTTCGACCTGGCCTTCCTGGATGTCTGGCTGCGAGACCGAGACGGCCTCTCGATTCTCGAGTCGGCAAAGGAGAGGCTTCGCGAAGTGCCGGTCGTGATGATCTCCGGCCATGCCAGCGTCGAGACCGCCGTCCGGGCCGTCCGACTCGGCGCGGAGGACTTCCTCGAAAAGCCGCTGTCGCTCGATCGCGTCCTGCTGACGGCGCAGAAGGCGATCGAGCGCCGAAGCCTCCTGGCCGAGATCGCGTCCTTTCGTGGCAAGAGCGAGCCCGAAGAGCTCGTGGGCGACTCGCCGCCGATGCGACGCCTCAAGGAGGAAGTTGCGCGCGTGGCTCCAACCGACGCGCGCGTCCTCATCACCGGCGAGAATGGAACGGGCAAGGAGCTCGTGGCGCGGGCCCTCCACCACCTCTCGGCCCGGGCCGATTCCCCGCTCATCGAAGTCAACTGCGCGGCGATTCCCGAGGAGTTGATCGAGTCGGAGCTGTTCGGCCACGTGCGC
>DATKAE010000084.1:0-233686 GCA_035498405.1 Thermoanaerobaculia bacterium | reverse complement strand
CGACCGGCCAGGATCGCCAGCCCCCACGCCGACAGCACCGCCAACGCGACGTGGAAGAGGACGATTCCTCGGGCGGGCGCTCGGATGGCGCGAAAGAGAAACCCCATCGACTTGAAGAGGAAACGGTAGATCGGCGTGTGAGCGCCGAGCGCGATCAGAACGCCCGCGACACCGATCGCCAGGAACAGAACGACGTTTCGAGCGGAGAACCGCGACCGCAGGTAAGCGCTGAGGTCCCGGTAGCCGAAGCGCTTCGGGAACGCGATTGCCAGTCGCAGGAGGATGGCGACGGCTCCGATCGCAACCAGCCGGCCGGGATCGCCGAGTTTCACAAAGCCCAAGCGCAGGCCCGGCCGAGCCACCGCCGCCGCATAGAGCAAGAGAAGCGCCAGCAGAACGGCGTCGACGATCCTGGCCCAAATCCATCGTGAGGGACCGCCGGCAGCGAGCTCCTCGGTCGACCCCGCCTCGCGCTCCGGCCGCCTTCGAAGGAGCCATGCGATCGGGACGACGGACAGCAGGACTGGAAGGAGCCCGGGAAAGAAGCTTCCCTCCGGACCGGCAAATCGGCCGGTCATGCGCCCATACAGCCAGTTGCGGGACCCCGACGAGAGGAAGTACTTCAGGCGGCCGGAATAGAACTCCATTTCCTCGAAGTAACGCTCCATTCCGTAGAGCCGGCGGGCCTCGGCATAGGGAAGCAGGAACGGAGACACGAGAAGCCCAGCCACACCCGCGGCCACGACGGCGGCGAGAACGCGGCGGCCGGACCCTGCCGGGCCCGTCAGAAGCTCGTATGCCAGAACGAGGGCGAGAAGTACGCCCGAGAAGATCGCGTAATGGACGTTCGCCAGCGCGTTCCAGGCAAAGAATGCGGCGAACAGAACGAGGTCCCGCTTCCGCCCGGAGTCGAGAAAACGCAGGAGGAACAACAACAGGAGCGGGAGGAAGGCCCCCCACTGAAACTGGATGTGTGGGATCTGATCGATTCGCCATGGCAGGAACGCGTAGACGAGGCCGGCGAGAAGCGAAGCAGCGCCGTCGCCGGTCACCTGTCGGGCCAGGGCCCACGCGCCGAGCGCGGAGAGAAACATGCCGAGGAGGAAGAGCACGTTGTAGACGACCAGGGTCGAGGCGCCCGCCGCGTACATCGGAAAGCCGAAAACCGCCGCCCCAAGCAGATTCTCGGAGAAGGCGAGGGCCAGGCGAGCCGGAAAGAAGATGTTCGCGTCGAAGAGATGGATCGGATCCCGGAAGAGCTGGTGAAAGTCCCAGTGCAGGATCCAGGCGTTCAGCTTCGCGTCCCAAAGATCGAGGCTGCCGTCGGACAGATGCGCCGCCAGAGGCCAGGTCGCCAGGACGGTGACGCCCAGGAAGAACACCGCCGCCAGAGAGACCTCGCGGACGGGCGCGGTCTTGCCGGTCAGCGCCGGCGGCTCCGGAGATTGTTGGCGATCGTGAGCGCTTGCTGAAGCCGCTGCATCTTGCGCTGACGCCCCTGGGTCGCCATCACGTCGTCGGCCGGAGGCGGGTTGCCTCGGATCTCCCGAAGGAGCCGGTCGGTCTCGAAGAGAAACGTCTGGAAGTCCGGGTCCTTGAACTGTTTGAAAGTCAGCTCGGTCGTGATGATGTAACCATCGGCGATCGATTGCGCCATGCTGTAGGCGGAGCCGCCCGCGAAAACGCTCATGTGAAGGTGCGCCTATTCTATGCGGTCCGCTGGAAGCTGCGTCGAGCGCCCATCGAACCGACGAGAGTTGGGTTACGATCCCCCGCTCTGACGCAAGGAGTCACCCGTGACAGCCAACGTCGACTATCTCGATTGCGACACGCTCCTGACCGAGGAGCAGCGCTTGGTCCGGGACACGGTCCGGGGCTGGGTCGAGGACAAGGTCCTCCCCATCATCGAAGAGGCCGCCTGGGAGGGGCGTTTTCCGAAGGAACTGGTCCCCGAGATGGCCCAGATGCACCTCTTCGGATCGACGATCTCCGAGTACGGCCTTCCCGGCCTCGACAACATCTCCTACGGCTTGATCATGCAGGAGCTCGAGCGCGGCGACTCGGGCCTGCGCTCGTTCGTGTCCGTTCAGTCGGGCCTCGTGATGTTCCCGATCCATACGTTCGGCTCGAAGGAGCAGAAGGACCGGTGGATCCCGAGGCTCGCGAAGGCGGAGGCGATCGGCTGTTTCGGGCTGACGGAGCCCGATTTCGGCTCGAATCCCGCGGGCATGCGGACGACCGCGAAGAAGGACGGCAGCGGTTACGTCTTGAACGGGGCGAAGGCCTGGATCACCAACGGCTCGATCGCCGACGTGGCCGTCGTCTGGGCCAAGCTCGACGGCGTGGTGCGGGGTTTTCTCGTGGAAAAGGGCACCAAGGGCTACTCGACCTTCGAGCACAAGGGGAAGATGTCGCTGCGGGCTTCGGTCACTTCGCAGCTTGCCTTCGAGGACTGCCGGGTTCCCGCCGATGCCATCCTGCCCGGGGTCGAGGGGCTGAAGGGCCCGCTGTCCTGCCTCACGCAGGCCCGGTACGGCATCGCCTGGGGAGCCGTGGGCAGCGCCATGGCGACCTACCAGGCCGCCCTCGACTACGCCAAGAGCCGCAAACAGTGGAAGGATCGCCCGATCGCCGCGCACCAGCTCGTCCAGCAGCGCCTGGCCTGGATGATCACCGAGATCACCAAGGGGCAGCTTCTGGCCTGGAAGCTCGGCTCGATGAAGGACGCCAAGACCATGAAGCCGCACCACGTCTCGATGGCCAAGCGAAACAACGTCTGGGTCGCCCGAGAGTGCGCGAAGCTCGCGCGTGAGACGCTCGGCGCCAACGGTGTCGTCAACGAGTACCCGGTCTTCCGGCACCTCGCCAACATCGAGAGCGTGTACACCTACGAGGGGACCCACGACATCCACACGCTGGTGATCGGCGAGGCGGTCACGGGGATCCCGTCCTACAACCCCCCTTCGGAATAGAGAAGGCTCTCTGACGGACGTGAGCCCCGGCGCCCGGCTCGGGGGCCGCGGTGCCTCGACACCGGCTTTGCGGGCCTCCCCCGGCTCCCCGACGAGGGCGGCCGGGCGCGCAAACCATTTCGTTTACAATAGATAGGTTCCGGAAAACAGAGTGGGCATCAGCGGCAATCTGAACACGATGCAGCTCTCCGAGCTGCTTCAATGGCTGTCTCTCGGCCAGAAAACCGGGACTCTGCTCATCGAGGGCAAGGGCATCGAGAAGCGCGTCTACTTCCAGAACGGCCGAATCAATTCCTCCTCCTCCTCGGATCAGCGCGAGTATTTGGGCCACTTCCTCGTCTCCCACGGCTACATCACTGAGGAAGAGCTCAAGATGGCCATGGAGGTTCAGGAAGAGTCCAACATCCTGCTCGGCAAGATCCTCGTCATGATCAACGCGATTGCCGAGACCGATCTGCTGCGGCTGATGCGCAAGAAGGCGGAGGAGTCCATTTACGACGTCTTCCTCTGGGAGGCGGGCAACTTCGAGTTCGTGGACGGCGAGTTGCCGGAGCTGAAGATGGTGCCCCTGTCGCTCGACGTGACCGGCATCATCATGGAAGGGTTGCGCCGCTTCGACGAGTGGAAACGCATCCGTGTCGAGGTCCCGGACAACCAGGTCGTGCCGCGGATCCTCAAGCCCCTGAACCTCGACACGCTCTCCGAGCAGGAAAAGCTCATCGTCCCCTACGTCGACGGGCAGCGAACGGTCGAGGAAATCGCCCTCCACACCCACAACGCCGAATTCAACGTCTCGCGGCTCGTCTTCGAGGGCATGCGCGCTGGAACGATGGGTCTGGTCGAGGCCAGCGCCCGTCGCCGCGTGGCGACGGGCGGGGCGGCGGCCGAGGAGGAGGTCGAGCTCTTCCTGCAGCGCGGCATGGCGCAGCTGCAGCGCGATCCCCAGGCCGCCTACCGGATGTTCAAGGTCGCCTCGGATCTGAATCCCGCGGACGGGCGGGCCGCCGAAGGCATCCGCGACGCGGAGCGAATCATCAAGCAGAGCCTCGAAAAGGATGGCATCAAGGGAGAGAAGGTTCCGGAGCTCGCGATTCCCATCTCCGAGATCACCGAGCGCACCTTCTCGCCGCACGAGGGCTTCGTGCTCTCGCGCATCAACGCGCAGTGGGACGTCAAGTCGATCATGAAGATCTCGCCGATCCGGGAACTGGAAGTCCTGATGATCTTCCAGAAGTTCCTGAAGGACGGCGTCATCCGGTGGAAGGCGAAGAAGTAAGAGCCGAGGATCATGGCCCTTCGAAGCTCCGCGCCGGCAGTCGATTGGCGCGACCAGGCGTTTCGGATGCTGCAGGTCGCCGTCGTCGCCTCGGCGGCGGCGCTCTTTTTCCTGGAGCTCCCGTCGATCCCGGGGGGAAGGTCTCTCGAAATCGCCTTCTTCACCGGGCTGACGGCCCTCGCGTTCCGGTTGCGCGTGCGGTATGCGGGCAACTTCCTGGGCCTCGAGGCCGCGGCTCTGGTCCCGGTGATCCTGCTGTTGGGCTCGCCCGGCGCCGCGATTCTGATCTGTGTGGCGGCGGACGTCATCGCGAAGCTCCTCGGACGCACCCGCCGCCTGACGCTCTCGACGGCCTTCGATCTGGCCCAGCTCGCGCTGTCCTACGGTGTCGCGGCGCTCCTGTTCCACTCCCTCCGGGAGCCGCCGACCGGACCGGTAGCCGTGGCGGTCGCCGCGGCCGTCATCCTGCTGGTCTTCTTCTTCGTCAACACGCTGCTCGTCTTCGCCTACTTGTCGCTCGGCCGGCTGGTGCCGCCGGAGCGCCTGCTCGGAATGGCGCTCTTCCAGCTCGTGGCGCTCCTCCTGCTCGTGCCGATCGTGGTTCTCGAAATCCTCATCTACGCCAACCACGGTGTCGTGGGCTTGTTGTTGGCGTTTTTCCCCGTGGTGCTCGCCTCCTTCGTCTTGCGGGGCTTCTCCACGATGGAGGAGAAGTACAACCGTGTCACCCGCGAGAACCGCGAGCTCGACGTCATGCGCGAGATCTCGAACATCTTTGCGCTGGGGGCGCGCCCTGACCGATACCGGCGCACCTTCGAAGCGCTGCGCCGATTGCTGCCGATCGAGGCCATGGCTTTCGTCGAATGGGTCGAGGACTCCGGAGAAGACATGGAAATTCACCTCGAGGGTTCGGCCACCGTGGGGCGGGCCGAGATCCGCGAGTGGATCCGAAACCGCCGACTCGACGAGGCGTTGGACGTGACGACGGAGGTCGTATGGGCCCGGACCGGGGAACAGCGCGAGGTCCGCCTGACGAGCTCGACCCGCCATCAGCTGATCGCCCGGCTCTCGACCTACGAGCTGAACACCGGCCTGCTGATCCTCGAGAGCTCTTTCGCGGCGCTGCAATCGCCGCCCGCGATTCAATCGTTACGGGCGCTCGCGGGCCAGATCGCCCTGGTTCTCCAGGACCGCGCCGTCCGCGCTCAGGTCCAGGAACTGTCCGAGCGCAACCGCGAGCGCGCCGAGACCCTCGCCCAGATTCTCGAGATCTCCAACGAGGTCAAGCGGCACCTGAACCCCGATGCGCTCTTCCAGTCGATCGTCACCGCCGTCGCCCGCAGCCTCGGTTTCAACGCCGTGTTGCTCTCTCTCTACGACGCCGAGCGAGACCTTTTCATCCGGCGCGCGCAATACGGCCTCGACCAGCGCTGGCCCGACATTTCGGGGCAGGAAGTTCCGGCCACCGAGATCACCCAGCACTGGACCGTCCGCAACCGCGTCTCCAAGTCCTACTTCGTGCGCAATCGCTCTTCCGACGAGCTCGGGCCCTACGACATCGTCACCGCGGCGCCGCCGCGCCGCGCCTTGAACGGCTGGCGGGCGTACGACATGCTCTTCATTCCCCTCGTCTCGGGAGAGAGCCTCGTCGGCTGCCTCTCCGTGGATGAGCCGTCGAGCGGCCAGGCGCCCTCGCTCGAGACGATCCAGGCGCTCGAGATCTTCGCCAACCAGGCCGTCACGGCCATCGAGAATGCCCGGCGCTACAACGACGCCAAGGAGCAAAGCATCCGCGACGGCCTGACCGGCGCGTACAACCACCGGCACTTCCAGGAGTCGCTACAGCGGGAGCTCGGCCGCGCCGACCGCCAGGGCCGCCCGCTCTCGGTCCTACTGCTCGACATCGACGACTTCAAGGCGATCAACGACCGGTACGGGCATCCGATCGGCGACGCCATCCTCGAGCGCATCGTGGCCGAGATCCGGAGCGAGGTCCGGGGCGACATGGATCTGGTGGCGCGCTACGGCGGAGAGGAGTTCGCCGTCATTCTTCCCGAGACGCCGACCGAGGTCGCCGCGGAGGTCGCCGAACGCATCCGCCGGCGCATCGACGAGCGGCTCTTCCGGCCCCCCGAGGCCGACGATGTCCTGCGAGTGACCGTTTCGATCGGCCTGGCCGCGTATCCGAACGACGCCTCCAGCAAGAAGGAGCTCGTCGACCGCGCCGACGCGGCCCTCTATCGGGCCAAGCGCGCGGGGAAGAACGCGGTCGTCTCGAGCTCGCCCGGGCCGCTCGGCGCGTTGCCGCCGACCACGCACTGATCGGCGCCGCGGCCGGCGTCACCGGCGGCCGGACACCGACCGGGAATCCCGGTCGAAAAAGCGCAGGGGCCATCCCGCCGCTTCGCCCGCGTACTCCACGCCCACCCGGGGCGATGCCCCCGTGCGCGGGCGCCGACTGCGGCGGCGAAAGATGGCGAACGGACCCTCGAGCAGGTCCTCGCCGCTCGAGGCAGTCGTGATCCCGAGTCCGGCGCAGAGCTTGGCCGGACCGGAAAGCAGCCGGGCCGGGGACCCGTCGGGAGCTTCGGCGGCCCGCAGCAGGACCGCCTCCGCCACCCCTTCCCGGCGCGTCACGACGTTGGCGCAGTAGTGCATGCCGTACACGAAGAAGACGTAGAGGTGCCCCCCCTCCGCGTACATCGGCTCGTTGCGCGCCGTGCGCCGGCCTCCCCAGGAGTGCGCCGCTCGGTCCCGCGGACCGAGGTAAGCCTCGGTTTCGACGATCCGCCCGCCGTACCAGCGGCCGCGCCACCGCCGCAGGATCCAGGCTCCGAGCAGATCCCGCGCTACGGTCACCGTCGACCGTCGAAAGAAGGCGCGGTCGGCTCGACGCAACCGCATCGAAACGGGATCGAGAAGCAGGCGGGGATCGGGAGCGCGTTCCGCTATCATGTGGGCATCCCGATCGGAGATTTTATGAACATCCTGGTTACCGGCGGAGCCGGTTTCATCGGCTCGAGAATGGCCCGGAGGCACCTCGACGACGGCCACCGCGTCGTCGTCGTGGACGACCTGTCCGCAGGACGCCGCGAAAAGGTCCCGCCGGCCGCCCGCTTCGTGAAGGCCGACATCGCGGAGGCGGACCTCGAGCCGCTGCTCTCGGAGGAGAAGATCGACTTCGTTTCCCATCACGCCGCTCAGATCGACCTGCGTCACAGCGTGTCGGATCCGCTGTTCGATGCGCGGGCGAACATCCTCGGATCCTTGAAGCTCTTCGAGGCCTGCCGGCGGGCCGGCGTCCGGAGGGTTCTCTTCGCGTCGACCGGCGGCGCACTCTACGGCGAGCCCGAAGGCGGCCGGCCCTCTCCGGAAACCCATCCGACCAACCCGATCTCGCCTTACGGCTGCGCCAAGCTTTCGATCGAAAAGTACTTGTACTACTACCGGGTCGTGCACGGCTTCCAGACGCAGGTCTTCCGTTACGCCAACGTCTACGGTCCGGGGCAGAACGGGACGGGAGAAGCCGGGGTCGTCGCGATCTTCTCGGAGGCGATGCTCGGCCACCGCGCTCCCAAGATCAACGGATCGGGCGATCAGACGCGCGACTACGTCTTCGTGGACGACCTGTGCCGCGCCGCAGCGGCGGCGGTCTCGACCGACCGCAGCGGCACGTGGAACCTCGGCACGGGGGTCGAGACCTCCGTCAATCGGCTCTTCGAGCTGCTCGCCCGGGAGTTCGGCTACGAGGCCACACCGCCCCACGCCCCGGCGCCCGCCGGCGAGCAGCGGCGCAGCGTCCTCGACGGCTCGGCGGTCCGCCGCGACTTCGGGTTACCGGCCTACACGCGGCTCGAAGACGGGCTGAAGGTGACGGCGGCGTTCTTCCGAGGCGAGCACGAGGCAGCTCGGGCGTAAAATCTTCCGCCAAATGCCCCTCGCGGCGGGCACCCGCCTGGGCCCCTACGAGATCCTGGCATCCCTCGGCGCGGGAGGGATGGGCGAGGTCTACAGAGCGAAGGACCCGCGCCTGGGCCGCGACGTCGCGATCAAAGTCCTCCCAGCTGCCCGTGCCTACGCCTACGGTTTCCAGCGCATTCTCACGAACCTCGAAATGGTCGAAGGCATGCGATGACCGTCACCAGCGAGATCCTCGCGTCGCGTTGAGGGCGGCTAGCCGGTCTTCACCGCCGCCCACGTTCCGGTAGTGCGGCGCTCGTCCGACGGCGGAATAGGCCCGGCGTGCCGCTTCAGGACGACGACGGTCCGATCGTCCTCCGGCTCTCCCCCGCCCGCGTAATCGGCAACCTTCCGGACGAGCGCGCGCACGAGCTCGTCGCAGGGCAGATGCCGCAGGTCCAGAAAGGCCCGCGTCAATCTTCCGATTCCGAACTCCTCCCCATCGGCGCCGTGCGCCTCGACCATGCCGTCGGTATACAGCAGGAGGGCGTCGCCCTGGTCGAGCCGCCGGTAGCCGCGGCTGTAGGACGCGTTGGCCGTCGGCCCGAGGACGAGGCCGGTCTGAACGAGCGGCGTCACGCTCGAGCCGTGGAAGTGAAGAGGGTGGGGATGGCCGGCGTTGACGTACATCAGGCTGCCGTTCTCCTCGATCTCTCCGTAGAAGAGCGAAACGAAACGCGTGGTCAGGCGCGACTCGTGGATGATCCGATTCAGTCGCTCGACCGTCCGCGTGATCTTGAAGTCGCGCTCCACAGCCATCCGGAGCCCCGTGTAGACGTCGCGCACCTGCAAGGCCGCCGGGAGCCCGTGCCCGGAGGCGTCGGCGATCGCCACCCCCAGGATCCGATCCGAGACCGGGATGAAGTCGAAATAGTCGCCGCCCACCAGCTCGGCCGGCGTCGTGAAGCCCGCAATCTCCACCTCTCCGCGGCGAAGGGCGCGCTTGGGGAGGATCGACATCTGGATATTCCGGGCCTCCTTCAAGGCCGAGACGTAACGGTGCTGCTTCAACTTCTGATCGACCGCATGGCGAAGAATCCCGAGCGAGGAGAGGAGGTCCTCCTCGGGCACGGCCGGATCGACGGAGAAGGAAAGGATGTACTCGTCATCTCCGATCGCGATCGCGGCGAACCGATCGGCTCCCAGCCGGCGCTCGAGCTCCGGATCGATGCCCGGCGCGCTCAAATCCATGACGGCCACGCCCTCGTCGATGACCCGCTCGATCGGCTGGTACCCGTCGGAAATGAACAAGCCCGGCGCAACCTCGGGCACGCCGCCGAAGGTGCGCACGAGCTCGTACCCGCCGTCGCGGCGCTCGTAGAGTCTCCCGCCCCGGACCCCGAGGACTCCCTCGAATTGCTCGATCACCGCGGCGGCCGTGTGCGTGATCGTTTCGGACGGGTCCTTCGCCGCTTCGATCGCCTGGATGGCCTTCTCGACGCGCCGGAAGAGGATCTTGCCTGTCGTGGCGGTGGACATGGAGCGCGGGATTCTATCGCGGTGTGGCGAGTTTTCGCCCGACGTAGACTGCCCGCGTGAGCGTCCCCGGAGCCGCCTTTGCCGACGCTACGCCGCGTGTCGTGATCGTCGGGGCGGGATTCGGAGGCTTGACCGCGGCACGAACCCTCCGACGCACTCCCGTCCAGGTCACGGTGGTCGACCGGCGGAACCACCACCTCTTTCAGCCCCTCCTCTACCAGGTCGCTACCGCCGCGCTCTCGCCCGGCGACATCGCGTACCCCATCCGTTCGGTCCTGCGCCGCCAGAGCAACACCCGCGTCCTGCTGGCCGATGCCGAGCGCGTCGACGTCTCCGCGCGTGAGGTCGTCCTGACCGACGGGCGAATCGGCTACGACTATCTGATCCTCGCGACTGGGTCGCGCGACTCGTACTTCGGCCACGACGATTGGAGGGCTTGGGCGCCCGGCCTGAAGGATCTCGACGACGCTCTCGAGATCCGGCGGCGAATCCTGCTGGGCTTTGAAAAGGCCGAGCGCGAGCCCGACGGCGACCGGCGCCGAGCGCTCTTGACGTTCGTCCTGGTCGGAGGCGGCCCGACCGGCGTCGAGCTCGCCGGGGCGATCGCCGAAATCTCGCGCCACGTTCTCGCGTCCGACTTTCGCTCGATCGACCCTCGCGAGGCTCGAATCCTGCTGGTCGAGGCCGGGCCTCGAATCCTCCCGGCCTTTCCCGAAAGGCTGTCGGCCGTCGCCGAGAGGGATCTGCGCCGGCTCGGCGTGGAGGTGCGCACGGGAGCGGCCGTGACGGCGGTCGGCCGCGGTTTCCTGGAATTCGCGGGTCAGCGCCTCGAAGCGGAAACGGTGCTCTGGAACGCCGGCGTGACCGCCTCTACCCTGGTCCGCTCACTCGGCGCGCCTCTGGACCGCGCCGGCCGGGTGATCGTCCAACCAGACCTTTCGATCCCCGGCCACGCGGAAGTCTTCGTGATCGGCGACGCGGCCGCCTTCCTTCACCAGACGGGCCGGCCCCTGCCCGGTGTGGCGCAGCCCGCGATCCAGCAGGGGCGTTGCGCAGCCCGCAACATAACGCGACGGCTTGCGGGAAAGAGCGCGTTGCCGTTCGTGTATCGCGACCTCGGCAACCTCGCCGTTCTCGGGCGATCGGCCGCCATCGCGGACTTGGGCTGGCTGCGCTTCTCGGGCTACCCGGCGTGGCTCTTCTGGTGCTTCGTGCACATCATGAAGCTCGTCGGTTTTCGAAATCGGTTCATCGTGTTCTTCGAATGGGCCTGGTCCTACTTCAGCTGGCAGCGCGGCGCCCGGCTCATCACGGGGGCTCCGAGCGACGCGAAGCGATAGGATCCGCAGGATTTCCGGAGTTTTCTCGATGAATCCAGCCTAGCCAAGGAGGATCACGCTATGCCCGTCAGCCGCCGCGCACTGATCTCCGGGCTGACCGCCGGGTTCGCGCTGCCTCTCTTCCGAGCCGACGCCGGCGCCAGGCTTCGCCTGGCCTCTTCTGCCGCTGCCGGAAGGGCCGCCGCCGATCTGGCGGGCGACGAGACCTACTGGGCCGAAATCGAACGCGCCTTCGACGCCGACCGCACGCTGGTGAACCTGAACAACGGCGGCTGCAGTCCCACTCCCACGCACGTGTTGGAGGCCATGATCCGGGATCTGCGCTTCTCCAATGAGATCCCCGTCTACCACATGTGGACCATCCTCGAGCCTCGCATCGAATCCGTGCGCCGGGAGCTCGCGTCGGAGTTCGGCTGCGACCCGGAGGAGATCGCCATCACCCGAAACGCCTCGGAGGCGATGGAGATCCTGACGCTCGGCATCGACTTGAAGCCCGGAGACGAGGTCATCCTGACCAACCAGAACTACGGGCGGATGATCACGACCTGGGAGCAGCGGGCTCGCCGCGACGGGATCGTCGTCAAGCAGATCTCCTTTCCGGTTCCCCCGCCCTCCGCCGCCGACGTGGTCGATCGTTTCCGGCGGGCCATCACGCCGCGCACGCGGGTCATCGAGGTCACCCACATCACCAACCTCACGGGCCAGATCCTTCCCGTGCGCGACATCGTCCGGATGGCGCGGGATCGAGGCATCGAAGTCTTCGTGGACGGGGCGCATGCCTTCGCGCACTTTCCCTTCCGACGCGACGACCTCGAGTGCGACTACTACGGCACGAGTCTGCACAAATGGCTCTTCGCGCCGATTGGCACAGGGTTTCTTTACGTTCGGAAGGACAAGCAGAAGCGAATCTGGCCGCTCATGGCGGCGCCCCCCGCCATGGACGGGAACATCCGGAAGTACGAGGAGATCGGAACCCACCCGGCGGCCAACCACAATGCGATCGCCGTGGCGCTCGCCTTCCATCGCGGGATCGGCGCGGAGCGCAAGGCCGCGCGGCTGCGCTGGCTGCGCGACCGGTGGGCCAGGCGGCTGCTCGCCGCCGATCCGCGCATCCGGGTCCTCACCCCGCTAAACGACATCGACTCCTGCGGCATCGGGCTCGTGCACGTCGAGGGCCTCGACACCGAAAGGCTCCAGTCCTGGCTCTGGGACAAGCAGCGGATCATGACGACCCCGATCACGCACCCGGAGTTCAACGGCCTGCGCGTCACGCCCAACGTCTACACGACGCCGGACGAGATCGACTTCTTCTGCGAGAAGATGGAAGAAGCCTTGCAGAAAGGGCTGCCGGGGCCTCCGCCTGCGGGCGTTTGACGGCGCGCGGCGCGAGGCCATAGAGTCAGCGAAATTTTTCGCCTCGAGAAGGATGAGGAATCGATCCCGGCGGGCCGTGACCTGCCGTGACGGCCGGCCTCTCGAGGCCGTTGCGGGCGCCGAGCGCCCGGGAGGATGTCATGAATCGCTTGCTCCGCCTCACGCCACTCGCACTCCTCGCCCTGGTCCTTCTCTCGGGTCCCGCCGCGCAAGGCCAGATGGCCAAGCCGGAGATGAAGTCGCCGCCCCATGCCGTGGTTTCGCTCTATCGCATCGCGCCGGGCAAGCACCTCGACTTCTTGAAGTGGCTGGCCGACCAGGAGGCGATCGCCAAGGAGGCGGGTGTACCGGCCTCGCAGCTCTATGCCCACACCAACGGCGATAGCTGGGACTACATGAATGTCGCGCCCGACCTGACGCCGGAGCAACAGGCCAAGGTCGATGATGTCGCCAAGAAGCACGGCCGCAAGACGGGCTTCGCGGCGAACCTCGAGTTCCGCACGTACGTCGCCTGGCACACGGACACCGAGACGATCGGCCCGGTGACGCCAGCGGACCTGATCTCCGCCGCCAGCAAGTAGAAAGCCGCCTCCGGGCGCCCGGGAACCGGGCCGACCGCGCCGGTGTCCCTTACACTGTTGCGGACGATCGCCGTGTCGGTCGACGAACCGCGGCCGTCAGCGGCCGCCCCGGACGGCCCCTCCGACGAGGAGCTGATGGCCCGCGCCCGCGCGGGGGACGCTGCCGCCTTCGGCGAATTCGTCCTCCGCCACACGCCTACCGTGCACCGGTGGATGGCACGCGCGGTCGGCGAGCAGGAAGCGGACGACCTGACGCAGGAGGTGTTCCTGAAGGCCTACCGGGGGATCGCGCGGTTTCGGGGCGACGCGCCTCCCCGGGCCTGGATCGCCTCCATCGCGGACAATGCGGTCAAGAACCGGTACCGTTCCCTGGGGCGCTTCCGCCGGATCTTCTCCCCGGCCGAGCCCGAAGCCGGAGCGGGCCCCGCGGCCGGCGCCAGCCCCGAGGAGAGCGCGCGGGCCGGTGAATCACGCCGCTTCGTGGCCGAAGCCCTCAAGCGAGTCCCCGTCGAGTTTCGGTTGCCGGTCGTGCTGCGAGACCTCGAGGAGTGGTCTTACGAGGAGATCGCCGTCTCGCTCCGACTGCCGGTCGGCACCGTCAAGTCGCGAATCGCGCGGGGCCGGGGCCACCTCAAGGCGATCCTGCTGCCGCTGCTCAAGCGAGGCAACGTCGCATCATGAGCCCGGCGACGCACCCGGCCCGCTCGGTCGACTTTCTGTCGCGGCTTCACGATGGGGAGCTGACGCCAGCCGAGCTCGCCCATTTTGAATCGCACCGGACCCGCTGCGACGAGTGTCGCAAGGCCGCCGCCGAGTTCGAGCAGGCCCTGTCCTCCTACCGGACCGCCGACTCCCCGCCGCCGCCCCGGGATCTCGCGGCGCGCATCCTTCGCCGACTGGAAGCCACCAACCGCCGCCGCCCTCCGTTCGGCATCACGTACGGAATCGATCTGCGCTGGGCGGGAGCCTTCGCGGCCACCCTGATCGCCGTGGTCCTGGGATACACGCTCGTCGAGCGGCAGGCGCGGCCCCGACAGATCCCGCTCTTCTTTGCGACGCCGGCTCCCGCCCCGGCCGACCTGACGGCAGCCAAACCGGCGGTCTTGCCTCCGGTCGAGTCCGCGGCCCAGACGACCCCCTCTCGAGCTGCGCCTCCCCCGGCGTCGAAGCCCGAGGCGAAGCGCGCTACCTCCGCGCTCCAGGCCAGCAAGGAAGCCGTCCCGGCTCCGTCGGCATCTGCCGACCGGCTCGAGACAAAGCCGGCGCCTGCGGCCCCCACGGCGCAAGCCGCCCCGCCCGGCAAGAAGGAGTCTCTCGCCGCCGCCCGGGTTCCCGCCAACGCCATATCGCTCGCCCGAGCCCAAGGCGTCGTAGCGGCAACGCCTGCGGCAAACCGTGTCGACGTCTCCGCCCTCGACGGCACGGAGGCCCCCCCCGCACTCCTCGATTCCCCGAGGCTCGACCTGACGAGCGAGGACCGCGGCCAGTACGTTCTGCTGGTCGGCGCCGACGGCGTGCCCACCGAAGTCTCCCCTTCCGATCCGGCGAAAGGGAAAGACGCCGCCGTCAAGAAGGCCTCGATCGAAAAGCTCATGCAGATGCGCTTCGAGCCCGGCAATCGTCCGAGGCGATTGCTCGTCAAGATCAAGTCCCCGTAGCCGCCCCATCGCGCGGGCCGTTCGTTGCCGGACGCTGGCCCCAATGACGCGGCTGTCCTGGAACAAGCGGGCTTCCTCGACGACGCTCTCCACGAGCACTTGCGAGGCGTGTCCTCCGGAGCGTAGAGACTCCCTGTAACGACAGCGCTTGGCTCGGCCCGCTGCCGAGTGCGAAGCCGCGGCGGCCGCGTTCATGCTGCGTTCACCCGCTGCGCTCTACTCTCTGCTGCGAATCTCGCGTGCAGTGACGCACGCGACGAAAGGAGATTAGAGAGATGAAGAAGGTCCTGTTCCGGTCGCTCGCGCTCGTGGCGGCGCTTGCTCTCCCGACGGGCGTCTTCGCGCAGGCGGCAGGTTCGGCTCCGGCTCCGACGCCGGCCCCGACCAAGAGCGCCTCGACGAAGTCGACCAAGAAGCACAGCAAGAAAAAGAGCACGAAGCCGGCGACGACGCCCGCTCCCACGCCCTCGCACAGCAACTAACTCCCTTCGGTCTCGGACCGGGGCGTGCCGTTGTGTGGCACGCCCTTTTTGTTTTTGGCGGCGCCGCCCGGGCACCGAGCGGCTATGATTCCCGCGTGCGTTGGCGCTTCGGGCCCTGGTCTCTCGCGGCGATCGTGCCCCTGCTTACCGCGCGGTCGGCGAGCGGGGCGACGGCCTCATTTCGGAACCCATCTGCTGGCGACCGCCTCCCTTCCGGCTCGACGGTGTTCGTCGCCTGGACCCTCGAGTCTTCGACGCTCGAGGCCAGGGACGAGATGGAGCTCGTTCTCTCGCTCGACGATGGGGCGAGCTTCCCCATCCGCGTGACCGGCCGCATGGGCACGGCGGCTCGCTCCGTCACCTGGCGGGTCCCGGCGGTGCGGTCCCGGCATGCTCGAATCGCGCTGCGCGCAGGAGAGGAGGAGAGGACCGCCTCGGAAGCGCTCCTTCTGGTGAGCGATTCCTTCGCAATCGAGGGGCCCAACTCTTCGGGACCGGAGGAGTTCTATCCGGTCGGCGAGGGAATCCGAACTCGAGAGGCCCTCGAGGGAGCTCCCGTGCGGGAATCCGGCGGCGCCATTGGATCCGGCCGCACGGAGAACCTACGATGCGCCGGCCTGGAAGCCGTGAGCCTGGAGGAGAGGCCCCCCGTCGCGGCAGCCTCCCCCCGTCCGGCCACGTGCCCCCAATCCGAGGGATGTCCCGTCCGGCGAGAACCCAAAGGCCCGGCAAGGCTCCTTCGCGCCGAGATTCCCCTCCGCCTCTAGATCCCTTCCCTTCTTCCGATTCGGGCCTCTCACCTTCTCGAGAAGAAAGGAAGAGTCGTCATGCATTTCACTGCTGTCCGCAAGGCCGCGGGCCGGGTTGCCGGCGTCGCCTTCGCGCTGTTCTGCGTCCTTGCGGGGGGCCGCGCCGGAGCCCAGCCTTCGCCGACCCCAACGCCCCAACCGACTCCCGGTCCCGTCAACGAGACCGTGGTCGTCTCCGCGACACAGGGCCCCGAGACGGAGCTCGAGATCCCGGGCGAAGCGACCGTGGTCACCGGTGAAGAGCTCCGGGCCAGAGGCGTCACAAACCTGGCCGACGGGATCCAGGACGTCATGGGCCTCGACACGGGACAGGGAAGCGACAACGGTCCCCGCCAACCCAACGTCGGCCTCTGGGGGCTGAAGGAATTCGACGCGTTGCTCTTCATGGTGGACGGGATTCCGGTGGGTGGACCCTTCAACCCCTCGCTTTCGCAAATCAACATCGCCGATATCGACCGCGTCGAAATCGTCAAGGGGCCGCAAGGCACGCTCTATGGCGTCTCGGCATTTGCCGGAATGGTCCAGGTCTTCACCAAGAGCGGGCAAACCGGCACGTCGATCACGGTCGGGGGGGGCTCGTTCTCCGAGGGCCGAATCACCGGAACGACGACGTTTCCGATTGGGAAGGCGACGTTGCGCCTCTTCGGAAACTTCGACCGGTTGAACTCCGGGTGGCAGCCGCGAACCGATTACGAAGATTCCCGCGGGGGATTTCGCCTCGACGCCCCCCTGGGCGGGGGCGGCAACGTCACCGTCATGTACAACATGTTCTTGAACACTCAGTTCTTCGGCTCGCCGCTGCCCATCGATCCCCCCACCGGCGAAGTCATTCCCGGTTTCAAAGCCGAGAACAACTATGAGCCGGTCGGCGCTCGCCTCGATCACCGCGTCTACGCCCTGACAACCAGTGCCGTGTTCCCACTGGGCCGCGAGACCACCCTCCAGAACACGCTCGGCCTGACCCGAGACAACCAGATCTCCATTCGCAGCTTCGTCAGCGAGGTCGAGCCGGACCAGAACACGGCGAGCTCGGCGGGCGTCGCGCTCAAGCCCCAGCAAAGCACGGTCTACGACGATCTCCACCTGACGACGAACTTCTCCGCGGCCGGAACCCACCGGCTGATCGGCGGCGCCGCGGTCACGTGGGGACGCACGACGGCGGCGGGCTACGGCTTCGATTTCGAATTCCAAATCGACCCGGTGATCGTCCCGAACCTGAGCGACATCCCCCCGGGCGACCACCGCTCCTTCAAGGACGAGAGGACCTTCGTCGGTCTCTACGTCGACGACCAGTGGACCCCGGTGCCCTTCCTGACGATCACGGCCGGCGCCCGATACGACATCACGTCCGAGACCCTGAACGCGATGGCCCAGGAAGTCGGCGATCCGGAACCAACGATCTCGCAGGACTCGAAAGGCGCCAACCAGTGGTCGGGCGGCGGATCGATTCTCGGGCGCGTGGTGTCCGGTCGGTCCGGAGTCTTGAACGACCTCAACGTCTACTTCGCCGGCAAGACGAACTTCAAGCCGGCCGCGCCGAACCTGCTCGAGGCCGAGGAGGCGGTGATCCTCTCGCCCGAGCGCACGACCAGCGAGGAGCTCGGCATCAAGACCAACTGGCTCGACTCGCAGGTCTCTTTCAACATGTCGTTCTTTCACATGATCTTCAACAATCTCGTCGTCTCGGTCGTCGGACCCGACGGCAACCCCAGGCTGGTCAACGCGGGCAAGGAGCTCTTCCAGGGAATGGAGCTCGAGCTCTCGTATCGGCCGAAGGAGCTGCCGCACTTCACGTTCTTCGGGGGCTACGCGTTCCACGACGCGCTGTACAAGGTGTTCACGTTCATCGACCCGGACGAAGGGCCGCTCGACGCCGCCGGCCAGCGTCTGGAGCTGACGCCGAGAGAGCTCTGGAACATCGGTGCGAGCTACGGCCCGCCCGGGGGGCCGGGGGGGTGGTTTGCGATTCGCCACCAGAACCGGCGCCCGTTCGACAAGATCAACCTCGCCTACACGCCGTCTTTCTTCGAGTACGACGTCGGCGTCTCCTACACCTATGGCAACGCTCGCCTTTCCTTGATCGGGCGCAACCTCGCCAACAGCCGCCATTATGTCGGGGAGAGTGAGATCGGAGACGCTCAGGACTACGTCGCCTTCCCGCGCCGATTCTGGGCCGAAGTTTCCTACCGGTTCTGATCCGCTTGGGGGGGTCCGCTCCCGGAGGCGGGGGCGGCCCCCCCACGCCCGGGACTCCCCGGCCGCAGGGTGGCGCCGCGGAGTATCATGGAGCGTCGAAAAGATGAACAAGATGGCTCGAGCGGCGGGCGTGAGCCTTGCCCTATTTCTTCTTGTCGCGCCGCCGGGCTTCGCCCAGGGCGTGGTCCGCGGCGGAGCGCTTCCGCCGCCGCTTCCCCTTTTTCCTCCCGACAACTGGTGGAACGTCAACGTCAGCGCGGCGCCGCTCGACGTCAACAGCGCGAACCTCATCAACTTCATCGGGCCGGGCACACCCCTCCACCCCGACCTCGGGGGCGACAGCTCTCCGGCGCCGAGCATCTACGGAATGGTCTACGCGGTCGTCCCGGGAACCCAACCGCTGGTACCGGTGACCTTCGTCGAATATGGCGGCGAAAGCGACGCCGGCGCTCCCGGCCGGCCGCCGGGATACCCGATCCCCGTCGAGGCGCAGACGCAGTCCAAATGGATCGAGGGCGGGCAAGTCGGGGGCGGCACGTCCGGCGACCGCCACATGCTCCTGGTCGATCGAGACAACCGGATCCTTTATGAGCTCTACCACGCGCACTGGAATGCGGCGCTCTCGCGCTGGGAGGCCGGGTCGGGGGCGATCTACTCGCTCGATTCGAACGCCCGGCGCCCCGAAGGGTGGACGAGCGCGGACGCGGCCGGGTTGGCAATCCTGCCCGGGCTGATCCGCTACGACGAGGTCTTCGGCCCCGACCCGATCCGGCACGCGTTCCGTTTCACCGTCGACTCGACCAACGGACACGTCTTCCCCGCCTCACACACCGCCGGTTCCACCTCGGGCGCGCCTCCCATGGGCGCACGCCTGCGATTGAAGGCGAGCGTGAATCTCTCGGGTTATCCGCCCGAAGTCCAAAAGATCTTTCAGGCGATGAAGACCTACGGGCTCATCGTCGCGGACAACGGAACCAGCATGTACATCGGCGGGACGTACGACACGCGATGGGACAACGGGGTGTTGAATCCCGCGTTCTCGAGCCTCCACGCGAGCGACTTCGAGGTCGTCGGGCTCGGCTGGAAGCCTCCGATCGGAACCGGGTCTCCGAATCTGGCTTTCTATACTCTCGTCCCCTGCCGCCTGCTCGATACCCGCCGCTCCCCGGGCGCCTATGGCGCGCCCGCCGTGCCGCCCGGTCTGCCGCGCGTGGTCGTGGCCTCCGGGCAGTGCGGCGTTCCGCCGACGGCCAAGGCCGTGTCCGTCAACGTCACCGTCGTCGGCGCGCCGCAGTCGGGCGACCTGCGCTTGTTTCCCGGAAACGCCGCCGGCTCCAGCGCCAGCGCGCTCAACTTCTCTGCCGGCCAGACGCGCGCCAACAACCTGATCCTCATGCTCGCGTCGAGCGGCACGGGGACCTTTGCGATCCAGAACGACGCGGCGACGGCCTCCGTGCACGTCGTCGTCGACGTCGGCGGCTACTTTCAGTAGGCCGCGCCATGCTCAAGGTGCGGGAAATCCGCGATGACGGCCCCACTCGCACCCGCTTTCGCCTCGGCGAGGGCGACGGCGCCCCGCCTCCGGAGACCCTATCCCGCCTGGTGGCCGTGGCCGGGCAACTGCTCACCGAGAACGGGCTGTCCGGAACCTTTCGCCGATCGGGTCCCTGGGAGGTGGTGCTCGAGGTTGCCGTGGGCGCCCGGCACTTCCTCCACGAGGGCATCCTCTTCGCGGCCCTCGACGCGGTCAACGATCCCATCAAGAGCCCGACCCTGACGCTCTTCTCGAAGGGACCCGGCAGCTGAGTCGGGAACAGGGCCCCGCGAAGGCTTCGGTAGAGCGACTACTTTCCGCTCTCGCCGGCAGAGAGGGCCCGGGGCAGGGGAATCGAGCCCGCCCCCGCGATCCGCGCCGACCGGAGCATCGCCGCCGCCGCGTAGGCCACCACCGCCACGACGACCCAGCGCAGCGCTTCCAGGGGCAGAGACTTGACCAGGTACGCCGCGGCGAAGACGGCAGGGATCCCGCCTAACGTCAAGCCGATCGCCGGGCCCAACCGGTAGCTCCCCTTCCGAATGAAACGCACGCTTCCGACCGGCATCAGAAACGCGCAGGAGCCCATCATGATCGGGAAAGCCGCCTTCGGATTCATGCCGAGCAGCGCCACGAGGATCATGCAAGGCGCGTAGAGGCCGATGCCGAGCGTCATGAGCGCTCCGAGCGCGAAGTTTCCGGCGATCCCGAGCAACAGGAGAGGCGAGGACAAGCCCAGTGTGTTTCCCCCGGCCGGAAAGAGCCCGAGGTTCGTCATGGCGAAGAAGGTCGCCGCGGCCAGAAGCGCGCATCCCATGCCGATCTGGACCTTCCGCCGGGGCCAGCCCGCGACGACACCGGCCCCGAACCAGGCGCCGAGGACGGAGGCCGCGATCATGCCGAAGAGCGTCGGGATTTCCACCTCGACGATCGAAATGAAGAGGAAGGCCTGCGTGATCGTCGGAAGCGTGTGGCCGACGTTCAACGTGCCCGGGATGCGCTCGTCCGGCACGAGGCGGCGGAGCTTGAAGATCGATGTCGTCGGCGCAAACGAGCCGATGCCGAGCGTGTCGAAGAAATTCGTGACGGCGCCGATCGAAAGCTGCAGAGCCGTCGGGCGCGCCGACCCGACGGCTCCTCTCTGGCGGCGCCCCCGCGCGACGCGGCTCGCCCAGTACGCGGCGTAGCCCAGGGTTTCGACGGCGAGGACGGCGACGAGCGCCCGTCTGGCATCGAGCAGCACGTCCGATCATCCTAGCGCAGCCGGCGCGGGCGCGGCGGTTCGTTGCGTTAGAGTCGCGCCCATGAGAATTCGACGGATCGCCGCTTACCGCGTGGAACTGCCGCTCCGGGAAGGGCGATACGCCTGGTCGGGAGGCAAGTCGGTCTCCCTCTTCGATAGCACACTGGTACGCGTCGAGACGGACGCGGGGCTTGTCGGGCACGGGGAGGTCTGTCCTCTGGGACCGGCCTACCTGCCGGCGTACGCGGAGGGGGTGCGCGCGGGTCTCGCCGTCCTCGCGCCGAATCTCCTGGGCGAGGATCCGCGGCAGCTCGAGCGCCTGAACCGCCGCATGGACGCTTTGCTGAAGGGCCACCCGTACGTCAAGGCTGGAATCGACGTGGCCTGCTGGGACATCCTGGGCCAGGCCGCCGGCCTGCCGGTCGCGGCGCTGCTCGGAGGCCGCTACGGCGACGACTTCGTCCTTTACCGCGCGATTTCGCAGGAGACGCCGGAGGAGATGGCCCGGAAGGTGGCGGGTTACCGCGGCGAAGGCTACCGCCGCTTCCAGCTCAAGGTGGGAGGCGATCCAGACGTCGACGTCGAGCGAATCCAGGCCGTGCGCCAGGCGCTCGAGCCCGGCGACGTCCTCGTGGCCGACGCCAACACCGGCTGGCTGCCGCACGAGGCCGCGCGCGTCGTGCGGGCGGTCCGCGACCTCGACGTCTACATCGAGCAGCCCTGTCTGACCTACGAAGAATGCCTCTCGGTCCGGCGCCGGACGGATCTGCCCTTCGTCCTCGACGAGACGATCGACGGGTTGCCGGCGCTCCTCCGGGCCGGAGCGGATGGCGCGATGGATGTCGTGAACATCAAGATCAGCAAGCTCGGCGGCCTGACCCGCGCGCGGCAGATGCGGGACCTCTGCGTCAGTCTGGGCATCGCCATGACGATCGAAGACACCTGGGGCGGGGACGTGACGACCGCCGCCATCGCGCATCTCGCCCATTCGACGCCGACGCAATTCCTGTTCACGGCGACCGACTTCAACACCTACGTCACCGTGAGCACCGCCGAAGGCGCTCCCCAGAGGAAGAACGGCCGCCTGGCCTCCTCGATCGCCCCCGGCCTCGGCGTGACGCCGCGACCGGAACTGATGAGAACGGCGGCGGTCGACGTCCTCTGAGCGTCCTCACGCCCCGGCAAGACCCTCGGCCGCTCGACACAGGTGCTATCTTCTTGCCGGATCAGGGCCCCATCGTCTAGTGGTTAGGACACGGCTCTTTCAAGGCCGCGGCACGGGTTCGAGTCCCGTTGGGGCCGCCAAACCGTTTTTTTCACAATGAGCCTCGCGAAACAACAGCTGCCAAACGTGCGCATGCACCAGACGCGCTCGCGCGCTTCGCTTCGTCGCTCGCCGGTGATGCGCAGCCCGTTAGGCCGCTCACGCTCGAGTTCCCGGTAGGGAAAGAAGAGGTCCATGAGACATACCCGCGTCATCGTCACTCACTACGGCGGGCCCGACGCACTCCAGCTGGTCGAAGAAGAGTGCCCCGAGCCGAAGGACGGTGAAGCGCGAGTGAGAGTGCTGGCCGCGGGCGTCTCCCTGCCCGACGTCATGGCGCGCGAAGGCGTTCATCCCGAAACGCCCCCGGTACCGTTCACGCCGGGGTGGGACCTGGTGGGCGTGGTGGATCGGCTCGGCGGCGGCGTCTCTGGGATCGAGCCAGGCCAGATCGTTGCCGCGCTGCCGATCCACGGTGCGTACGCCGAGCTCATCTGCCTGCCGCAACGTGAACTGGTTCCGGTGCCGTCCGGGCTGGACGCCGCCGAGGCCGTCAGTCTCGTGCTGAACTACATCACGGCGTACCAGATGCTGCATCGTTCCGCCGAGGTCCGAGCGGGCCAGCGCGCGTTGATCCACGGCGCGGCAGGCGGGGTCGGCACGGCGCTCTTGCAGCTCGGGCGCCTCGCCGGGCTGGAGATGTACGGCACCTGCTCACCGCGAAGCGCGCCGGCCGTCTCGGAGCTGGGCGCTGTCCCGATCGACTACCATCTCGACTTCGTGACGGAAATCCACCGCCTCGCGAGCGGCGGCGTGGACGCCGTCTTCGACCCCATCGGTGGCGCACACCTCTGGCAGTCTCGCAAGGCTCTCCGTCCTGGCGGAAGGGTAGTGGGCTATGGCAATACTTCCTCCCTCCGTGGGGAGGGATTGGCTTCCGGTCGGCCAGGCCGTCGTCAACGCTTTGGTGGAACCGCCGTCTTCACGTTGTACATCGCCGGCGGCTGGCTTCTCCCGGGCCGGAAGCGGGTGGTCCCCTACAGCATCCAGACGCTCAAGCGGCTGAAGCCGGAGTTCTTTCGACAGGACTTGATCGCCCTGTTCGGCCTCCTTCAGCAGAAGAAGATCAAGCCGCTCATCGCGCAGCGATTGCCTCTCGCCGAGGCCAGACGCGCGCAGGAGCTGCTCGAGAAGGGCGGCGTGACCGGCAAGATCGTGCTCATGCTCAACGGGTCGTCGCTTGAATCCGGAGCCGCGTAACAACGGCACGCAGTCCCGGCGGCTGTCCGCTCAAGCCGCCTCGCACACCGCTTGCAAACCGTGCAGGAATCGGTCAACTTGGTTCCAAATGAGTTCCGTTGGGGTCACCACTGTACGAGGTGAAGCGGAGGAAGGCCCGTGAAGCCGTTGCTTCTGCTCCTGGTCCCGCTCGCTGTCGCCGTCAGAGCACCCACGCCCTCGCCCGTCTGGGACAAGGAACCCACCGCCTACAAGAAGATTCCGTTCGGAACGCCGTATGCCGAGTTCGAAGGCCAGATCCTGCTGACCGGATGCAAGCCCGCGACGCGCGACCACGAACCCGGCCAGCGAACCTGCGAGGGCAGCGGCTTTCAGGCGAACGGCGTCTCGGTCGACGACGTCTTTCTCTTTCAGGACGACTCGTTCGTCGGGGTCAGTCTGTTCTTCGCCGCGGAGGACTACGAGAAGCTCCGCGAGGTGTTTCTGGTCAAGTACGGGGAACCGGCGCGTCTCGAGACCACGCGTGTCACAACGCGCACGGGCACGCGGTTCGACGACGAGATCCTGCACTGGGACGGCCGAAAGGTCACCGTCTCTCTCGAGCGATACGGCGACTCCCTCGAGCGAGGTTCCGCCACGATCTTTCTGAACAGCTACCTGGAGCAGCAGGACAAGCAGAGGCAAGAGCGCCTGAAGAAGGAGGCCGAGACCTTCTGACCGGCGCTCCGGCCCGACCTATATCAATCCTGATATAGTTGACGGACGAGGGAAGGCGAGCCGCCTCCTTCCCCCTCCCGTCACATCTTGGGTATCGGGCCGACGTGGACCCACGTCGCCCACCACTTGCCGTCCTTCTCGATCGCCTTGTAGTGGACCGTGGCGCCTTCCTTCAGCTCGCCGCCCTCGACCTTCGTCGCGTCGTTCCAGTAGAGGGTCGATTCCTTGCCAGCGGCATCCTTGACGGTCATCGTCCTCGACGCCTTGTCGGCCTTCGTGACCCTGCCTTCCATGGGCTTGTCGTCCATCTGGTCGCCGACAGCGATCGAGACGGCGGCCATGCAGAGAGCCGCGACCAGTGAAAGAGCCGAGATCTTCCTCATGCGAACCCCTCCCCTGGGCAGACCGCGAGATTGCGGTATGCCGGCACCGGCCGGGCGCGAGCGCCGGGTCGAATGACCTGATCCCTCGTCGGCCGTCCAGGGCCGCGCCGCCGGACCGATCGATTTCCGCCCGACGGCCGCTCGACCGAGAAGGAGACGACCCTATCACCGCGGCGGCCGTTTGACAGTGCCGGAACGCGTCTCGGATAATCGCGGGACGGCCCCTCGCGGGGCCGAAGCTTTGCCCAGTACTCTCAAGAACGTTCTGGTGGGAAGGCCGCGGGACCCGATGGACCCGAGGGTCTTCCACCACGTGACTCTGGTCGCCTTCCTGGCCTGGGTCGGTCTCGGGGCCGACGGGCTCTCCTCTTCGGCCTACGGTCCGGAGGAAGCGTTCCGCGCCTTGGGCTCGCATGCCTACCTCGCCGTGATCCTGGCGCTGATGATCGCGAGCACGGTCCTGATCATCTCGGCCTGCTACAGCAAGGTCATCGAGCTCTTCCCGGGGGGAGGCGGCGGCTATCTCGTCGCCACGAAGCTCCTGGGACCCCGTTTCGGAGTCGTCTCCGGCTGTGCCCTGATCGTGGACTACGTCCTGACGATCTCGACCTCGGCCGCCTCGGGCGTCGATCAGATCTTCAGCTTCCTGCCCCCCTCCTGGCACGT
This sequence comes from Thermoanaerobaculia bacterium, assembly GCA_035498405.1. Lineage (GTDB taxonomy): Bacteria > Acidobacteriota > Thermoanaerobaculia > UBA5066 > Gp7-AA6 > DATBFU01. Next base: position 208,513 of record DATKAE010000084.1, on the reverse strand, counting down.
CTACCGTTTCGGCTCGAAGCTGGCGATCCTCGGGGTGCTCGTGCTCCTCAATCTGCGCGGCATCAAGGAAAGCGTCCAGATCCTCGTTCCGATCTTTCTGATCTTCGTCGCGACGCACACGACCATGATTCTCGCCGCGATCGCCCAGCGCTTCTTCGCGCTGCCCGAGGTCTTTTCCGGAGCCATCCACGAGGCGAGCGACACCGTGACGACGCTTGGCCTGGTACCGACCCTCCTGATCATCCTGCGCGCCTACTCCCTGGGTGGCGGCGCCTACACCGGCATCGAGGCCGTCTCCAACGGAATTCCGATCATCCGCGAACCGCGCGTGCCCAACGCCAAGAAGACGATGCTCTACATGGCGCTGTCGCTCGCGTTCACGGCCGGCGGCATCATGTTCGGCTACCTCCTGACCGGCGCGCGTCCGGTACCCAACAAGGTCATGAACGCCGTGCTGGCCGAGAGGGTTTTCGGCGCCTGGAGCGTCGGGGGCTTCCGACTGGGAAGCCTCCTCGTCGTCTTGACACTCGTGGCCGCGGGGTGTCTGCTCTTCGTCGCCGCGCAGACGGGCTTCCTCGACGGCCCGCGGATCCTCGCCAACATGGCGACGGACTCCTGGGCGCCCCACCGCTTCGCGCAGCTCTCCGACCGGCTCGTGACCAACAACGGGATCTGGCTCATGGGCCTGGCCGCCTTCGCGACCCTCCTCTACACGCACGGCTCGGTCTCGCGGCTTCTCGTCATGTACGCCATCAACGTCTTCGTCACCTTCTCCCTGACGCTGCTCGGAATGGTTCGCCATGAGATCGGCGCCCGCGGCACGCCGCGATGGAAGCGGAACCTCGCCCTCATGCTGACGGGCTTTTCGCTCTGCATCTCGATCCTCGTCGTCACGGTGTACGAGAAATTCCAGGAGGGCGGCTGGCTGACGGTCGTCGTGACCACGTCTCTCGTCACGGTCGCCTTCCTCGTCAAGCGCCACTACCTGCGCGTGCGGGAGCAGCTCCGGCGGCTCGACGACACTCTGCTCAACATTCCCCTCCGCCAGCACCCGGAGCCTCAGACGCCGATTCCGCGCGAGGAGGCGGTCGCCGTCATGCTCGTGTCCGGCTTCTCGGGACTCGGAGTCCATACGGTCCTCTCGGTGCAGAACCTCTTCCCCCGGCAGTACAAGAACTATCTCTTCGTCTCGGTCGGGGTCATCGATTCCTCCCACTTCAAGGGCGTGGCCGAGATCGAGGCCTTGAAGAAGCAGACCATCGACGACCTGCAGAAATACGTGGACTTCGCCCACCGTCTCGGGTTCCGCGCGGAAATGCGCTATGCCATCGGACGGGAGGCCGTGGAGCAGGTCGTCGAGCTCTGCGAGAAGATCCGGAGCGAGTTCCCGCGCGCGATCTTTTACCTGGGACAGCTGGTCTTCGAGAACGACAAGTTCTACTACCGCCTCCTCCACAACGAGACCGCCTTCGCGATTCAGCGGCGCCTTCAGTTCGCCGGACTACAGGCCATCGTGCTGCCGATCCGTGTCCTGGAGGCCGACCGGAAACGGGCCCTGCGCAAGGCCTCCTAGGCGTGCCGGGCCGTGGGCCCTACTCCGCGCGCAGCGCGCGAGTCATCAGCCGATCGATCGCTTCCCTCGGGGGCACATCCTCGTACAGAACCTTCACGACCGCGTCCGCGATGGGCGTCTGCACGCCGGATCGGGCGGCCAGGGTCGGCACCGCAATGCAGGTCCGTGCCCCCTCCGCCACCTCGGGCATCTCGACGAGGACGTCGGCGAGCTTGCGGCCGCGGCCGATCTCCTCCCCCACGCGGCGATTTCGAGACTGTTGCCCGGTGCAGGTGAGCATCAGATCGCCGATCCCCGCCAGTCCGTGCACCGTCTGGGCCTGCCCGCCCTGCGCGCGAACGAGCCGGTCCATTTCCGCCAGGCCGCGTGTGACGAGCGCGGCCAACGTGTTGTGGCCGAACCCGAGCCCGGAAACGATTCCGGCGGCGATGGCCACCACGTTCTTGAGCGCCCCGCACAGTTCGACGCCCACCAGGTCCGCGGACGTGTAGAAGCGGAACTGCGGGGTCGAGAAGCGATACTGAAGCTCGAGCGCGAACGTCTCGTTCTCGGCCGCGATGACCGCCGCGGTCGGGTCTCCCTTCGCGACACCGTCGGCGAACGTCGGGCCCGAGAGCGCGGCCACCTGGGCGCCGGGATGTGCTTCTCGAATCAGCTCCGACATGCGCTTTCCCGTCTCCGCCTCGATTCCCTTGCCCGTCGAGACGAAGCGATGGCGGACGGCGGAGGGCGGGGTCGCCTGAAGCAGAGCCCGCATCGAGGCGCAGGGCACGGAAAGAACGAGCGTCTCGGAGAACGCGAGCGCTTCGGACAAGTCCGAAACGATCCGCACCTCGCCGGGCACCTCGAGTCCGAGCAGCCTTCGCGGGTGGCGCCGGTCCCGCCCGAGGATGGCCATGGTCTCGGCGTCGCGACCCCAGAGGAGCGGCTCGAGACCCGCCCGCGCGAAATGCACCGCCAGCGCCGTGCCCCAGGACCCGGCGCCCAACACCGAGAGCCTCACTTGCCTCCCAGCCGCCGCTCCTCGCCGCGCGCCAGACGCTTCAGGTTCTCCAGGTGCTTGAAGACGATCAGAACGGAGGCCCCCGCGGCGGCGACGACGACCGCTCGCGGGGCGTGGAACAGCAGACCCGCCACCGGCGGCAAGAGACACATCGAAACGACCGAGCCGAGCGAAACGTAGCGCGTTCCGGCGACGATCAAGGCGAAGACCGCCAAACAGACGAGCGTCGACAGGGGCGCCAGAGCCAGGAAGGCGCCGACGGCGGTCGCGACACCCTTGCCCCCGCGAAACCCGTAGAAGAGCGGGAAGACGTGCCCCACGATCGCCGCGAGGCCGGCCGCCGCCGCGACGCGAGGATCCGCGGTGAACAGGCGAGTCAAGGCAACGGCGGCGGCTCCCTTGCCGGCGTCGGCGAGCGCCACCGCCAGCGCGAGACCCTTTCCATGAGCGCGCAGGACGTTGGTCGCGCCGGCGTTTCCCGAGCCCTCCTCGCGGATGTCGCGTCCCGTGCGCCGGCGCACCAGGAGCACCGCGAAGGACACGGAGCCGAGCAGGTAGCCCGCGAGCACGAGAAGGAGAGTGCGGGCGTTCATGCCGAGATGCCTGCCGGCGCGGCGAGATCCCAGCGGGAGACCGGCGTGTGAACCGCTCCCTGCGGGGTCAGACGGCTCTCGTAGACCGCGCAGGACCGCACCGGCCAGACCGGGAAGGTCCACCCGCCGACGTGCTCGCAGAAGCGCCGGATCGCCTCGACCGGCCACCCGCGCCGCAGCCGCGCGAAGGTGACGTGCGGATGGAAGGGTCGAGGCTCGGGTGCCAGCCCCAGGCGCGTGCCGATCCGCTCCGCTTGGGCGACGAGCCCGGACAACCCGGCGACCTCCGGCCCGAAGCCCACGCCCAGAACCCTCGCGGGGCCGCGGGGGGGGAAGACCACGGCGGCTCCGGTCGAGAGATCCAATGAAGCGCAGCCCGCGACGGCAAGGGAGACCTCGGCCCCGAAGGCCGCGAGAAACTCCCGCGAGACGTCTCCCAGGAAGCGCAGCGTCAGGTGCCAGGTTTCGGGCCGCGTCCAGGAGGCCTCGGGCAGCGTCGGGCGAATCCGGTCGAGCAAACCGCGAGCGCTGTCGATCCAGCCCGGATCCGACGGAACGGCGAAGAACGCGCGCACCCGCTCGCGCTCATTCACGGGAAAGCGTTCCCGAGAGGTGCCGCCGAAGCAGCTCCAGGGCCACCAGCGACGCCGAGCGGCGGACGTGTGCCCGGTCACCCACGAAGGAGCGCTCCCGAGCAAAGTCCAGTCCGTCCCGTCCGGCCAGCGCGAAGAATACCGTTCCGACTGGCTTCTCCTCCGAGCCGCCGCCGGGACCCGCGATCCCCGTCACCGCCGCCGCCACGTCGGCCCCAAAGCGCTCCCGCGCACCGCGCGCCATTTCGCGGGCGCTCTGTTCGGAGACCGCCCCGTGGATTCGCAGGGTTTCCGCCGAGACGCCGAGCAGGCTCTGCTTGGCTTGGTTTCCGTAGGAGACGACCCCGCCCAGGAAGTAGTCACTCGATCCGGCGACGTCGGTCACCAGCGCGCCGATCATTCCGCCCGTGCAGGACTCCGCGAGCGCCAGAGTCTTCCCGGTCTCCCGCAAGAGATTCCCGACGGCGGCCGCCAGGTCCTCTTCGTCGCGTCCGAAGAGCCGAGGGCCCAGGGCGGCCCGAAAGTCTCGTTCCATCGCCGACAAGACGGCGTCCGCCTGCTCGGGAGTGTCCCGCACGGCCAGATGGAGCTGAACCTCGCCCGGCGAGGCCAGGATCGTCACCGGGTGCTCCTTCCACTTTTCGTAGACGGGTGTCACGAGCTCCTCGACCGCCGATTCCCCCGTCCCGCCGATCCGCAAGACTCGGCGGCGCAGAACCCGCGAGCCCGCCTGCCGCCGCAGTTCCGGCAGAACGCTCCCTTCCATGATCTCGCGCATCTCGGACGGCACGCCGGGCAGGATGACGATCTCGACGTTCCGGCCCTTGGCCCAGAAACCGGGAGCCGTCCCGCGCGGGTTCTCGAGGACGAGAGCGCCCGCGATGAAGTCGGCCTGTTTCTCGTTGACGGACGGCATCCGCATACCGCGTGCCTCGAAGCGGCCTCGGATCTTGGCGACGAAGGCCGCGTTGCGCAGCAGAGCCACACCCAGCCATTTCGCCGCGGCGCCGACCGTCATGTCGTCGGCTGTCGGGCCGAGGCCTCCGGTCGTGAAGATCAAAGGGGCGACGGCTGCCGCCGCCGAAAGCTCGCGGCCGATCTCCTCGACATCGTCGCCGACGATCGACTTTCGCACGACACGTATGCCGATCTCCTCCAGCCTCGCCGTGATCCAGAGCGAATTGGTGTCGGAGCGAAGCGGCGACAGCATTTCGCTGCCGATCGCGATGATCGCCGCGCGGCGGTCGGGCTCGCTCGTCATGACCTCCCGGGTGTGGCCTCGCGGTTCTCTTCTTCCGACAAGGATGCCCATTCTTCGACGAGACGGTCGAGCTCCTGCTTTTGCGCGGACTTTGCGCTCGCGATCCGGTGGGCCTCGACGGGTCCGAGCGTCAGGGCCTCCTCCCAGAGTCGGGCTTCCAGACCCTCGATATCCTTCTCCAGGCCGGCGATTCTTTCCTCGAGCGCCCGGATCTTGCGCCGGCGCCGTGCCGCCTCCTTCTCCTCGGGCGAGCCGGGACGGCGCTCGACGCGCCGCACCGGCCGCCGTGTCGGCGTCGCGTCGCTTTCCTCGGCCGGGCGCGGCACCGAGGGGGTCTCGACGGGCGGCTCCGGACGCTCCCGCCGCAGGGCTCGCGCCGCCGAGGTCTCGGAGTAGTTGCCCGGCAGGAGCTCCGCCCGGCCGGCCCGCAGGTCGACGACCCGCGTGGCCAGACGGTCGATGAACGCCCGATCGTGCGACACGAACACGATCGAGCCCGGGAAGTCCTCGAGCGAGTCTTCCAGCGCCTCGCGCGAGTCCAGGTCCAGGTGGTTGGTCGGTTCGTCCAAGAGCAACAGGTTGTGCTTCTGCCGCATGACGACGGCCAGCGTCAGCCTCCCTTTTTCCCCTCCCGACAGCCCGGCGATCGGGGCGAACGCCTCGTCCCCGCGAAAGGCGAACCGCGCGAGATACGAGCGCATCGCCTCTTCCGTTTCGTTCGGGTGCTCGTCCCAGACGGCGTCGATCGCGCGCCGGGAGGGATCCAGATCCGAAAGCTCCTGGTCGAAGTAGCCGATCGAGACGTCGTGCCCGGGCGCGACGCTTCCGGACAAGGCCGGCAATCGGCCGGCGAGGGTCTTCAAGAGCGTCGTCTTCCCGGTTCCGTTCTCCCCGAGGATCGCCATCCGCTCGCCCCGCAGCAGCTCGAAGGAGACGTCCCGCACGATCGGCTTGCCGGCCTCGTAGCCCGCGTCGAGACGCTTCGCCTTGAGGAAGGTCCGGCCCCCGACTCGCGCGGCGTCGAAACGAAAGGCCACGGAGGTCATGTCCCCGACCGGCTTCTCCAGAAGCTCCACGCGCGCGAGCCGCGTGCGCCGCCCCTTGGCCTGGCGGGAGTTCACCCCCGCGATGTTGCGGCGGATGTATTGCTTCTCCTTCTCGATGAACTCCTGCTGCTTTTCGAAGGCCCGCGTGGCGGCGAGCACGCGCTCCGCCTTCTGGCGGCGGTAGGCCGTGTAGCCCCCCGAGTAGGCCGTGAGCCTGCCGTGCTCCAGGTCGACGATCTCTTCCGCCACGCGGTCGAGGAAGCGGCGATCGTGCGTCACGACCAGATACGCACGGCGGGAGCGCGCGAGGTAGTCCTCGAGGAACTCGACGGCGTTGAAGTCGAGGTGGTTGGTCGGCTCGTCTAAGAGCAACACGTCCGGACTCGCGAGAATCGCCCGCGCGAGCATCGCGCGGTTCTTCTGACCGCCGGAGAGCTCTTCCAGCCGCCGGCCGAAGTCCGCCTTCTCGAAGCCCAGGCCCGAGAGCGCCTTGTCCACGTCGGCCACCATCTCGTACCCTCCATCGTTCTCGAAGCGGTGCGAGAGCGCGTCGTATCGGTCGTGGACCGGCGCCGAGTCGTCTCCCTCGGCCATGGCGTGCTCGAGCCGGCGCAGCTCCCCCTCGATCCGGTGCAGATGCTCGAAGGCGCCGGCGACGTAGTCATGAAGCGACTCAGACAAGTCGGAGGTCAGCGCCTGCTCGACGGTCGAGATCCGGATGCCGCTCGCCTTGACAAATTCTCCCGCGTCCGGCTCTTCGCGGCCGAGAGCGATGCGCAGCAGAGTCGTCTTACCGGCGCCGTTTCGCCCCACCAAGCCGACTTTTTCTCCCGGGTTGTGCTGCCAGGTGACCTCCCGCAGCACTTCCTTGGGGCCGTAGGCTTTTCGGACGTTCTCGAAACGATAGAGCACGGGTGGATTCTAGCGGGAAGAGGGGCCCTCCCGGGGTCCGCGCGAGGAAGGGAGGGCCGCCCGAACGGGTGAGTCCTCGATCCCTTCGACCGGTTTCGCCTTCCGTGGCCGGTCGCTGCTCCTTCCGATCCCGCGCGCCGGAGTCAGAGCTTCTCGATGACGAGCGGCGGCGGCTCGATCCGCGCGGGGCCGATCGTGAAGAGCGCCGCGAGCTCTCCTTCGATCCCGGGGCGCGGCGCCGGCCGCCCGCCCAGACAGAGGACCGCCAGAGGGTCACCCTTCTCCACCCGGTCTCCCACGGTCTTCTCGACGAGGAATCCGGCGGCGGAGTCGATCGTGTCCTCGCGCCGCCGCCGGCCGCAGCCGATGTCGACCGCGAGGAGACCCATCTTCTCGGTCGCGATCGATTGAACGAATCCGGATTGCGGGGCTCGAGCGGGGATTCGGCGGCTCGGTTGCGGCAGGCGCAGCGGCTCCTCGACGACTCTCGGATCCCCTCCTTGCGCCTCGATGAGCCGCTCGAACAGACGCGCGGCCCGTCCCGAGTCGAGAGCGTCCTCGAGCTTCTGCCGGGCCGCGGCCTCAGGCCGACCGGGCTCGGCGAAGCCCAGCATTTCCACGCCGAGCCGGAGCGCGATCTCGCGGACGGGCGCCGGGCCTTCTCCCCGCAGCACCCGAATCGCCTCGTCGGCCTCCAGGGCGTTGCCCACGGCCCGCCCGAGGGGCCGGCTCATGTCCGTGATCCAGCCCGAAGCCTGTCGGCCATCCGCCCGCGCCGTATCGACGAGCGAACGGCCGAGGGCGCGCGACTCTGCCAGAGTCTTCAAGAACGCGCCATCGCCCGTCTTCACGTCGAAGACGATTCCGGTCGTGCCGGAGGCGAGTTTCTTGGAAAGGATCGAAGCGGTGATCAGGGGCAAGGACTCCACTGTCCCCGACACGTCGCGCAGCGCGTAGAGGATCCGGTCGGCCGGCGCGATCCTGTCGGTCTGGCCGATCAGAGCCGCGCCGACCTTGACCAGTGTCTCTCTGACCCGCGGAAGATCCAGATCCGTTCGGAATCCGGGGATCGCAGCGAGCTTGTCGAGCGTTCCCCCCGTGTGGCCGAGGCCGCGTCCCGACATCATGGCGACCCGAGCGCCGGCCGCTGCCACCAGCGGCGCCAGAACGAGGGTGGCCTTGTCCCCGACGCCGCCGCTCGAGTGCTTGTCCACGACCGGCTCCAGATCCGACAGATTCCAGCTCTCCCCCGAATCCCGCATCGCGCCGGTCAGCGCCGCCGTCTCGGCGGTCGAGAGGCCCCGGATCGCCGCCGCCATGAGAAAGGCCGTCGCCTGATAGTCCGCGACGGCCCCCGACACGATTCCGGAGATCAGGTGCGCGATCTCTTCCGGCGGGAGCTCTTCGCCAAAGCGCTTGGCCCGAAGGATCTCGTAGACCGTCCTCATCGCAGTTCGGGCGGGCTCAGTCGGCGACGACGCGCTTCTCCAGACGATTCTTGCCGCTCCGCTTGACGGAATACATCAGGGCGTCGGCCATCTTGAGCATCTGCTCCACCGTATCGGGAACCTTCTGGAACGTGAGCGCACCGATCGAGATCGTGATGTCCCAGCCCCCTCGATGCAGGGCGTCCTCCAGCTGCGCGTGGACTTTGCCCAGGACGGCCTGGGCATCCGCGATGCTGCTCTCCGGAAGGAGGAGAACGAACTCGTCACCGCCGAGCCGGGCGAGTCCGTCGCTCGACCGCAGGACCTCTCGGATCGTGTCCGCGACCAGCAGGAGGACTCTGTCTCCGGCAAGATGTCCGTAGCGGTCGTTGACCCGTTTGAAGTCGTCGATGTCCAGGTAGGCGACGGTGAAGGGGCGCCCGTAGCGAGCCGCTCTCTGGATCTCCAGATCCGCGCGTTCGAAGAACGCCCGGCGATTGGCCAACCGGGTCAGCGGATCGCTTCGCGCCAGCGCGGTCTCGCGGTCCAATGCCTGTCGAAGCGCCGAGAGCAGCAGAGCGATCGTGAGGAAGAATGAGAAGAGCAGCGCACCGTTCCAGTAGACAATCGCTTCCGAGGGCGCCTCCCACCTTCTCTCCACGAGGTTGGCAGCCACCCAGACCCCGGCGCTGAAAACTGCGAAAAAGAAGCCGGCCCGACGGCCGACCAGCCAGGAGACGAGCGAGATGGGGATCAGGTAGAAGAACGAAAAGCGAAGATCCGTTCGGATTTCGATGCTGAGAATCGCCGTCAACCCGACCAGGGCGGCCGCCACGGCCATCAGGGCGGCGCGAGGCAGGGTCTGCAGTCTCCCCAGGCCTTCGCGAAGCGTCCCCAAGCGTCCCCCCTTATGGATGAAGCGACTGCCGGATCTTTTGCCGCCAGGCGACCGCAGCCGCCACGATGGCCTTTGCGTCGAGCGTGGTCGGCCGCCGGTCGGACAGGAGGCGCCGGCCGTCTACCCAAACATCCGTCACGTCGGCCGCCTTGGCCGTGTAGACCAGGGCCGAGTAGGCGTCCTCGAAGGGCTCGACATGTGCGTTGCGAACGTCGATCGCGATCAGGTCCGCCCGCTTGCCGGGCTCGAGCGACCCGATCTTTCCCTCGAGCCCCAATGCCCGCGCCCCCGACCGGGTCGCCGCCACAACGAGGTCGCGGGCCGCCAGCACGGTCGGATCGAGCGTCGAGACCTTGGCCAGCTTGCCGGCGAAGTCCATGGCCTCCAGCATCGACAGGTCGTTGTTCGAGCCGGCCGGGCCGTCGGTGCCGATCGCCCAAAGCAGCCCCTCCCTTGCCATGTCGGCGATGGGAGCGATCCCGGATGCGAGCTTCATGTTCGACTCGGGGTTGTGGGAGACCGCGGCACCGCGCGCCTTGAGCAGCGCCCGGTCGGCTCCGTCCACCCAAACACAGTGCGCGGCCACGACCGGCACACCGGTGCCGGGCCCGGTCCCGGCGAAGAAGCCAATGCCGTCGAGATAGGCGACGGGCGACTGGCCCCACTTGGCGCGGGCGTCCTCGAGCTCCTTCTTCGTCTCGGCGACGTGGATCAGCAGCGGAACCCCATTTCGCACGGCGAGCTCCCGCGCCGCCAGGAGCGTTTCCCGCGAGCACGTATAGGGCGCGTGGGGCGCCACCGCCGGGACCACCCGCCGACTCCCCTTCCATCTCCGGACGAACTCCGCCGTCACGGCGATGGTCGACGCCAGGTCCCGGTGATCCGGCGCCGGAAAGTCGATCCAGGTCTCTCCCAGCACCGCTCGCAGACCCGCCTTCTCGACGGCGCGGGCGGCGTCCCCCTCGAAGTAATACATGTCGGCGAACGTGGTTGTGCCCCCCTCGATCATCTCGAGCGCGCCGAGCAGCGTTCCGTCATACACGAACTCCGGCGAGACATTCTTCGCTTCGGCCGGGAAGATGTGGTCCTCGAGCCACCGGTCGAGCGGCAGGTCGTCGGCCAGCCCGCGCAGCAGGGTCATGGCGGCGTGCGTATGCGTGTTGACGAGCCCGGGCATCACGATCTTGTGGTGGGCGTCCCAGGTCGACCGCGCGGCGAACCGGGCGGCGAGCGCCGGCGAGGGGCCGGCCGCCGCGATCGCGCCGTCCTTGACCGCGACGGCGCCCGGGTCGAAGAGCGAAAGATCGGCGTCGACGGTAATGAGCCGAGCGTTGACGATGAGTAGGTCGGCGGACTCCTTCTTCGCCGGCCGGGGTCCAACCGGGGCGAGGGCGATCGCCGGGACGATCGCCATCAAACCGACGATCACCTTCCCTAACGCGGGCCTAACCCCTCGCCCCTGTGCTCCCAGACACCTCGTCACGCCCATTCTCTCTAGAACTCGAAAGGCTCCGGGAAGAGCTGCGAGAGACGCATTCGCTTCCGGCCTCCCGCTACCGTCGCCATCACCACGGGGACGTCCCCGACAAACTCCCACAGGATCTGTCGGCAGGCGCCGCAGGGCGGCGTGGGCTCCGCGGCGTCGGTCACGATCGCGATCCCGGTAAACCGCCGCGCCCCTTCCGAGAGGGCCTTCCAGACCGCGACGCGCTCGGCGCAGACCGTCAGGCCGTAGCTCGCGTTCTCGACGTTGCACCCCGTGAAGAGAGTGCCGTCCTCCGCCTCGAGCGCGGCGCCGACGGCAAACCCGCTTCGGTCACAGACGGCGTGGCGTCGGACGGCGCTTGCCGCTTCGATCCATTCCTTCTCGCGCGGCGCGGCCACCGAGTCACTTCTCCGACGCCGCGGCGACCCGGGGCACGAGCTCCGTCAGGAGCCGAACGAAGCGATCGCCCACCTTCTCTGCAATGGCAAGTACCTCCTCGTGCACGAGGGGCTTCTCCAGGATTCCGGCCGCCATGTTCGTGATCGTGGAGATCCCGAGGACACGCACCGAGGCATGCGCGAGGGCTATCGCCTCCGGCACCGTCGACATGCCGACGGCGTCGGCTCCCAGGCGGGCGAAGGCGCGGATCTCCGCCGGCGTCTCGTAGGAGGGTCCGGGATTGCCCAAGTAGACCCCCTCTCGCAGCGGGATGCGGAGCCGGCGCGCCGTCGCCCGCGCGATCCGCCGCAAACCGCGGTCGTAGACCGCGCTCATGTCGGGAAAGCGGGGGCCCAGGGAGTCCTCGTTTTCGCCGATCAGCGGGTTGGTGCCGAAGAGGTTGATGTGGTCGGCGATCAACATCAGGTCACCGGGCCGAAAGCCTCGGCGGATTCCACCGGCGGCGTTGGTCAGGATGACGGCCCGGACGCCTAGCCGCACGAGGAGCCGGGCCGGGAAGACGACCTCGGCCATGGTCCGACCCTCGTAGAAGTGGATACGTCCCGAGAGGACGATCACCGGCGTCTTGTCGACGCGGCCCAGCACGAGCTCCCCGGCGTGGCCGACGACGCCCGTCGGCGTCGGGAAATTCGGTATCTGCCCATAGGAAACCGCCCGGCGATCCGAGAGCGCCCGGGCAAGGCCCCCGAGTCCGGAACCGAGGATGAGCCCCACCGACGCGGGTCCCGCGCCCATCTCGCGCACACGAGCGGCGGCCTCGTCCAATCGGGTCCGGAGTGTCGCGCCCCGTTCCGTCATGGGCCGTAGAGGATGCCCGCGATCGCGGCCGTCAAGAAGCTCGTCAGCGACCCGGCGAGCATTGCCCGAAGGCCCAGGCGTGCCAGATCCGACCGGCGCGTCGGCGCCAGCCCCCCGATGCCGCCGATCTGGATTCCGATCGAAGAGAAGTTGGCGAATCCGCAAAGTGCGAAGGTCGCGACGAGCTTGCCCTTCTCGGAGAGCTGGCCGACCACTTCTTTCATCATCGCGAAAGCGAAGAACTCGTTGATGACGGTCTTATTCGCGATCAGGTTGCCTACGATCGCCGCGTCCTGTCTCGGAGCCCCGAGAAGGAAGGCGAGCGGCCCAAGCACCCAGCCGAAGATCGTCTGAATCTGCAAGCCGGGCTGGCCGAAGAAGGCGCCGATCCAGCCGAGCAGCCCGTTGGAGAGAGCGACCAGGGCCACGAAGGCGATGAGCATGGCGGCGATATTGAGGACGAGGGTCATGCCTTGCGAGGCGCCGGCCGCGGCCGCGTCGATGAAGTTGGCGCTCGTCCTTTGGACCGTCAGCCGAACCGAGCCCATCGTCGCCGGCTGCTCGGTCTCGGGCCAAAGAATCTTGGCGATCAGAAAGGTGCCCGGCGCCGCCATCACCGAAGCGGCGATGAGGTACTTCAGAGGCGCTCCCATCGTCACGTAGGCGAGCATCACGGCTCCCGAAATGTGCGCCATGCCTCCGGTCATCAGGGCCAGCAGCTCCGAGGTCGTCATAGCCGCGATGTAGGGAGCGATCAGGACGGGGGCCTCGGTCTGGCCGATGAAGACGTTGGCCGCCACGCAGAGCGCCTCCGCGCCGGAGACCTTCATCGACCTCTGCATCACCCAGGCCATGCCTTGAACCAGCCGCTGGATCAGGCCGAAGTGATACAGGATCGAGAAGAAGGCGCAGATGAAGATGATGATGGGCAGAACCTTGAACGCAAAGATGTAGCCGCCGATGGGCAGCCCGAGCTTCGACCCGATCGAATCCATGGGCCCCGCGAGCCAGCCGAAGAGAAACCCGGCGCCCTTGTCGGCGTAGGCGATGGCCCCGCTGACGCCGTCCGAGAAGGCCTCCAGGGCGTCTTTCCCCCGGTCCCAGTAGAGAACCAGGAAGGCGAAGACGAGTTGGAGCGCGGCCGCCCAACCGACCGTCCGCCAGGCGATCGCCCGCCGGTTCCGGGACAACAGGAGCGCCACGGCGAGGACGACGGCGATACCCGCCAGCCCGATCCAGCGCATTTCCTCCCTCCGCCTTCAAAAACGCGCTCTGCGCGCCGCGAAGGTGCGCCCGCGCCACGTCAGGCGCCGCCGAACGAACCGCTGAAACAGGGATCGCAACAGAATACCGGACCAGACCGCGGCCATTATAGGGTGCGTCAGGGCGGGCCACAGGGGCTCGGAATAGGAGACCGCGAGGACGACTCGCGAGAAGACTGCCAGGCCGCAGGCGACCGCGGCCAACACGACATCGGCCGACGGCAGACTCAGACCCACAAGATCGGCGACGAGGGCCCCGGCGGGCAAGAGCCCGGTGCCCAGCGTCAGAACCGTGATGCCGAGGAGGAGCAGCCCGGCCAGTCCCTGGTAGACATAAGCGAAGTTCTTCGTGAACCCGTCGAAGACCTCCCGGAAACCGCGGTACATGCGCACGGCGATGCGGTCGTCCGCCCGAACGAGGCCGACGCGGTAACCGGCGCCCTTGACGGCGAAGGCGAGCCGAACGTCGTCGACGACCGAGTCGGCCAATGCCCGGTGGCCGCCGACCCCCTCGTAGACCGTCCGGCGGACGAGGTTGCCCGCCCCCCCGCCGGCGGCGATCCAGCGCGGACGTTGCCAGTTGGCCAGAAAGCTCGGCGCCTGAAAGAAGGCAACGAGAAGATAGGGCATCAGAACGTTTTCCCAGAATCCGCGCATCTCGAACTGCGGGATCAGCATCAGGAAGTCGAGCTTCCGGGCCGCGAAGTAGGTCACGGCCTCGCTCAGGGCGCGCGGATGGTAGCGGACGTCGGCGTCGGCGAAGAGAATCAATTCCCCCCCGGAAAGCGCGGCGCCCTGCGCCAGGGCGTGCGGCTTGCCGAGCCATCCCTCCGGGAGTTCCGCCCCGGGCACGACTCGAAGCCGCGAATCCTCCCGAGAAAGGCGTTCGAGGATCCGCGGGGTCGCGTCGGTGGACCGGTCCTCGACCACCACGACCTCGAAATTGCCATAGTCCTGCGCGAGGTGGGACCGCACGCCCGCCTCGACGTCACGCTCTTCGTTTCGGGCCGGAATGACGATTGACACGCGCGGCCTCGGCCCGGGCGCCGCGCCCCCTCGCGCGAGGCGGGGAATCAGCCACTCATTGACGAAAACGAAGGCCAGACCGGCGGCCCCGGCGGCAACCGAGACGATCAGCGCGCCATGGAGCATGGGCGCCCGTCAGGCGAGCAGACGGCCGAGGGCGCTTTCGCCCCGCGGCGCCGGCACACCGAGAAACTCACCGGCCGTCGCCGAGAGGTCGCAAAAGCTCGACCGAATCCCCAGATCGACGTCTCGACGCAGTCGTGGGCCGGCGGCGAGCAGGGGCACGCACTCGCGCGTGTGGTCGGTCGAGATGTCGGTCGTCTCGCAGCCGTGGTCCCCCGTCAGGAGGAAGATGTCGTCCGGGCGCAGCGCCGCAAGCAGCCCCGGCATCCCTCCGTCGAGGAGGGCGAGGGCCCTCGCGAAGCCGGCCGGGTCGTTGCGATGCCCGTACTTGCTGTCGAAGTCGACGAGGTTCGTGACGACGCAGTCCCAGTCGCCGGAACGCACCTGTTCGGTCGTCACCGAGAGCCCCTCCGCGTCGGACCCGGTGTGCGCCGAATCGGTGAGGCCGCGGCCGGCGAAGATGTCCACGATCTTTCCGACTCCGAAGACGCGGCGGCCCGCGGCGACCAGCCGGTCGAGCCACGTCTCCCCGATCGGCTCGACGGAGAAGTCGCGCCGGTTCGCGGTCCGCCGGAAGTTTCCGGGCTGCCCCGTGAAGGGACGCGCGATGACCCGGCCCACGCGGTGTGGTCCGGTCAGCAGGCCTCGAGCGAAGCGGCAGGCTTCCCACAGCCTCTCGGGCGGCCAGATCTCCTCGTGCGCAGCAACCTGAAAGACCGAGTCGCCCGAGGTGTAGAGAATCGGGCGCCCGGTGGCCAGATGTTCGGCCCCGAGCTCGTCTAAGATCGCGGTGCCCGAGGCGGCCTTGTTGCCTAGCACCTTCTTGCCGAGGTACTGCTCGAACGGACCGACGACATCGAGCGGGAACCCCTTCGGGTACAAGGGAAAGGGATGCTCGAGGACGAGGCCCATCATTTCCCAGTGCCCCGTCGTCGAGTCCTTGCCCGCCGAGGCTTCCGCCATGCGTCCTCGGGCGCCGCGCGAACGACCCCTGCCGACCAGCGACATCAGGCCGAGGTCTTCCAGGTGGGGCAATGCCACCGGGCACCGCTCCAGAACGTGGCCCAGCGTGTCGGCGCCGCTGTCCCCGTACGCCTCGGCATCGGGCGCCGCCCCGACACCCAGCCCATCGCAGACGAGGATCACGACCCGACGGGTTCTCGTCGCCACTTGCGCCGTCAACTACAGCCGGAGAGCCTTGAACACTTCTTCGGGGGCCGCCCGGACCGACGGCGACCGACCGACGCGGGTTTCCGGGCGGCTCCGACTACATCCCCGCCCCGCTTCGGGAGCGGGCGTCGGCTCGGTAGGGCGAGTCGGGATAGTCGCTCAGGAGGCGCTGGTAAGTCGCGCGGGCGTCGGAGCTGTCGCCGCTGGTCTCATAGATCTGCGCGAGCGTGTAGAGCAGGGCGTCCTTCGGAACCGTAACCGATGCCGACTCGATCGCGCGCTTCAACCGGTCGACGGCCTCGGTTGTCTTCCCCTGCGACGCCAGCAGCTTCGCGGCATCGATCTCTGCCGCCGCGGCGATCTCCGCCTTGCCCTCCCGGGCCGCCCGCCGGAAGGTCTCTTCCGCCGTGCCCGGCCTCTCGACCCGCGCCGCCAGAATCACGGCGGCGGCCCGGCCTGCCGCGGTGCCCCCATGCGATGCCGCCCGGCGGAAATGGCCATCGGCCGCCTGGCCCCGCGCGGCGTCGGTCGGAAAGCTCAATGGCGCCGTCGCGGCGGCCGCTTCCCCCGCGAGCGGCGCCTGCAAGGCCTCGAGCCCGGCCGACAGCTCGGTGCCCGCGCTCCTCTCCCGGTACAGTTTCACGAGGACGAAGCCGGCCAAGAAGAGTGCCAGCCCCGCGGCGACCGCCGCCGCTTCCACGACGCCCCTGCGGTGGGACTTGAGGTATTCGACGGTCCGGCCGACCGTCTCGGCCAGCTCGTTGCGCTTCAGGTCCTTGCGGACAAATCTTTCCTTCATCGGCCGGATTATCTGCGACGGCCCGAAACCGCGTCAATGCGAAGCTATACTGGCCAGGTGGCCGAGGACATCAAGATCACGGGAGAGCCTTCCCGGTCCGGCGAAAGTTGCCGTTTCCTCGTGGACCGGCCGGTCGTGCCCGAGGGCTCGGCCTTCTTCGCCGACCGGCAAGAGGCTGCGCGTCTGTCCCCGCTCGCGGCCGAGCTGCTCGCGATTCCCGGCGTCGAGTCCGCTCTCCTCGCCGAGAATCTCGTGACGGTCAACGCTCTCCACGCCGTCGACTGGCCCGCCTTGGGAATCGGCCACGTCATCCGAAGACACTTGAAGAGCGGGGGGCCGATCGTCGCCGCCGAATACTTCGAGAAGCTCCCCTCGGAGGGAGACCTCAAGTGGGCCATCGGCGACCTCCTCGACAGGGAGATCAACCCGGCGATCGCTCAGCACGGGGGATGGGTCGAGCTGATCGACGTCAAGAAGAACAACGTCTACCTGCGCTTGGGAGGCGGCTGTCAGGGATGCGGCGCCGCCGACATCACGTTGAAGCAGGGAATCGAGAAAGCGATTCGGAGCCTTGCCCCCGCCGTCGGCGAGATCCTCGACACGACCGACCACGCCTCGGGACGGAATCCCTACTACTCCCCCGCCAAGTAGCCCCGCCCCGCCGCCCGGCGGCTCAGCTTCCGATCGAAAAACCCAACAGGGACTGCGCTCGACGAAGCGCGGCTTCCGCTTCTTCCGGCCTCTCCGCTCGACTGAAGAGAAACCCCAAGTATCGGGAGCCCTCGGGCAGAGGCACCAGGCGCTGGCCGAGGTGAGCCGTGATCGCGACTTCGACGATGCCGGGCACGGCGCGCGCCCGATCGACCCCGCCGATCTCCTCGAGCACACCCGCCTTTGGGATGGGAATCATCAGGACACCCGCCGCCAGAGGCTCCCGCTCGAGGGTCTGGATCTCCATTCGCAGAGCACTTCTCAGGATCAGCTCCTCGAGCGAAATCCCGGTGCCGAATCGAAGAGTCCGGGCGCAGAGACCTCCGATCGACCGCGCGGCGAGTTCGATCAGCCAGGTTCCCGAAGCGCCGTGGCGCACCTCCGCGTGAACGGGTCCTTCGGAGAGACCCAGAGCGCGCGCGCCCGCGGCGACGACCCGATGGATCTCCCGCTGCTCGGGCTCGGGCAGGCGCGAGGGCGTCACGTAGATCGTCTCCTCGAAGAAGGGACCGTCGAGCGGATCCGGTTTGTCGAAGAGGGCGAGCACCGAGAGCTCTCCGCCCTCGAGCAGCCCTTCGACGGCAAACTCGCTCCCGAAAACGAAGTCCTCGACGAGGATCTCTCCCGCGAGCTTGCCGCCAAGGCGCGACACGGCCGGGTCCTCGAGAAGGCGGTCGATTCGCCCCCACGCGGCGACGAAGCCTTCCGGCTCATCCGCGCGGATCACGCCGCGGCTCCCTGCCAAGAAAGTCGGCTTCAGGACGCAGGGGTATCGGATGCGGCCCGCCACGCCGGCGGCGTCCTCGTGGCGGGAAAAAATCCGGTGCGCCGGTGTGGGCACGCCGGCGGCAGACAGACGGCGCCGAAGCGTGCCCTTGTGCCAGGCCGCCACGGCCGCTCCCGGAGGATTGGCCGGCAGGCCGAGCGCGGCGGAAATCGCCGATGCCGCGACCACCGTCTGTTCGTCCACGCCGACGGCCGCCGCAATGGGCACGCGACGGGCAAACTCTTCGACACGCCTGGCGCACGCAGCCGGCTCGCGGAAGTCGAGGGTCAGGAGGCCATCCGGGCTTGATCCCTCGAGCGCACTCGATTCCTCCGAGGCCACCGTGACCTCCAGGCCCAAGCGCTCCGCGGCCTCCAGAAAATCGGGTGTGCGGTAGGTCGTCGTGGGCAGAAGCAGCAGGACTCGCGGCACGGCCCCTAGGTTAAGCTCCCGGCCGAGGAACGCAACGAGGGATGAGGCCGGCTCTCGCCGAAGACCCGCGGGGGCGCCGCGGGGCCCGAGACGGCGCTCTAGTGCGCCCGCTCGACTTCGCCGCGTGAGGAAGACCCTCTACGCCGCCCTCGTCGCGGCGCTCGCCGTCGCGGCGGGCCTCGCACTGCTCGCCGTGTCCACCCTCTCGCGGAAGACCGGCGAGCAGCGGGTCGTGGGCATCTCCGGGCCGGTGTCGATCGATCGCGACGCTCGCGGGGTCCCGACGGTGCGGGCAGGCTCGTCGGCGGACGCCCTCTTCGGCTTGGGCTACGCCCACGCCCAGGACCGGCTGTGGCAAATGGACTTTCAACGCCGCATCGGGAGCGGCCGCCTCGCCGAGATTCTGGGCCCTCGCCTGATCGATACGGATCGGTTCCTGAGAACGGTCGGATTTCGCCGGGCCGCCGAGGCCTCGTGGCAGTCCCTCTCCCGGGAGACGCGCGCGCTCCTCGAAGCCTACACGGCCGGGGTGAACTCGTTCCTCTCCGCCGACCGGGCGCGTCCGGTCGAGTACCGGATCTTGCGCGCCGAGCCCGAGACCTTCACTCCGGTCGATTCGCTCGCCTGGGCGAAGATGATGGCCTGGGACTTGGCGGGCAACGCGAGGGACGAGATCCGACGCGCGCGATTTGTCTCCGCCGTGGGTGCGGAGCGAGCGGGGCAGCTGCTCCCTCCCGTTCCGCTGGAACCGACGATCCTTCTCGACGCCGAGTGGATGGATCGCGTGGGCGCCGCCGCTGTCCGCCCCGGGTCCGCCCCGCCATGGGCGCCGGCCGGCCCGTGGGGGTCTCTCGAGAGCGCCTTTGCCGGCCTTTCCGCCCTGGGTTTTCAGGGCGAGGAGATCGGCAGCAATTCTTGGGTCGTGGCGGGCTCGAGGACGAAGTCCGGAAAGCCGATGCTCGCCAACGATCCGCACCTGGGGCTGCGCACGCCCTCGGTCTGGTACCTGGCTCGTCTCGAGGCGCCCGGCCTCTCCGTCGAGGGAGCCACGTTGCCGGGCCTACCCGGCGTGATCATCGGCCACAACGCTCGCATCGCGTGGGGCCTGACCAGTGTCGAGCCTGACGTCCAGGATCTCTTTCTCGAGCAGGTCGACCCGAGCGACCCCTCACGCTACTTCTACCGCGGGAGTTCCCGGGCGTTCGAGCGCCGCACCGAGCGTATCCCGGTGCGGGGCTCAGCCGATGTCCTGCTGGACGTGCGCGCCTCGGCGCACGGCCCGATCGTGACCGACCTCTACGCCGGCGCCGAGACGCTCGGACACCAGGTCGCCCTGCGGTGGACGGGGCTCGATCCGGGGGACACGACGGCCGAGGCCTTTCTCGGCATTGACCGCGCCTCCAACTGGGAGCAGTTCCTCGCTGCGGCGGGCCTCCTGCGGGCGCCCGCGCAGAACCTCGTCTACGCGGACGTGGACGGCCACATCGGCTACACGGCGACAGGGGCCATCCCGATCCGGCCCCGCTCCGACGGTCTGCTGCCGGTGTCGGGCTCGGGCCCGGACGACTGGAGTGGATACATTCCGTTCGAGAAGCTTCCGCGGGTCCTGGACCCGCCCCGCGGCTACATCGCGACGGCCAACGACCGCGTCGTCTCGGATCGGTATCCCTGGCCGATGACGGGCGACTGGCCCGAGCCGTACCGGGCCGATCGAATCACCAAGCGAATCCTCGCCTCCGGCCCGCTCGATCGAGAGGCGATGACAGCGATCCAGCTCGATCGCCACTCCGAGCAGGCCGACGAGCTCTTGCCGCTGCTGCTGGACACACGGCCCGAGGACGCGACCTCCCGCGACGCCCTCGAAAGACTGAAGGTCTGGGACCGGACGTTTTCCCCCGACTCCGTGGCCGCGTCGATCTATGCCGCCTGGTACACGGCCCTTTCCTCGATGCCCGAGGACGAGCTCGGGAAGACTCCCGCCGGGAGCGTCCGTTCCCGATTCTTGATCAATTCATTCCGCGAGAACTCGAGCTGGTGCGACGACGTCCGGACGTCGAGAAAGGAGACTTGCGCCGACTTCAAGACCGCCACACTCTCGGCGGCCGTGCGGCAGTTGCGGCAGCGCCTGGGCTCGGACCCGGCGGGCTGGCGCTGGGAGCGGCTGCACCGCGCCCGATTCCCGCACGGCGTCTTCGACGGGGTTGCGCTCCTGCGGCCCTTCTTCAGCCTCGAGACGGGACAGGGCGGCGACGCCTCGACGATCAACGTGGGCGCCTACCGCCGGGACGGCTCCTACGTCATGTCGGACGGGCCGAGTTACCGACAGATCATCGACCTCGCGGACCCGTCCCGGTCGCTCTTCGTCCACACGACCGGTCAATCGGGCAACGTCTTCTCCCCCCGCTATCGGGACCTGTTGCCCCTCTGGAAGCGCGGCGAGTATTTCCGGATCGGGGGCGGGCCGGTCTCGACGCTTCGCCTCGTTCCCGCGGCAACGCCTTGAGCCGCGGAGCGAGGATTCCCGCTCGGCCAGTGCTCGGAGACGCGCGCCGGGCCGGCCGCCCGGGGGGATCAGCCCGCGGTCGCGGTCGTCGTCGCGCGGACGCGTTCCTCGTTGGGACGGTCCTCGCGCACCTTCCCGTCACGCAGACGCACGATCCGGCGGGCGTGAGCCGCGATGTCCTCCTCGTGCGTGACGAGGATGATGGTGTTGCCGCGCGCGTTCAACTCGTCGAAGAGGGCCATGATCTCCGTGCCCGTCTGGGAATCGAGGTTGCCGGTCGGTTCGTCGGCGAGCAGGATCGAGGGATCATTGATCAGGGCGCGCGCGACCGCCACGCGCTGACGCTGGCCGCCGGACAGCTCGTTGGGGTGGTGACCCATCCGATCCCCGAGACCCACCGCCGTGAGCGCCCGGACCGCCCGCTCGCGCCGCTCTTTCTTCGGCACGCCGGAGTACACGAGCGGCAGCTCCACCTGCTGCAGGGCGTTGGTCCTCGGCAACAGATTGAAGGTCTGAAAGACGAATCCGATTTCCTCGTTGCGAATCTGCGCGAGTTCGTCGTCGGACATCTGCGCCACCTCGCGCCCATTCAGGATGTACGAGCCGGAGCTCGGCGTGTCGAGGCATCCGATCAAGTTCATGAGGGTGGACTTGCCCGAGCCCGACGGTCCCATGATCGCCACGTATTCGCCGCGCTCGACACCCAAGGTGACCCCGTCCAAGGCCCGGACGCGCTCCTCCCCCATGTCGTACACCTTGGTGATGTCGCGGATGTCGATGAGCATGCGGCTTTGCCTGGGGGTTTATACGACGAAACGGCCGGCGAGTTCAGGAATTGGCGGTATCGGCTCAGAAGAGGGCCGCCAAACCGGCCTTCCCGAGCACGTAGACCGCCCAGAGCGTCAGGATGACTCCCGCGGCCTGACCCTTGCGGATCTTCGCCGCCGCGGCAAAGCCAATGACCAGCAAGGCGAGGGTCCAGAAGGAAAAGACGTCGATCGAGCCGAGCAGGGAGTGCAAGGCCTTCGCGTTGCGCTCGACGAGGAACCCGAGATTCGACCGGAGCATGTCCCCCATCGCCGACGGATCGACCCGCTCCTGCCGCACGACCAGGGGAATCAGCAGCAGCGAACCGACGACGCTCGGAAGGAAGGCGTGCGCGGTCGCCCCCAGGGATTGCGGGTAGCTCGTGTCCCAGCCAAACGCCCGAAGCGAGCCCCAGAGAATCACCGCCACCAGGAGGCTGATCAGCACGGGCGCGGCAACCGCTCCGAAGTAGCCGAACACCGGCGCGAAGCGCTTCTGTCGCTCGACGATCGTCTGGAGCTGCTCATCGGAGACCTTCTGGCCGCTCCTCTCGAAGCGCTCGCGCATCATCTTCTCGAAATCCATGCGCGGCACGAGCGCAGCCGACACGGCGACCGAGCAGAGCACCCAGAGGATCACGGGCAGGAGCCACGTCGGGCGCTCGGCAATGGACTCGAAAGTGCGACCCGGCGAAAAGAAGACTCCGACGATCCGCGACAGCGCGGAGTCGCCGGGCCCCGGAGCGCCGGCTGGCGGAGCTGACTCTGCCGTCACTTGGCCGGCGCGACGGCGACCCAGGGCTGAACCGGCGGCGGGGTCGCCTGGGGGAGCCCTTCGATGCTGATCCCCTTCCAGTCCAGGTTGTCGGCCACCGAGTAATGATACTGCGCGAGCGCCTTGCGGTAAACGACGAGCGCCTGCAGCTCGCGCGTCTTGGCTGACGAGAGATCGAGCTGGACCTGGTTGACCTGGAAGGACGTGGTCATTCCGTTATCGAACTTCTTCTTTTCCGCGTCGAGGTTCTTCTCGGCGAGCTCTCGTCCCTTGCCCGTGGCGACGATTTGCTGGCGGGCCGTGTCGACCGAGCGCGCCGCCGTGCGGACCTCGAGAACCACGTTCTGCTGCGTCGTGATCAGGAGCGCCTTGTTGGAATCCCACGCGTACTTGGCCGCTCCCTGCTGCCCCTTCGCGTAGCGGTTCAAGATCGGATACGAGACGTTCAGCCCGATCGACCAGTTCTTGAAGGAGCGATCGGTCACCTGGCGGTAAGCGTCGCCCAGCCCGTTCATCACCGTCATCGGAGGGGTCGTCGGCAGGGTGAACGTTCCATCGAGTCCGGCGTTCCCGTAGCTGCCGACCAGGTTGACGCCCGGCAGGAGCTGATTCGACCAGTACTCGAAGGCGATCCGCTCGTTCTCGGCCGTGTAGGCCTGCGCGATCACCTCGGGACGGCTCACGACGGCCTGGCGGGCGCCCTCATCCGGGTGAAGGACGACCGGCTCCGCACGTACCTCATCGGTCGGGACGATGCGATACGGGACCGCCACCGGGTCGATGTTGAGCTGGCGGCGAATCCGATCCTCGGCGTCTCCGATCAGACCCTGGGCCGTGATGATGTCCTGCTCGGCCGTGGCAATGCCTACCTCGGTCTGCGTGATGTCGATGGGTGCCAACGACCCGACGTCGATCTTGATCTTGGTAATGCGATTCAAATCCTGCGCGATCCGAAGCGACTCCCTGTTGACCTCGAGGACCTGGTACGCGTAGACGAGGTCCCAATACGCTTGCTCGACGTTGTTGACGCCGGTTTGAATGCTTCGGACAAACGTCTGGTACGTGGCATCGCGTGTGTTCTGCGTGGTCCAGATCAGCCATTTGGTCGCGGTCAGACCGAAGTTCCGCAAGAGAGGCTGGCTGACGGTGACTTGCAGGTTGGCCGTGTAGGAGGGATTGACGGAATAGAAAGTTGAGTTCGTGTGGAGCCAGCCGCCCGTGGTGCCGATCGTGAATGTCCCGCCCCAGGGGGCAAGCTGCGACACGTTCGCGCCGTAGTTGTAGGTGTCGGCGATCCCGACCAGGGCGCCCACCAACTGGCTCGAGGCCGGCTCCTCCTGGTGGTTGCGGTTGGCGAAACCGGCCAGGACTGGATCGAAGATCCCCTGCGAGGCGATGAAGAGATACTGCGACGATTCGGCCGCGTTGACCGCGACATTCAAGTCCTGGTTGTTGGCGACCGCGAGGGCGATCGCCCGATCGAGCGACAATCGGATGGCCCCATCGACCGGCGCCGGCAATGGCATCGGTGTCCGCTGACCCGGACGGGCGGAGACCACCGGACCCTGCGGCGCAGCCTCGACGGCGAGGCATGCCAGGAGACCCGCGACGGCGAGCGCCGCGCGGCTCGGCCGGGAAAATGAAATCACGTTCATTCCTGTCACTCCTTCGTCACCCTTCTTACGCACCGGGCGGCCGAATGTTTCCCCGACCGCACGCCTTTTCCTTGACTGCGCGGACTTTACCGGCTCACAGACTTCCCGGCAACGACCGGCGGGCCCATCATAACGGAGGGGTCGGACCGGCCTCGCGGACCCGCCCGGCTCGGAGCTCACCGGGGAAAAAGCACGCCACCGAACGATCCGGCCGAGTGCCGGTCAAGACCGGCGTCTCCTCCTGGCAGCGAGGCCTGGCGATCGGGCAGCGCGGATGAAACGCGCACCCGGCCGGCGGCGCCGAGGGCGACGGAAGCTCGCCTTCCAGCACGATCCGCGGCGTCGGAGGGCTGACCGCCTCCGGAGGCGAGACCGCCGAGAGCAGCGCCGCCGTATAGGGATGGAGCGGCTCGCGCACGATCTCGGCCGTCGGCCCTTGCTCCACGATCCTCCCGCAGTACATGACCGCAACGCGATCCGCCACGCGCGAGACCACGGCCAGATCGTGCGAGATGAAGAGGACCGCGAGCCCCATCCGGTCGCGCAGGTCTCCCAAGAGATTGAGAACCTGTGCGGCGATCGACGCGTCGAGGGAGGAAACCGGCTCGTCGCAGACGAGAAACTTTGGCTCGGTCGCGAGCGCGCGAGCGATCGCGATGCGCTGACGCTGTCCGCCGGAGAACTCCGACGGAAAGCGGTCCGCGACCGCCGGCGACAGTCCGACTTCCGTCAACAGGGACGCGACGCGCCGGGAGAGCTCTCGGCCCCGCGCGAGACCCTGCACCCGAAGCGGCTCCGCGATCTGGTCGCCCACCGTCATGCGCGGGTTCAACGAGCTATGCGGATCCTGGAAGACGATCTGCATCCCGCGGCGCTTGCGCCGCAGTTCCGCTCCCGTGAGCGAGAGCCAGTGATCTCCGTCGAAGAGGATCTCCCCGGCCGTCGGCTCCTCCAGGCGGAGCAAGAGGCGTCCCGTCGTGCTCTTTCCGCTTCCCGACTCCCCGACAAGGCCGAGGGTTTCACCGCGTCCGATCACAAGCGATACGCCGTCGACCGCGCGCACGCGGCCTACTGTCGACCCGAAGAGCCCCAACCGCAGCGGATAGACCTTGAGGAGCCCCGTCGCTTCGAGGAGCGCCCCCGAGCTCACGCCGTCACCCGGACCCCTCGCTCGGGGCCGTCGTAGAGGAAGCACCGAACGAGCACGCCCTCCGCCGGGCCGAGTGCGGGCTCGCTCTCCGTGCAGCGCCCGAACCGCTCCGGACAACGCGGTGCGAAAGCGCAGCCCCCGGCGGTCCGATCGTAGAGGTCGGGGACGGTCCCCGTGATCGCGTCGAGCCTCCGCCTCGGGCCCGCCTCCGGATCGAGCCGCGGCAGACAGCGCAACAGAGCCCGCGTGTACGGGTGACGCGGGGACCGGAAGATCTCCGCCGTCCTTGCCTCCTCCACCACGCGGCCGGCATAGAGAATCAGCGCGCGGCCGCTCGCCCGGGCGACGAGCGGGAGGTCGTGGCTGATCAGAAGAAGTGTCAGGCCCCGCCGCTCCCGCAGCCGCGCCAGAAGGTCCATGACCTCCGAAGCGACCGTCGCGTCGAGCGCCGTCGTCGGCTCGTCGGCAATCAGGAGCTCGGGGTCCGCGGCCAGGGCGACCGCCAGCAGGGCGCGTTGCTTCTGGCCCCCCGAGAGTCGGTGCGGGTACTGTTCCGCCCCCGCTGCCGGATCTGGAAACGCCACCTCCCGCAATCGCTCGACGGCCAGCAGCCGCGCCTGCCGCGCCGGCATGTCGCGGTGCAAGCGAATCGCCTCGACGATTTGAGTCCCGATGGTTTGCACGGGATCCAGTGCCGCACCGGGCTCCTGGAAGACCATCGCCATCCGGCTCCCCCGCATCTGCTGCCACCGACTCTCGGGCTCTCCGGTGAGCTCGCTGCCGGCCCACGAGATCGACCCGGAGACGCGCGCCGTTTCGGGCGGGAGGTTGATCAGCGCCCGCCCGAGCAGGCTCTTGCCGCACCCGCTCTCCCCGGCCAGAGCCAGCGCCTCGCCGCGCTCCAGATCGAAGGAGACGCCGTCAACGGCGGGGAACCACCGCCCCCCGTGGGGAAGCTCGACTCTCAGGTCGCGGACGGACAGCAGCGGGGGCATGCGAACAGGGGATTGGCGGCAGAAGGGCGGCGATCGGTCAAGGCGTGGCCCAACGCGGTTCGGGATCTCAATTCTTCTTGACCGCCTCGAGCTCCTTGACCCGATGGACGATGTCGCGGTAGTTGGTGTTGAGCCCGTAGACCTCGAGAAAGGTTCGGTAGGCGAGCTCGAGATCGCCGGTGTCCTGATAGACGCAGCCGAGGTCGTAGAGCAGCCCGACCGTCTCAACCTCCTTGATGTCGGGAGCCTCGAGTCCCTTCCGGTACCACTTGATCGCAAGCTGCGGCATTCCTTTTTCCAGGAAGCAGAGCCCGAGCATGCTGCAGCACTCGACCATCCGGGCCGGATCCTTGCTCGCGAGCTGGAACTCGCCGATCGCTTCGTCGGTCAGCCCCATCTCCTTGTAAGCGATCCCGAGGTTGAAGTGGGTCTCGTAGTCCTCCGCCGAGAGCTGCTGCTCGACGCCCTTCTTGAACTCGCGGAAGATCTCCTCGAGCGACACCTCGCCCTCGGGACCCTCCATGGCCGGAGCCTCCGGCGTCGTCGGCTCGTCCGCGAGCTCCTTCTCGAGCTCCTCGGCGAGGTTGAAGAACTGCTGCTCGTCGGCAAAGAGGCTCTGCTCATCGATCGCCGGTTCGCCGAGGGCCTCCGGAGCGGCGGGCCCTTCGCTCGCCTTCTGCATCTCCTCTTCGAGCAGGGAGCCCAGCTCCTCGTAGGATACGAACTCCGATTCGGCAGGCGCGGCGATCGGCATCGACGACGTGACACGCGGCGCGGCTGGCTCCGGCGCCGGCGGCGGCGGCTCGACCGAAGGCAACTCGTCGATCGATTCCTCCAGCGGCTCGGCGGCCGGGGGCGGCTCGGCCATCACGGGACCGTGGGCCGCTCCCGATTCGATCCCGAATTCGTCGAAGCCGGTGTCGGCCGCCCCTGCCGGCGGTGCATGAGAGACCGGAGGGGGAGGCGGAGGAGGCGCGGCGACGGTCGGCGGCGCCATTCCGAACCGACTCTGCAGCGCCTCCGCATCGGCCGGGCGTCCGGCCTCGCGGTAGCCTTGCGCCAAGTCGGCGACTTCCTGAGAAAGAGCCGGGTTCTGCGACTCCGCCATCAGCTCCACCAGGCGCGCGCGCGCGCGCAGCAGGTCGGGCCGGCGCCGCACGAGAAGCCGCAGCCGCTCCACGGCCTTGTCGGTCAGCCCGTACCGCGCGAAGACCTCGGCCTCCACGACGAGCGTCTCCACCTCTCGGTCTTCGACGGGCTGTGGAGCGGCGCTCGGTGGCGGCGCCTCCGCCGGCGGAGGCGCCCACGCCGGCGCCGGCTCGGCGGCCTCGAAGGCCAGCGAAGGCACCTGCGGCTGCGGGGCGTGAACCGGAGGCGCTTCCTCCTCGATCTCCACCTCGATTTCCGGAACCGACGCCGCCTCTGGCGCGGGAGCCGGCGCGGCTGGCGGGACCAGGTCCTTCAGCCTCGACAGGGCCTCCGCCTCCCCCGGCGCGAGGCGGGTCACGTTCCGATAGAGCTCGACCGCGAGGCCCGTGTCGCCCCGCCGCTCGGCCTGTTTCGCCGCAGCGAGGAAGAGGGAGGCGGCCTCGGGGCTCTTCCCCTCCGCCTCGCGAACCTCCCCCATCTTCGCCAGGGCTCCGCGATGTCCCGGGTCGGCCTCCAGGATCGGCGCGAGGTGTCCCGCGGCTCGGACGAAATCTTTCTGGGCGATGGCCGAATCGACCACGGGCAGAATCACGGCGAACGACGGGTCGAGGTTGCCCTGCGCGAGGCGAACCCGCGAGAGTTGAATGCGGCACGCTTCGCTGCCCGGATCGAGCGAAAGTCCCCTCTCGGCGGTCCGCACGGCCTCGACCGGATCTCCCGTCTCGAATTGCGCCTCCGCCAACAAGGCCAGCCCCGCCGCCGACTCGGGCGCGTTCCTGAGAATGGCGATGGCCGCTGCCGGATTCTTCTGAGCCAGCAGGGCCCGCACCAGCGTTCTCTGGATCTCCATGTCACCCGGCGCGAGGTCCAGTGCCTTCTGGAGGACGGCGACCGATTCATCGTGGGCGCCGCGCTCGATCAGGGCGGACCCGATGACACCGTACTGGGCCACCGCTTGATTGATCTGCCGGTGTGAGCGGTAGAGATCCGCCAGTCGCGCCTGGATCTTCAAGTCCCCGGGGTCGACGGTGACCATCTTCTTGTAGGCCGCGATCGCGTCGTCGGGCTTGTTGTTCTTGGAGTAGTGGTCGGCCAGCACTTGGTACTGGCTGCGGGCGTCCTGCGTCAGACCCTGCTTGTGATACAGGTCGGCCAGCTGCTCGTACACCTCCAAGCGAGCCGGATCGATCTTGTTGATTTTCTTGTAGATCGCGATCGCCTTCAGGAAAAAACCGTCCTTGGCGTAGAAGTCGGCGATGCGCGTGAAGAAGGGGATCGAATCCGATGGCCGGTTGATCCGAACGTAGAGATCCCCGACCTTGTTGAGTGTCGAGATGTCCTTCGGGTTTTCCTCCAGTACGCGCAGGTATTCCTTCAGTGCGGCGTCGAGCTTTCCCTTGGAGAGCAGCTTCTCGGCGCCCTGAAGAATCTGGTCCCGGTTGGCCATGTTTCTCGAAATTCTAGCTCGGTTTACTCGCGGTCACCCGGCCGAACCCGTGGAGATGCCCGGAATCTCCGCGTTTTTCGGCGGCGACGCCGCGCGCCGGCAGGCACGAGACGACGTCACACCAAGGAGGGAGGCGACGGTGCCGGCTTCCGACGGCGCGGGCCGCGCCGTCGCTCGCTTCGCCGACCGGGATCAGGTGGCGGGTCTCCCGTTCCGGCGATCACGCCGTCGAAACTCAACCGGTGCTCGGGGCACGGCCCGAACTGGCGCAGCGCCTGCCAATGCTCCTCTGTCCCGTAACCCTTGTGTCGCTCGAAGCCATAGACCGGGTAACGCCGCGCGAGCTCCTGCAGGACCCGGTCGCGAGCGACCTTGGCGACGATCGAGGCGGCCGCAATCGAGGCGCAGAGCGCGTCGCCGTGAACCAGAGGCAGCTGAGGGCGGGCCACACCCGGTATCGTCACGGCGTCGACGAGCAGGAACTCCGGCTGAGGCGAGAGCGCATCGACCGCCATCCGCATCGCGAGCAGGCTTGCCCGCAGGATGTTCCTCTCGTCGATCTGCGAGGCTTCCACGTGACCCACACCGATCGCGACGGCTCGCCGCCGGACCAGGGGCTCGAGCCGCTCCCGGGCCTCCGCGTCCAGGCGCTTGGAGTCATCCAGGCCGGGCACGACGAAGTCCTCCGGCAGGATGACGGCCGCCGCCATGACCGGCCCCGCCAGACACCCGCGACCGACTTCGTCGACGCCGGCGACGAGCCGGTAGCCGCGCCGCGCGAGCTCCCGCTCCAGGCAGTGAAGGTTCGAGAGGCGACCCAATTCCGCGAAGAGCGCGGAGAAGGGGTCAACAGGCACGGAGCGGCCGGGCTCCGACTACTCGACCCGCTTTTCGTCGATCCGGGCAGCCTTCCCCTTGCGTTGCCTCAGGTAATACAGCTTGGCGCGCCGGACCGCGCCCTTTCGCTCGACCTCGATACGATCGATCACCGGAGAGTGCAAGGGAAAGATCCTCTCGACCCCGATTCCGCTCGAGATCTTGCGGACGGTGAAGGTCTCTCGCAGGCCGCCTGAGCGACGCGCGATCACGACCCCCGCAAAGATCTGGATTCGCTCCTTCTCACCTTCGCGGACCTTCACGTGGACTCGGACCGAATCCCCGGGGGCAAAATCCGGAACGCCCTTGCGCAGGGCGGGCTTCTCGACTTCCAGAAGAATATCGCTCATGACGGGTTCCTTCGGCGTAAACAGCGAGTCTAGACGAAGTTGCGCGGCCTTTGCAACTTGGCCCGCTGCGGACTGATGGCGAATGCCCACGGTCCGGCGGCGCCGCCGGATCACCCTCCGTCGCGACGCTCGTCGGCTTCGCCGGGTTCCTCGGGTCTCCGTTCGAGTAGATCCGGCCGACGCGCCTTGGTACGCTCGAGGGACCGAGCGCGGCGCCATTTCTCGATCCGCGCGTGGTCTCCCGAAAGCAGCACCTCCGGGACGCCGAGGCCGCGATATTCGCGCGGACGCGTGTATTGCGGATAATCGAGCCGATCGCGGATGAAGGATTCCCGCTCCACCGATTCCGCTTGACCGATGACGCCGGGAACCCGGCGCGACAGCGCCTCCACCACCACGAGCGCCGCCGCCTCTCCTCCGGAAAGGACGAAGTCGCCGATGGAGATCTCCTCGTCCAGGAGCCCGAGCGCACGCACGCGCTCGTCGATTCCTTCGTAGCGCCCGCAGACGAGCAGCAGCCGTTCACGCTCCGCCAATCGCTCGACCAGAGGCTGATCGAGCCGCCGGCCGTCGGGTGCCAGAAGGACCCGCCAGGCGGGCGGTTCCCCTTGCGTGCCCTCGATCGACTCCGCCACGACCGGCGCGGTCAAGACCATTCCGGGCCCGCCGCCGTACGGCTCGTCGTCCGCCTTTCGGTGGCGGTCGCGCGAGAACCGTCGCATGTCCGTTACCGCAATCTCGAGGAGCCCCGCGGCCACGGCCCGGCCGAGAAGGCTCGCCTCGAGAGGAGACCGGAAGTAATCGGGGAAGAGCGTCAGGATCTCGATGCGCATCGCGGCGGACTCGATCTGGGTGCGGTCCGTCTAGAGCTCGAACAACCCGCCCGGCGGGTCGAGAACGACGCGTCGCCGTTGCTCATCCACGTCGAGAACGATCGCGGCGACGAACGGCACGAGGACCGGCTTGCCCTCCGACGTGAGGACCGTCAAGAGCGGCCCGGCCGGTGCTTGCTCGAGCCCGGAGACAATACCGAGAATCCGACCGTCGCGGTCCTCGCAGCGGTAGCCGGCGATTCGGTGGCTGTAGTAGAAGCCCTCCGGCGCGGCGTAGGCCTCTTGTTCCGGCACGCCGAGCTCGCCGCCCGCCAGTTCCCGGGCGCTCTCCGTCCCGTCGACGCCCTCGAACCGGAGAAGCCAGCGATTCCCGTGGGGTCGCGCGGCGGTCAGCTTCAGCGCCCGGGTCATGCCGGCCCGACTCCAGAGCAAGCGCAAGCCCGGTTGAAATCTTTGTGGAAATGCGGTTGCGATCTCGACCGACACCTCGCCCGACAGCCCGTGGGGCCGGCGGACCGTGCCAACGACAAGCATCTCGGGAAGGGCGGCCACGAGTGGACCGGGCGGAAGGTCTCTCGTCGTCGGACTCGGGCCTCTCCGAACGCGACCTCTGCGCCGGCCCTCAGTCCTTCACGCGCACGACGGCCCGCTTGCCCCTCGCGGCGGCCGCGGCGCTGACGAAGCCTCGCAGCGCACGCACCGTTCTCCCCTCGCGTCCGATCACGCGCCCTCGGTCTGCCTCGGGAACGGCCACTTCATAAACAGCGGTCGAACCCTCGAAGGACTCCGTGACCCGGACGTCCTCGGGGTGATCCGACAGCCGCTTCACGACGGTCTCGACGAGGCGCCGCATCAGGACGCGGCAGGCTCGACCGGTTCGGGACGGAGCAGAAGCGACTGCACCGTCGGCGAGACCAGGGCCCCCCGGCCCACCCAGTAGCGGGCCCGATCACGGTCGAAGGTGAGCCGGGCCGGGTTGACGACGGGATCGTAGGAGCCGAGCTCTTCCAGCACCTCAGCGCGGGCCGTGCGCCGCGAATCCGAAACGACGATCCGATAGTAGGGACGATTTCGAGCGCCCATGCGCCGCAAGCGAATCTTGACCATTCGGCAGAATCCTTTCCTCGGCGAAGCCGCGCATTCTACACCAGCGCGGCGCCCGGCCTCAGCCCTTCGGGGCCGGCAGGGGCAGCTTCGAGAAGTCCATCCCCCGGGCGCCCTTTCGGGCCATTTTCATCAGTTTTCGCATCTGCTGGTACTGCTTGAGGAGCCGATTGACCTCGGCCACCGAGGTTCCCGATCCCGCCGCGACCCGCTTCTTGCGGGAGCCGTTGAAGACCTGCGGGTAGCGCCGCTCCTCGAGGGTCATCGAATCGATGATGGCCGACACGCGGGTGAGCGCCTGGTCGTCCACACTCTCGCCTCCCTGAAGGCCCCGGAACGCCCCGCCCTTCGGGAGCATCTCGAGCAGGGAGGAGAGGGGGCCCATCTTCCTCATCGAGGCGAGCTGATCGCGCAGGTCCTCCAGGGTGAACTCGCCGGAAACCGACCGTTCCGCGAGTCGGCGGGCGGAGTCCTCCCCCACCTGCGCCTCCACCTTCTCGATCAGGCCGAGCACGTCGCCGAGTCCCAGAATCCGGGAGGCCATGCGATCCGGATGGAACGGCTCGAAGTCCTCCGGCTTCTCTCCGACGCCGACGAACTTGATCGGCTTCTCGACGGTCGTGACGACGGTCAGTGCCGCGCCGCCCCGGGCGTCGCCGTCCGTCTTGGTCAGGATGATGCCCGTCAACGGAAGCGCGGCCGCGAATCCCCCGGCGGACCGGACGGCATCCTGCCCCGTCATCGCGTCCGCCACGAAGAGGATCTCCTTCGGCTCGACGGCGTCGACGACCGCGCGGACTTCCCGCATCAGCTCCTCGTCGAGGTGCAACCGGCCGGCCGTGTCCACGATCACGGTGTCCCGTCCGGTCAGGCGTGCTTCGGCGAGCGCCGCCTTCGCGACGGCGACGGGATCCGTGCGGCCGCCCGGATCGAAGACCGGAACGCCGGTTTGCTTCCCGAGCGTCTGGAGCTGCGAGACCGCGGCCGGCCGAGCGAGGTCGGCGGCGACGAGCAATGGATACCGGCCTCGCGATTTCAGGTGAAGGGCGAGCTTCGCCGCGGAGGTCGTCTTTCCCGAGCCCTGAAGTCCCACCAGCGCCATGACAGCCGGGCGCCCGGACAGGTCCAACTCCGCGCGACGCCCCCCGAGCAGCGTGATGAGCTCGTCGCGCACGATGCGCGTCACCTCCTGCGCCGGCGACAGATGCTGAAGGACCTTGGCCCCGACGGCCTTCTCGCGGACCCTCGCCGTGAAGGCGCGCACGACGGGGAGAGCCACGTCCGCCTCGAGCAGCGAGAGGCGAATCTGCTTGAGCGCCGTGTCGAGATGGTATTCGGTGAGGTGGCCTTCGCCCTTGAGCTCCTTGAAGACCCCCTGGATCCGCTCGCCAAGCCCCTCGAACATATTCCGACCTCCCCGTGCCCGGAACCCCTTGCCGCGGGCTGAAAGCCCAGAATAGTCGGCATTTCCGGCGGAGTCGAGGCCATGCCTTTCCGGTTGACAGAGGGTGCCGATGGGATATCATTCCCGATCGATTTTTCTGTGTGGAATCTTTTTTTGCGCGGAAAGTGAGAGACAAGAGAAGGAGATGAGGTTTATGAAGAAGTTTCTGACCCTGGGCCTCGTGGCCGTGCTCGGAACGGCACTCGTGACGGGCTGCAAGAAGAAGGAAGAGGCCGCCCCGGCGGAGGCCACCAAGGAGGCCCCGGCGGTTGTTGAAGAGACCGCCACGACCGGCACCGCCACGACTTCGACGGGCACCATGGGCACGATGGGAACCGAGACCGGCACGGCGACGACCGGTACCGCCACCACGGGCACGGCGACCACCAGCACGGCGACGACGACAACCAAGACCAACTGACCTCGCCGTAAGACACCAGATCGGGCCCCCGCGAGGGGGCCTTTTCTTTTCCGCGACAGTACACTCATGGCTCGGTGCTCCCCTTCTGGACGAACTTGCTTCTGGCGGCCCTCGCCGTCGCGGCGCTCGCCGACGCGCTGCGGATGCGGACGCGCGTCGCTCGGCTGCGTGAGCGCCTGGAGTCCCGGGAGCGCGAGACGCACCGCCTCGCCGAGTCCCCGGATCCCGACACGATCCTCCACCGGGCCTACGAAGCGGCCGCCCGCCTGCTGACGATCTCGCGTTTCGATCTCTACACGATCGACGACGGCGGCTGTGTCGAGGAGGCCTGGACGCTCGCGGGGGAAGAGGGCCGACGCTTTCCCAAACGCGACCTGGTCAACCCTTACCGCGGCCAGCCGATCGACTCGCCGCGCTTGAGAGACCTGACCGCCACCGAGACCGAGCTGTCGTTTGCGCCGCGAGACCTCTTGGCCGGGGGCCCCGCCACGCGACGTCTGCGCCTGCCCCTCTTCTCCGGCGACCGCCTCGTGGCGCACTTGGACCTGGCGAGCACCGCTCCGATCGACGACCACGTCAAGATGGAGGTCCGCGCCCTGCTCGCCCCGCTGACCGCGGCGCTGCACGCCTCGCGCAATTGGAGGATCGCCGTCACCGACGAGCTCTCGGGCCTGGCCTCCCGCCGCTACTTCGAGAGCCGCCTCGCGGAAGAGTGGGCGCGGCACGAGCGGTACGGTACCCCGCTCTCGGTGGCGATCTTCGACCTCGACCGTTTCAAGAGCGTCAACGACAGCATGGGCCACGCGGCCGGCGATCATGTCTTGCGCGGTTTCGGAGAAGTCGTTCGGCGCGAGATTCGGACGAGCGACGTGGCCTGCCGCTACGGCGGTGAAGAGTTCGCCGTCCTGTTTGCCGAATCCTCCGCCGCCGCGGCCAGCGGCGTTGCCGAACGCATCCGACGCGCGCTCCGGCGGCGCGATTTCCAATGGGAAGGCGAGTCGTTTCGCTGCACCGTCTCGGCCGGGGTGGCCGGATCGGAACAGACCCGTGAGCGGTCCCAACTCCTGTTCCAGGCCGACAAGGCGCTCTATTCCGCCAAGGAGCGGGGCCGAAACCGGGTCGTCGTTTGGCCGAACACCCGAGGGCGGCGGGCCGCCTCAAAAAGGGACACGCCGTAGGAGGCCGGTCAGACGCGTCCTCCCTCGGGCCGCCGACGCTTGGCTATAGTGACCCGCGATGACGCCGGAGCTCGAGCGCCTCTTGGACGAAATGATCGACGCTCAGCGGCTTCGGCTGCTCGAGATCGCGCGGCGGATCGAGCCGGGCCTCTCGCCGGAGGACCTCCTGCAGCCGCACGACCATCCGAAGATCTCCGCCCATCCGGACTTCAACTTCGAGGACGGAATCCTGGCCGGCTACCTGGCGATCCGCGCCGCCCTGCGGGCCAGCCCGTAGACACGCCGCTTCAGGCTGCCCCGCGCGGGGGACGTGCGGCCGAGACTCGTCACCGACTCGGCGTGTTTCTCGATCCAGCTCCGGTCCTCCGGACGCACCCCGAGCTCTGCCAGGCGCGCGCCGGTCTCCCTCGCCAGCCGCGCCAGGATCTCTCGATCGATCATCGAAGTCGAATCCCCGCGGCCGAGAGGAGCAGGTCGACGGTGCGGTCCCAGTCGAGTGTCGCGACGAGGCGTCGGCCGGCCTCTCCGAGACGGGCGAGAGCCTCGGACCGAGGCCACACAACCTCGAGAGCCGCCCCGATCGCCTCCGGCCGCGCCGGCACGACGAACCCTGTTTCGCCGTCGCGAACGAACTCGAGCGGCCCTCCCGCATCCTCCGTCGTCAGGACCGGCTTGCCCGAAAGAAACGCCTCGAGCGCAACGTAACCGAGGTCCTCGCCGGAAGGCGCCACGGCCACGAGCCGCGCGCCGGCATACAGTGCGAGGAGCTCTTCGTCGGTGGCCTCGGGGATCCAGCGGATTCGCGCCTCGACGGAGAGCCGTGCGGCCAGCCGCTTGAGCCGCTCTTCCTCCGGGCCCTGACCCACCAGCGTCAACCGCACGCTCGGCGCGGAGGCGAGGGCGGCAACGAGAAGATCCGTCCGTTTCCACGCGTCGAAGCGCCCGACCGAGAGGACGTAGTCTCCAAACGGGCCCTGGCGATAGCGCCCCACCAGGGGAGGCGGGTGGTAGAGGGGCTCGCTCTCGATCCCGTTGAACTGCCGCAGCCGAGCGGCCACGGTCCGGGAGTTCGCGAAGATTCGGCGCGCCTCGGAGAGCCCCACCCGGTCGATCTCCGCGATCGCCTCCCGCGTCCGGCGGTCCTCCGGCGACACGCCGAGGTCGCTGTAGGGCGTTCCGAACTGGTCGTAGGCCTGACGGTACTGATGAATGAGCCAGACGAGCTTGTTGTGGTGGCGCGCGGCGTAGCTCGGAAAGCGGGTGGCCAGAACGGCGTCGACCGGACGGGCGCCGACCTCCGTCAGATCGAGCATCCGCCAGGCGAGCGCGCTGCGAACCAGATCGAAGCGCTCGCGCTCGATCAGCGGCAGCGTCACCAGATCGGCCTCGACGCCGCGCCGGCAGAGCTCCTGCGTCAGCCGCTCGACGTGCTTCTCCGCTCCGCCATGCGAGAAGGGGCTCTGCACGGCCAACACCAGAACGCGGGGTCGGCTCACGCGCGGCAGGCGGCGGCGCAAGTGCGCCGGAGGAGAGTCGCCGGCCTCACACGGACGAGGATCCTCACGCCTCCCGCCTCCCGACTCCCGTTTCCCCTCGCCCCTCGCCCCTCACCCCTCATCCCTCACGCGCCCGGCACCCGCGCGATGAGCGCATAGTCTTGCGGGCCGAAGAGCAGCCGGTTCAACTTCACGTCGTTCGGCGTTTCCTCGGCCAGGCGTTCGCCGGGGGGCAGCGGCGCCCGATACTCGATGCGGGCCTCGGCGAATCCGGCCGCCTCGGCGAGGAAGCCGAGCGCCGCCGGCGGCACGGGCCGGACGTGCGTCGGGTCCAGGAAGAAGGCGCGCAACGACGCGAGCGAGTCGGTGTTGATCGTCTCGGCGATGAGCACGCCATCGGGACGCAGGACCCGGCGCGCCTCCACGAGAAAGGAAAAGATCGCCGGCCACGGCCAGTGCTCGACGACCTGAAAGGCGACGACCGCGCCCAGGCTCTGCTTCGCTCTTCCGGCCAGGATGGCGAGCGCGTCCCCCGACTCGACCTCCAGTCCCGCCTCTCGGCACAGTCGTGCGGAAACGGGATTCGACTCGACGCCGGCGGCCGAGATGCCCTCCTGCCGGAGCAGCCGGAGGAACTCGCCCCGTCCGCAACCCACGTCGAGGACCGGACCCGGGCATCCCCGCAGGAAGGAGACGTAGAAATGCTGATTCTGTGAGATCGCCGACGGATCGCCCCGAAAGCGCTCCTCGAAGAGACTGTAGACCGCCGGGGGAAGCTCCAGGGGCGGAGCGGGAGCGGGGGGGCCGCCCGGCGCCTCGGCGTGCCGCACGGGCGCCTCGAGCAGCGCGAACCGCGCGTCTTGGATGGCGGCCCGGCGACGCGACTCGGAGACCTCCCGGGCGATTGCCTCCAGGCGCTCTCGCAGGCTGCGGAATTCCCGCTCCGACTCGCTGCGTCCGCGCCGGAAGGCTTCCAGGGAAAGCGCGTTGAACGCGGCCTGGTTGCGCCAGAGGAACCGAAAACCTCGCAGGAGGACTCTCTTGAACGCGGCGAGCGGCGCCCCGTCGGGAATCGACGGCGCCAGGTACACCTCCGCGCGGCGCACGGGATCCGGCGCTGTCTCTTCCCCCTTGGGCTCGGGCAAAGGCGAGGGAACGGCCTTCGCGATGGCCGCGCGGACCTCCTCCACGATCTCGAGCTCGAGGCCCTTTTCCGTTTCCACGAATCTCTCCGGCGGCGCCGGAGCGCCGCCGCCGCGAGAATACGGCCCCCCCAGAACCGATGCAAGAAACGCGTTTCGTCGCCCGCGGCGAGAATCGCCAGATCCGGCGACCGTCGAGGGGCCGAGGCCCTCAGCCCGTCCGGTCGAGTCGGGCCGCCTGCGCGGCGCGGTCCTCCTCGGCGAAGCGAAGCAGCGCCAGGGCCAACGCGATCACGACCGGGCCGAGGAACATGCCGATCATGCCGAAAGCCGACAGGCCTCCGATCACGCCAAAGAAGACGGGAAGGGTCGTGATCTGGGCGCGCTCGGAGATCAGGAACGGCTTCAAGAAGTTGTCGGCGGAGCCGACGACGAGCGCGCCCCAGATGCCGAGCCCGATCGCCCAGGCCCAGCGCCCTTGGGCCAGAAGCACCAGAGCGCCCGGCACCCACACGAGCGCCGTGCCGCCCACCGGCAGAAGGGCGCAGACGGCGGCGAGTACTCCGAAGACGACCGGCGAGGGCAGACCCGAGATCCAGAAGCCGAGGCCGATCATGGCTCCCTGGGCGAGCGCCGTCAGGACGGAGCCGAGCACCACGGCGCGGGTCACGGAGGCGAGGTAGTCCATCAGCCGCTTCTTCCTCTGCTCCTCGACGGGAATCAGGCGCACGATCCGCTCGGCGAACTGGTCGCCGTCCCGGAAAAAGAAGTACAGAAGAAACAGCATCAGGCCGAGAGCCACGACCATTCCAAGCGCGCCGAAGAAGAACGCCCGGCTGCGACCCAGGAGAAACTGAACGGTCCCGCGCAAGGAGCCCACGAGCCACTCTTGAACTTGGTCGGCCGTGACCGGGGTGCTGTCCTGGACGAAGCGCAGCACCCTGTCGACCAGCGGGACTCGCAACAAATCGCTCGGCCTCGCGATCTTGTACTGGGAGGCCATCGCCGAGAGCCGGGTGACCAGATCGGATCCCTGGCTCACGAAGGCGCTCGCGAGTACCGCGGCCGGCACCACGATTCCGAGGATGACGGCGAGCGTCAAGACCGAAGCCGCCAGGCCCGCGCGCCCCCGGAACCGGGCTCGGAGGAAACGATTGACGGGAAAGAGAAGGAAGCTCAAGAGCAAGGCCCACACGATCGGGCCGGCGAACGGCCGGAGGATGAGAACGAGCGCGTAGGCCAGCGCCGCGGCGACGACGAGCCCGAAGACGCGCGGGTAGATCCCCTTCTGCTCTGCCATGGGTCCTGACCGGATGCTAGCATCGCACGAGTGAGTGTCCCGGAGACTCCGGCCCTCCGGTACGATCGCCGGCTGGCGGCCGACGTCTTTCGCGAAGAGGCCCGACGGAGCGGATTTTCCCGCGCGGCCATCGCCCGCGCGGGCGAGCCCCCGGAGTTCTCGCGCTTCGCCCGATGGCTGGCGGCCGGCCGGCACGCCGGAATGCGCTACCTCGCCGACACGCGCGATGCCCGCGCCGATCCCTCCCGGATCCTCCCCGGCGCCCGTTCCATCGTCTGTCTTTCCGCCACCTACTCTTCCGAGCCCTACCGGGCGGCCGACGGCGCCGAGATCGCGCGGTACGCGCGGGGCGCGGACTATCACGGGGCGCTCCGTGCGCGCGCCGAGCATGTAGCGCGTCGCGCGGCCGACCGAATCTCGACCCCGTTCCGCCACCGCGTCTGCGTCGACTCGACACCCCTGCTCGAGCGGTCCTTCGCCGCCGCGGCGGGGCTCGGCTGGATCGGCAAGAACGGGTGCCTCATCGACCCGAATCTCGGGTCGTACGTTCTGCTGGCAGAGATCCTGACCGACCTCGACCTGCCTCCCGACGACCCGATCGCCGAGCAATGCGGCGCGTGCGTGGCCTGCCTGCAGGCGTGCCCGACCGGCGCGCTTCTCTCCCCCGGCGTCCTCGACGCCGGCCGTTGCCTGGCTTTTTGGACGATCGAGCACCGCGGGCCGCTGCCCGACTCGGTCAAGGAGGCTCTCGGCCCGCACGTCTTCGGCTGCGACATTTGCCAGGAGGTCTGCCCCTGGAACGACGGAGCGCCCCGCCCCGGCTGTCGCGACGTCGCGACGGAGGAAGCGCCCCCGACTCGTCGGGAGTGGCTGGCGATGGGGCCCGGAGAGTGGCGCCGTCGTTATGGTCGCTCCGCGCTCAACCGCGCGGGCCGACGCGGCCTGCAACGCAACGCCGCCGCTTCGGGCGGATCGGTCGGGGACCGAAGGCTCCTGCCGGCGCTCGAGGGCGCCGCCCGCGTCCGCGAGGCGGGCCTGTCGGAGGCCGCAGGCTGGGCGGCGAGTCGCCTCGGTCGCGGGTAGACTACGGATCTCCTCCGCGAAAGGACTTCTCCATGGACGTGCAATCGATTCTCTTTCTCGCGCTGCTTCTCTTTTCGCTGGCGCTCTCCGCCTTCTTTGCGGGAGCCGAGACCGCGCTCGTCTCGCTCGGGCGGATCGATCTGCAGCGGATGCGCGAGAGCGGGGACCCCAAGGGCCGGCTGATCCGCGACTTGAGGGCCCAGACGCCGCGGCTTCTCGCCACCATCCTGATCGGACAGAATCTCTTCGTCAGCTCGGCGTCGGCACTTGCCACCGCATTGGCCACCAACTGGATCGGCGACAAGTACGGCGTTCCCCTGGCCATCGCCTTCTCCACCATCGCGCTCTTCGTCTTCGCGGAGATGACACCGAAGGCGATCGGCGCCGCCTCGCCCGTCGCGATCTCGCGGGCCGTGGCGGCCCCGGTGACCGCGATCATGAAGATCCTCTCCCCGATCGCCACCCTCTGCGTGCGCCTGACCACGCGGGCGCTCCGATTGTTCGGCGTGCCCGAGCGCGTCCCGTCGCTGACCGAGGAGGAGATGAAGAGCGTGATCAACCTCGGCGCCTCCGAGGGCGCGATTCACCCGGAGGAGCGCAAGCTCCTCCACAAGGTTCTCGAATTCGGCGACAAGACCGTCCGCGATCTGATGGTCCCGCGCACGAAGGTCGTCGCGCTGCCCGACACCGCTCGCTTCGAGGACGTGCGGATCCTGCTGCGCGAGCACAAGCTTTCGCGGCTGCCGGTCTACCGGGGCACGCTCGACAACGTCGTCGGCATCCTGCATGCCAAGGATCTCTACGACCTGTCCGACGAGCAGGAGCGCACCTTCCGGCTCCCCGATTACCTGCATCCGCCGTTCCTCGTCCCCGAATTCCAGCGCGCCGAGGAGCTGTTCCGGGAGATGCGCCGCCGCCGAACGCACATGGCGGTCGTCGTCGACGAACACGGCGGGACGGCCGGGATCGTGACGATCGAGAACGCCATCGAGGCCCTGCTCGGACCCATCCAGGACGAGTTCGACGAGGAGGAAGGGCCGGGATTCGTGTCGGCCGGCGAGCGGACGTATCTTCTGGAGGGGACATTTCGCCTGCAGAACCTCGAAGAGCAGTTTGGCCTTCGACTCCCGAGGGACGAGGCCGAGACGATCGCGGGCCATCTCATGCTGCGGTTCGGGAGGATTCCGCGGAAGGGAGAACGCTGGAGGGGGCGCTTTGCGGACTTCATCATCGAGGACGCCACGCCCACCACGATCCGCCAGGTCCGAATGATCCTGAAGGAGAAGAAGAGTTGAGCGCGCCTCGCACGATCGTCCTGATTCGCGGCGACGGTGTGGGACCCGAGGTGGCCGACGCGGTGGTCTCGATTCTGGAAAAGGCGGGCGCCCCCCTGCGCTTCGAGGAAGCGATCGTCGGCCAGGAGGCCGAGAAAACGGAAGGCGATCCGCTGCCGCCGCGCGTGCTCGACGCGATCCGGAGGCACCGGGTCGCCTTGAAGGGCCCGGTCGGAACGCCCATCGGCAAGGGCTTCGCCTCGGTCAACGTT
This sequence comes from Thermoanaerobaculia bacterium, assembly GCA_035498405.1. Lineage (GTDB taxonomy): Bacteria > Acidobacteriota > Thermoanaerobaculia > UBA5066 > Gp7-AA6 > DATBFU01. Next base: position 166,922 of record DATKAE010000084.1, on the reverse strand, counting down.
CGCCTGCGCAAGGCCCTCGACCTCTACGCCAACCTGCGCCCCGTGCACAACCTGCCGGAGATCGAGTCGCGATTCCGGAACGTCGACCTCGTGGTCATCCGCGAGAACACCGAGGACCTCTACGCCGGCCTCGAGCACGTGGTCGTTCCGGGCGTGGTCGAATCGCTCAAGATCATCACCGAGGCCGCCTCGACCCGCATCGCGCGCTACGCGTTCGAGTATGCGCGGCGGCACGGACGGCGCCGCGTCACCGCCGTCCACAAGGCCAACATCATGAAGCTCTCCGATGGTCTCTTCCTCGATTGCTTCCGCCGCGTCGCCGAGGACTACCCCGACATCCACGCCGACGACCGGATCGTGGACGCCGCCTGCATGCGGTTGGTCATGAATCCCGAGCTCTTCGACGTCCTCCTCTCGGAAAATCTGTACGGAGACATCGTCTCGGACCTGGCCGCGGGATTGGTCGGCGGGCTCGGCGTGGTCCCCGGCGCCAACCTCGGACCCGACGTCGCAATCTTCGAGGCGGTGCACGGAACGGCTCCGGACATCGCCGGAAGCGACCGCGCAAACCCCATGGCGCTGCTGCTCTCGGCCATCCTGATGCTCCGGCACCTGGAGCTGCCGGAGCTCGCCGACCGGATCGAGGCGGCCCTTGCCTCCACACTCCAGCAGGGAATCCGAACGGCCGACGTCGGAGGCCGGACGGGCACGCGCGCGTTCGCCCGCGCCATCGCCGACCGGCTCGGGTAGGTGCCGCTTTCCGGATGGAGGAAGGGCCCTTCTCCGCGCGGGTGCCGAGAACGGGCGACGAGGTGCTCTGGCCGGACGGACCCTTCGACCCGGTCCGCCTCTTCGGGCGGCGGGCACCGCTCGAGGTCGAGATCGGGAGCGGCAAGGCGCGATTCCTGATCGAGTCCGCGCGCCGCAACCCGGCACACGACTTCTTGGGCCTCGAGCTCTCGCTCGCCTACTACCGGATCTGCCGCGACCGTCTGGCTCGGGCCGATCTCAGGAACGCCCGGATCATTCGGGCCGACGCCCGCCGATTCGCCCAGATGGCTCTGGCACCGTCCTCCGTTCGGGCGTTCCACGTCTACTTTCCCGATCCCTGGCCGAAGAAGAGACAGCGCAAGCGGCGCCTGCTCGATGGCGTCGGGTTGGAGATCCTCGCCTCCCGGCTCGAGCCGGGAGGCTGGCTGCGCATCGCGACCGATCACGCCGGCTATGCGCGGGTGATCGAGCCGACCCTGGCCACGGTTCCCACGCTGGAGCGGCACGCCTGGGACGAGCTTCCCGCCCCGGCCGAGACGCACTACGAGACCAAGTACCGGGAGGAGGGGAGGCCGATCTGGCGCTTTCTCCTGCGCCGCCGGGGTTAGCCGCCGTCTTGCCTCGCCCCTCACCCCTCGCCCCTCGCACCTTCCTCAAGGTTCCGGCGGTACGGGGCCGGCGAAGGAGGTGACGCGCTGCAGGAAACGGATGAAGTACTGCGTGCCCGAGATCAGGGCCACGGCGACCACGATCCAGAGAGCCGCCTTGCCGGGGACGGCGAAGACCTCGTGACGCAGGGCGAGGATCAGCAGTGACGCGGCGAAGATCTCCGAGAGCATCTTCGCCTTCCCCCACGCCGAGGCCGGGATCACGATGCCCTGCCCCGAGGCGATCGAGCGCAGCCCCGACACCGCGAATTCCCGTCCGACAATGACTGCGACCATCCAGGCGGGGGCGAGGCCGAGCTCCACGAGCGAGATGAAGACCGCCGAGATGAGCAGCTTGTCGGCGATGGGATCGAGCAGGATGCCGAGCGTGGTGATCTGACCGCGGCGGCGCGCGAGCCAGCCGTCGAGAAAGTCCGTGGCGGTCGCCGTCAGGAAGATCAACAAGCCGATCGTCTCCCGACCGTCGAACTTGGTCAGGAGCACCACCACGAGAAACGGCACCAGAAAGATCCGGGAGAGCGTGAGGGCGTTTGGAAGGTTGAGCTTCATCGGGTCGACATCGGCAGTCTACAGTCGACAGGACGGTCGGACCGGTCTTCCCGGCTCTTGACTGTCGACTGTCGGCCGTCGACTGCTCATAATATCCCCATGGATCTCCCGTGCCCGGTCCACGCCGGCCGGCGGGCACATCGTGGCTGTCACACCTGCCGTCGCCCGATCTGTCGCCTCTGCGAGGTTCGGATGCGCGGCCATCTCTACTGCTCGCCCCGCTGCGCCCGCGAGGACGGGCGCCTGGCTCTCTGGAGGCCCGTCCAGAAGCGGCTCGCCCGACCGGTGCCCCCGCGGCTGGCTCTCGCTGCGGTGGCGCTCGCGGTGATCGCCCCGATGCTCCTGGCGCTCAAGACGGTAGGAGAGCTCGATCGCCTGAGCACGGCGGCTTTCTCCCCGGTGCCCGTGCGGCGGCCTCCCGCCGCCCGCATCGAGACGGTGACCGAAGGTCCCGAAGGCGCCCGGATCGAGGGCGTCGCCTCACCGGGCGGAGCCGTATTTCTGTTCGGCTCCGCGGGGTTCGTGGCCTCGACGCCGGTCGCCGACGGCCGCTTCCGATTCGAGAAGATTCGCCAGATGGGACCGTACCGGGTCGGGGTGCTGCCTCTTTCCTCCGAGGTCGGGTCGACCATCGGGTCCTCCCCCCCGGAGAGAGCCGCCGAAGAACCGGAACCGGTCACCCGAGGCGTGTCCGGCGCCCCGGCGCGCCCGCCCGCGGCCGCCTCCCATAGCGCGGCCGGGGAGAGGCCCTCGATCCCGGACTTGACCCGCGGCCCTCGGGATCGTCCGGAGCTCGTTCTCTCATTCGACGCGGGCTCCTCGGACCGAGGGGCGCGGCAGATCCTCGACGCGCTGCGCGCGCGCGGCATTCAGACCACGGTATTCCTGACGGGAGACTTCATTCGCCGGTATCCGGATGTCGCTCGGCGAGTCGCCAAGGACGGCCATGAGGTCGGCAACCACACCGACTCGCACCCGCATCTGACCACCTACGCGCAAGACGGAAGGCAGGCGACTCGTCCCGGCGTGGATCGCGCCTTCGTGGCGAGGGAACTGCGCGCGACCGCCGAGGCCTGGCTCGCCGCCACCGGACGCCCGTTGGCACCCCTCTGGCGGGCCCCCTATGGCGAGCAGAACGCCGAAATCCGCTACTGGGCGGCGCAGGAGGGCTACTGGCACGTGGGGTGGACCGGCGGGCGCGCCGGCTTGGACGGGCTCGATTGGGTGAGCGACCCCTCGTCGCGCGCGTATCGAAGCGCCGGAAAGGTCGTCGATCGCCTCGTGTCCCACGCCGAGAGCGGCGGGATCATCCTCCTGCATCTGGGCAGCGACCGCGAGGACCCCGTCGCGCCGCTGGTTCCCCAGCTTCTCGACGCGCTCTCGCGACGCGGTTTCCGCCTCGCCCGGGCGTCCGAGTTTCTGACCCGCCTGGGAATGACCGAGGAGCGCCTCGCCGGGCTCACACTCGCCGGCCGCACTCCCTCGCCTTGAGTCTCCACCTCGGCACGGACGGGTGGCGCGGCCTTCTCGCGGAAGACTGCACCTTCGCAGAGATTCGCGGACTCGCGAAGGCCACGGCGCGCTGGCTTCTCGCCTCCGCTCCCGGACCGGCTCCCCGGGCCGCGGTCGGCTACGACACCCGTTTCCTCTCCCCCGAGTTCGCCGCGGCGGTGTCCGAGGCGCTGGCGCAGGGCGGCATCGACGTCCTGCTCTCCGACCGCGCCCTTCCGACTCCGGCCGTCTCTTACCACGTGCGACGCCTCAGCCTGTCGGCCGGTGTCGTCATCACGGCCTCGCACAACCCGGCCCTCTACAACGGCTACAAGATCAAGGCCGCCTTCGGAGGGAGCGCGCCGCCCGAAATGTACGAGGCGGTGGCGCGAGAGGTCGGCAGGAGCGCCCCCGAGTCCGCGCGGCGGGGCCGGATCGAGACCCTCGATCTCTACACCCCGTATCGCGTGCGTCTCGCCGCGCTCGCCGACCTCCCCGCCATCCGCTCCGCTGGCCTCCGCGTCCTCGCCGATGCGATGCACGGCGCCGCCGGACTCCTGATCGCGGAGGTCGCCGGCGGCGGCTCGACTCGGGTCATCCCGCTCCACGCGAACCGGGATCCGCTCTTTGGGGGCGTCCACCCGGAGCCGATCGGCCCGAATCTGGCCGAGGCCGCAGAGCGAGTGCGCGCCGAAGGCCTGGATCTCGCCGTCGCCACCGACGGAGACGCCGATCGGCTGGGCGTGCTCGATCGCCGCGGCGAATTCGTTTCCCCGCACCGCGTTCTGGCGCTCTTGCTGCTGCACGCCTTCCGGCGCCGCGGCCTCTCGGGAGGCATCGCCCGGACCTTCTCGACCTCGCTCTTGATCGACCGGGTCGCGGCGGCTCTCGGTTCGCCCGTCTTCGAGACGCCCATCGGCTTCAAGCACGTGGCGGAGCGAATGAATCGGGGCGAGGTCGTCGCCGGCGGCGAAGAGAGCGGCGGCTACGCCTTCGCCTTTCACCTGCCCGAGCGGGACGGCGTCGTGGCGGCGCTCCTGCTGCTGGAGAGCCTGGCCCAGTCGGGGCGCGATCTGGAAGGCGCCTTGGACGAGCTCGAACGAGAATTCGGCTCCTTTGCCTACGGACGCCGCGACGTCTACCTGCCGGTTCCGGTCATCCGGGCCTTCGTCGAGGAAGCCCGGAGCGCGCCGCCCGACCGCGTCGCGGGCGAGGCGGTCACGGATGTTCGGGACTTAGACGGCGTCAAGTACGTCTTCGGCGACCGGGGCTGGCTGCTGCATCGGCTCTCGGGAACCGAGCCCATGATTCGGATCTATTGCGAGCACGAGCACGAGGAGACCCTGCGGCGCGCCCTGGACTTCGCCGAAAAGCGCCTGGCGTCGTTCGCGGCCGAGCGCGGGGTCGAGCCGCGCCGGCACCTTTCGCCTTAGCTGCGCCGCCGGTCGGCGGGCCCGGTCGAGCGGTCGGTCGAGCGCCGGCGCGGGCGCGGAGGCTCGGTCAGGACGGTGCCCTCACCCTCGAAGCGGATCTTGGGCGCGCTCGCGGAGTCGGGCTGCATGACCTCTTCGAGGAAACGGTCTTCGACGACCGCGGGCAATAGACTGCCGCTCCAGGCGACGAGGTCGTGCGCCGAGACGATCAGCGGAAAGTCGGGCGTCACCTCGTGGGCGAGAAGGGGCCCCGTCACGGAAAGGATGACGCTGCCGCGCCCCTGGATCCGCAGGATGTCCACCCGCCGGTTCAGCCGGAAGTCGTGGATCGGCTCCAGACGGAAGGAGAGGCCGTGGTCGAGGGCCAGCAGGCGGCTGCCCTCAAGCGACAGGGACTGCTCCGAGAGATCGCGCCGGAAGGCGTGCCGTCCCGGGTCGTTCACGAAGAGATAGCCTCGGCCGTCGGCCCTCAGGATGCTCTCGAGGCGCGTGCCGCGGAACGCGGATTCGGAGGTGAAGCGGACGTTGCCGCTGTACCAGACGACCGAGCCCTTTCGGACGTAGACGACACCGGGCGAGGCGATCTCGAGGGCCCCGTCGGACCGCACGACGAATAGCGGGTGCGCCTCGACCGGGCGCTCGGCGGCGATCTCGTCGGTCCACCGGTCCACATCGGGCGCGGCGGGTGCTTCCGTCTCCGGGGCCGGCTCCGGGGGGGGCGCCTCGCTCGGCGCGGTATCCCGCGAAGCGTCGAATGCCTCGGCAGCCGAGGGCTCCGGCGGCGCCTCGGGCGGGGCGTCCTCCGGGGGCGCCAGACGCAAGAGCGGCCTCGCGATGGGTTCGGGCTCTTCGGGCGCTGCCGGCGGCGGCTCGCTCTCGGTTAACGGGAGAAACGGCGGATACTCGGGGGACCGAAGCGCTTCGGTGCCGGCGGTCGACCGCTCTCCTCCCGCCCGTGCACCGTGGCGCAACGCCTGCTCCAGTTCCGACACGGCTTTCTTGGCCCCGGCAAACTTCAGGTGCTCCAGGGCGAGGCCGAGCTTTCCGCGGCTGCGGTAGAGGAGGCCCAGGTAGAGGTGACTGCGTGCGTGGTCCGGCTTGATCTCGACGGCGCGCCGCAACTCCTGCTCCGCCTCCTCGAGCACTCCGGCCTTGAACAGGATCAGTCCGAGGTTCGCGTGCAGGATGGCCGAATCCGGATTCTTCTTGAGCAGGACCCGGGCGACCTGTCCGGCCTGGAGAAAGTTGCCGCGTTTGAACTCCAGGATCGACAGCAGGTTGAGCACGTCCTCGTCCTCGGGCCGCAGCATTTGCGCGTGCTCGATCTCCTGGCCTGCCGCGTCGAGCCGGCCTTCGCGCAGGCTCTTGCGGGCGCGGATCAAATGGACGAGAAAAACGCCCTGATCAATCGAAGGAGTTTCGGGGGCACGGGCCACCATCGCCTCCCTCGTTCAGAGCGCCTGGCGCCCGGCGGACTGCCGGACCGGCTCGGTCGTCAACACCACTCGGTTGTTCTCGTCCCGGCGGACGTGAACCGGCCGACCCTTCACCGCCCCGTACATCGTCCCCGAGGGCAGGCCGAAACCGCCCGAGAGCGCCGACTTGCCGAGGTACGCGGTCAGGGCCTTCTGAACGTAGAGTCTCGTCTCGTCGTAGGGCGGAACGCCACCGTAGCGCAGCACGGCGGCTTCGCCGGCGTTGTAGGCCGCGAGCGACTTGGTCAGGTCGTTGCCGAAGACGCCCATCAGGTAGGCCAGATGACGGCTGCCCCCGCGAATGTTGTCGGCGGGGTCGAAGATGTCGACGACACCGTGTTGCTTGGCCGTCTCCGGCATCAGCTGCATGAGGCCGCTCGCTCCCTTGCGAGAGACGGCGGCGGGGTTGAAGGCCGACTCGACCAGCATGACGGACTTGACGAGCTTCGGGTCGAGCGAATTCACGCGCGCCGCGTCCTCGATCAGTCCATCGAACAACGAAGGTGTCGCGACCCTCGCTCTCAACCAGTCGTCGCTCTCCGCCAGCGCCACGTGAACCGACTCGCCGATGCCGTCGTTGTAGACGATCCGGCGGCCGTCCTTCCACGCAACGCGCATCCGCGCCTCAGCCGGAAGGCAGCAAGAGAAAAGGATCCCCAGGCCGACGAGGCCCTTCCAATTCATGACGATTTACGGTTCCAACCGGTGGCTCAAGACATTATAGCTTAAGGGGAAAGCGCCGTCCCGAGGCCGTCGGGAGGCTCCGGCGGCGCCCTAGGCGACTTCGCCCAGGAGATCCCGAAGAGCCGCCTCGGCTTCCTTCAGGGCTGCCGGAAGAAGCGCCTCGTTCTTGCCGCCGGCTTGCGCCAGATCGGCCTTGCCGCCGCCGCTTCCGCCGAGGGCTTTCCCGATCCTCGCGGCGATCCGCGAGGCGGGCACGCGACCGGAGAGGTCGGGCGTCACCGCGGCCACGACCGAAGTCTTTCCCTCGTGCGACGTGCCGACCACGACGACGCCGCTCTTGATCCGCGAGCGAAGGGCGTCGGAGAGGTTTCGCAGTTCCGGGATCGAGAGTCCGGGTGCAATCCGGCGCACGAGCGGGACGCCCTGGACTTCCACCGTCTCTCCGGAAGCCCCTCCCTCGCCCGCGGCGAGCTTCAACCGCAAGGACTGCACTTCCCGTTCGAGAGTCTTGACGCGCTCTTCGCGCTCCTGCCAGCGGGCCGCGAGGTCCTCGCGGGCCGACTGCGAAACCGCTGCAATCGCGTTGAGGACTTGTTCGTCGCGCGTCAGCAGCTCCACGGCGCCCAACGAGGTCACCGCCTCCAGCCGCCGCACCCCGGCCGCGAGGCCCTTGTCCGAGACGATCTTGAACGCCCCGATTTCCCCGGTGCGCGCGACGTGGCATCCGCCACACAGCTCCGTCGAGAAGCCCGGAACCTCGACGACGCGAACGCGATCTCCGTACTTCTCGCCGAAGAACATGTCGGCGCCTCGGGCGCGAGCCGCGTCCAGGGGCAGAATCTCCTTGGAGACGGGCTGGTCCCGCAGGATCTCCTCGTTGACGAGCCGCTCGATCTCGGCCAACTGCTCCGCGCCGGGCGGGCTCGCGGCCGCATAGTCGAACCGCAGCCGGTCGGGGGCAACGAGCGAGCCCATTTGCCGCGCGGCCGGGCCGAGCACGCGGCGCAGCGCCGCATGGAGCAGGTGCGTCCCCGTGTGGTTGGCCTGTGTGCGCCGCCGCGTCCATTCGGGCACCGACATGGACACGGACGCTCCCAGATCCAGCCGGCCCTTCGCGACGCGGATGCCGTGGGCGATCACACCGGGCAACGGGCGCTGCACGTCCACGACCTCCGCCTCGCCGCCGGACCAGGTCCAGGTCCCGGTGTCGGCCACCTGACCGCCGCCTTCGGGGTAGAAGACGGTGCGGTCGGTCACGGCGTCCCCCTCCTGTCCGGCCTCGAGGCTCGAAACGGGCTGCCCGTCGCGCACGAGGCCCACGACCCGCGCCCCGGAAAGCGACACGAAGTCCTGCTCCGGGTATCCGCGGAAGACCGAGTGCGGATCGGGAAGCTCGAGCCTCTCGAAAGCCGAGGCATCGGCCGCGCCGAATTTCGCCGAAGACCTCGACCGCTCCCGCTGTCTCTCCATCGCCGACTCGAATCCCGAGCGGTCGATCGAGACCCCCTCGTCCTGGGCGATCTCCCCGATCACGTCCACGGGAATGCCGTGGGTGTCGTAGAGCCGAAAGAGCGTCTCGCCCGAAAGCTCCCGAGACCCGGAGCGGCGCACCCGCTCGATCTCCTCTCCGACCAAGTCGATGCCGGAGGAGAGCGTCTGCAGAAAGCGCTCCTCCTCGGCCCTCAGGGTCCGGTCGAACACTATATCAACGTTGATATAGTTCCCCGTTCCCTCCGCCGCGTATCCCTCTCCCGAGCGCCGGAAGTGGATGCCGTCGAAGAGTCCGAGGACGACGGGTGCCAGCCGGCAGAGCACCGGATCCTCGATCCCGAGGTGCCGCGCGTAGCGGAGCGCCCGGCGGATGATGCGCCGCAGGACGTAGCCGCGCCCCTCGTTGGAGGGAAGGGCGCCGTCTCCCATCAGCATCGTCACGGCGCGGGCGTGGTCGGCGATCACGCGGAACGGGGCATCCTCGACCGCCATGTTGCCCCGATAGGTGCGGCCGGAGAGGGCCTCGATCTCTCGCAGGATCGGCCGGAACAGATCCGTGTCGAAGTTGTTGGTGGAGCCCTGAAGAATCGCGCTCACCCGCTCGAGACCCGCTCCCGTGTCCACCGAGGGCTTGGGCAGCGGCGTCATCGTTCCTTCGGCGTCGCGCTCGAACTGCATGAAGACGAGGTTCCAGATCTCGAGGGTGTCGTCGCCCGGGGCGTTGACCAACTCCGCGCGGTTGCCCGCAGGGTCCCGGCCCTGGTAGTAGTGCAGCTCCGAGCAGGGGCCGCAGGGGCCGGTCTCCCCCATCGCCCAGAAGTTGTCCTTCTCCCCGAAGCGGAGGATGCGCTCCTTCGGCAGGTGCCTTTCCCAGAGCCGCGCGGCTTCGTCGTCGTCGGTGTAGACCGTCGCCCAGAGCCGGGAGGGATCGAGACCGTATCCACGCTTCGGGTCGCCGACGAGCTCCCAGGCGAACCGAATGGCCTCGTCCTTGAAATAGTCGCCGAAGGAGAAATTCCCGAGCATTTCGAAGAACGTGTGGTGACGCCCGGTGTACCCCACGTTGTCGAGGTCGTTGTGCTTGCCGCCGGCGCGGACGCACTTCTGGGAACTGGTCGCGCGGCGGTAGTCCCGGACCTCGCGGCCCGTGAAGACGTCCTTGAACTGATTCATCCCGGCGTTGGCGAAAAGAAGTGTCGGGTCCCCGGCCGGGATCAAGGAGGACGACGGAACGCGGCGGTGCCCGCGCTCCTCGAAATACCTAAGGAATCTCTCCCGAACCTCCGTCGACTTCATGGGAATTTCGGATCATCGCAGAAATCGACTCCGACGCGAAGCCCCGCCGCACGAGCGCCGCGTACACGCGCCGCCGGCGCTCTGCCGCCGATAAACTCGCGGAGGACTTCCAGAGGCGCCGAAACACCCGGCCGAGCGCCCCGGCCTCGGCGGCCGGTTCCTCCGCGAGCACGCGCCGCGCGGTCTCCTCCGAGAATCCCTTGACCGAGAGCTCCCGGGCGATCCGAAGTCGCCCGTAGCGCGGCGCCTTGGCGCGCACCAGCGCGCGCGCCGCCGCCAGGTCGTCCAGCCACCGCTCCGCCTCGAGCCTTTCCACGGCGGCGCGGGCCGCCTCGGCGGCAAAGCCCCGCTGCTCCAGGTTTCGCCGCAGCTCCTCGCGGCCACGAGCACGGATCTCGAGCAGCTTCAAACCCCGCGCGTAGGCGGCCTGCGCGGAGCCCGGCTCGAGGGTCTTGCGAATCCGTCGCGGCATCGGCGCGTGGTACCCGCGGCAGTGCCGACCGCAGCCGCCCGCCGCCTAGCGCGTGGCGGGGGGCTGGTTGCTGAAGTCGAAAGGAGACTCCTCGCCGGCCACGTTGCTGTACTCGCCCGGCGCCTCGAGCTCCTGGTCCATCTCCTCCCGCGCAATGTCGGAAGTCGACTGGATTCCCTGCAGCTTCAGCTTGAACTCGTTCGGATTCGTGGCGCGCTTCAGGGCCTCGTCCAGCGTGATCAGGCCCCCCTTGTAGAGCATGTACAGCGATTGGTCGAAGGTCTGCATGCCGTACTGGGACGTCCCCGCCGCGATGGCGTCCTTCAAGAACTTCGTCTTCTCCTTGTTCTCGATGCATTCGCGGATGTACTGGGTTCGAATCAGCACTTCCGCGGCCGGGACGCGCCCCAGCCCGTCGGCGCGCGGCATCAGGCGCAGCGAGATGACGGCCTTGAGCACCGCTCCGAGCTGCAGCCGGATCTGCTTCTGCTGGTGCGGGGGGAACACCGAGATGATCCGGTTGACGGTCTCGGTCGCGTCGAGGGTGTGCAGGGTCGAGAAGACGAGGTGTCCGGTCTCCGCGGCCATCAGGGCCGTCTCGATCGTCTCGTAGTCGCGCATCTCGCCGACCAGGATCACGTCGGGGTCCTGCCGCAAGGCGCTCCGCAGCGCCACGGAGAAGGCCTTCGTGTCCACTTCCACTTCACGCTGGTTGACGATCGACTTCTTGTCGCGGTGCAGGAACTCGATCGGATCCTCCACCGTGACGATGTGCTCGTTGCGAAGCGTGTTGATGTGGTCGATCATCGCCGCCAGGGTCGTCGACTTACCCGATCCCGTCGTCCCGGTGCAGAGCACGAGGCCCCGCTGCTCCATGCAGATCTTTTCCAACACCGGCGGCAGCAGCAGGTCTCGAATCGTCAGGATCCGCGCCGGGATGACGCGCAGGACGAGCCCCACGGTGCCCCGCTGCTGGAAGATGTTGCAGCGGAAACGGCCGAGGTTGGGCACCGAGTAGGCGATGTCGATCTCCAGGTCGTTCTTGAACTTCTCCTTCTGGCGGGCGGACATGATCGAGAACGCCATCGCGATCGTGTCCTCCTGCATCAGGCGGCGGGTGTCCGTGAGCGGAATGAGCTGGCCGTCGATCCGGATGACGGGAAAGGCGCTGACCTTCAAGTGCAGATCCGACGCCTTGCGCTCGACCGCCACCTTGAGCAGATCGTTGATGTGCATGAATTGAACCCCTTTTGGCCGTTAAGTTTACGCCGGACGCCTCGCGATGGGAAGGGAGTTCTCGCGAAAACTCGGTCCCGCCGGGCTTCGGCCCGCGCAAACGCCCTCTAACCCGTTGGGTCCGAACTCTTAGAGGCTAAAGGATAGAGGACCGGGCGGCTACCGGCCTGCCACGGCCGACAGGGCGGCCACCGGCAACGGCGTCAGCCAGCCATGGCGATCCTCGGCCTCGCCTTTGAGGAGCGCGAAGAAGTCCTTCTGGAGCCGATGCGTGACCGGCCCGCGCCGGCCGGCTCCCACCGGAATTCGATCCACCGACCGAATCGGCGTGATCTCGGCGGCGGTGCCCGTGAAGAAGACCTCGTCGGCGATGTACAGCATCTCGCGCGCGATCTGTTGCTCGGCCACCGTGAAGCCCGCATCGCGCGCAAGCGTGACGACCGAGTCGCGCGTGATCCCGGGCAGGATCGTGCCCGAGAGCGGCGGAGTCAGTATCTTTCCGCCGTAGACGAGGAAGATGTTCTCCCCGCTGCCCTCGGAGATTCGGCCGGCGTTGTCGAGCGCGATGCCCTCCGTGTAGCCGTTGGTGATCGCCTCCATCTTGATCAGCTGCGAGTTCAGGTAGTTTCCGGTCGCCTTGGCCATCGCCGGAAACGTGTTCGGGGCCATTCGGTTCCAGGAAGAGACGCAGACGTCCACGCCGTTCTCGACCGCATCCTCGCCCAGGTACTGACCCCAGCGCCAGACGGCAATCAGGACGTCGATCGAGCTCTTGAACGGGTTGACCCCGAGCGCCCCCATCCCGCGGTAGACCACCGGGCGGATGTAGCAGTCCTCGAAGCCGTTGGCGCGGACGGTCTCGAAGATGGCCGACTGAATCTCCTCGCGCGTGTAGGGAATCTCCATGCGGTAGACGCGGCAGGAGTCGTAGAGGCGCTTGATGTGCTCGTCCAGACGAAAGGCGGCGGGGCCTCGGCGCGTCTTGTAGACGCGCGCCCCCTCGAACATCGCCGACCCGTAGTGAAAGACGTGCGAGAACGCGTGAATCTTCGCGTCGGCGAAGTCCACGAGTCGACCGTTCATCCAGACTTTCTTGACGTCCTCGTAGGACATCGCGTCACCTCCGAAGGGAATCGGGGCGCGTGGTGGGCACGCGGCAGTATCCTCCGCGGCCAAAGGCGGTGTCAATCACACAAAGGTGGGCGCCGCGCTCGCGACGAGCGTGGGCCGTCTCGGTTCGGCGCCTCATCCGAGGCGCTCGCGCGCCGCCCGCGCCAGCACCAGACCCGCGACCGCGGCGGTCTCCGTGCGAAGCGGGCCAGCGGGAAGAGAGGTGGGCGTCCAGCCCGAGGCCTGCGCGGCGCGAATCTCGGCGGCCGTCCAGCCTCCTTCCGGCCCGACGGCCAAAGCCAATGCGCCGTCCGAGAGCGCCGGAGGAAACGGGCCGCCCTCGGGATCGAGCAGGAGCCGGTGCGCGGCCGTCTCCTGCGCGAGCACCTCGGAAGTCGAGAGCGGGCCGTCGATGGGAGGCCAGCGCGCCGCTCCGCATTGCTTGGCCGCGGCCCTCGCGACACGCTCGAGGCGATCCCGCAGATCCTCTCCCGCTCGAAAGGCTTGTGTCCGCTCCGTGCGCAGCAGCACGATGCGCGAGGCCGCGAGCTCGGTCGCCTTCTCGGCGATCCAGGCCAGCCGATCCGGGCGCACCCCGGCGACGTAGAGGGTCAAAGGCGGCGCGACGCGGCCCGTTTCGAGAGCCCGCAGGGCGACGACCTCGAATTGCCCGCGCGAGCGCACCGACACGCGGGCGAGCGCCTCCTGGCCGCTGCCGTCGAAGAGGACGACCGAATCTCCGGTACCCAGCCGGCGGGCCCGCGCGTGCGCGGATTCTTCGGCGGAGAGCCGGAGGCTCTCGCCCGTCTTCGGCAGGCGTTCTACGAAGAAGCGCGCGAAAGACAGAGACAGCTCCAGCCGCTTTCGCGGTAAAGCGCGGCCAGCAGGAGGCGCCGCGTCCGGGATCGCGCCAGGATCTCTCGCTCGCGATCCGACGGAATTCCCGACAGGATCAGGCGTCCTCCGGGCTCGAGGCGCGCGCTCAAGGCGGACAACAGCGGAAGCAACTCCCCGGGCAGCAAGTTGGCCACGACGATCGCAAACTTCGACGCCGTGGCCGCGGCCGGGCCTGCGAAAAAGGCGACCCGGGGCCCAAAGGAATGCCGCCGCGCATTCTCGCGAGCCACGAAGACCGCGTCCAGATCCGTGTCGAAGCCGACCGCGAAGCGGGCGCCCAGTGCTACCGCGGCCAGCGCCAGGATCCCGGATCCCGTTCCCGCGTCGAGCACGGAAGCCCCGGGACGCACCTCCTCTTCGAGCGCCGCGAGCGCGAGTCGTGTCGACTCGTGGCTCCCGGTTCCGAAGGCGCGGGAAGCCGGAAGCCGCAGCGCGATTCTTGCGGTCGGAGGCAGGCCTTCGCCGGGATCCCCGGGGTCGATCCAGAGACGCTCGCCGACCGGGAAGGGACGCGAGCGAGCTCGAAACACCTCCAGGGGATCCCCCTCGGGCAGATCGGTCGCGAGTGTGGCATGGTATCCATGCTGCGCGACGGCCGTCTTCGCCTCTCGCGCCGCGGCGGCCGTCCGAAAGCAAGCCACCAGGTCCCGCCCCTGCTCGAGCAGTCCGAGAGGCGCGTGAAGCGAAAGCAGCCCGATCAGAGCGTCGTCCTTGGCCTTGCGGGCGACGAGAAGGCGGGAGTACCTCGTGACAGCCAAGCGGTTTTCAGGAGTCCGCTGCCCGTTCCGAGGTCGGGAGAGCTCGGGACGCAACGGATCGACCTAGGAGAAGATCTTTTTCGCCTTTCGTAGGACGCCCTTCTGGCCGATGGGAGCCTTCGTCAACTCGGCGTACTGGCGCAGTAACTCCTTCTCCGGCGCCGTCGGGCTCTTCGGAACGACCACGCCCGCGCGCAAGACCAGGTCGCCCCGGCCCCGTCGGTCGAGCCGCCCGAGGCCCCTTCCGCGCAGTCGAATCTCCGAGCCGGCCGCCGTCCCCGCCGCGATCTGGATCTTTTCCGGCTCTTCGAGGGTCGGGATCTCGACCTCCCCACCGAGCACGAGGGTCGGAAACGGCAGGTCCAAATACAGAATCGCGTCGTCGTCCTCTCTCTGGAAGATCTCGTCCTCGGCGACGGTCAGGATGACGTAGAGGTCGCCTGGAGGGCCTCCCTTGGGACCCGCGTCTCCCTCCCCCGCCAGGCGCAAGCGAGAACCCGTCTCGACTCCGGCGGGAATCCTGATCTCCAGCTTGTGCGAGGCGCGCCGCCGGCCGTCACCGTGGCAGTCCCCGCACGGACGCTCGATCAGCTGACCTTCTCCGCGGCAGGGAGCACAAGGACGCGTGACCGAGAGAAAGCCCTGCGAGAAACGCTGCCGTCCGCGCCCGCCGCACGCCGGACAGACTCGCGGCCGAGACCCGGACGCCGCGCCCGATCCGGAACAGGTCCCGCAGCGCTCCAGGCGCGAGACCACCAGAGGCGCCTCCGCCCCGAATGCCGCCTCCCGCAGGGAGATCTCGATGCGATAAACGAGGTCGCTTCCCGCCGTTTGCCGGGTGGTACCGCCGGCGGACCCAAACCCGAAGAGCTCGCCGAAGAGGTCCGAAAAGTCGCCGAAAACCGAAGGGTCGAAGCCCGCAAACCCTGGCCCGGCTGCGCCCGAGACGCCCGCGTGGCCGAAGCGGTCGTACCGGGCCCGCTTCTCGGGATCGGAGAGCACCGCATAGGCCTCCGAAGCCTCCTTGAAACGCTCCGCGGCCTCCGGATCGTTCGGGTTTCGGTCCGGGTGCGAGTCCATCGCGAGGCGTCGGTAGGCCGACTTCAACTCGCCGGCCTCCGCCTCGCGAGAGACCCCGAGGACCTCGTAGTAGTCCCGCCGCTCCGCCATGATCTAGTCTGAATCTCCCATCGTCGCCCTCTCGAAACAGACGGGGGCGCCCTCGACATTCTCTCGGCCGCGGCCGCGCGGCTGGCGGAGCATCGGGGGCGCAATCGGCAGGAGCAAGGCGATTCCCGCGCGGTCGATCATCGAGACCGGGCTAGGAGGACGTCGGCGGGGTCGCGGGCGCGGCGCCGCCGCTGACCCGTTGAAGCATGATCCGCGTCAGGACCTTCGAGACCCCCTGCATGTCGAAGATCGCCTCGTTCAACGCCTCGCGGGAATCGCCCGTGGCGATCTCCCGGGAGCGCTTCAGCGTCTCCTCGATCCGCTCTCGCTCGTCCGGGGCCAGCGCTTCCCCGAACTCGGCCAGGACGCGCTCGTTGGAAGCGAGCATCCCCTCCAAGCGATTGCGCACCTGGGCGAGCTCCCGGCGCTGGTGGTCCGCCTCCGCGAAGGCGGAGGCCTCTCGGATGATTCGATCGATCTCGCCCTGCGACAGCCCGCCCGCCGGGTTGATCTGGATTCCCTGCGCCTTCCCGGTCGCGAGATCTCGCGCCGACACGTTGACGATTCCGTTGGAGTCGATGGCGAAGGTGACCTCGATCTGGGGAATGCCGCGAGGAGCGTTCGGGATGCCGAGCAGCTCGAAACGCCCGAGCGACTTGTTCTCCTTGGCCACCTCCCGCTCTCCCTGGAGGACATGGATCTCGACGACGGACTGGTTGTCGGCGACGGTCGTGAAGACCTTGGTGTTCTTGGTCGGGATCGTCGAGTTGCGCTCGATCAGCTTTTCGAACAGGCCGCCGTGCGTCTCGATGCCGAGCGACAGGGGCGTGACGTCCAAGAGCACCACGTCCTTGATCTCGCCCTTGAGCACTCCTCCCTGGATCGCGGCGCCGATCGCGACGACTTCGTCCGGGTTGATCTCCCGGTTGGGCTCCCGACCGAAGAGCTCGGCGACCATGCGCTGCACCTTGGGCGTTCGGGTCTGGCCGCCCACCAGGATGACCTGATCCACGTCGGAAGGCTTCAGCCCCGCCGATTGCAGGGCATCCAGACAGGGCGCCGCCGTGCGATCGATCAGGTCGGCGACCAACGCTTCCAACCGATCCCGTGTCAGCGTCCGGTTGATGTGCTTGGGCCCCGAGGCGTCGGCGGAGATGAACGGCAGGGTGATCGTGGTTTCCGTCGCGGTCGACAGCTCGCACTTGGCCTTCTCGGCGGCTTCCTTCAGGCGCTGCAGCGCCATGCGGTCCTGCCGCAGGTCGATGCCCGTCGCCTTCTTGAAGTCGTCGAGGAGCCAGTCCATGATCTTCTTGTCGAAGTCCTCGCCGCCCAGGTACGTGTCGCCGGCCGTGGCCTTGACCTCGTAGATCCCTTCGCCCAGCTGCAGGATCGAGATATCGAACGTTCCGCCTCCGAGGTCGTAGACGGCGACGACCTCGCTTCCCTTCCGCTCCAAACCGTAGGCGAGCGATGCGGCCGTGGGCTCGTTGATGATGCGAAGCACCTCGAGCCCGGCGATCCTCCCGGCGTCGCGCGTCGCTTGCCGCTGGGCGTCGTCGAAGTAGGCGGGCACCGTGATGATCGCCTCGGTGATTTCCTCGCCGAGGATCTCCTCGGAAAACTCCTTGATCTCCTTCAGGATGAAGGCGGAGATCTCCTCCGGGCTGTACTCGCGCCCCCGGGCGCGGATCTTCACGTCGCCGTTGACCGCCCGAACGATCTCGTAGGGAAGGACCTCCCGGGCGTGTTGCGTCTCTTCGGATTCGAACTTCCGCCCGACCAGCCGCTTGACGGCGAAAACCGTGTTCATGGGATTGGTGATCGCCTGGCGTTTGGCGATCTGGCCGACGAGCCGCTCGCCGTCCTCGGTGAATCCGACGATCGACGGGGTCGTGCGGCTCCCCTCGCGGTTCGTCAAGACCTGCGGGGTCACGCCCTCGACGACGGCCGCACAGCAGTTCGTGGTCCCGAGATCGATGCCGAGGATCCTGCCCAAAAAGCCTCCTGACAGACACCCAACGAGGGGGCCGGAGAGAAACTCTGTCCGGCGTTGCTGTTACGGAGCTATTTTACCCCGGTTCCGGGCCGGCGCCCGACGAAGGACGGGGCCGACCGGTCCACCAAGGAGACCTCACGAGGTCTCGTCGGGATTCTCCACCGCCGATTCCCGCTCGCGAACGGATACCTTCACCGCAGCCGGCCGCACGAGCCGGTCGTTCAAAACGTATCCCTTCTGGAGCACCTCGACGATGCTGTTGGGCACGATCTCCTTGGTGGCCTGTGTCGCCACCGCCTCGTGCCGATTCGGGTCGAACGGGCCCGTGGTTTCCACCTCCTCCAGGCCGTAGCGCCTCCAGAGGTCCATCAACTGCCGCCGAATCAGCCCGATGCCCTGCCCGAAATTGCTCTTGCGCTCCTCGGGCGAGGCGTGAGCCATCGCCCGCTCGAGATTGTCCAGGATGGGCAGGAAGTCGCGGGCCAGGTCCATCAGGGCCGAGCGGAAGTGCTCCCGCTTCTCCCGCTCGGTGCGTTTGCGGATGTTGTCGAACTCCGCGAGCTTTCGAAGATGGCGGTCCTTGAGCTCCTCCAGGTCCTTCTCCACCGACCGGAGCTTCTCCTCGGCCGCCAGGATCGCGGAGCGCTCCTCCTCGGCCAGGGCCTCCTCGAGGCTCTGCCCCGAGTCTTGCAATTCGAGAGTGCCGTCATCGGTGTCGGGTGCCAGCCGGTCGGGGGGATTCTCGCGGTCTCTCATTCTTCGTCCGTCTTGGACACCGGCGCCTCGCGCCCCTCGAGGCGGTCCGAGAGCGCCCGGCCCAAGAGCTCCACGACCGGGATGACGCGGGGATACTCCCGCCGCGCAGGCCCAATGACTCCGAGCATTCCCGTCAGTGTCTCTCCCGAGCGGTAAGACGTCAAGACCGCAGACAGGCGCGGATCCTCCGTCACCGCGTGCTCGGACCCCAGGACGACACAGGTCCCCGGCGCCTCCAGGTAGCGCGCGAAGAGCGAAAGCAGTCGCGCCTTCTCGTCGAAACTGTGGAGCACCTTGCGCAGAGTCTCGACGTCGGAGAACTCCGGCTTGTCCAGCAATTGAGCCGTGCCCTCGACGTAGATCCTTTCCTCCGGTTCGTGCCGTTCGAGCGCCCGTTGCGCGAGGCCGCGGGCGCGCTCGAACATCCGGTCGCAAGCCGCGCGTTCTTCGGCCAGGTCCTCGAGCAGCTTGCGCCGCACTTGCTCGAGCGTGAGTCCTCCGTAGTCGCGGGTCAGCTGCGCGCTGGCCGCTTCGAGTTCCGTCTGCGAGTACTCGACGTCGGTCTCGAGGACCCGTGAGATGACGACGTCCGGCTCGTTGACCTGAACGACGAGGATCTTGTGCGGGGCGACCGAAAGGAATCTCAGGCTCTTCAAGACCGTGTGGAGCGCGTCGGGCGCCACGACGAAGCCGACTTCCCCCGCAAGCTCTGCGAGCAGCCTCGAGGCTGCCTGGAAGAGCCGTGTGATGTCGCCTCCGGCGGAGGCCAGATCCGAGTCCACCTGCTCGCGCAGGTCGAAGGCCACCTTGCGGTGACGCATCAGCTCGTCGATGTAGAAGCGGTAGGCCCGGTCGGTGGGTACCCTCCCCGCCGACGTGTGCGGCTGCGTCAAGAAGCCGCCGTCGGTCAGGTCGGCCATGATGTTGCGGATCGAAGCGGGAGAGAGCCCGAAGCGGCTCGACTTGAAGAGCGTCCGCGAAGACACCGGCAACCCCGTGTCCACGTGGACCCGGATGATTTCCCGGAGGATGGCTCGGGCTCGAGTGTCGAGGGTCTTGTTCACGATCTCTCGGGATCTCTGGCACTCTCGGACCTCGAGTGCCAAGACTCACGGTAGCGGCCCCGGGGCGGGTAGTCAACAGGCAACGGACGGCGCCCTCCGGGTTGGGCCGCCAACCCTCGGCAGGCTCGCCGGTTGCAACCGAACGGCCGCACGGGAGCAAACGGAGCCAACCGGACCGCAGACGACGGAAGCGGGCCTGCTCGAGGCCGGAGTGGAATTCCCGCTCGCGCCTTCCGAGAACCGGCGCCTATAGACTGACCGCGTGGCCGGGGACCGCATTCTTCAGTCTTCCCTGCTTCTCGTCGGCCCGGGAAGAGCGGGCATGGCCCTTGCCCGTTCCTGGGTCCGCGCGGGCGGAAGACTTTCGGGGATCGTGGCCCGCACTCGCGAGACCGCATCGTCTGCGGCGACGGAGCTCGGAACCTCGCCTCAGTCGCTCGAGACGGTCGATCCCGCCTGCGACCTCCTGGTTCTCGCCGTGCCGGACGATCGGATTGCCTCCGTGGCGGCCGAGTTGGCAAGGCGCACGAATTGCCGGTTCGCCTTCCACCTCTCGGGAGCGCTGCCGGCCGCGATCCTCGCGCCGCTGTCCCGGCAGGGAGTCTCCCTCGGGTCTCTTCATCCGCTGCGCGCCTTCACGGGAGATCCTCGGGAGACCTGGCGAGATGCCCTCGTCGCGATCGAAGGGGAACCCGACGCCGTCGAAGCCGGCGAGCGGCTGACGGCCGCGCTCGGAGGCCTCGGGCATCGAATTGCATCCGAGTCGAAGCCGCTTTATCACGCGGCGGCGACGCTCGTGGCCGGAGGCTCGATGGCGCTGCTCTCGATCGCGGTGAGAGCCGCCGCCGACGCGGGCCTTCCGGAGGCGGAGGCGCGTCCCGCGCTCGCTCGGCTGGCTTCTGACGCGCTGGCCGCGGCCGCCCTTCGGCCCCTTCGCGAAACTTTCACGGGCCCGGTCGCGCGCCGCGACGCGCGAACCGTGCGCGCGCACCGCGCCGTCCTGGCCGGCCGCCCCGATTTCTGGGACCTCTATCGCCGGCTCGCGAGGGAGACGCTGCTCGCGACAGCCGGCCGCGGCGCCGAGGAGGAGATCGGCTCGATTCTCGACGAGCCGCAACCGATGAGAAGGCCGTAGGGGCCGCAGCGCGCGGCCTCTCGGCCCGGGGCGCGGCGGCCTCCGATGCTACAATTTCGAGGGATTTCCCGGGTCGCGGGCGCATAATCAGGTCATGGTGTTCTTCAACTACGCCACGATGCAGATGGCGGCCAAGATCGTGTACTACGGTCCTGGTCTGTGCGGGAAGACCACCAACCTGCACCACATTTATGGCCGGACCGCCCCCGGCTCCCGGGGTGAGATGGTCTCCTTGGAAACCGAGACCGATCGCACCCTCTTCTTCGACCTGCTGCCGCTCGACGTCGGCGTCATCGGCGGCTTCAAGACCCGGGTCCAGCTCTACACGGTCCCCGGCCAAGTCTTCTACAACACGACCCGCAAGCTCGTCTTGAAGGGCGTCGATGGCATCGTCTTCGTCGCCGACTCGCAGAGGGCGATGAAAGAGGCCAACATCGAGAGCTACCAGAACCTGCGCTCGAACCTGGCCGAGATCGGCGTCAAGCTCGAAGAGCTGCCGTTGGTCCTCCAGTACAACAAGCGAGACCTCGCGAGCATCCTTTCGCTCGACGAGCTCGAAGAGACCCTCAACCCCGCCCGCACCTACGAGAGCTACGAGGCCTGCGCGGTCCTGGGTCAGGGAGTCTTCGAGACCCTCAAGGCGATCTCGCGGCTCACGCTGCGGTCCTTGAAGAAGCGCATGCTCGGCGAAGAGCGCCCGGCCCGGCCCGCGATGGTCGCGACGATCGCGGAAAAAACGGCTCCGCCCCCGCCGCCCGAGCCCACGGCCGCCGCGATCCCCGAGATTCTCCAGGAGCTGCGGTCGACGCCCGACGAGCTCGAAGCCTTCGCCCCGCCGACCCAGGAAGAGCTCGCCGCGCTCAACCAAGAGGTGATCGAAGCGCCGCCTCCCGCTCCCGCCCCGAGCGAGACCGGGGGGTTCGACGTTTCCTCGGTCGAGACGGTCCAGGAGTTCGAGGATGCGTTGAATTCACTCGACTCCCCGCTGCCGGAAACCGAGGTCCCCGTGGGGGAACCGGAGATCGCGGAGGTCTCGTTCGCGCAGGCGCCCGAGCCCGAACCGGTCTCTGTCGAGGACGTCAAGCACGTGAAGGTGCGGTCGAACATCGACATCCTCGCGGAGCTCGAGAAGCTTCGCAAGGACGCCACCGCGGCTCCCGTCGCTGAGCGGCCCGCCAAGCAGAAGAGTCCGGGGATCTCGATCGACGACCTGCTGGCGTCGAGCCTGAATCACCGCAAGGAGATCAATCGGATCTTCGAGGTGCAAGTGCCCCGCCAGGAGCTCTCCGGCGGACACCAGGTCAAGGTGGGCCTGCGCATCGAGGACCAGGAGCACAACCCGGTCGGTGAAGAGAAGACCTTCGCGATCGAGCTTCATACCCGGCCGGACCTGGAGAAGCTGCTCCTGTCGCTTAAGTTCCACATCTTCGCCAAGTAAGCCCGCGTTGTCCTCGCCGAGGGACACCCCCCTCGTCCCAGAAAGCCTTTGATTCCCTGAGGGCTCGGGGTTAACCTTTTTCCATGGTCAATCGAGCCCCTCGAGTGACGGGGAGGGACTGTCTGTTTTTCGGTCTCGCCCTGCTCGCCGCGGCCTGTGCGACGGCGCCGGCTCAAAAGGCCAAGACACCTCCTTCGCCCGAACAGAGAGCGATGAGCCAGGCGACCGAAGAATTCTCCGCCGGCCGCGAGGCGGCACTCTCGGGCGATTTCGCCTGCGCCCACGACCAGTTCGACCGCGCGATCGAGACCCTCCGACCCGAGGGCTCCTGGTCCGCCCCGTCGCCGGAAATGCTCGCCTTTTCGCTCGAGATCTACGAGGGGGTCCTCCGATACGAAGCCATCGCATCCCCGCCCGAAGACCTCGCCTCGGGCGAGGAGACACCGGGGCCGGACCTGCCCCTGGCGGAGACGCTGGCCGCGAGCCCCGAGGCGATCTCGAGCGCCCGCGAAGCCGTCGCCTCCGATCAATCGAGCGTCACCTACGACATCCCGATCGTCGTCAACGACGCCGTCCTGAAGGTATTGGCGACCTTCCAGGGCCCGCTGCACGACATCATCGCCCGGGGACTCGCCCGCTCGGGGCGATACGTCCCGATGATTCAAGAGGTCTTTCGGGAGGAGGGCATCCCTACCGACCTCGCGCAGGTCGCGTTGATCGAATCCTCCTTTCTGCCCCGCGCCCGATCTCCCCGCGCGGCTCACGGCATCTGGCAGTTCATGCCTCGCACCGGCCGCCAGTACGGCCTGACCTCCAACGGAGTCGTGGACGAGAGAAACGACCCCGAGAAGGCGACCCGCGCGGCCGCCAAGCACCTCGCCTACCTGCACGAGCTCTTCCACGACTGGTTCCTCGCTCTGGCGGCCTACAACGCCGGAGAAGGAAAGGTCCTGCGCGCCCAGGAGCGCACGGGCTTGAACGACTTCTGGCAGCTTGCCGCTTCCGGAATGCTGCGCGCACAGACCCAGAGCTACGTGCCCGCCGTCATTGCGGCCACACTGATCATCAAGAATCCGGAGCACTACGGCTTTCAGGTCGAGTACGAGCCGCCGCTCCAGTATGAGATCGTCAAGCTCAACCGGCCGGTTCGCTTGAGGGACCTCGCCGTCGCCCCGACCCTCAGCCTCGAGCAGCTCGAGGAGCTGAACCCGGAGCTGCGAACCGGAGTGACCCCCCGCCAAGCCGAGGAATACGAGCTCAAGATCCCCGTGGGGTCGCGGGAAGCTGCCGTTGCGGCGTTCGAGGCGGCGCCGACCGCTTCGATGCCCGGATCGCGCCGACACACCGTGCGCCGAGGCGAGACGCTCGCCTCGATCTCGCGCGGTTACCACGTCTCGGCTTCCCGGCTCGCCGCTTCCAACGGGCTCTTCCCCTGGTCGAAGGTTTCCCGAGGTGAGGTTCTGGTCATTCCGGCGCGGGAGCCGATGAAGGTCGCGGCCAGGTCTTCCAAGGGCAGCTCGCCAAAGACCGCTCCCGAGACACGCCGCTACCGCGTCAAAGGGGGCGACACGCTCTATCGAATTGCGCGGCGGACCGGCACGACCGTCGATTCCCTGATGGCCGCCAACAGCCTCGAATCTCCGGAGAGCATCAAGCCGGGGGACCGGCTGGTCATTCCCGCGCGGGCTCGATAAGCGACCCGGTTGCCCGGCGCCTCCGGTCGCGCCGCTTGAAACCCCGGGGCTTTCGCCCTAGACTTCCGACGTCCTCACCCCCGAAGGCGTCTCCTCGACCCTCGAGGAGGCCAAATGCTCGCCCGTGTCCACTCCGCCGCTCTTCTCGGTATCGACGCCCGGGTGCTCGACGTCGAGGTCGATGTCGGCAACGGTCTTCCCTCGTTTACGATCGTCGGGTTGCCGGACGCCTCCGTCCGCGAGGCGCGCGAGCGCGTCCGGTCCGCGCTCAAGAACAGCGGCTTCCCCTTCCCGGTCGGCTCGATTACCGTAAACCTCGCGCCAGCGGAATGGCGCAAGGTTGGCGCCGCCCTCGATCTCCCTGTCGCCGTCGCTCTCCTCGCGATCGGCGGTTGGAAGCCCGCCGAACCGAAACGCCGCGTCTTCATCGGCGAGCTCGGCTTATCGGGCGAGGTTCGGCCGGTGCGCGGGGCCCTCTCGCTTGCCTGGGCCGCCCGCGAGGCGGGCTTCCAGCAGGTCGTCCTTCCCGCGGCCAACGCCCGCGAAGCCGCCTGTGTCGAGGGCCTCGAGGTCGTCGCCGTCGGCTCCATCTGCGAGGCCGTCGCGTGCCTCTCGGGCAGCCGGCCCGTCCCGCCTATCCCGGCCGCCACGCTCGACCGTGGTGGTGCCGTCGGCGGCGCCGCGGATTTCGCCGACGTGCGCGGCCAGACGGTGGCGCGGCGGGCCCTCGAGATCGCGGCCGCAGGGGGTCACCATGTCCTTCTCGTCGGACCGCCCGGCGCCGGCAAGACGATGCTGGCCCGCCGAATTCCGACGATTCTCCCGCCGCTCTGCCGCTCCGAGGCGATCGAGGTCACGAAGATTCAGTCCGCCGCGGGCAATTTGATTGCGGGTGCGGGCCTCGTCGAGACGCCGCCGTTTCGCGCGCCCCACCACGGAACCTCCGCTGCCGGGCTCGTCGGCGGGGGCATCCGACCGACTCCCGGCGAGATCTCGCTGGCTCACTGCGGCGTCCTGTTCTTAGACGAGCTGCCCGAGTTTCGACGCGATGTGCTCGAGGCGATCCGCCAGCCGCTCGAAGAGCGGCGGATCGCGGTCGTTCGCGTCGGCGGAGCCTGCGTCTTCCCGTGCGATTTTCTCCTGGTCGCCGCGATGAACCCATGCCCTTGCGGCTACGCGGGAGATCCAAACCGGCTCTGCGCCTGCGACGAAGCATCCAAGCGGCGCTACGCCGGGAAGGTATCGGGACCCTTGATCGACCGCATCGATCTGCACGTGTCCGTTCCTGCCGTGCCCTGGCGGGAGCTCGCCCGCCCGGGCGACCCCGAAGGCTCGGACGCGATCCGCCAGCGTGTCACCCGAGCGCGCGCCCTCGCCGCACGACGGGCGCTCGGCCCTCCGGGATTTCGCAACGCGGATCTCCCGATCTCAGACCTCGAGCGCGTGGCGGCGCCCGACGCGAAGGCGAGACGCTTGATCGAGACCGCGGTCGCCCGGCTGACACTCTCGGTTCGGGGCGTCCACCGGGCGCTTCGCGTCGGCCGCACGATCGCGGATCTGGAGGGTAGCGAGCGGGTCACCGCCGCTCACCTCGCCGAGGCGATCGCCTATCGGGTCCGCGCCATCCCTGACCCTTTGGGCAGGCTTGACAGGGTCTCGGCTGCTCCATAGGATGCCTCAGCACTCCGATCGGGCATCCCCGCAGCGCGGGGCGACAAGACACGGCACTGTGGCGTACCGGGAGAGGTGCGCCCCGGCCCCGGTGAGGAGAGACGGATGAGCCGGTACAGCACGATCATCTTCGTTCCCCACACTCGCGCCCGATTCCGCAAGCTCACCATCTCGACCCGCGCGCTCGCCGCCGTTGGCGCCGGCGTCCTGGCGCTCTTGATTTGTGCCGTTGCCTTCGGGTGGGCCTACCTTTCGACCACGCGCCAGGATCGGAAATTCCGAGAGGCCATGGCCGAGAACGCCCGCCTGCGCTCCTCGGCGCACACGCTCGAGCAGCGTCTGGCCGAAACCTCTCGGCAGATCGAGCAGTTTGAAGATCGGACGAGGCGTCTGGCGATCGTCGCCGGACTCCCGCGCGAGGCGGGTCTCGGTGGCCCGTTCGAGAGCTCGGCCGATCCGACCTCGCCGGAGCGTCAGAAGGCCATCGGGGCGCGCCTGGACGCCCTGGAAAGCCAGATGGCTCGGCGCGAGGCCGTGACGGCCTCCACCCCGACCGTGTCGCCGGTCCAAGGCCTGCTGAACTCCGGATTCGGGCCTCGCTCGGATCCGTTCACCGGCTCGCCTGCCTTCCACACAGGTGTCGACATTTCCACGCGTTGGCGCGAGCCCGTTCTGGCGACGGCCGCGGGCACGGTGATTCGCAGCGGCTGGTCCGGGGACTACGGCAACGTGGTCGAGATCGACCATCCAGCCGGATACCAGACGGTCTACGGGCACCTCGACGTCATCCTGGCCCGAAAGGGGCAGGCGGTGAAGCGAGGGGACCAGATCGGCCTGGTCGGGTCGACCGGGCGCTCCACGGGACCGCACTTGCACTACGAGATCCGTCTCGCCAATCGGGCGGTCAACCCCCTCGAGTACATTCTCGACGGCCGTTGAGCAGGGTCTAGGAGTGAGGGGCCAGGCACGAGGGACCAAGCCCCGCTGTCCAGTACCCTAAAGCCCTCGCCCCTCGCCCCGAACCCCTCTCCTTCGCCAAAGAATCTTGAATAAACTATCGCCCGGAGGGTGTTTACGGCCTAAATGATCAACCAGGTCCTCGCCAAAGTCTTCGGCACCCAGCACGAACGGGACCTCAAGAAGCTCGCTCCCCGGGTCGAGGCCATCAACGCCCTCGAACCTTCGATGGAGGCCCTCTCCGACGTGCAGTTGCGTGGCAAGACGGAGGAATTCCGCGCGCGACTGGCCGAAAAGCTCCAGAGGGTCCCCGACGGGGATCTGAAGGAAGCCCGGGAGAGCGCCTTGGACGAGCTGCTCGAGGAGGCCTTCGCCGTGGTCCGGGAGGCCTCGCGCCGAGCGCTCGGCATGCGCCCCTTCGACGTGCAGCTGATCGGGGGCATGGTCCTTCACCAGGGAAAGATCGCCGAAATGAAGACCGGCGAAGGCAAGACGCTCGTCGCCACGATGCCCGTCTACCTGAACGCCTTGACGGGCCGCGGTGTCCACGTCGTGACGGTCAACGATTACTTGGCCCGCCGCGACGCGGAGTGGATGGGAAAGATCTATCGCTTTCTCGGATTGACCGTCGGCTGCATCCAGAACTCGCTCTTGGACGACGAGCGCCAAAAGGCGTACGCCTGCGACGTGACCTACGGGACCAACAACGAGTTTGGGTTCGACTACCTGCGGGACAACATGAAGTTCGAGCTCGAGGCCATGGTCCAGCGCGGGCACATCTACGCGATCGTCGACGAGGTGGACTCGATCTTGATCGACGAGGCCCGGACGCCGTTGATCATCTCGGGACCTTCCGAGGAAAACACCGAGATCTACTACAAGTGCAACCGGGTCATCCCGCACCTGACCAAGGGGACGGAGCAGAAGGACAAGTTCGGCAACAAGATCACGACCGGCGACTACCTGGTCGACGAGAAATCCCGCACCGCCGTTCTCACCGAAGAAGGCGTGGCCAAGGCGGAACGGCTGCTGAAGGTCGAGAACCTCTACGAACTGACCAACATCGATCAGTTGCACGGCGTCGAGCAGGCGCTGCGCGCCCACACGCTTTACAAGAAGGATGTGGACTACATGATCAAGGACGGGCAGGTCCTGATCGTGGACGAGTTTACCGGCCGAGTCCTGCCGGGTCGCCGCTGGTCCGACGGCCTCCACCAGGCGGTCGAGGCGAAGGAGAACGTGAAGATCGAGCGGGAGAATCAGACCCTCGCCACGATCACGCTCCAGAACTATTTCCGTCTGTACGAGAAGCTCGCCGGCATGACGGGCACGGCCGACACCGAGGCCTCGGAATTTCACCAGATTTACAAGCTCGACGTCGTCGTCATCCCGACCAACATGCCGATGATCCGAGCCGACCATCAAGACGCCGTGTATGCCTCCGAGCGCGAGAAATTCGACGCCGTCGCCGATGAAATCAGCCAACTCCGGGAGAAGGGCCAGCCAGTGCTCGTGGGCACCGTCTCGATCGAGAAATCGGAGCGGCTCTCGGCGCTGCTGAAGAGCCGGAAGGTTCCTCACGTCGTCTTGAACGCCAAGTTCCACGAGAAAGAAGCCGAGATCGTGGCGCAGGCGGGCAAGTCCGGATCGGTCACGATCGCCACCAACATGGCGGGCCGGGGCACGGACATCGTGCTCGGCGGAAACCCCGAGGCCTTTGCCGAGCACCGTCGCCACGAAGTCCAGAGCGAAGACGAGTTCCAGAAGTTGCTCGCGAAGCTGCGGGCCGAGGCGGCAGAGGACAAGAAGAAGGTCCTGTCCGCCGGTGGGCTCATGATCGTCGGCACCGAGCGCCACGAGTCCCGCCGCGTCGACAATCAGCTCCGCGGCCGCAGCGGCCGCCAGGGAGACCCCGGCGCCTCGCGCTTCTACCTTTCGCTCGAGGACGACCTGATGCGCATCTTCGCGTCCGACCGTCTCCAGAACATCATGCGCCGGCTCGGCATGGAGGAGGGGGTTCCGATCGAGCATCGCATGGTGACCCGCGCCATCGAGCGAGCACAGAAGCAAGTCGAGGAGCGCAACTTCGAGACACGCAAGCACCTGCTCGAATACGACGACGTCATGAATCGCCAGCGCGAGGAGATCTATCGCCTGCGGCGCGAGATTCTGGCCGGCCACCGCGCCAAGGACGAGGTCCTGGGCCTGGCCGAGATGATCCTCGACTACCTGCTGGGCCGCCACATGGCGGAGGACAAGGATCCCTCGGAGTGGGACCTTCCGGCGCTCGATCTCGACCTGAAGGAGTACTACGGCTTCGAACCGGGGACTCGAGATCTGTCGGGGAAGACCCGCGAGGAAGTGCGGGAAGACCTCCTCGGGGCGGTCCGCGAGTCCTACGAGCGCAAGCAGACGCTCCTCGGCAACGAGACGATGCGCCTCCACGAGAAGTTCGTGATGCTCCAGATCGTCGACCAGCAGTGGAAGGACCACCTGCTCGCGATCGACCATCTCAAGGAAGGGATCGGGCTGCGCGGCTACGGGCAACGCGATCCGCTGGTCGAGTACAAGAAGGAGTCCTTCGAGCTGTTCACGCTCATGAAGGAGCGGATCGAGGATCAAACCGTTCAGTATCTGTTCCGCCTGCAGCCCGTCATGCGCCGAGCCGAGGAAGAAGCCCCGATCGCCGTCGGCGAGGCTGCCTCGCGGCCCGTCGGCCTGCCCTCGCGCCGCAACGCATCGGTGAACTATTCCTACGGCGCCGCCGCCTCCGGCGGACAGGACGCCAAGGTCGAGACGGTTCACCGACAGGCCCCAAAAGTGGGACGCAACGACCCCTGCCCGTGCGGGTCCGGCAAGAAGTACAAGAAGTGCCACGGAGCGGGCGCCTGATGCCCGAGCGCAAGACGGCTCCGCGCGGCGGGGCGGGGATCCCGCTGGCGCTCACGTTCGACGACGTTCTGCTGCTGCCCGCGCATTCCACGGTCCATCCGCGCAACGTGGACCTGCGCACGAGGCTGACCGACGGCATCTCGCTGAACGTCCCGATCGTGTCCGCCGCCATGGACACGGTCACCGAGTCACGCCTCGCCATTGCCATGGCGCAGCAGGGCGGGTTGGGAGTGATCCACAAGAACTTGACCGTGGCCGCACAGGCGGACGAAGTGGACAAGGTCAAGCGATCGGAGTCCGGCATGATCGTGGACCCGGTGACCTGCCGCCCGGAACAGAAGATCGCCGAGGCGCTGGACGTGATGGCCCGCTACAAGATCTCAGGCGTGCCGATCGTCGACCAACAGGGAAAGCTCGTTGGCATCTTGACCAACCGCGACCTGCGATTCGAGACGCGCCTCGATCAACCGATCTCGACGCGCATGACCAAGGACCACCTGATCACGACTCCCGTGGGCACGACGCTCGAGCAAGCGAAGGAGCTGCTGCACGCGCATCGCATCGAGAAGCTTCTGGTGGTGGACCGCCAAGGAAACCTGAAGGGCCTCATCACCGTCAAGGACATCCAGAAGGCGATCAAGTACCCCCACGCGGCCAAGGACGGCCTGGGCCGACTGCGCGTGGGCGCCGCCGTGGGCGTTTCCAAGGACCTCGTCGACCGGGCGCGAGAGCTCGTACGGGCCAAAGTCGACGTGCTCGTTCTCGACTCCTCGCACGGCCACAGCCAGGGCGTGCTCGACGCCTTGCAGGTCTTGAAGAAGAAGTTCCCCTCCACCCCAGTCATTGCCGGCAACGTGGCGACCGAGGGGGGAGCGCGCGACCTCGTCCGGCGCGGCGCCGACGCCGTCAAGGTCGGCATCGGCCCGGGATCGATCTGCACCACCCGTGTCGTGACCGGGGCGGGAGTGCCGCAGATCCACGCAATTCAGGATTGTTTACGCGCGACCCGGCGCACCCGGGTTCCCCTGATCGCGGACGGAGGCATCAAGTTTTCCGGCGACATTACGAAGGCCATCGCCGCCGGCGCCCACATCGTGATGGTCGGCTCCCTGCTGGCCGGTACCGAGGAATCGCCTGGGGAGACGATCCTGTACCAGGGCCGGACCTTCAAGGCCTATCGCGGCATGGGCTCGCTCGGAGCCATGAAGGCCGGCTCTTCCGACCGCTACTTCCAGGAATCGATGGAGGTCGAAGCATCCGCCAATGGCCGGCTGTCCAAGCTCGTCCCGGAGGGCATCGAAGGAATGGTGCCCTACAAGGGGAGCGTCGAGGCCCTGATGCACCAGCTCACGGGCGGCGTGCGCAGCGGGATGGGGTTGGCCGGCGCACGAACCATCGACGACCTGCGCACGAAGTCGCGCATGATCCGGGTCACCTCTGCGGGCTTGAGGGAGTCGCATGCCCACGACGTGATCATCACCAAGGAGGCGCCCAACTACCGGCGGGAGGAGACCTAGGAGGGACGGATCCGAGATACGGGATCCGGGATACGGGATACGGGATACGGGATACGAGATCCCGCATCTCGTATCTCGCATCCCGTGTCATTTCTTCTCTTCCCGCTCCCACTTCTCCCGGCGCTTGCGAAGAATCGCCTCGAGCCTCCGGGAGAGCTCCGCCTCTTCTCCTGCCGCGCGCGGGCGGTAGTAGCGGCGCCCGGACAGCGACTCGGGCAGGCACTCGATGCCGCCGACGCCTTCCGGCTCGGCGTGGGCGTACCGATATCCGGCCCCGTACCCCACTTCCTTCATGAGCCGCGTCACGGCGTTTCGGATCACCGGAGGAACCGGCTCCGCCGGCTTCTCGGCGACGTCGGTCTTTGCCTCCGCCTCGGCCACGTAGAGGGCGTTCGACTTGGGCGCGAGCGCACAGTACACGGCCGCCTGCGCGAGGGCGAGCGACCCCTCGGGAAGGCCGAGGAAGTCGAACGCCTCCTTCGCGTCGAGGGCGACCGAGAGCGCCCGGGGGTCCGCCAATCCGACGTCCTCCGAAGCGAATCGGACGATCCGGCGCGCGACGTAGAGGGGGTCTTCCCCCGCCTCGAGCATCCGCACGAGCCAGTACACCGTGGCGTCGGGATCCGACTCGCGCATCGACTTGTGGAGGGCCGAGATCAGATTGTAGTGCTCCTCCCCCGCCTTGTCGTACAGCAGGACCTTTCGCTGCAGGAGGTCTCGCAGCCGGGAAACCTGGATGCGCTTGGTCTTGTCGGCCTCCGCGTCGGCTGCGGCCGCCTCCAGCAGGTTCAGGGCGCGGCGGGCATCCCCTCCCGATGTCTGAGCGATGAAGGACAGGGCCTCGTCGTCCAGGCGGAAGTCGCGCGCGCCGAGCCCGCGCGAGATGTCCTGGAGGGAACGCCGAACGATCCGAGCGATGGCCTCGGGCTTCAAGGGCTCGAGAACGACGACCTTGCAGCGAGAAAGCAACGCCCCGTTCAGCTCGAAGGACGGGTTCTCCGTCGTGGCGCCGATCAAGACGATGTCGCCCGCCTCCATGTATGGCAAGAAGACGTCCTGCTGCGAGCGGTTGAACCGATGGATCTCGTCCAGAAAGAGGATCGTGCGCTTGCCTGACCGGCCCCGCTGACGCTTGGCGCCCTCCAGGACCTCCCGCATCTCCTTGACGCCCGTGGCCACCGCCGAATAAGAGAGAAATGTCGACGAGGTCTGCGACGCAATCAGCCGGGCGAGGGTGGTCTTCCCCACACCCGGAGGGCCCCAGAGCACGAGGGACGGCACCCGGTCCTCGGCGATCGCACGGCGGAGGAAGCCGTTACCGCCCACCACCTCCTCGGGCCCTTCCACCTCGTCGAGCGAGCGCGGACGCATCCGGTCCGCCAGCGGTGTGTCGGGGGCGGGCGTCCCGGCGCTCGGCTGCGGCCGCTCCGAGTCGAAAAGCTCGCTCATCCGGCCTCGAGTCTCCGCCGGCATCCGTCCGAGCAGACCTCCACCGTTTGATTACCCCGCCGGACGCTCACCGCCAGCCGCCGGTCGAACCAGGCTCCGCAGACCGGATCGCGCAGCATCTGCGCTTCCTTCGGTGCCGACCGTCGCGCAATTCCCGAGCGGCTTGCCCACGCGGACACGAGTTGGCGAAGCGCACGCAGGATCATCAACACCAGAAACACCAAGAGCAGGATGAGGACGGCGCGCGCCACGACTCATGCTTTCGGTTTCAGGTCGGTGATCTGCTTCTCAAGGCGGTCCAGGTTTGGAATCTCGGGGTAGCGGCGCTTCAATTCCTGAAACACGCGGAGGGCGGCTGTCGGATCGCGCAGATCATAGGTGTAGACCAGCACCAGGTTCAGGAGCGATTGCCAGTGGTCCGGATCGGCGGCGCGGGCCTTCGTAAAGGACGAAACGGCCCGGCGAAACTCCCCGCGATTGCGGTAAGCGGCGCCGAGATCGGAGAGGACGTTCGGGTCGTTGCCCGCCTTGCGCAGCGCCTTCTCGTAAGCCCCGATGGCGTGGCCCCAGTCCGCGCGGTCGTAGTACGAGTTGCCCAGAGCGGTCCAGAGGCGCGGATTCTCCGGGTCTCGTTCGAGCGAGCGCCGGAGGTCTGCTATCCGGTCGGTTCCCCCGGCGGGCCGCGCCGCCCCACCGGCGGCGCCGTCCGGCCGGCCACCGCCGCCGGCGAAGTAGCCGCCAATGAAACCGAGCAGCACCCCGACGGCAAGCGAAACCAGAGCGGATCGGCGGGACCCTTGCGCGGCCGTCACGGCGACTCCTCCCTCTCCTCTTCTCGCGAGGCCTTCCAGCGGCCACCGCCGACCTCGCCCGTCCCACCCAGGTTGGTGGCTTCCCACGTCCCGGACAGCTCCCGGCCGTCCTGGGAGAGCCGGCCATAGTAGATCGCGTTGAACCCGAGCTTGGAATCCACGCTTTCGAGCCGCACGCGGTCGTTGACGAGCGTACCCCGCAGGGAGCCCGAGTAGCCGCCCTCGAGCTGGTACTCGCCGGAGACGATCGTCCCCTGCAGCGACAGCCGGAACAACCCGCGCTGCTCCCCGGGATCCACGACCACGGCCCACCGGCCATTCAGGACGTCACCGGGTCTCTTCGCCTGGATCTCGAGCTCGAGGAGCGCGACATGGCGCCGGCGATCCACCACACGCTCCGACAACAGCCGTCGGCGATCGAGCAACGAGCGGACGTCTTGCTCCACTGAAGCAAGCGCGTCCTCTCGCCGCGTGACCTCATCGACGGATTCGGAACGCCCGACGGCCTCGGCAACGGCGTGGCTCGCGCCGCCCAGATCCGACAGCGCCGCCTCCAGGCGGTGTGTCAAATCGGCTAGGCGTATCGCGTCGGCGGCCAGCAAGCGTCGCTCACGGGCGAGCTCCGAGCGGGCCGCTTCGGTCGAGGCATCGGCCCCGAGCAGACTCGCTGCCAGCAGACCCACCACCGCCAACAACCCCGGGCGTCTCACGCTATCGAGATTCTAGTCCCGTCCCGAGACGGGATCGGCCAGCGGCACAAGACGCGGGCAAAAAAAGAAGGGAGGCTCGGCGCCTCCCTTCCCGATACTCAGCCCCTTGCGCTCAATGCGATGCGCGAAGCTCCGGCGTGCGGATCGTCGCGTTTCGCATTTGGGCCGACTTGGCCAGCGCGCGGTCGACCTGACGCTCGACCTCCCCCTCGTCCATGCCGTTGATCACCGCGATCTCCGAGATGATCAGGTACCGGGCCCGCTCGTACATCTTCTTTTCCCGGAAAGACAGCGTCTTGCGGGCCGAGATGTAGTTGAGCGTCTTCAAGACGTCGGCGATGTCCTGGAGGCGGCCGCTCTTCATCTTGTCGAGATTCTGCTTGTAGCGCCCCTTCCAGTCGCCGGTGGCCGAGAACCGGCCGTCCGCCAGCATCTTCATCAGTCCGGTGATGTCCTTGCGCTGCGTCAGACGGCGCAACCCGATCAGATCCGTGTTGCCGATGGGAACCATCACCTTGGAGTTGTTGGCCAGGAGGCGGAGGTGATAGAAGCTGCGAGGAGAAACCGGTTCTGTTCCGAAGCCTTCGCCGATCTTCTCGACAACCGACACACCGTGGTTGGGGTACACCACCTTCTCACCCACTCTGAAACTCACTCAATCCTCCTAAAAAAAGTAACGAAGCCAATCCGCAGAACCCCGAATTTTAGGCGAAAAGGGCCAAAAA
Source organism: Thermoanaerobaculia bacterium (assembly GCA_035498405.1). Classification (GTDB taxonomy): domain Bacteria; phylum Acidobacteriota; class Thermoanaerobaculia; order UBA5066; family Gp7-AA6; genus DATBFU01. Next base: position 132,605 of record DATKAE010000084.1, on the reverse strand, counting down.
GGCAACCGGGAGAGGGAGTTAGGAGGCTCGACCCCCGTCTTGGGGGAGCCACGCTCTCGACATCAACCTCTTTCGGAGGGCCACTTTACGGCAGGCCCCGAACGCCATCGATCGTCGCAGCGCCAGCCGCACCGAAGGATCTCAGGGAATCAGGAGCCGCCGAGGTCATACACGGAAATCCCTTCCGCACTGTCGCCCTCGGCGTTCCCAAAGGTTTCAAATTTGACGTCCGCGAAATTCAGCGTGAACGTCTCGATCACGTCGTCGGAACGAGCCGACCCTGAAGTCTGGTAGCTCGAAATCAACGTGCCCGACAGAGTCAGCTTCATATACATCATTTCACCCGGCTTGAGCCCCGAGGTGAAGACGATCTCGACCTCTACTTGCTTGCCCTCCAACGCCTCCCTGGCGAGCTTCGTGGAGCTGCTGTCCACGGATTTCGTGCAACGAGTTCGTGAGAGCTCCTGCCTTGCGGCCGCTGGACACTCGTGAGCTCGATCCACCCGTTGTAGATGCCCCGCGCCTCACCGTCGATGCCCGGATCGTGCATGTAGATCGACATGCCACCCTCCCTGCTACGGTGTGTCCGAGCATAGAGCAAATGGTGCCGGAGGAGGGAGTCGAACCCTCATGCCCGCGAGGAGCGGGGGATTTTGAGTCCCCTGCGTCTGCCATTCCGCCACTCCGGCAAGCTTGCCTAGCCCATATTACCGGGACGACGGTGCCGGCCGGGCTTCGGGCCGCTCTGTCGGCCTCAGTGCTCCAGCCCGTATTCCTTGATCTTGTTGTAGATCGTCTTGAGCGACAGCTTCAGCAGCTCGGCGGTCTTCCTCTTGTTTCCCCGCGCGAATTCCAGGGTCTTCTGAATCAGACGACGCTCGACGTCGGCCAGCGAGTCTCCCACGGCGATGCGCACGACCGGCGTCTTCTTGCGGCGCGAACGGCGGGAAGCGAGGGGGCGGCCGAGCACGGAGGTCACGACCGTCGGCCCGATCGCCGGTCCCTCCGTCAAACGAGCGGCGCGGCGGACGACCTCTTTCAGCTCGCGGACATTTCCCGGCCAGTCGTGCGCCACCAGGGCGTCGATCGCGCGCACGTCGAAAGAGAGCTCCGGCTCGAGCTCCTGCAGGAACTGGCGGGCCAGTAGTTCGATGTCCTCGCGCCGTTCGCGCAAGGGGGGCAGATGAACGACGTGCTCCGACATGCTCGCGGCCAGATCCGTCGACAGTCGCCCGCTTCCGGTCGCCTCGCGTGGATCCAGGTCGATCGAGAGAACCAGCCGCCGACTTCGCGGGCTCTCGACCTCGGCCAGCAGCGCCGCTTGCACGGTCGAGGGAGCGGCCTCGATTCCCGGGAGGAACAGCGTCCCTCCGGCGGTCATCGCCGGTTCGAGACCGTTCCAGTCGGCGGCGACCAGGAAGGGTTCCGAGCCTCGACGCGAGAGCCGGTGCAGTGCCCGTGCCGCCGGTTCCTTCTCCGTGCCCGCCTCGCCGGTCAGAAGAACGGGCGACTCCAGGCGAGCCTCGCGCTCCAGGGAAACCAGCGCCTCCCTCCACCGCGGCGAGCGGCCCGGCAAGGCTGTCGAGATGTCGCTCCGGACCAGCCGCAGACGCAGCTGCTCGATCCACGCCTCTCGCTCGCGCCAGGCGAGGAAGCGGGAACGCAACAGCGCAACCCGCGCCTCCTCGATCGGCCGCCAGAGGAAGTCGTTGGCGCCCTGTTCCATGGCGCGGATGCCGTTCGGGAGATCCGAGGCGTCGATCAAAGCGAAGACTCCGCGGCTAGGGTCCGTCGACCGCGCCCGACCGAGAAAGTCCCCATCCCGCTCGCTTGCGCCCCAGTCGACGACAACGGCCTCCGGCGCAAAGTCGAGCAGGTGCCGCTCGGCCTCGCCGGCGGTAACGACGCCGCGAACCTGATCCCCGGCGGCCGCGAAAACGCGGCGAAGCGTGTCCCGCGACTGGGTCTCCGGATCGACGATCAACACTCTCATGCGTTTACCGAACTCGTGATTCTAGCACCGCGGCCCTCAACTCTTGTTCCGGGGCGAGATTCCGAGCGAGGGCCAGAGGTCGTCGACCCTCTTCTTGACCTCGACGCTCATGACGATCTCGGGAGGCCAGGGCCGGTGGAATCCCTCGGACTTCCACTTCCGGGTCGCGTCGATTCCCATCTTGCTTCCGTAGCACGGCAGGCGCGACGAGAAGTCCAGCTCATCGACCGGCCCCCGGACAAATTCGATATCCCGCTCCGGATCGATCGCCGTCAGGACCCGCCAGAGCAGCTCCGGCGCCTTCCGCAGCTCGACGTCCGCGTCGACGACCACGATCGTCTTGCTGAACATCATCTGGCCGCTGCCCCAGATGGCGTTCATCGTCTTGCGCGCGTGGCCCGGAAATCGCTTGTCGATCGCGACGATGATCAGATTGTGAAAGATCCCCTCGACCGGGAGCCACATGTCGACGATTTCCGGGATCGTCTTCTTGACGAGAGGAAGAAAGAGCCGCTCGACCGCTTCTCCCATGAATCCGTCCTCCATGGGAGGACGGCCGACGATCGTCGTCATGTAGACCGGGTCCCGCCGGCGCGTGATCGCCGTGATGTGGAAGACGGGAAACTCGTCCTCCAAGGAGTAAAAGCCCGTATGGTCCCCGAAGGGACCCTCGACTCGGCGCTCTCCGGGCTCGACGAATCCCTCCAGCACGATCTCCGCCTCGGCCGGGACCAGCAAGTCGACGGTCCTGCCGGCCACGAGCGGCACCGCCTCGCCCCGGACGAACCCGGCAAAGAGAAACTCCGAGAGTCCCGGCGGCAGCGGAGCGATCGCGGAGAAGACCGTCGCCGGATCGCACCCGATGGCGACGGCCACCTCCATTCGGCGACCCTCCCGCTCGTAGCCTCGCGCCTGGCCCGCCCCGTCCTTGTGCTTTTGCCAATGCATGCCGGTCGTCCTCCGGTCGAAGACCTGCATGCGGTACATACCGACGTTCGTCTTCCCGGACGCCGCGTCTTTCGTGATCACGAGCGGCATCGTGATGAAAGGGCCCGCGTCTTCTGGCCAGCACGTGAGAATCGGCAGCTTGCCGAGATCCACGGCCTCGCCGGCCTCGACGACCTCCTGGCTTGGGGCCGATCGAACCGTCTTTGGGAAGACCGCCGCGAGCTCCGTGACGCGCGGCAGCGCCTTGAGCTTCTCCAGGATCCCTTCCGGGGGCTTCGGGTCGAGGAAGAAGTCGAGCCGGTCGTCCCACTCGGCGTAGGAGGAGATCTCCAGGGCCTTCAGCATGCGCCGGCGCGACGCGAAGACGTTGATCGCGACCGGCATCGTCGAGCCGCGAACCTTCTCGAAGAGCAGCGCGGGTCCGCCTCCCTTCACGGCCCGATCGGCGATCTCCGTGATCTCGAGATGCCGAGACACCTCCTCTCGCACGCGGACGAGTTCTCCGTCCTTCTCCAGGGCCGCCAGAAACGAGCCGAGGTCCTTGTAGGCCATCGATTGTCGTCCGGGATTATGGCCCAGCTCCCAGGTGGACCTCCGCCTCCAGCGCGCCGACAATGTCACCCCGCACGTTGCGGATGGCCGGGCGTCGGTACTCGGAGAGCAGAGACCCGGCTCGTGACGAAAGGAGCCCCAGGCGGTCGAGTATTGCCAGCGTGACGGCATCCCTCGGGCGCGCCGCCCCGTCTTCTATCTTCAAGGCGATTCCGACCGACCGACCGCCGGTCCGGGTCGACCCCCGCACGCCCACCGCGTAGACGCCCTCCGCCCCCTCTTTGCCGATCCAACGCCCGGCGCCGGCGCGGAGAAAAGCGGTCGTGAAGCGGCCACGCCCGGCGACCATCTCGGGGCTCGCGGTCATGGCGCCAACGGCCCGCCGACGCGCCTGGGCGATTGGCCGGGACTCGCCCTCCAGGCGGGCTGCGAGTAGCCTCGCATACCCGCGCGCCAGGCTCGAGAGCGGAAGGAAGAAGACCGGGAGATTGCAACCATCCACGGCGATCGGAATTTCGCCAGCCGGCACGCCGCCGAAATCGGAGATTCGCCGCAGAACCTCCTTCTGGATTGGATGGTTCGGCTCCTCGTAGCCCCGAGCCGAAAATCCGTAAAGCCGGCAGGCCAGCAGAAGACCCGCGTGCTTGCCGGAGCAGTTGTTGTGAAGCGCGCTCGGACTCGCGCCGCGCCGTGCCATCGCGCGAGCCGACGGCTCGTGCATCGGCCAGTGCGCACCGCACACGAGGTCTCGCACCGTGAATCCTCCCCGTTTGAGCAGCCGCTCTGCCACCCGAACGTGCCGCGGCTCGCCCCCGTGGGAGGCACAAATGAGACCGATCTCGTCGTCGCCCAGACGGAACGCACGTTCTCCGCCGGCCTCGAGCAAGGGGAGCACCTGAAAAGGCTTGCCCGCGGAACGGATGAAGATGCCGTGCCGGGAGTCACCGAGACCGAAGATCGCGCGCCCGTCGGCGTCCACGACCGCCGCGTCGCCGCGATGTGTCGATTCGAGCCGGCTCCCGCGCCACACCCGAGCAATCGCGGGTGGGGCCGCCGCCGCCGACTCGTAATCCTCTCCGATCGGCCGTTTCACTAGTTCGGTTGCCGAGACACGGCGCCCAGAGTATAAGGACCGCAGAGCTCCACGAGACATGCCGACCTTTGCACATCCGGACCGAGCCGAGGCCTTTCTCGTCTCCTCTCGGGAGGAAGAAGAGCCCCGCATCGATCCGGAGGAGCGGCGACGCCTCCTCGTCATCGGCGACTTCTCCGACCGGGCCAGCCGTCTCGTCCGAGAGCCGCTCGGCCCCGAGCGCCGCCCGATTGCCGTGGATATCGATAACTTGGACGCTCTCTTTGCACGCCTTTCCGTCGAGATCCGACTCGCTTCGGCGGAGGGGACCGGCCCTTTATTTCGCCCTCGGAGCCTCGACGACCTTCATCCCGACCGACTCCTGTTGCGGGAGCCCGCATTCCACGATCTTCGGCGAATCCGTCAAGGGCTCGAGGATCCCGAGCGGTTCGACGAGGCCGCCGCCGCGGTCCGGGCGTGGTCGGCGCAGCAGACGGCGGCCCGTCGCGAGCCGCCGCCGGGGACCCCGAGTGACGGACCGGAGGCACCGGGCCTTCTGGAGGAGATCCTCGCGACCAGCGGAGCAACCCCGTCTCCCAAGTCTAAGAGCGGCGACTTCGAGGCCTTCGTTGAGCAGATCGTGACGCCCCACCTCGAGCGAGCCGGGGGCGGCGAGAAGGAACGGCTAATCATTCGGGCCGACCAGGAGATCGGTGCCCGGATGCGCCGCGTCCTGCACGACCCGGCCTTCCAGGGGATCGAGGCCGCCTGGCGGGGTCTCGTCTTCCTGCTCCGGCATGTGGAGACCGGCGAAGACCTGCGCGTCGAGATTCTCGACGCCACAAAGGAAGAGCTCGCCCTCGACGCAAAGGGCGCCAGCGAGCTCTCCGACTCCGGCCTCTACCGCATCCTCGTCGGCTCGGTGCGCGACACACCGGGAGCGTCACCGTGGAGCGCCGTGGCAGGGCTCTACGAATTCGGTCCGACGGTCGAAGACGTCGCCCTACTCGCCCGCGTCGGAAAGGTGGCCGCCGCCGCCAATGCTCCGTTTCTCTCCGCCGCGGCTCCCTCGCTTCTCGCCTGCGACTCCTTCGCGTCCGCTCCGGATCCCCGGCGGTGGCTGAAGTCGCAGGGCGAGCCCGTCGAGGAGCTCTGGGCGGCCCTTCGCCACCTGCCCGAGGCGCGATACCTGGGGCTTGCCGCGCCGCGCTTCCTGCTCCGCCTGCCCTACGGTGGGCGGACCGACCCGGCCGAGCACTTCGCCTTCGAGGAGTTCGAAGGTACTCCGGACCACGACAGCTACCTCTGGGGAAATCCTGCTCTGCTCTGCCTCGCCCTCCTCGAGTCCCCCGGGACCCTAACAGGACTTCCCCTGCACGTCTACGAGGACGACGGCGAGAGCCGACTGCAGCCGTGCGCCGAGACGTCCCTGCCGCTCTCGGTCGCCGAAGCGATGCTCGAACGAGGCGTCATGGCGGTCATGGCACTGCCGGATCGAGATGTCGTCCGCATGGCGCGGCTCCAATCGGTGGCCGACCCCCCATCACGGCTCGGGACGTTCGAAGGTTGACCGTCTCTTGTGACGGGGGGCACCGGATTCGGTAAACTAATCGAGGACCCTCGATTCTCCCGAAGAGATTCCTTCAGGATTGGATGGACGACGCACGATGACCGACGGAAACAGGTTGCCACCGAGAACGCCCGGCCCCCTGGGTCACAACGACGCGCACGACCCGTCGGCCGCGTGGACAGTCATTCCGCCGCAGGGCGAGATCGTGACGAAGGCCCGGGTCAAGGTCCAGCACGCGCCGAAGCCGTTGCGCCACAAACCCTCCAGGATTCAGCTCCGCTACTCGCCCCAGAGATCCGACATGCTCGGCTTCACGATCAAGGATTCGACTCCAATCGATGGCTCGCACATCCTCGCTCGCGACGGCGACAACTTCTTCGTACACGGAAACAACCGCATCGAGGTCTGGTGCGACGGAAAAGACACGACGGACTCCTGGGGTATGTCCCCTTTGGCAATCTACAGGGTCTGGAGAGTCTGGGAAGCTCCGCTCGGGCTTGACGGCCGCTCCCGGACGGGCGCTTACACCAAGGGTGGGGAAGCCAACCAGTACTTTAGCAATGACGGCTCCCTGAAACAAAGCTGGGCCGATGTCCCAGGACAAGCGATGCCTCGTGACCGGTCCCAGCGAAAGAACCAGCGGCACCTCATCGAATTCTTCGTCGGTGTGGCGGACCGACCCGACGCCGGTGGTCTCTACTTCAACGTGGTCATAGACGAAACGCCGGACGCCTTCCGCGTCTCAATGCACAAGGAGAAGCGATTCAACGCCGATCAGTGGAGCACCTGGTTTCCGACCGGGTTTTCTTTCAACGAGATCGGATACGAATTCCGGGCGGCCGTGGCGGCACCTATCTGGGAACCCGTCGCAACCGAAGACGACCTCCCGGTCGTGGTCGACTACGGCGGCTGGCACAAGTTCCCTTAGAAGCACGAGCGAGGGACATTGCGGCGAGGCTCGCCGGCATCGAGCGCCGACTTGCCAGCGGCGTGGATCAGGCAGAGCGCTGCGGAAAGACTTCGAGATCGAGAGCGGAGCCCTTCCAAGTCCGGTCGAAGTTTCCGCGGAGACAGGCCTCCCAGCGGGATTCCATGTCGAGCTGGTCGAGATCCTCGGGGCTGCAACCGCGGCTCAAGTCCCGCCCGCGGCACCACCGCGTCCCCTTCGTGAACTGGGGCTGAATCTTCTTCCAGTGGGCACGGGCCTTTTCGGGATCTGGCAGCACCACTTCGTCCAAAAAGTCCTTCTCAAACTCGTCTGGCTCGTGCCCGTCCTCGGGAGCGAGGGCAACCCGGCTTCCGGAAGCGATGTCGCAGCCCGTGATCTTGGTGAAGGCCGCGCCGGCAGCTGCTGCCGTCGCGGCGTCGGCGCTCGTAAGCTCGGACAGCAGATCCTCCACCACGAGTGGATGCCCGAATGACCCGAGCAGCCTAAATCTCCGCGGACCGAGCGAGGCGTTCCGCCCGAGCGCCAGGATCTCGCGGGAATCCTCCGGGCGCCCGAGGATGGCAAGCAAGTACGCCGCGTCGTGGTCCTCGCCCTTCGACCCGCGCACCCGCTCACGGCAAGCATCGAGCAGCCAAGCTTCGCGCGCCCAGGCCGCGCCGACCAGGGCGTGCCGCCGGATGTCGGCGTCCGGGTCGCCGATTCCTTCGCGATAGACCTCGGAGCGCCGGGCAACGACGTCGACCGAGGCCGCTCGCCACCCCCCGCGGCGAACCTCGATGTTCTCACTGCGGAGTAGCCGGTTGAACTGCTCCGCGTTCAGGTTCAGCTTCCCATGAAAAGCGAGGGCATGCGCAGCGGCTGCCGACATAGGCCGCGGCGACCCAGCAGCCGACTCTTCCTGTAGGCGAGCCTCGAGGTTCCCCAGGAGACCATGGGCAAGAGCCTCCCGCAGGGATTCGAGCTTCTCGCCCTCCGACCCGAAGAATGCCTCGCCCACGAGCTGGGTGCCCCTCCCGCCACCCGATCGCAGCAGCGCATACGCCGCGGCGAACAGGACGTCCGGGTCCTCAGCGCGAAGCCCCTCTTCAAGCAGCGGAAGGGCGCCTTCGCCAACGACGAGAATTCCCTGGACGTGGGCCTCGATGCGTCCCTCGAGTTGTAGAAAAGCGCGCCATGTGTAGATCGGTGAGCAGAGAGCTGCCCGACGCTGGCTCCACAGAAACGCCAGCTCCTCGAAGTGCTCGTCGAGGATGTCCGGCAAAAAGCGCAGCTTCGCGGCGGGCATCCGGCCTCAGTTGATCGAGACCGCTCCGCCCTTGATCCGGTTCAGGCGCTTGGCGTGGGACACGAGGTCCTTGCCCTTGATGAGGATCTTCCCGTCGGCGCGGAGAGTGATGGAGCCGTCGCCGACGCGGAGCGTCAAACCGTTCTTGGCCTCCAGGAGGAGCTCGTCCGGGAGACGAGGACTATCGCCCGGGTTGGCGTCGACCCCGATGCGGCCCAGAACAACGCCCTGCTCTCCAGGGCCCGGCCGCCAGACGAGGACGTCATCGCCGCGTGCGAGACAGTTCGGCGGGCCGGAGACTTGAAGGATCTCGCACGCAACGTCCTTGCTCTCGGCGTCGGCGAAGATCACGACCAGGCCATCGGCGCGCACGGTCCGGACCCTCCCGCGAAGAACGCGTCCCTGCTGGACGCCCGCTATGCCCTCTTCGACCTTCTTCCCCATGAGATACCTCCTCTTCTACGCCCCTTCCTCTTCGCGCCCGTCGAGCGGAACCAGGAGAACGCCGACAAGTGGCATCGTCACCAGGGCCCTTTGTATCCGTTCGGAAATCACGATCCGCAGCGGATTTTCCGCGAGGCGAAAGAGGTTGGCCCCCCTCACTTTGCGCTCGTCGATCACGAGTACGTCGAACTCCATCAGATTCGGTTCCGACCGAGGATCGAATGTCGACTTCTTCAGATCCGCCGCCTCGATCTTCCCGATGATGTTGACCGCCTTGTAGTGCCGAACGATTGTCCCCTTTGCGGGATCGGCGAGCTCCGTCGAGTAGACATCGAAGTTGTCGGCTCCTGCCTTGCGCATGGCTTCGAGCAGACGGTCGGAAAAGAGGGGGATTCCCGTCAGGAACACGTCCGGCATGTCCGGGCCGCCCCGCGGGCTAAGGCTAAGAGCGATAGGCTGGGGAACCTCCTTCTCGAACCGTCGACCCATGAGCCAGGGCACACGCAGATTCGGCTCTTTCCCGATGACGGCGAGCTTGATGCCCAGGGCTCGCTGATTGACCTTCCAGTCCAACTGATAGAACACCATAGTGTCCTCGCCGGGATCCCTAGACTTGGATGCGCTTGATCGCCCCCCGCGGATTGGCCTTCACCTTCTTCTTTCTCTTCAGCTCGGCCGACACTTCTTGAGCCAGCGGGGAAACCCACGACTTCCAGAGCCGGGGATTACCCGTAATCCGTTTTCGCATGTAATCCGACTGCAGATTGATCCTTTCGACCAACCCGTACGGGGGATAGTAGTACGGCTCTTCCTTGTCGGAGCTCTCTGGACACTTATCCGCCCAGAACTCAAGTATCAGGTCGGCGAGCAAATTGCAACGTTCCTTCGCTTCACCGTCGTAGGTCGTATCGTCATCGACATGCGCGTAGGGATCGTCGTGGTCCGTATAGTGCATCTGAAGCTTCAACTCGCTCATAACGAACACACCGACCTGCATCTGCTCATCGTCGCTCAAGTCCGACCAGCGGTCATAGTAGTCGCAGAATCGTTGTCGAGTCCTCTTGTTCCGAAAGCTCGTCCAGTACACGTGTGGAAGGTGAGGCAGCCAGATGCCGTTCTGAGCACAGTCGATGTTGTAGCCGATGTCTTCCTTGATTTCGCCGAAGCTCTTGCACGTCCAAACCTCGAGATGGGATTCCGCCATCGCCGCATTCCCCGGAATCAAGTGATGGGGCGTCGGCTTGATGATCACCGGGATGTCGATCTCGTTGATGTATCCGGGCTCGACCTCCCATCCATTGTGAGGCTGGTCGCCGCCGTCTAACGGGTAGACCGGGCCGACGGCGCCGTCGGAGGAGACCACCTCGTTAGTCGCCAGGTTCCTGCCGAGAACCCTCTCGTCCTTCAGGTCGCCCTTCTTCGTCTTGTAACCAAGCAGTTCCGGCTCGTCGCCCTCGCAGAACGGGCAGGTCTTGTTGTGACGCCCGCTGCTCGGTGGCTTAACGCTCTCGCCAAAGTGCATCCGCTTGCTCCCGGTTCAGAACATGATGTTCTTCTTGTTGTGGAACAGCGGGTCGCCCAAGCGGCACACGTTGTTCCCCTCGAACTTGACGTCGAACGAATAGACCATGAACTCGCAGACGCTCATGTTGACGCTGGACAGGACGCCCCCCGCCACGCCGGCTTCGTCTCCGGAAGACTTCATGTACTGTGCGCCCTTGACCATCGGCATCTGGCCGTCCGTGGTGACGGTCGGCGGGCCCTGGGACGTGTCGGAGGACGTGCCGAGGTTTGGATAGGGAACCGGGACCGGGCTCGGCGCCGGCGGCGCGGGTGTCTTGCAGACATCTGGGAAAGCGATGTTCTGCCCGCCACTTCCCTTGTGGACGACACCTCGCATGTTCGCAAAGGTTGTTTGGGGCATCTAGGTTCCGCCCGCAATCTCCATCAGAGCGATCGCGGCGCGCTCGCCGCGATCTGAGGAGGCGTAGACCAGTGTTGGGCTCCGCCGGGACCGATCGCGCAGGCCTAGCGCGGCGAGAATCGTCATCGCTGGACCGGCCGCGGCTCCCAGGTCACCATAGCAGTCGGCGGGATGATGGATCGCGTGCGCTTCCGCGATGGCGTCCTTGTTCCGGAGCAGCGCGACGCCCCACTCCTTGGCCCAGTGGCTCTCGCCGTTCATCGAGGAGTACACCTCCTGAACGGGAGATGTGAGTCGCGCCGCATCGAACAACCCCTGAAGAGCGGCCGCCAGTCCGTCTCCCAGGTAGGGTTCCGGAGAATAGAAGTGCCCCTTCTCGAAGCTCTCCCCTCCGGGCGCAAGCGTCGCGAGAGCCTTCAAGCTCGCCGCCTCGGCGCCGCGTCGACTCGTGAGAAATAGAAATGCCGCGCCTTCTCCAGGGATGAAGCCATCGAGATGCCGCTCGGACTTGATACGCCCCTCCAGGTCGAGCGTGCCGAGCAGATAGGGGTCGAGATAGGAATCGACGCCCCCGACCGCGAGGACGTGGCGCCCTCCCGAGGAGAGTTGGCGTCTCGCCAGCTCAAGCGCAATCAGTCCGCCGGCTCGGCCCTTCGTCACAACCGTGCTTCCGGCCAGGTCGAGGCCGACGCCGCTTTGGATCTGCAGCCATCCCAGAAACCGCTTCGGATCGATTGGGACCGAGCCCGCAGCATCCGGGAGAGCCATTATCACGGAGAGCAGTCCTGACCGTTGGGCCAGCGGTTCCAGACACTCTGCCAGTGCGGGCGCAGCCAGCCGGAGCAGGCGCGTCTCACGAGTCGTCAGCCCGAATTCTGCATGAAGTGCCTCGGCCAGTGGGGGCAGATTCTCCTCTGCCACGGTCGCCAACGTGAAGGGCTCGAATCCCCGATCCAACCAGTCGATCTCTTCGAAGCGCATGACACCACTTTCCACTGAGCCGGCTGTCTCGGGCGCGCTCAACCCGACAGCGGTTAGCAGGCCGGTACCTCCGACGACGACGTCTTCGGCCGCCACGGCTACGCCTCCTCCCCCTTTGCCGAAACCTCCACCTCTCGGACCCGCAGGATCCTCTTGTCCGCGGTGAGGACGGCCCTCCAGACCAACACCATCCGTCCTTCGTCGGGCTCGATCATGAGCGTGTCGAGACTTGCCGCCCGCGCTTGATTGGTTTCGTCCAACCGGAAGAGGATCTGGATCCTAACGCCGGGGACTGTCGAGGCCAGAGACCCCAAGGGCGTCACGCCAGAAATGTGGATCTCTTCGCCACCCTTGAGGTAGCCGGGCACGGTCTGGTCCGGCGGCGCGACTTGAAGAAAACGCGGGTCGAAGTCCTTTGGCAGGAAAGGCGCCCGCTCCCTCTGCCATCGCTCGTCGTAGGTTCCGGCGTAAGACCGCCGGGGCTGCCAGTGCGGAGCGATCGGACCGAAGCCAACGGGAGCCGGTCGGTCTCGGGGTGAGGTCATCAGATTCTGCGGGTCCTCGACGTTGGGCAATCGAGTGCCCTCGATCGGTTGGGCGGTCTTCCGGCCGCGGAATCCCGCGCCGACCGGATTGCGCTCTTCCGCTTCGACGGTGCCCAGCTGCCCGTCCGACAGGCTCGCGCCTCCGAAGGACCGTTCCCAGAGGAGGGGCACTCGCTCGAAGGGCTTCGGGGCGGAAGCCCTCGCTGAAACGAGTCCCCCTTCCCAGACCCGGTCGCCAAAGACTTCGGCCCGCTTTCGGATCGACCCGACTACCAGCGCGACCGGCACTCGGGAGGCAGGTTGACCGCCGGGCGCGTAGGCGTGCCCTCGAAGCAGCACATCGGTGGCCGGCTTCGCAAGACTTACGTCCGAGGGTTGAGTCACGCTGCTTTGCCCGGGGTTTCCCAGGTACTCGTCCCGAAGACAAACCGGGACCTGGTTCTGCACAGGTGCCGGCCTGGCGCCGAGGGTGAAAGTGCCCTTGACAACGACGAACAAGGAATCGAGGCCGGCTGCGTCGGGAAGAGGAAGGAGCGTCGCGGCGAATCGCGATCGGTTTCGGAGCTGCAGCATCGGTGGCGTCAGTTCTCGGCGATCTTGCTGCCCTTCAAAGTCAGATCCGACGACGCCTGAACCTTGACCTTGCCGGAACCCTTGATCGAGACGTCCTTTCCCGTGATTTCGATTGTGCCATCTTTGGTGAGCGCGATTCCGGAACTGCCGCAGGTCAAGACGAGCTTGTCGCCGACCTCGACCCGGAGCGTCTTCGCGACCTTCAGGGTGTCATCCTTTCCGATCGAGACGGAGCGCAACCCCGAAATCTGGATCGATTCGTTGCCGCCGACCGACACGTCCCGGTCCTTCGAGATCGTGATCGTCTCGTTCTTGCCGACCGACTCCGTCCTGTCCTCGCCGATCGTGATCGTCTCGTTCTTGCCGACCGACTCCGTCCGGCTCTCCCCAATCGTGATGGCTTCGTCCTTCCCGACCGTTTCCGTGCGCCGACCGCCGACGTCCGTCGTCTCGTTGCGATTGATCGTCTTCCGGCGATCGACGCCGACCGAGTGCGTTTCGTCGACCTCGACCGATGTGTCCAGGTTCCTCTCGGCGTGGAGATGGACGACCTCCTGCCCCTTCTTGTCCTCGAACTTGAACTCGTTGTAGTGCGGCGGGCCGCCCTGGAGCGTACTGCGGCTCTGGATGCCGCTCTGCGTCTTGTTAGCCGGGAGTCCGTACGGCGGCATCATGTCGGCGTTGTAAAGGCTACCGACGACGACCGGCTGATCTGGATCTCCCTCGATGAAGTCGACCAGCACCTCCTGGCCGATCCGAGGGAGGTTGATCATTCCCCATTGTTTCCCGGCCCAGGCACTCGCAACCCTGATCCAGCAGGAGCTCTCGGCGTTGAATTTGCCTTGGCGGTCCCAGTGAAACTGAACCTTGACGCGACCGTACTTGTCCGTGAAGATCTCCTCGCCTGAAGGTCCCACCACAACCGCCGACTGGGTTCCCTGCACGAATGGCTTGGGTGTCAGGCGCTGAGGCCGAAACGGCAGGGCCAGCGGGATACAACTGAAGGTGTTCACGTATGTCGTCTGCCCCTGTCCCGATCGATAGTCGCCGCCCGACGTCATGGTGTGACCGACGCTCGTCAGCACGTAGTCGCCGTCCGCGTTGAAGTGGCGCTGCAGGGTGAACTTGTGGCCCGAAACGAACTGGCGGCAATTACCTCGGCCATCGATCTCAAGGCTCGCGACCGCTTCCTGCTGCATCCGAATCTCAACCGTTCGCTTGTTGTCCTGGAAGATCTTCTGGAGGTCGCCGGATTGCTCGCCGCCCCCCTTGTCGATACCGTCGAAGCGCTGCGCGTACTCGCCGGGGAAGTCGTATATCTCGAGTTTGTCGTTGTTCGCGACCTTGAGCTTGTGTGTCACGCTACCGACGCTGACACTGTCCTGAATGATCTTCTCGGTCTCGAGGTGCTTGTGCGGCAGCTCGAAACAGTGATCCCACAGCGTCACCTTTCCGGATCGAAGCTGCTGCGCCTTCTCCCACGAGCTGATTCGCAGCTCGTCGCGCTGGCCTCCCAACTTCTCTTCGTAGGGGACCGTGTTCTGCACGGGCACATCCTCGTGCGTTTGCGGCGTATTGCCGAGGACCATCGTGTGATTGCCATCCTCGTGCTTGAAGAAGTAGTAGATTCCCTCCTCTTCCATCAGGCGACTGGCGAAGTTGAAGTCGGTCTCTCGATACTGAACACAGAAGTCGCGGGGCTCGAAGGAGCCTTGGATCTTGTAGGACACGTCGAACCCCGTGAGAACCTTCTTCAAGATGTCCGGAATTGTCATCCTCTGGAAGATGCGACTCTGGGCCTTCCGGGTCAGCAGCCACGCCTGCGGGACGAGCTCGATATGGTAGCTGGTGAAAACGGCGTCTCGCTCCCCCTGCGAAATCCGGGAGCAGATACCGTTGAAGTAGCGCTTCTTCGCGTTCTTGTCACCCCATCGGAACGTTACCGTGCATTTCTGGCCGAGAACCTTGTCGAAAGCGACGTCCTTGGCATTCTCGGCGATCAAGTCCAACCGATATCGAAAGAGCTGCGAGATGGCGTCGACTCCTCGAAACCCGACCAGGAGCACGGCATCCGTGCCGAGGGGTGTGTCGACGGAGAGCACGCGCTCCGCCTGCGCATAAGACGCCATCGCTCACCTCCTCATTCCGCTACTCCCCCCGCCTCAGGAGACTTGATACTGAAACTTGCCCCCATCACCCACTGAAACATGCACGCGGGCGACGCTCTGCCCCTCGGCCATACGTGACAGAAACTCCCCCGACATCTCGGGCAGGACCGTGCGCGTCAGGATGTGGTCCACGTTGCGCGCGCCGCTCTCGACCTCCTTGCATCGGTTGGCGATTTCGGCGATCACAGTATCGTCCCAGGAGAAGCTCGTTCCATGATTTTCGTTCAGGCGCTTTCCGATTCGGGAGAGCTGCAGCCGGATGATCTCCCGCATCACCTTGTCGGAGATCGGGTAGTAGGGAACGACGACCATGCGGCCGAGCAGGGCCGGCTTGAAGATCTTGATCAGCTCCGGGCGGATCGCCTCAACGAGCTTCTCCGGCTCCGGAGCCGTCTCGGGATCCGCACAGAGTTTCATCATCGTGTCGGTCGCGGCGTTGGAGGTCAGGAGGATCACCGTGTTCTTGAAGTCGATCTCGCGGCCCTCGCCGTCCTCGAGCATTCCCTTGTCGAAGACCTGGTAGAAGAGCTCCATGACGTCGGGATGGGCCTTCTCCACTTCGTCGAGGAGAACGACCGAGTAGGGCTTGCGGCGGACCGCCTCGGTCAGGATGCCCCCTTCGCCGTAACCCACGTAACCAGGCGGCGAACCCTTGAGGGACGAAACGGTGTGCGCCTCCTGATACTCGCTCATGTTGATGGTGACCAGGTTGCGCTCCCCGCCGTAAAGCGTATCGGCGAGCGTCAGGGCGGTTTCGGTCTTGCCCACACCCGACGGCCCAACCAGCAGAAACACCCCGATCGGTCGGCGCGGATCCGTCAGGTTCGCCCGTGCCGTTCGAATGCGCTGACTGATCGCCTCCAGGGCGTGGCTCTGCCCGATGACTCGGGCCTCCAGGCGGTCCTTCAACTGCAACACGGTGCGGATCTCGTCAGTCAGCATCTTGCCGACGGGAATGCCGGTCCAGCCCGAGATGACTTCCGCGATCGTCTGGGAGTTGACGACCGGCTGTAAGAGCGGCGTCTCCCCCTGTAACTTCGCGAGCTCCTCCGAGAGCGAGGTGAGTTCCTCGCGAAGCTTCGAGACGTCGGCGGGCACTGTCCCCGCCGCGGGCTTGGGAACGGAGCCTGTCTTGCGCGTTCCGCCCTCCGCGCGGCCTGACCCGGGAGCCAGAGCCTCGAGCTTGCCACGCACCTCCCGGATCCGCGTGACGAGCTCCTTCTCTCGGTCCCATTGCGCCAGAAGAGCGTCGAGGCGGGCTTGGATCTCGCCCTTCTCCACCCGGAGCTCTCCCAGGCGCTCCCCGTGATCCGCCCCGGTCATCGCCTCGCGCTCCCGAGCGTCGATCTCGAGCTCGATCTGAACCAGGCGCTTCTGCGCGTCTTCGACGGCGGGGGGTGTAGAAGCCTGGCCGATCGCAACGCGGGCGCAGGCGGTGTCGAGCACCGAGACGGACTTGTCCGGAAGCTGCCGGCCCGAGATATAGCGGTGCGACAGCCGCACGCAGTCTTCGACTGCTTCGTCCAGGATCCGTACGCCGTGATGCTTCTCGAACTTCTCGGCCACTCCCCGCATCATTGCGATGCCTTTTTCCTCGTCGGGCTCCTCCACCTTGACAACCTGGAACCGCCTGGCCAGAGCGGCGTCCTTCTCGAAATACTTCTTGTATTCCGCCCAGGTCGTCGCCGCGATCGTCCGCAGCTCCCCCCGCGCGAGGGCGGGCTTCAACAGGTTGGCCGCGTCGTTCTGCCCCGCCTGGCCGCCGGCGCCAATCATCGTGTGCGCCTCATCGATAAAGAGAATGATCGGCTGGGGGGAGCTCTTGACCTCCTCGATGACGGACTTGAGACGGTTCTCGAACTCTCCTTTGATGCCCGCGCCCGCTTGCAGCAGACCGAGGTCGAGGGTACGCAAGGCGACATTTTTCAGCGGCTCGGGAACGTCGCCCTTGGCGATCCGCAGCGCGAAGCCCTCGACGACCGCGGTCTTGCCGACTCCGGCCTCCCCCGTCAGGATCGGATTGTTCTGACGGCGGCGCGTCAGGATGTCGATGACCTGACGGATCTCGAAGTCCCTGCCCAACACCGGGTCGATCTTGCCCGCCTGCGCTTTGGCCGTGAGGTTTTCCGTGTATTGGTCGAGCGCCTTGGTGCCGGGCGTCACCCCTGCGGCGGCCCCCTCGACGGAGCCGGGCGCGGGGGCCGCGGAAAGGGAAAGTGCCTCCTTCTCCTCCGCGGACCCGTGCGTGATGTCAGCGAGCTTCTTGCCGAGCGACTCGACGGAAATGTTGCTTAGCTCTTTCGAGAGCCCCCGCGCGACCTGCTCGAGCTCCTTGTGCGTCAAAAGGGCGAGGAGCAAGTGGCCCGAGCGCACGCGGGCCGCGTTGTAGTCGACCGACCCGATCAGCCAGGCGTTTTCGACCCATTGCGGGATGCGATCCGACATGGAGATGGCTCCGGTGTTGCCCGTCTTCAAGCGACCGACGGCCACCGTGAGGTCCTTCAGGAGCCGAGCCGGGTCCACCTCATAGTGGCGCAGGATCCGTGCGAGATCCGTGTCCGGCGGCTCGACCAGCTTGAGGAGGAAGTGCTCGATCTCGACCGAGTAGTTGCCGCGCGAGTGACAGAGGCCGGCCGCAGCCTCCAGGGCACCCCGGCAGGTCGCGTCCAGGCGCCCGACCAGAGACTTCAGGTTCACGCTCATCGAATCGCCCTTTCTCCAAAAGGCCTGTTGGCCGGCCTAGTTTGCCATCGACAACACCACCGGCGAAGCGTCTTCCGATACGCCGCGCGTCGTCAGCCACGAGGTCCAACCGAGCAAGGGCGGCGCCTTGGCCCCCGCGGACAGGACGCAGGAAGGCACTTCCGCGGCAGCCAGCACGAGCTGGACATCGAAGTCGAACTCCATCCCAGCCAGAAGGCGCGTCAGGTCCCGGACCTGCGGGAACAAGTTACCGCCCGGGAGAAAGGAGAGGTATTTCTCCAGAGTCATCGGCCCGAGCCGGACCCGAAATTTCGCCTGGGTGTTGCGGACACGCTCCCCGCAGACGAGACTGACCCCGAGCTCGCTATTAGCCGTCCCGAGCCGCGCCTGGTACTCCGGGTCAAGGACGAGCCACTGATGAAAAAACTGGAGAAGTCTCACGGTAACGCCGAAGTGGTGGCGCAAGATCGACTGGATCGCCGTGGCCGAATGCGGTTTCTGCGCGATCAGTCCGGCGTAAAGGAGCAAACCCTGATCGGGCATGCTCGTGCGGCCAGCGAGGCCCGATGTACCCATGCCGATCAGGTCGAAGAGGTATTCGGTAAAAGGGTCCTTCCGGTCGCGCTCGTAGCCTACGGGAAAGCGGTACTTTTCCCAGGCTCGGTAGAAGAAAGAAAGGAATCGGTGGTTGAACAGGTCGAGGAACTCCCAGAGCGCCCGATCCCGCCGGTGGGTCCGTTCGAGAAGCAGCTCCGTGTAGGGGTGGGGCAGGATCCCCAGGGGACCGGTCATTCCGAAAAAGGCTACGGTCATCTCCGGCACGCCGCCGTCGGTGTCCCGCAGCTCGTGAATCTGGCTTGCTGGAAACTCCAGGGATACCCTCGTGCGGAAACGTACGACCTCTCGCGAGGGAGGGCCTTCGCGGCCAACCGGCTCGCGCTCCGGCTCGAGCCGCTCGAGCAGGCGAACGGCCTGAAAGAACTCGAAGCGATAGCTCTCCGTCAGTAGCAGTGTTCTCACAGGACGATTTGCTCCCCTGCCCGAGGGGGCCACCGCTTGAGGATCCCCTCACGCTGCCGCGTCGAGACGACGAGCTGGCAGAAGGAATTAACCGAAGAATAGAGGGCGAGAAACCGCTCGAGCACCGCGGCGAACAGATACACGCCCGCTCCGATGAACTGAGTCTCGTCGAACTCCGCCGAAACTTCGATGCCGCGGACGAACCCGGCGGCCGCCGACCCGACGGGGCGCAGGACGCGGCGCGCACCGAGCTGCATGATGCCCGAAATCTGTTGCCGGGTGGCCGAGGAGTCGGCAAAGTCGTACAACTTCAGAATCTCCTGGAGAGCCTCAGGGCTACCGCCGCTATTCTCGACCAGCGAGAGGTAGTTGAGCGAGAGATGAGAGATCAACCGCCACTGCGTCCCGCGCCGCAGCGGCGTGCGCAGGCTGTTCGTGGGCTTGCGCAAGCACCGAATCGCCGTGAAGACGCCGGCGCCCTCGAGCTCGAAGTCGGCTCCCCGAGTAGAGCTGGCAAAGGGAAGGCGACCCGGAAGATCGCGATTCGAGCAGGTGACCCTCACCGTCAGTGTCTCAACGTCGGGCACGGAGGGTCGGAAGCCGAGGTCCACGAGAGTTAGATAGACCTCCGTTCCGTCGTCGCGCCCCGACGGACGCCGGCTCGCATTCCAGAAGGTCTTCCCCTCCTCGCCCGGGGCCGCGTGCCGGATCGAGTAGAAAGGCTCGTAGACAATCGGCTTTTCCTGATCAGCTCGGGTGGAAGAGACTTCGTCCACAGAGTAGACCTCCATGGCGGTTTGCCTTCCCACGTCGGGGATCACGCGATACTCGGATTGGAGATGCGTCACGCGGATCGGCTCGGCCACGTGGGAGAAGAGGTTGACGATCGGCGTGCAGTGCAGGCGGAAGTTCTGCGCGATCACACCCTTCTCGAGGGGAAACTCTCGCCGTAGCGAGAAGACAAGATCGAACTTCTGCTCGAAGGAGCCGGTCACGAGCCGCTCAAGGCCGGTCACGTCGAAAAAAAGATACTTCTCGGGAAAGGCGAAGTACTCCTGGAGGAGGCGATACCCCAGAAAGGACCGGTCGGTATAGGGCAGTACGCTCTCCTCACGCTCGAACCCAACCGGGCGAAGCGCACCAGGCGGCAACACGGTCGGCGCGGCTGTGACCGCGCCCGAGCCGGAACGCAGCTCGACCTGCAGGACGTCGTTCATCAGGAGCTCGTACAGCGAATAGACGATCTTTCCCTCACCCTGGAGCGAGAAGCGCAGAGACTCGATCGCGCGCGAGGCGACGTCGCCGGAGCCCTTTTGCCTCAGCTCCGACGGAGGAACCCCGCCCAGCGTCCGCAGGCCGATCCGCAGCAAACTCTTGGTCCCCGGCGCCGTTACGGCGCCCGGACTCGGAAGCTCGAAACGGACCTCCGACACCTCGAGCGGCCAGATCGTCACCGGATAGCAGGTTTGAAACCGACAAGGAGATCCGTCCACGGGTTCCGACCGCACAATCGAACCCCGAGGGATGGTGTGGCCCATCCTCAGGTTGGCCTGCTCGGCGTCCAGCTGAAACTGCACAATCGAGAGAGATGGAACCGGTGCCAGGAAATTGGGGTAGAGCACATTCAGGAGCGACTCGGTCAGCTCGGGGAACTCGTCGTCGATCTTCAGGTGTACTCGGCTGGCGAGGAACGCCGCCGCCTCGATCATTCGTTCGACGTGGGGGTCCTCGCAGCGCTCGGGCTCCAGCAGGAGGCGGCCCGCGATCTTTGGGAACTTTTGCGCGAACTCGGCGCCCAACTGTCTCAGGAAGGAAAGCTCGCGTTCGTAATAACCGAGGAGCTCCTCACGCATCATTTCTCCTGGACGCGGGCCTCCCCGCTCCCGAGCTGAAGCATCGTGTCGAACACGACGGGCTCAGGCGACGGCTCGACCCGAAGCTGCGCCTCGATCTGGAAGCGCACCGCCCGGTCTCTTCGGCTCATGCTCCCGAGGGCGACGCGAACGTGCTCGAGCCGAGGTTCGAAGACGCGCACCGCGGTCTCGACGCGCTTGCGAAGGCGCTCGCCTCCCTCGGTCGAGAAGACCTCGGCACTCGTGAAATCCGGTAACCCGAACATCGCGAGGGAGCGTGAGACCTCGGGCAGCTCCTCGACCCTCTCGTCGGCTTCCAGTCGCGTGTTGAGAAGCCACTCGAGGTCGCGACGAACTGCGTCCTTCAGGAGCCTCAGGCTCGTCTGTCGTGAGGCGACCGCCTCACGAGTCTCCTCCGGCCGATCATCGAGCAATCGGTCGAGGACGGATGGCGTGATGCGGACCTCGTTGTCGATTCGTGACATCGGATTCGTGAGCGCGACGACATCTTACTTCGCGGCAACGTCTGATCCCAGCGTCAATGTGCCCGCCAGAGTGCCAAGATTCGAGGCTCTTGATCGGGATGAGAAGTCCCCTGCCAACCGGAGGCCCGGCCTCGGCACCGCCGGATCTGTCGAGCGGGTTACCCGGTCGCGGGCTTGGGCAGCTCCGTGACCAGGCGCAGCGATACCTGAAGTTCGTCCAGCTGGAAGTGGGGCCGCAGAAACGCCACGGCCTTGTAGGCTCCGGGCTTGCCGGCGATCTCCGTCACGTCGATCCGGGCGTCTCGCAGGGGAAATTGAGCCTTGACGGTCGGCGACGCCGTGTCGTCCGGCGTGACGTAGTTCGAGATCCACTGGTTCAGATAGCGCTCGACGTCAGTCCGCGACATGAAGCTGCCGATCTTGTCTCGCATGATCGCCTTCAAGTAGTGGGCGAAGCGTGAAACCGCGAAGATGTACGGAAGCTGCGAGGACAGACGGGCGTTCGCGTTCGCGAAGTCCTGGTCGTACTTCTTCGCCTTCTGGCAGGACTGCGCCGCGAAAAAGGCGGCGTAGTCGGTGCCCTTACAGTGAACCAGAGGGATGAACCCGAGGTCCGAAAACTCCTTCTCCCGCCGGTCGGTGATGGCGATCTCCGTCGGGCACTTCAAGGCCACATCGCCTTCGTCCGTCTTGAAGGTGTGCGTCGGCAGCCCCTGGACGAGGCCTCCGCCCTCGACGCCCCGAATCGCGACCGTCCACTGGTACAAGGCGAACGCCTCGGTCAGGCGGGTCCCGAAGGAGTATGCCGCATTGCCCCAGAGATATTTCTTGTGGTCCCGGCCGTCGACATCCTCCTCGAAGTTGAACGTCTCGGTCGGCACCGTTTCCTTGCCGTACGGCAGGCGCATCAGGGTATGCGGAAGCGTCAACCCGACGTAGCGCGAGTCTTCGGAATCTCTGAACGAGCGCCACTTCGCATACTCCGTGCGGTCGAAGATCTTCGCAACGTCCCGCACTTCGGCGAGCTCCGTGAACGTGTCCCAGCCGAAGAGCTCGGGCGAGGACGCGGCCACGAAGGGCGCGTTGGCCGCCGCAGCGACCTGCGAGATCTTCTCGAGCAGCGCCATGTCCTGAGGGTGGTTGGAGAACTCGTAGTCGCCGATCAGGGCGCCGAAAGGCGCGCCACCGAACGTCCCGTACTCCTCCTCGTAAACCTTCTTGAAGAGCGCGGATTGGTCGAATTCCGCGGCGCGCTCGAGGTCCTTCAGAAGGTCTTTCTTCGAGACGTTCAGGACGCGGATCTTCAGCATCGTGCTGGTCTCCGACTCGAAGACGAGGTGATGAAGCCCTCGCCACGAGGCCTCGAGCTTCTGGAACTCCGGGTTGTGCATGACCTCGTTTAGCTGCGCCGAGAGCAGCTTGTCGATCGCCGCGACTCGGGCGTTGATCGAGGCCTCGAGATCCCTCGAGACGACCATCTCGCCGCTCATGACCTGCTGGACGAAGGAACCGATCAGGTCCTTCGCCTGCTCGACCTGACTGTCGTTGCGGGCGAGGCGGCCTTCCTCGATGATCTGGGAGAGCAGGTCGCGCTCCCCCGCCTCCTCGCGGACGACGACTTCGGCCTTGCCCTTCTCGGGGTTCTTACTCATTGGATCCCTCGTCGGTCTTTTCCTTGCCTTTGGCCCCTTCCAGGCCCAACGCGTCGGAGAGCTGCTTCTGGGCGTTGGCGTTCTGCATGACGTTCTGGAGCATCTGCTCGAGCTTGTCGTTGCCGTCCGTCTTGGAGAGCAGGTCCCGCAGTTTCTGGCGGGCCTCCACGAGCTTGCGCAGAGGCTCGACCTGCTGGACGACGTTGTCGGGCTCGAAATCCTGCAGGCTATTGAAGCGCAGCTCGGCGTTGATCTTGCTGCCGTCATTGGTCAGCTTGTTCTCGACCTTCATCGCCAGGCGCGGCGCCATGCCGGCCAGGACCTGATCGAAGTTGTCCCGGTCGATCTCGATCAACTTGCGGTCTTTGACTCGAGGCAGTTGCTGGGCGGGCTGTCCGGAGAAGTCTCCGAGGACGCCCAGGACGAAAGGCAGCTCCTTCATCTCGATCGCACCGCCGATCTCGACGTCGTAAGTGATCTGCACGCGCGGCGGCCGAACCCGCTTCAGTTTCTGCTGAATGCTTTCCTTCTTCGGCATGTCTTTCTCTCCTCAGCCCCCGGCCTCTCGGCGGCGGGGTGCTACCCCGACGACCCCCCGCCTTCCAAGGCCGTGTTGAGTCCAAGCGTCTCGCGAATCGACGCGAGAAGCGCGCCATCCTTGATCACGTCGGTCAGCCACGCGTCCAGCGGCATTTGCCCCCAGGTGATCGCTCGCTGCACGAGGTAGGAGACCGGGCTGTGCGGCTCCGTGCGCCGGAAGTAGTCGGCCACCTCCGCCAGACGGCGCAGCGCATCCTGCCGCGTCTTGATCGGTCCCGCCAAGACGCCGGGGCCTCCCGCCGCGACCTCCCCGCCCCCGGCCGCCTCCCCGGCAGCCTCCGTGGCATCCGGCTCCTCGGCGCGCTTTTCCTTGACCGTCTTTTCGATCCAGGTTCCGACCTTCTCGAGCGACTTCTGCAACTCGCCCAAGCCCGGCGTTTCGCGCCCGAACTTCTCATCCATAACGCGATCGAGAGCCTTGAGCTCCTCTCGGCACGCCCCGAGCAGAACAGCAGTCTCCTCGTAGAAGGCCCGGCGGGTCGCGTTGCGGGCCTTCGTGAAGGCTTCCGTCGTGGGACGTCCCTCGGCGGCAGCCCGCTCACGTTCCTGGTTGAGAGCGGCGAGCGCCTCGGGGGTCAGAGATGCCGCGTTGGCCGGCAGGTCGAGCTTCTTGGCATCCTCCATCTGAAGGTAGGAGTACGCCGCGCCGGGCGCCTTCGTGACCGGAACGGACTGGATCGCCGCAGCGGCCTGCCGATCGAGCCATGCGAGCGAATTGGCGCGGGCTTCCAAGTCCCCGTCCTCGACCGTAGGATAGACACCGTCCCAAAACTTCTCGTGCAGGCCCCGCACGACCTTCAACCCATCCCGCAGACCCGCAAAGCCGCCTGTGCGGATCAGGGCCTCGGTCAGCCAGGCCGTGATCTGAAGGTCCTTGGTCTTTTGGGCCAAGGCGTCGCGGCAGAGGGTGATGACACGGTCCCAGTCGGCCGTTTTCAGTTCCCTCTGCCAGTCTCCCTGGGCGAGCGCTTCGTCGGCCCGGCGGGTCTCCCGAATCTCGTCGTGAAGGCCCGAGTACTGAAGGTTCTCCCCAGCTGGATTTTCGCCCGCGATGGGCGCCAGCAACCCGTCAACGTCGATCACTGCGGCCGAGGGCATCGGGGCTCCATTGTCGGCAAAACTCGGAGCACTTTACCATTTGCCTGGCGTGTGGACGGAGCGAGCACGCTCCCGGAGTCGCTCAACCGACCCGCGGTCCGGCGGCGACTGATGGCGGACTGATCGGCGGTGCCTTGGACCGAGAGGTTGATCGTCTCGCTCTCCTCCGGAGATGTGATGAGGATAACTATCTGAATCTGAAGAGTCAAGGCCGGCCTCGCCGCCTGACAGCCCGAGAAGGGGGCGCAACTCTGAAGCACGGTTAGACTGAGCCCAACCGGAGGTGGACATGCCGACCCCGAAGGAGCTACTGGACGCGGGCCGCCTCGACACCGCCATCGAAGCTCTGACACAGGAGGTCAAGGCCAACCCTGCCGACGTCACTCGGCGCATCTTCCTGTTCGAGCTTCTCTGCTTTGCGGGACAGTGGGACCGCGCCGAGAAGCAGATCGACGTGCTCGGTTCCGAGAGCGCACAGGCTTCCCTAGCGGTACAAGTCTACAAGTCGAACGTGGCCGCCGAGAAGCAACGTGTCAAGCTCTACCGCGAGGGTGCGGCACCTCACTTCTTGAATGAGCCGCCCGCTTACGCGGACATGCAGGTCGAGGGAATCCGAAAGCTCGCGTCGGGCGACGCGGCCGCAGCGCGGGAGCTCTTCGATCGGGCCGAGGATGAGCGGCCCTCCGTCGCCGGAACGTGGAACGGAAAAGCCTTCCTCGACTTTCGGGACTACGACGACGCGATCGGCGGCATGCTCGAGCTGATTGTCAAGGACAAGTACGCGTGGCTCCCCTTCGAGCAGATCCGGAGCATCGAAATGCGCCCGCCTTCGAAGCTTCGCGACTTGCTCTGGATCCCGACGCGGATCGAGGCCCTGGACGGAACGATCGGCGAGGTCTTCGTCCCCGCCCTTTACGCCGGCACGAGCCAGGGCGAGAACGACAGCGCTCGACTTGGCAGGATGACGGACTGGAAGGAGATCGGGGAGGGACTCTACGCGGGCGTTGGACAGCGCCTCTTTCTCGTGGACGACAGCGACGAGCCGGTGCTCGAACTCCGCAAGATCGAGTTTGGAGCCAATTCTGGGGAGGCGACGCCGAGCTGACCCCTTCTGGTGTTTGGGCGTGCAGGCCAGTAGGGCCCCCCGACCGGTCCGCTTCTCATTTTTGCGAGGTCAGGTCATCGACGGTCGTGATCGGCCCGCCGGTGGGACCGGACGGAGTCTGCTCCTGGTAGGTAACGGTGATCTTGCTGAATGACAACTGCACGGTCTCTTTGGGCAGCTCGGAGTCCGGAGAACTGATTGAAAATGAAACCACCCGGACATTCTCCAGATCCACCGTGAAATAGTCCTGCTGACCTCCTCCCGCCTTGCGGGCGGTGAGCGTACCTTTGGAGACCAGTGCGTTCTCGGTCAGGGCCTTGATCAAGAGGGGCGTGGCGGAGTCCGTTCGTTTGACAATAGTCAGGGTGTCCCAATGACGTTTCCCGGCCGACAACCCGGTCGCTACATCGTACGGCGAGCGGACTCCGAAGCTAAAGTTCTCGACCTGAATCGTGTTTGTGTACTTGGCGTCCTTCGACTCGCCCTTGTACCCCTTCAGGTCAAGATGGATGTCGTTAACAACCATCGGCTCTCCTCAACGTCTCGACCACCCCCCTGGCGGGGCATTGCCATCTCCTGGAGCGAACGTACCCATTCTCGCGCTCCTTGTCGAAACGCAAAACTAGGGCACGCCGGTCCGCACCGTGCTCCGCGAACCGTCTCGGGGGGACTCGGCCACAGCGCCGCCTAGGTCTTCTTCCTCGCCTTTACGTTCCACCCCGCTTTTGTCGAACCGCCAAGCGTTCCATCCGACTTCTGTTCTTTGTACTCGATCTCCGCCTTCCCATAGTTGAACTGAACCTGCTCGACCGGAAGGTTCGTCCCAAACTTATCGGCCCCCTGCCCATACTGGATACTCGAGATGAAGACATCGGAAAAGGTACGAACAAAGAAGTCCTGCTGGTCTTTGCCGGCCTTGCGAAATGTCAGCACCGCCTTTGGGATGTGAATTCCGGCTGCGCAGGCTTCGAAGAGCTTGGGAGTGGACTTGTCCACCACCTTTGTAACCATCAGGTCCCCGTGCTGGCTGACCGTCGACCCTCCGCCTCCCCCTGTGTCCTGGCTTGCAGGGTTTGTAACTCCGACGGGACCATGTTCCTTATCTCCCGGCGCGGTCGCTGCGATCCCGAAGCTCAAGACTTCGATCTCATTCTTGTGCTTGGAGTCCATGCTCTCGCCTTCGATATTGTCCAGTTTCAGAAAACTGTCAAAAGCCACGTCAACCTCCTTCTGTTTCCGATCGATCGACTAGACGAGCTTGTTCTCCTTCACATTCCAGCCGGCCTTGATCGTGCCGGCCAGAGTGCCCTTGCTCGTCTGCGGCATGTATTCCATCTCGATCTTCCCGTAGCTCAAGCCGACTCCCTCCCTCGGCAGTCCTGACTTCGGGTCGGGTTCGTGGAACGGACGATTCGAGGAGATCAAGACATCCGACAGCGTGAACTTCAGGAACTCCCTCTGTTCCCCTCCAGCCTTGCGGACCACCAGCACCGCTTTGTCGAAGTGTTCTCCGGTGCAGCATCTCTCGAACAGCTTGGGCGTGGCCTTGTCGACCGTCTTGACGATCTTGAATTCGTGATGGTAGGACTTCCCGGATCCCATGCCTCCGCCCGTCTGCGCGCTTCCCTGCTGCTCCACCCTTCCGCTCCAGCGAAGAACCTCGATCTCGTTCTTGTGCTTGTCGTCCTGGCTCTCGCCGTCGACCCCTTCGATCTTCAGGAACGCGTCGAAGCCCATCACGGCCTCCGACTCGCCGGGTTCCTCGAGTTCTTCCCAATCTTGTTTGGCATAGGTTTCGGTTCGCACATCGTCCTCCTTAGGTCATTTCGGTTATTCCGGAGTATATCGAGGCCGCCCCGTCAAGTTCCCCTAATCTCGGCTAGGCCAGCACCCGCTCCACACTGCTGGTAGAGTGATGTCAGAATCCCTATGGCCGACGGTCGGCGGGAAGGGGGCCCGGCATGGCTGAGGTCGTGAATACCCAGAAACTCATAGAGCTTCGGAAGGTTACGCGAAACATCGCCGAGTTGATGAGGGGCGATCTCAAGCAGTGCCTGTCTACGCTCATGCCCCTTTTTCAGCCCCGGACGCTGCTCGGCCACTACGTTCAGGGCGCCGGCAAGGAGCCCGTCCGAGGAGCGGATCGCGTCTTCAAGGAGCTCTTGAACGCCTACGAGGGGGTCGCCGGCTCCAAGCCTTTCAGCCTGCCCCGGGACTTGAAGCCGCCTCTTCCCGTGGACAGCCATGCCCTCGAGTTCGCCCCGTTCGAATACTCCCACGCCGCGAAGGGACGCAAGGCGAGCAAGAACATCACCGTGACTTCTCCGCTCCGGTGGGTGCTTTCGTACTCGGGCTTCGGCACCGACCACCTGCGCGAGGCTCTCGCGGCCGGCGACACCTCCGGAGCGACGATCCTGGAGCAAGTGCTCCATCACGTGGTCCTGCACGTCGCCTTCCAGCAGAAGGGGGTCGCCGCGCTCTTCGAGGCGCTCCGATTCCCGGTCTCCACCCATCACTTCCCCGACCTAGGGAACCTGCCGGTTTCCGTCATCTCGGCCGCCGTTCCGACCCTGCGGCCGCCGGACGAGACAATCATCGAGTCGACGGAGGTCTCCGGCTCGGACGCCTTCGAGGAGGTCGTGGACGTCGCCGCCGTTCGCGGGCTCCAGGATCCGCTCCGAGACAAGCTGCTCGCGGCGCTCGAGTCCTCGGCCTCGAGCTGAGCGGGGCCCAGGCTAAGGCCTCAGCCGGCCCGAGGCTTTCTCTTCGCGGACGGCCTGCTCGATGTGCTCGCGCAAGATCTCGCCGTACTTGGCCAGCTCGTCGGCCCGCTTCAAGACGTAGTCGTTGACGAACGGTGCGAGCTCCCGCAGGGCCAGGTCCGCCTCGATCGTGAGCGTCCCATGAAGCTGGTAGTCCTGTGGATGCCTCGGGTTCATCGCGCCCCTCCCGACAACGAGCGAATCGGTGGAGATGCCTTCATTCTAGCCGGTCAGCGGCTCACGTCTCGAGCAGCGAGGAGAGCGGCCGGTCCCACCCCGCCGGGACGGAGGCCGCCTGAGGTGCAGGAGCTTCCTGCGCAGGAGCGGGTCGGGCCGAGAAGTCCGCGGCGAACGGATACTCGAACCGGGCCGGGTGGAGTAGAAAGAAGTCCTCCGGACGTAGGTCGCGCTGGAGAAGCGCCACGCGGGCGGGCGAGCTCCCCGGCGCGTACAGCAGCCCCGAAACCTCGTGGCGCGGCCCTCGCGCATCGAGCCAGAGCAGCCAGAACTGCATTTCACGCGCCCGCGTCAGAGCCCCCGAAAGCGGCAAGCGCACCGCGCGAACACCGTCCTCTCGGGGCTCCCGTGCGAAGGACGTGAGGCGCGCCAGTAGGGCCGGCCACTCGACAGGTGCCTCATCGCCATAGAGCACGTGAGCAAAGGACGAGATCGTGACTCGCTCGAGCTCGCCCTGCGCCTCCCGTCGAATTCGCTTGGGCGGCTTGACGGGAAGGTCGAGCTCCGCTCCGCGGTATGCCCGGTAGAAGCCCGCAAGCGAGCCGCCTGGCCCGAAGTCCTTGCCGACGGCGTCCGCCTGGCGGTTCATCGCTTCGAGGCTTTCGGTCGCGGTCAGAGGATCCGCGGCGCGATGACCGCCGGGAATGGTAGCGAACAGGGTGAACGGAAATCGGCGCAGCCCTCCCTCGTCCTGGCTCCCCCACAGGCACCCGATGACGAAGACGCCGGACTCGGGAAGGCGCAGGAGAAAGAGGTGCCTTGGGATTTCGATGTCCCTGTACGCCTCATCGGTCGACCACCGGTGAGAGAACCCCCGGTCGATCCAGTTGCGAAATTCGCGGGCTCCGGGCTCGGTCAGACCTGCCGAAATGAAGTCCTTGTAGATCGGCAGCTTCCCGTACGCGTTCAGCGCGACACGAACCGTCGGCACCGGCTCCTCGCCCCGGGGGGCGCCGCGCAAGCCGTCTTTCAGCCGCGACAGGAACCCGGGCCGGCGCGCCGACGTGTCCTCCATCGTCGCACTATCGCGGGATCACACCGGGCAGCGGATCGTCGAGCTTCAACTCGAAGACTCCCTGAAGTCGACTGCTCGGTCTCTCAGCGTCGGGAATCTCGACTCGAATGTCCCAGACCCGAGGATCGGCGCCCGGCCGGCGGTCCTCGCTCGCCCTGAGAACGTAGCCGAACAGCTTCAACGGGCCGCCCCCGATGACCAGCGACCCGGTCCATCCGCCCTTCACGTCCTCATTGCGGCCGATGATCTCGAGCGGCGAGTCCGCCGAGGAGAGACGCCAGACGTAAGGCGGCGGCGTACGCCCTGACTTGACGTCGGTCGAGGGACGCAGGATCGTCGCGCGATCGAAGAGAGTCACCTGGCCCACCCGATCTCCGAGGAAGATCGTGCCGGCCGAGGGTGTGCGCTCGATCGACCGGACTTCGATCGCGTGCGGCTTGGCCGTCGCGCCGGGCGGTGCGTTGACGCCGTAGATGAAGAGCTGCCAGGCGCGGGCAACCGCCAGAACGGGCCGCTCGGCCCCCACGAAATCGAACTCGTTCGCCTCGCCGCGGAGGATGGGATCGATCGCGAACTCGGAGGCGATCGCGCCGAACTCCGAGAGGGGTCCGGAAAGGTCTGAGAGACCGATCGTCGGTACTTCGATGCGATAGACCGCGGCCCCGGCCGGACCGCCCCGGGAATATCCCTGGCCCGAGGCGAGCTGCGCCCTTTCGGTTTGCAACTGCATCTCGTTGATCAACGGGAACTTTCCGAGGCAGCATCCGCTGATTCGCCCGTAGGCCTCCGCGGCCCTGGGAGCGAACTGTGGACGAATGGCGTCCCGCAGCAGATGCGCGCCGTGGTCTTCGACCGAACGCTTGAGGCGCAGCGCCGTCGGGTCGCTGCGCAGCCGGGGATTGTCCGAGAAGGCCTTGTACTGCTTGAGCGACTGACCCCCCTCTCCCGTCGAGAGTTGTCTCCAGGCCTTGAGCGGCTGATCCGAGACTCCGGTCACGGCTCCGCGAAACGACTCGGCCGCAGCGATCAACTCCGGCGCGGCCTTCTCGGCTGCCGCCGCCAGTCGGGGCCGCTCGATGCGGCGGCGGTACTCCTCGAGCACCGGGGCGAGATACTGATTGGCGGCGGCGAACTGCTCGAGGTCCGCGCTCGTGAGTTGTCCCGACGCGTCCGGCGCGGCCGATGCTCCTCCTCCCGATGGTTGCCAGGAGGAGATCGCCCTCTGAAATGCGGGCCAGGTTCCCGCACCGGCCGCCGCGTCGGGGAACGCAAAGCCGCCGCCCCCGGCATGGCCCGACATCTGATCGATGTATCGCCGGAGGTACGTCGCCTCGGTGTCCGCCAGCGCGGTCACCGCCGGAGCGGCCCCCTCGAAGGAGCGAAGGGCCACGAGCTGCGCCGAGGCCGCCGAGACGATCGCGCTCGCCGAGGGGATCATCGCCCGCGCGAAGGCCGGCTGGAAGCAGTTGCCGGCGGGACATTGCGTGACCAGAGATTCCTCGAAGAAGGGCTGCGCGACCGAGAGGGTTCGCCAGACCAGAGCGAGCTGTGTCGTCTGATCAACGATGGGACGGCGATCGGCCCACTGGAAGCGCGGATCGGGACTCGCTGTCGAGAGGTCCGAGGACTTCGTCAGAATCGCCTTGGCGAGCGAGTCTTGACGCATCCGCCAAGCGTCGATCTTCTTGGGCTTCTCCGTCCAGGAGGGCTCGGCTCGCAATGTCTCGAGCAGGCGGCCGTCCTCGGAGGCGGCGTAGGCCGTCAGGTCGGTGAAGCCCGCGAGATCGTTCAAGACGCCGCCCAGCGACTCAGCCGGCTTCGACCACTTCACCTTGCCGGTCGGATCCTTTTCGATCAGGTACGCGAGCTCGGATTCTCGAGTCCGCAGAGTCTGGTGGTCCGTGTCGAGCCGCGCGAGGAGCGCGTTGTGACGAGACTCGGAGATCCAACCCGGGGCAATGGGATTCCACTTGATCAGCGCCGCGTAGTCTTCGTTCAAGTACTTCTTCCACTGATCCAGAGTGGCGCCGGGAAACCCCTTCTCCCCCGGACGCGGCGTTCCCATGTGCCGTGTGAGCCGCTCGAAGTTCTCCTTGAACTTCTTCCCGGGATCAGCCACCTGGCCGAGATAAGCCGGCGGCGCCGTCTTCGGCACCGAGGTCATCTGTTGGTAGAGCGCCACATACCGCGCCAGACCATCCTGCAGCTTCGCGTCCCATCGGGCGAGGTTGCCGACCGACCAAAATTCCTCGTACTTGGCGAGCGCGCCGGCGGGGTCGGGGACCGCGATCGCGAGTGGGGAATGCAGCCGGGAGCCCTCGAGGACGTGGTCGGGCGCCGGGTCCGCCGCCGGCAGCTTGCTCACCCATTCGTCGATCTCCGCGGACTTCTCGCTTCCCTTCATTCCCTTGGTCTTGCGAACGAAGTCGACTAGCGGCAAGGCGCGCAGCTCCTCGGCCCGCACGATCGGTGTCTCGGGCGGCTTCTTGAACGCCACCCAGTCGAGCTCGGCCGAGAGCGCCGCACGGAAAGACTGGTAGTCGCCGAAGGTCTCCCAGTCGAGAGCGGCCATCCGGCCCTCGGTCTCGGCCAGTAGCGGCGCGACGACGCCTCCGAGGTACACCTTCTGCTGGATTCGGGCGAGCGTGTCGGTCAGCTCGTTGGACCGGGTGCCCCGTAGGAACAGTGCGAAGACCCAGCGGCGCGCCAGCACTCGGTCGCGATCCTCCTGGAGGCCCCTCGCGACTTCCCAGGAGCGAGAGACCGTGCAGCCTTTCAGCGCGCACTCCTGTGCCGTCTTCACGTCTCGCCGGATGGGATTCAAGACCTTCTGAAGGGAGTTGTAAGCGGGGATCATGCCGCCCAGGAACAGGAGCAGGACCAGGACACCCAGTCCGCGAACCAGCCAAAGGGTGCGCCGCTGCTGAACCTCGGCTGCTGCCGTTCGGGTGATCAGACCCTGCTCGGGAAAGACCTTCTTTTCGTAGAAGTGACGGATGAAGAAGGCCCGAGACTTCTTGAAAATACTCTCGAGGCTCTCGATGGCGCCCTCGGCCGCGCCTCCCGGAGCCTCGAGCAGGTCCCGTGTCGCCTGAGCGATGGGGCGGCCCTGCTGCACGCCGCTCGAGACGTAGAAGCCGCGGAAGGCGAACGGCTCGTCGAAGCGCGTCTGCTGAAAGATCGTCTTCAAGTACCCCTTGAGCGGAGTCCGCATGGCACGGAACTCCTCGGGGAAGACGTAGAGCTTGTCGGCCTGGGCGGGATTCTCTTCGTCGCCGAGCAGCTTCAGGCGAAGCTTGTAGAGCCGCTCCACGATGGCGTCGTAGACTCCGTCGAAGCTTTCCGGATCCCAGGCCTTCCCCGGCCCCTCGGGACTCGACCAGCCGAAGAGCTGCTGCTGATCGACGGGGTCGAGCTTCAGGAAGAACTCGGCGAAGCCGAGAATCCGGTCGGCTTTCGTCACCATGATGAAGACCGGAAACCGGATCTGCAGGACGCGCTGAACGTGTAGGAGCTTGGCTCGGATGTTGGCGGCCTTTCGCTCCTGCTCCTCGGGCGGGTCCTCGAGCAACGACGTGCACGGGATGACGACGATGACGCCGTTGACGGGGCAGTATTTCCGGTATCGGCGCAGCAGCTTCAGGAAGGAGCTCCACTCCTGCTGGTCCGGTGCGGCCTCCTCCTGAAAGGTGAATCGGCCGGCCGTGTCGAGGATCACCGCCTCGTTGGCGAACCACCAGTCGCAGTTTCGCGTGCCCCCAGCGCCGGATAGCCCTTCGGTCCCGACGGGGAACTCCAGTCCCGAGTTCTTGAGGGTGGTCGACTTTCCTGACTGAGGCTCGCCGATCAGGAGGTACCAGGGCAGTGAGTAGACGGAGAGGCCCGACTGCTTCAGCTGGTTGACCGACTCGGACCACTTGGCCGCCAGATCGCCTAAGGCCTGACGGACCTCCTCCTTGGAGGCGCCCGCTTTTTGGGAGTCGCGCCGCAGCTCTCCTTCGAATGCGCTCGCCTGCCGCTTCTCCCTCGCCCGCAGCGCCATGTTGAAGAGA
The DNA here is from genome assembly GCA_035498405.1 of Thermoanaerobaculia bacterium. Taxonomy (GTDB): domain Bacteria; phylum Acidobacteriota; class Thermoanaerobaculia; order UBA5066; family Gp7-AA6; genus DATBFU01. The sequence goes on along the minus strand of DATKAE010000084.1, from coordinate 99,019 downwards.
GCGAGCGCCAGGGCGATGACGAGCATCCCGAGAACGAACACCCACCAGTACTTCTCGACGCCCAACCAACGCGAGATCACGTAGACCACCGGGATGAGCAGGAGGATCGTGCCGAGGTACTTGAGCGGGCGCGGCAGCCGCCCCAGAAGATCGAGGAGTTCGTACATGCTAGGACAGCCCCAGGGCGGCCGCCACTTTGCGTAGCTCCCCCATCGACGAGCCCCAAAGCGCGAACGCCAAGATGTAGTAGAGGACGAGGACGCCGAAAGCCACGATCAGGACGCGGTAGAGATTGATCAGCGGCGAAAGCTTCCGCCCGGGCTGCGGCAGCACGTGGTAGGCCTCGGGCGTGATCTTGTCGCCCAGTGTGGCGAGCCATTCGGCGTTCATGCGAACCAGGCGTTTGCGGGCCTCGGCGAGCTTTTCCGGCCGCTCGCGGTACTTGCCACCGAACCCCAAAGCGATGCCCGTCGAGAGAATCGCGGCGAGCTCCGTGTCCTTGGCCGGGTCGAGCTCGTTGGCGATCGAGAAGTACTTTTCACCGCCGATGTTCGTGTTGAAATATTTCTCCTCGAGAAGCTGCCTTTCCCACTGCGGCGCATACTCCCAACCCGAATGCAGCAGGATCTCGTCGGCCAACACGACCAGCGGATATCGCGCCTTCTCGTAGAGCGCCTCGAGCCGAGGCTCGTCCCGAGACTCGCGCGCCTGCTCGGAGAAGATCTCGTCGAGCCGGTCGGACACATCTCGCAGCTCGACGCGCAGTCCCTTGCGCACCCTCCGGCGGAAGGCGGTCAGGAAGAGAAAGAGCTTCGAGGTCACGCGAAAGAGCTCGGCGGTGTTGTCGCGAGGCTTATCCACGGGCGCCTCCGGGCTTCAAGACGATGTAGAGCGCGAACTTCATCTTCGGGTCGGTCGCTCCGGCGATCGCGATGATGCGGTCTCGCACGACGTTGGCGAAGTACGGCCCGTCCTTCTCGATGGAGAAGTAGAAGTAATCTTCCCGCGCCGGCAAACCGGAGGGCACCCGTTTCAACATCTCGACGTCGAGGCCGAAGAGCCGTCGCTGCTTCAGGAGGGGGATATCGGCGACCGTTCCGAGCTTCATGACCTCGATTCGGCCCTTGACGTCCTTCTCGTCGAGCTCCGACTCGATCAGCAGGTAGACCTCGGTTTCGGGGGCGAGCCACTCGGGTGCGAGCTCCGCGACCAGCAGATCCTCCCGAATCTTGAAGTCCACCTTGATGTACCGGGAAGCCACGATCTTCTCGGCCAGCATCTCGAGCGTGTGGGTGATCTCGAAGAAGCACGGCCCCAGGTTGTCGTGGTCGTACAGCGGCACGCGGGGTGGCTGGCGTTCGCCGGAGAACATGGAAAGCTCGCCGACCAGACGGCAAAACTCGACGTACACCGTGAAGGGATGAATCCGCGGAATCCGCGTCAGCTGCTGGAAGAGATAGAGGAACGACCCCAGAATCTGGAGCTTCAGGATTGGCTGCCATCCGGTGGTGCCTTCGGAGTCCACCGTGAGCTTGCCTTCGGCGATCTCCCCCGCGAGAAAGCGGTGCTTGGCCTCCAGCCGATTGTTCACCGATTGGCAGAGGTTTTCCAACACCGGCCAGGCGCCGAGCTCCGTCACCGGTGGGATGAATTCCGCGGACAGTACCGGCGTGTTCTTGCCCTGTCCCGAGCGCTCGACCAACGCGATCGGCAGACATTCGTATCCCTCGCGGCTCTCGGCGCCGAAGAAGAACCGTCCGTTGGCCCTGCGCACATCGATCGGCTGCGAATTGGCGCCGGAGTTCTCGTCCAAGACCGACAGGGTCTCGACACTGTATCGTCGGTTCTGGCCACCCTCCTTCTCTCCGGGCTCGATCGTGTTGGCGTCCAGCTCCCGCCAGGACGGGATGCCCACGTACACCGGCATGCGCCCGCCCGCCTGGTCGAGCTCCGCCTTGAAACTGCGCGACGGAAGCTTCAGGTTCGAGGCGAGCGAAAGCGACGTTCCGTCCTTGAGCTTCATTTCGGCGTCACGGACTTCGAACGTGAAGTTCTCGAGTTGGTCGGCCGCGATGTCGATCTTCAGGATTCCCCAGAAGAAGGGCTGGAGCCGCCGAACCTCCTGACGCAACTGTTCGCCCCGATGGCGCTCCGCCAGTTGAAGGTGGTGCGGCCGCAGGAACATGCCCTCCGACCAGTGCACCTCCGGCGTCTTGCTCATGCCCGTTCCTCGCCCTGTTCCATGGCTGCTCCGGCCCTTCAGTGCGTCGAGACGGAGAGCTCGCGGTCGTGAACCGCGATGTCGAGGGTCTTCCCCTTCCAGCGATCCGAGGGCAGTGCCACGAGCTGCCGGCTCGCATCCGGGCTCTGGTACTTGTAGTCCGCGATGATGACGAGGAACTTGTCCTTTCCCTCGGCCTTGATCGAGAGATGGCGCTCGCAGAGCCCCGAGGTGTCCTTCGTCGGGAACGTGACCGTCGTCGTGTGATCACGTAGTGTGTCGCGCATCGGATCGTAGAACCACTTCTCCCCGAGGGCCTCGATTTGCCGGGCCTGGGCCTCGTTGGCCCGAACGATGTCCACCGTCAGCAGGAGCCCTCCGTTGATCGGCGAGTCGCAGCGAAAGTCCAGCGTGGAAGAGCTCGCGCACCCCCATGCCGAAAGAAGGAGCGCCGGCAACAGAAGCGTGCCGAAAACCCGTGGCAGGCGACAGGGCCAGGATTCGTCGTTCATGACTGCCTCCGCTTCGAAAGCTTGTCGAACTCCTCCTGAGCGAGCCGAAACGTGGTTTGCAGCACCTGGTCCTGCACCACATCCGGCGTCAGGCCTTTGACCGTTTCCTTGTATCGGCTCCACCATTCCGTGGCCTCCCCGCGAATCTTCCAGGTCCCGCCCTTGGCCGTCGAAGCTTCGATCGCCGCCGGGCTCGCGCGCTTCCAGAGTTTGTCAAACCAAAGCCGCGCGGATTCGTGGTGCGCCGCGAGAATCGCCACTTGCCAGCGCTCCAGCTCGCGCAGATACTCCGAAACCGTCTTCGGATCCACCGGTTTCCCCTGCTCCAATCCGGAAAGAAGCCCCTCCAGCGTATACCGGTGGCCGGGCAGCCGAAAACTCATCGTCGCGTCGCCGGGCATCGTCACGCCCTGAACGAGGCCGAGAAGAAAGCGCTCCATGTGCCGGGCGAAGGTCAGCAGCGCATGGAGGGCAGGCAAGTCGGCTCCCTCCGTCGCGGGCGGCTCGGGCGGCCGCTCGGCCAAGAGGGCCTTCCAGGGCACGGCACCCGCGGGGAGCCTTTCGGGCGACGACGCCTCCGCCTTCTCCGCTTTCAAACGCTCCAGGCGCTGCTCGAGCTCCTGGATCCGTTGCAATAGTCGAGGAACCTCGTCGGCCTCGGCGGGTGGCGGCGCGCCGACGACCGGAAACTGCACGCGAATCTGCGAAAGAATCCGAGTCCGGTTTTCGGGCGCGATCGCCGCGAGCGAGCGGTTGACGACGGCCTTCATCACGGTGCGTCGGTCCTCGGGTGTGGAGAACCGGTACAAGGTGGCCGTCTCCTCGAGCTCGAGCGCGATGGCGCGAGCCCGTTGGTCGAGGACGCTGTCTCCCGTCGTCGAGAAGGCCGGCACCGTCGGATGGGCCGCGGTCGAAGCCGGTTTGCTCAGGAGGGCGGTGGCAGGAGCTCCCTCCTCTTCCGCCCGCGCAGCCTCGGCTGCCGCCTTCTCGCGGCGGGCGACCGGCGCGACCACCGTCTCTTCGTCGATTCGCGAAAGGCGACCCTCCTTCGACGGCGCCACCGCCGCGGCGACCGTCTTTCTTCCCGCGGATCGGCGCGGCGGCGTAGGGGTTTCCGCACGCACACCGTTCTCGCTCAACCAGCCGCCCACCGGCCCTTCCCCGGCCGCCAGGAGCGCGGCGAGCACGAAAACCGGCGCGAGCGATTCCGCCTCGGTCGACGGATAGGCGGCCAAACGGATGGCGGCGGCGGACATGACGCGCCGGGCCCGCGGAGAGAGGGCCGGTGAGTCCGGGATCGTGCGCGCCTGAACGGGCGCGGAAAGAAACCGCTGGAGCCAGGCCGTGCCCCCGTGGAAGAGCCCGCCCCGCCAGAGATCCGCCAGCGCCTCCTCGCGCGAGAGTTTCGCCCGAGCGAAGCCCTTCTCGACGATCGCGTCTCCGGAGCGCAGAACCGCCTCGGCCAGGTGCCGGCTGTCGACGAATGCCTCCCCGCGCCGGCGCGCCGCTTCACGCGCCAGGCTGAGCATTTTCTTGAGCGTCGAGGAGACCGCGGGGTCCTCCGCCGGGCTCTCCGTCGCCGAGACCTCCGTGCGAGGGTCGACGACCAACTCGGCCCGCACCGGAGTCGTCGAGAGCAAGAAGATCTCGCCGGATTCGATGGGGATCTCGCCCGTGACCGGCTTGTTCCGCGCAAACGTTCCGTTGGTGCTCTTCAGGTCCTTGAGGAAGAGCTTGCCGCCCGAGCAACGCAACTCGGCGTGGAAGGAGGAGACGCCCTCCCCTTCGGCGAGGACGAACTGATTCTCGAGGCCGCGTTTCTCGTCGGCGCGGCGTCGCCCGATCCGAACGACGGCGTCCTTCGAGGCGGGCACCGGCTCCACGTGCCGCATCCCCTCGATCGGGCCGAGCCAAACTTCCAGACAGAGGGCGGGATCCGAGGATCGAGCCAGGCGTTCAGGCATCCGGCCGCTCAGGCTACCCAGCGGCGAGCTCGTTGCGCCGGCTGTCTCAACAACCCTCCGCGGGCCGACCCGACAGCCACCCCATCAAGATGCACGAGAAGGATTGCCCTCACTCCGTTCTCCCGTTGTTCGGAGTTCTGTGGGCATTATAAACAGCGTCCGGCCGAGCGTCGTTCGTCGGCACTCTAGGGGACTCGCGATGCGCCCTCGCGTCGCGCGGGCGTCTCCTCAATCACCTTCTCCGTCAGCAGCTCCGCGAGGACCTGCTGGATCTCGAGATTCGCTCCCTGCCGGCCGAAGAGGAGGCCTCGCGCCTCCGCCGCGAGAAGCTCGACCTCGTTGCCGAGCCGCTCGATCTTCTCGGTCGGATGCAGGTCGTCGTAGTCGGCTGGACTGGCGCACACCGAGAAGCCGGGCAGCCGCGTGGCCAATCGGAGACCCAACAGCAGCGCCCGCTTCCAAAGAACGTCGGGAATCGCGTTGGGCCGCTCGGACTCGCGGTCCAGCGCCTGGTAGAAGACATTGGCCTTGCGGAAAGCCGCCGCCAACTCGGGATCGCGCTCGAGGAGGGCCGCCGCGCCGGGTCCGGCGAGCACGCTCGACAGCGTCGTTTCTCCCGCGGCGCCCAGCCGCTTGCCGACCCTCTCGACCGCCGCCTGGATCCCACGGGCGTCTTGCGCGTCGTTGCCGAGCAGCAGCCGAAGCAAGATCATTCCCAGCGAATAGAGGTCGCTCGGGGCACCGAAGTCCGCGTAGATCTTGTAACGAGCGCCCGGAATCCGGACACCGAAACTCTTCCTAAGGCGCTGGGCGGCCAGCTCCTCCAGGGCGACCGGCTCGCTGATGAACTGCGCCTCGCGCGGATCCCCCTGCACTCGAGGATCCCGGCGGGACACGAAGGTCAGAGCCGACAAGCCGAGCGCCTCGTTGTCGAGCGTGACCAGGATCCAGTCGCGATTGCTCGGCTCCGGATACATTCCGTAGGGATCCGAAAGCCGTCCGTGAAGGCGCCAGCCGCCCGCGGCGTCGCGACCGGGAGAGACCGCTTCGAGCTCCGACAGGACGAGCTGCGCCGGGCGCGAGGCGGTCAGATGAAACTCGAGCGCCTCCGGAGGCGCATACGGGGCAAGGGCGTTTCGCGGCGGAACGACGACGTCCGCCGCTCCGGCCAAGCGCTCGGAGCGGGCCGCCGAAGAGAGCCCGTGGATCCGGGCCCGGAACGTCCAGGCGGAGGGAAGCCCTTCGCCCGCGGCCGAGAGATCGAACAGGGCGTGGCGCGGATGAAGATCGAGATGCGGCCTTGCGGTATGCCGGCAGTACGCGAGCAGGCCTCCCACGATCTGCCGGAAGGCCGTGAGCTTGAGGAAGAAGATCTCGACGGCGTCCATGCCGGATCCGTCGCCGCCGAAGAGCAGCCGCCCTTCGCTCGCCAACTCGACCGGGTAGCGCAGCCGCGCTCCGAGCGCGAGCGCATGCGGCGACGGCTTCTCCCCGGCGAAGGAATCCCGGGGTCGGCCCCCCAACCAGTCTCCAAACTCGTCCAGGGAGAGCTGGCCGAGGCCCGTCAGCACGAACGGCGAGTCGTAGAAGTTCAGCGGCTGCCACCGGCCTTCCCAAAAAGGGGCGGCCCGGGTGCCCGAAGCGAACGCGGTCTGAAACTTCTGAGCGGCCTCTCGGCAGCCGGAGCAGGGAAAGGAGGCCGCCACTGCCCCGGATTCCTCCGCGCCGGCGAGAGCCTCCCCGAGGTCGCGATAGAGATCCACCGCCGTCAGGAATTCTCCTTCGGGGGTCTCGGCCGGGGCATCGAAGCTGTAGAAGGCGGAGGGCGGATTTTCCGCCGCGCACCGCGGGCAATGGAGAAATCTCTCGAGCGAGGATCGGAAGAGCGGCAGCCGCGCCGCCGCGAGCACGGCGTCGTCTCGGCAAACCGTCAGTGCCGCACCGCACCGGGGGCAGGGAGGGGAGAAGAAACGCCGGTCCGGCAGGCAGAAGAGGAGCGGTGGAAGCCTCTCGGTCCCTTCCGAGCCCGGTCGGAGCCAACGCGGCACCGGCAGCCCCGCCAACGAGAGCTCCCGAAGCCGGTCCGACTCCAGACTCCAGCGCGCCTCGATCGACTCGTTGTTGAGCGAAGCATCGGGAATCACCGGTATCGGATGGGTATTGCGCGGAAGCTTCAGCGCGGCGAAATCCACGACGCAGTCGGCGGTCCCCTTGAAGACGGCCAAATAGACGCGCGCGAAGTCCTCATCCTCCGAGAGGACGATGAAGGGTCCCGAGCCGTCGGTCGCGGCGTCGGACAGGACCACTTGAAGCGAGAAGGCAGCGGGCTCGGAAGGGAGGATCGGCGCGGACTCGACGCGCGTCGGGGCGGGCGGAACCGTCATGATCTGTACCGAATTCTAAGCTACGGGCGAGCCTTTGGGTCCGCCCGGGCCCCTCCCCCCCGACGGCGGAAATAATCGCCCCGGACGGATGGTTCCGTGAAACGATGCGCGGCCCCCTGCTCGCCTTGTCCCTTGCCGTCGCTGCGTCCGTGGCCGCCGCCCAGGAACCGCCGCCGACGTTCCCGGATCTCGAGCTGGCGGGCGCCGACGGGGGCTCCATTCGCCTCTCGCAGCTGAAGGGCAACGTCATTCTCTTGAACGTCTGGGCGACCTGGTGCGGCCCCTGCCGGATGGAGCTGCCGATCGTGCAAAAGATGTATGACCGCTACAGCGACCGGAACTTCGTCGTTCTGGCGGTGAACATCGACGCCGACCGGCGGCGCATCGAGCCCTTCCTGAAACGCTACAACCTCTCCTTGCCGATCTACTACGCCGCTCCCGAAGAAGCCGGGGCGATGACGTCGATGGGGATTCCGTCCACCTTCATCCTCGGGCCCGACCGGTCGCTGATCGATCGGGCGGTCGGATATTCGCCGGACGTCGAGGAACACTGGAAGCACACCATCGAGAAGCACCTGAAAGCGCGCAGGTCGTCGCACTAGACCCACTCCTCTCTATTCGGAGGCTCTCTCATGAAGCTTCGCACCCTCTCCCTCGCCGCCGTCGCCCTCCTCGCCGCCTCGTCCCTTTTCGGTCAGATCCGCGAGGGCACCGTCGAACTCGAACCGTTCGGGGGCTATCTCTTCGGCGGCACCTTCGCCCGTGGCACGACGACGCTCTTTCAGGGAAGGGTCGACGTCGCCGACGCTCCCATCTACGGCGGAAGGGTCGGGTATAACGCCACGAGCCTCTTCGAGGCCGAGTTCCAGTACTCCTACACTCCATCGAACTTCGAGACGACCAACAGCGGTGGAGTCTTCGGCCCCGGGGCGACCAATCTTGGGGACCTCACCATTCAGTACTTTCTCGGCTACGCCACTTTCAACTTCGGCCACAGCCGCGTGGTGCCCTACGTCACGATCGGCGCCGGAGCCGCGACACTCCGGCCAACCGTTGCGGGTGTGAACGCCTCCTCGGATACCCGCTTCACCGCCAGCTTCGGAGGCGGGATCAAGTGGTTCATCAACCCGCACTTCGGGCTGCGCTTCGATGGACGCGCCTACACAACCTCGCTCGGGACAACCCGGTACCACAACTGCGATCCCTACGGCTGCAGCAATGAGAGCTGGCTGACCAACGGCTCGGTCGACGGCGGGATCCTCATCGCGTTCTAGGTCGGACCCGCGCCGGCGGCGGATCCATCGCTCAACCGATCAATCGCAATCCGCCGCCGCTCGTCCGGCAGAACCTCCAGTCGGACCTCGACGGTCGGGGGGAGGACTCGCCGAATCGCGGACCCCGGCCATTCGACCAGAATTGGCGCTCCCTCGACCGCCCCGGGCAGCCCCAGAACCTGGAGGTCGCGGGAGGAATCCTCCAGGCGGTAGAGATCGAGATGCCGCAAGACGATTCCGCCATCCTTCCCGGCGTATTCGTGCAGCAAGCTGAAGGTCGGTGAGGCCACCTCGCGCGCCGAAGCCCCGAGCCCGCGAGCGACGCCCCGGGCCAAGCAGGTCTTCCCGGCACCGAGGCCCCCGAAGAGAAAGACGACGTCGGTAGCCGAGAGCGTGCCCGCGAGCCGCCGGCCGAGCTCCTCGGTCTCCTGCTCGCTTCCGGTCAGAGTCACCAAGCGCTCAGCCGTCCGCCTCGTCAGCCAGCGACGCCGGAGCGCTCCTCTCCGACAGCCGCTTCCTGGCGAGCGGCAGGGCGTCGGCCAGCTCCTCCGCCAGGAGTCCCGCGTCGCCCAACCGCCGCTCGAGCATCTCCCCGCCGGCGCCGTGCAGCCAAGCGGCGGCCACGACCGCGTCCACACTGCCGAGGCCGCCGGCCAGGAATGCGCCAATCGCACCGGCCAGCACGTCTCCGGCGCCGGCCGTCGCCATCAACGGCGTGCCCGTCGGATTGACGGTCACGCTCCTGCCCGCGTCTGAAGCGACCAGGCTTGCCGCGCCCTTGAGCAGCACGACCCCACCGCTCGCGCGGGCGAGCCGGCGGGCGGCTCCGAGCCGGTCGGCCTGCACATCCGACGTCGAGACACCGAGCAGCCGCGCCGCCTCCCCGGGGTGAGGCGTCAGAACTCGGCCCGCGAAGACCCGCGGGTTGCCGGCGAAAGCGTTCAGGGCATCCGCGTCACACACCATGGGGATTCGAACCTTGAGCAACCGTCGGAGAAACCCGACCGTCGCGGGGGACGTCGACAGGCCGGGACCCACGACCGCGGCATCGAAGGATGCCAGGGCCGCAAGCGCCCGCGTGGCGGCCCCCTCCGCGATCGCGCCGCTCTCCTCCAGAAGCCCAAGCGTCATCGCCTCCGGAAGAGCGGTCACGACGACCGGCTCGAGCGATTCGGCACAGAAGACAGTGACGAGTCCCGCCCCCGCGCGCAGCGCGCCACGCGCGGCCAGAATCGCCGCTCCGCTCTTGCCGCGAGACCCGGCGACGATCGCGAGCCGGCCGAAGCTTCCCTTGTGCGAGTCGGGCGGCCTCGGCCCGAGAAGGCGCGCGACGTCGCCGGCCTCGGCCAGGGCCAGCCGGCTCTGCATCCTCCGCAGGACGGTACGCGAAATCCCAATATCGGCGATCGTGATCCGTCCGCAACAAGCCCGCGCCGGAAAGAAGACGTGACACCTCTTCGGCGCCGCGAAGGCAACGGTCGAGGAGGCCCGCACCGTCGGCCCGATCAGGTCGCCCGTGTCCGAGGAGAGCCCGGACGGGAGATCCGCGGCGCAGACAGGCCGGCCGCAACGGTTGATCGCCGCGACGACACGGGCCGCCCTTCCCTCCAAGGGGCGGGTGAGACCCGTGCCGAAGAGGGCGTCGACGACGCCGTCGCTCTCCTCGAGCGCACGCGAAAGCGCGGCCCGGCCCGAACTCGACTCGAGCGACACGATCGGAACTCCCGAGGCTCGCGTGCGCTTGAGATTCTCCGCCGCGTCGCCACCATAGGTTTTCGGATCGCGGAGCGTGAAGACGCGCGGCGCCATTCCCCGACCCGCCGCCAAGCGGGCGGCCGCGAGACCGTCGCCGCCGTTGTTGCCCGGGCCACAAACCACCACGATTCTTCGCCAACCGCGATAAGCGGAGCGGAGCTCGTCGACGAGAGCCGAAGCCGCGTTCTCCATCAGCTCGAGCGACGGGATACCGCCGCGGATCGTCGTCAAGTCGGCCCGACGCATCTGGCGGGCGTCGAGGACCGGAATCAGCCGACACCTCCACGCTCAAGCGCGAGCAGCGCCGTGGCCGTCGCCCGCGGATAGTCCGGCTCCGCGGGATCGCGAAGGGCGAGGTCTCCGCGGAGCCGCGCCAGATCCTCCGGACGGTCCACATCGTAGGAAGCCGGCAAGAGTGCGACCGAAATTCCGGCGGCTCGAAGTCGCTCGAGAGTGACCGCAAAGACCTCCGATGAGGACCAGGGCACGTCCCGAAACACCGCCTCGACCGGCGAGCGGGAGCGAAGGCCGATCGCGCAGTAGCCGCCGTCCTCGGCAGGGATCACGACTGCCGGCACTCCCGAGGAGAGGCGGTCGAACATCTCCTGAACGCTCGAACGCGGAAGCGCCGGATGATCCGATCCCACGGCAACCGCCGCGGGAGCACCGCGATCGAACTCGGCGCGAAACGCCGCCGCCAGGCGATCGCCCAAGCCGCCCCGGGCCTGCGCCTCGACACGCCAGGGCGGCGGAAACAGGGACGCGACGGTGGGCCAGGGCGCCGGCTCCGCGCAGAGAACCCCCGACCAGGACGCCGGCGGGCCGTAGGCACGGGCGGCGTCTTCCAGGAAGGCGCGGTAGAGCCGGGCCGCGCCTTCCGCTCCGAGCGCCGGCTCCAGGCGCGTCTTGACGTGGCCGCCGCCAGGATCCCGCGCGAAGAGAAGCAGTGAAGGGGATCGCTCGCCCACGCGGGGATTATCGGTCAACACGATCCCCGCCGGGCCCGCCCGCGACTTCCGATTCGGCTAGGACCCGCTCTTGGCCACTTTCTTTTCCGGAGGCAGGACCGAAATGAAGAAGCTCTTTTGCACGTAGGAAGTCACGTTGGTGACCCCGTCGCGCAGCGCGAGCGCGAGCTTCTGGCCCCCCGGGACGCAGATCAATGACACGTCGTAGTAGTAGTCCTTGCCTTGCGCTTTTTGGAAGTCCTTGCCTGGAATCTCGACACTCTTGCGCTGAACCACGAGGTCGGACTGCTTGTCCGAGGCGTCGAGGACGACGAAGTAGATCGAGAAGCTTCCCTCGTATCGGTCTCCGGAAGGAACCAGACCCATCTTCGCGATTGGTATCGCGATCCGGACGGGCATCAGGTAGTTGTCCTGGTCGTATGGCTTGGCCTCTCCCATCGTCACGCTGATGCCGAGCGGGTTCTCGATCCGGGGGTAGTGCAGGCTCGCGAGGACCGTCTCGGCCGTACGGGTCTCGATCGACTTCTCCAGCAGACCTCGCCGGAACCGGGCCGTCAGCCCCTTGCGCTTGACGACGACCTCGATCGAATGGGGTTTATCCACGGTCGCCTTCGACGAGCGGAAGCCGAGCGAATAGAAGTTCGAGAAGTCGGCCGCGAGATCGTCCAGGCTCGACTTCCAATCGTTGGTGTTGATCGCGGCAAGCCCGCCCGTCTGCTCCGCCATCATCTGCAGCGGAGCCTGGGTGTTCGTGCGCATCAGGAAGGCGGAGGGCCGCGTCTCCATCGTCCGGTTCTCGGCGCTGATGAACTCGTCGGTCGTCAGCCCCGAGGCATCCAGCGCCCAGATCATGACGCCCTCGGCGTTGGCCGCCTGCACGATGCCCGCGTAGCGCGAGTTCATGTCGAACTCGAATGAGTTGATCTGGGTGGCGGTCTCCCGGAACTTCGTCTGAATCGCATCGTAGAGCTCGAGCCCAACGATGGCCGGCAGGCCCTCCGACACGTAGAGCAGGACCTTGCGGCCGCTGATTCCCGCCAGCCCGTTGAGTGTGGTCTTGAGGCCGTCCACGGCGAATTCGAGGTCGTTTCGGTAGGCCTGACTGTACGACTGCGCAACCTGCTCGGCCTGCGCGGCCGTCTTGGCGTCATTGATCCGTTGCATCGCCAGCTGTCGGTCGCTCTTTTGCGATGTCGCGCCCCCGGTCTCGAGCTCGACCTCGTCGAGCACGCTCAAGACCTCCGCCGGGTCCGTGGTGAACCTTCGCCGGACCTTCAGCGAGCGGTTGTACACCACCACCATCGCCTCGGCCTGCTTGCCGACCGTCTGCTGAACGAATTCCTTCAGTCGCTTGAACATCCGATTGCGGTTCTGGGGCTGGATGTTGAGGTTGTCGATGTAGAGGACGTAGCGCGCCTTCAGGTCCTCCGGGACAACGGGGGCCGAACCGGGCTCCTCGAGCGAAACGGTCTTCCCGTCCTCCAGAAGGAGCTTGCCTCCCGAAACGGCGTAGAAGTTCGTGATCGTCTGAGGGATCCCATCCTGAAGGACTTGAAAATCGTCCTTGCCCAGCCCGGACACGCGTTTGCCCTTGGAGTCGGTGACGACGACATCGACGTTGGTAATCGAGATCTCGACGCTCTCGGATACGGGAGGCAGCCCCTGAGCCGGCGCCGGTGCCGCCGGAGGCTTCTGCTGCGCCTGGGCGCCGTAAGCGATCGCCAAGGCAAGCAGTGCCGCGAGTCGTTTCCTCAATTGGGCTTCCTCCTGAAGGATCGGAAGCGCCAACCGGCGGCCGAAAATTCCCTGCCCTTGCCGTGCGCGGGTCGCCCCCCAAAAGGTTGTTGCTTTGTCCTGTGGAATTCAACAGAATTCGACCTTTCCGGGCGGGGCTCGACGCGCTCGGATCGGAAGCGAAAGAGCAAGGAGCGGTCCAGAATGGCTCGACAGGGGCAGCGGGCGGTCGTCATCCTTTCCCTCGCCGCGCTGGCGCTGGGGGCGGGAGGCTGCGACAAGATCCGCTCCAAGCAAGCCATCAAGAAGGGCAACGAGTTCTTCAAGGCTCAGAAATACGAGACCGCCCTGGCCTCCTACCAGGAGGCCGAACGCCTGGACCCCGGGCAGTTGAAGCTCAAGAAGAACATCGGCCTCGCCTACATGGGCATGTACCAACCCGGATCCAAACACGCCAAGGACGTCGAGTTCGCCAGCAAAGCAATCGAGAACCTGAAGACTTACGTCTCGCACTACCCGGATGATCGGAAGGCCCAGGAGTTTCTCGTCTCCCTGTACCTGGCGACCGACCGCTACGATGATGCCATCTCCTTCTACGAGCAGATGCTGAAGGCCAATCCGAATGACTCCAAGGCGATGGGCTCGATCGCCTCGATGTACTTCAAGAAGGGCGATTTCGACAAAGGCATGGAGTGGCAAAAGAAGATGGCGGCCCTGGAGGCCGACAAGCCCGATCCGTACATCATGATCGGTGTGCAGGCCTGGGACCGGTCCTACCATTACCCGGATCTGGATCCGGCCGTCCGCTCACACATCGTGGACGAGGGAATGACCGCTCTCCAGAAGGCTCTCGAGATCAAGCCCGATTCCTTCGAGGCCCTGACCTACGTCAATCTGCTCTGGCGCGAGAGAGCGAAGATGGAAACCGATCCGAAGAAGGCGCAAGAGGATACCGAAAACGCCAACAAGTACCTGGCCCAGGCTCTGGAGCTGCGCAAGAAGCAGCAGGAGGCCGCCAAGGCCGCTCCGACGCCGACGGAACCGGCGAAATAGATTCGGTGTCCATGGAGTCGGGAGGGTAGTCCATGTTCGAGAACAGCCTCATCGAGTCGGGTCAACACAAGGGAGATCACCGGAAGGCCATGACTCTTCCGGTGTCCATCGCGGTCCACGCGGTGGTCATCGGTGCCGCCTTGGGGGCCTCGATCTGGTTCGTCGAGGACGTGCCGGAGCCGCCGATTCCGGTGACGTTCTATGCCTCCGCTCCGCCGCCCCCTCCCCCGCCGCCGGCTGCCCCAAAAGCGGCGCCGCAGCCCAAGCAGGCCCCGAAGGTGGTCCCGGTCAAGCCGAGCGAGATGACGGCCCCAACGATCATTCCCGAGAAGATCCCTGAAGCGCTTCCCGCTCCGGAGCCCGCGGCCCCCTCCGGGGTCGAGGGCGGTGTCGAGGGCGGCGTCGAGGGCGGCGTTCCGGGCGGTGTCCTGGGAGGAGTGGTCGGAGGCACGGGTCCCGGGACCGGCGACGAACCGCTCCGCGTCGGCGGAGACGTGAAGGCTCCCGTCCTTCTCCAGAAGATCGAGCCCAGCTACCCCGAGGCGGCCCGCAAGGCCCGAATGGAAGGCGTCGTGATCCTCGAGGCCATCATCACGGCGGAGGGCAATGTCCAGGACGTCAAGGTCCTCAAGTCCGTCAATCCTCTTCTGGACACTTCGGCCGTCCGGGCGGTCGGACAATGGAAGTACAAGCCCGCGACCCTGAATGGCCGGGCCGTACGCGTTTACCTGACCGTGACAGTGACCTTCAATCTGCACTAGGATTGCGGTTCTTGAAGGATGTCGGCCGGGCTGAATTTGAGATGAGAAGGAGCGCTTCATGAGTTTCGATCCTGTCGAGTTGTGGCACAGCATGACCATCCTGGCCAAGCTGGTGGCCATTCTCCTCGCCCTGATGTCGGTGTATTCGCTCACGGTGGCCACCGAGCGGTTTCTGTACTACCGCAAGGCGAAGAAGCAGTCGGTCGACTTCGCCCGACTCGTCACGGGATTCCTCAAGCAGGACAAGCTCCAGGAGGCGATCGACTCCTCCAAGAAATACAAGCAGAGCCACCTGGCCCGCGTCCTGGCCGCCGGCCTCTACGAGTTCCAGCACGACTTGGCCAGCGGAACCGCCGACACTCCGGGCCACGACCCGATCGAAGCGGCCGAGCGGGCCCTCGAGCGTGAAGCGCTGATCACCACGGCCGACATGAAGAAGGGCTTGTCGGGCCTGGCCACCATCGGCACGACGGCGCCCTTCATCGGGCTGTTTGGAACGGTCATCGGCATCATCAACGCTTTCCGCGGCATGGCGATGACCGGTTCGGGCGGAATCGCGGCGGTCTCGACCGGAATCGCCGAGGCCCTGATCACGACCGCGCTCGGGCTCTTCGTGGCCATTCCGGCCGTGTGGCTCTTCAACATCTTCATGAACAAGATCGAGCGTTTCCAGGTCGAGATGTCCAATGGAGCGTCCGAGTTGATCGACTACTTCATCAAGCGCCGCGGCGCCGCGGCCAAGGCCTAGGCGAGGGAACCCCCGATGGCGATGGGCGGCGCCTCCGCGCGCGACAAGCTCCAGAGCGACATCAACGTCACACCGCTAGTGGACGTCTGCCTGGTGCTCCTCATCATCTTCATGGTCGTCACGCCCATGCTCCAGAAGGGCGTCGACGTCCAGCTTCCGATCACCGACAATCCCGACAAGAAGCCCGAGAACTCGAATCAAACGCTGATTTCCGTCAAGTGGGCGACGCCCCCGATCTACTACCTGGGGTCAAACCCGCTCTCCAAGACGGATTTCCAGCGCCAGCTCGACGAGCTCTACCAGCGCAAGCCCGGCGCGGAGCTCGTGATCAAGGCGGACCAGCGGCTCAAGTACGCCGACGTCAAGGACGTCATGAAGATGACCAAGGACGCGGGCTTCCAGAACGTGGGCCTGATCGCGGACAAGAAGGTCGTCGCCCAGGCAAAGTAAGGCCACCCAGGAGGTAAGCGCGTCCCATGGCCATGTCCGCTGGTGGTTCCGGCGATTACAAGAGTGATATCAACATCACGCCGCTCGTCGACGTGGTGCTGGTGTTGCTCATCATCTTCATGGTCATCACGCCGCTGCTCCAGATGGGATACGACGTGAAGGTGCCTCCCAAGTCGACTAACCCGAACCCGACCATCGACCCGGACCAGTTGATCGTTTCGTTGACCGCGCAGAACAAGCTTTTCCTCAACAAGCAGGAGCTCACCGCCCCGCAGCTTTCGACACAGCTCACCTCGATCCTCAAGAATCGGCGCGACAAAACCGTCTTCTTC
The DNA here is from genome assembly GCA_035498405.1 of Thermoanaerobaculia bacterium. Lineage (GTDB taxonomy): Bacteria > Acidobacteriota > Thermoanaerobaculia > UBA5066 > Gp7-AA6 > DATBFU01. The sequence continues at coordinate 82,863 of DATKAE010000084.1, read as the reverse complement.
TCCGGCGATGACGGGGCTACCTACGGCGAGGTCGCCCGGGTCATGGACCTCTGCCGCAGCGCGGGCGCCACGAACATCGGGATCGTCCTGGAGACTGTCCCGGTTCAGTAATCCACGCTCTTCGCCCGCCCACATGCCCGCGGGGGGCGCCGTTTGATATTCTCCCGGCCCGCGCGCGGCGCGGACGGAAACCCAAAAAGACAGGAGTGCGTCGATGTCTCATGACTTGGCTCTTCCGCTGATCCTCGTCTTCTCGGTCGGCTCTCTCTTCGTAGCGGGGTATCTGATGTCCTGGGTCTTGAAGCGAGACACCGGGACCGCCCCCATGCGGGAGATCTCCAACGCCATCAAGGAGGGCGCCGAGGCCTTCCTGCGGCGGCAGAACGGCACGATCGCCCTGCTCGCGGTGTTGCTGGCGGCGGTGATCTTCCTCCTCTACGGATTCGTCCGAGGCCACCACGACTTCGATCCGGTGCCGACCGCCTTGCGGCTCGCGTTCTGGACGACGCTTTCCTTCGTTCTGGGGGCCGGCTGCTCGGTCACCGCCGGCTACGTCGGGATGTGGATCTCGATTCGCTCGAACATCCGGACGGCCTCGGCCGCGCGCACGTCCTTGAACGACGCCCTCCGGATCGCGCTGCGCGGCGGCGCCGTTTCCGGCCTCTTCGTCGTCGCCATGTCCCTCTTCGGGGTCGGCGGCCTCTACTGGCTCGTCAGCCGCTTCACCGAGGTTCCCAAGGAGCACATTCCGCTCCTGATCGTCGGCTACGGCTTCGGCGCCTCCTTCGTGGCGCTCTTCGCGCAGCTCGGAGGCGGCATCTACACCAAGGCGGCCGACGTCGGCGCCGACCTCGTGGGCAAGGTCGAGGCCGGCATTCCGGAGGACGACCCGCGCAACCCGGCCGTCATCGCGGATCTCGTGGGCGATAACGTGGGCGACTGCGCCGGCCGCGGAGCGGACCTCTTCGAGTCGACGGCAGCCGAGAACATCGGCGCCATGATCCTGGGGGCGACACTCGCTGCCTCTCTCGCCAGACAGGACATGGCCTTCTCGGCCGGCATCGTGGGCGTCATGATGTTCCCGCTGGTCGCGCGCGCCTTCGGCCTGCTCGCCTCGATCGTCGGCATCCTCCTCGTCAAGACGCGTGAGGACGCCGACCCGATGAAGGCCTTGAACCGCGGCTACTACGTCGCCGCGTCGCTCGCCATCGTGGGGTTCTTCGTCGCGACGAAGTGGCTTCTCCAGAACCCGGCCAGGCCGGACGCCTGGTGGAAGTACTTCCTCTGCGGCATGATCGGTGTCCTCACCTCGATCGCCTTCGTCTACATCACCCAGTACTACACCGAGTACCGGTACCGGCCGGTGCGCGAGATCGCGGAGGCCTCGCAAACCGGCCCGGCGACCAACATCATCGCCGGCATGTCGGTCGGATTCGAGTGCACGCTGATGCCCGTGGTCGCCATCTCGATCGCAATCATCGCTTCCTACCGGATCGGCGCGGCGGCGCTTCCCGGCGGGGGTCTCTTCGGCACCGCGGTGGCCACGATGGGAATGCTCGGCACCGCGGCCTACATCCTCGCCATGGACACGTTTGGCCCCATCACCGACAACGCCGGCGGCATCGTCGAGATGTCGCAGCAACCCGAGGAGATCCGCAAGAAGACCGACCGGCTCGACGCCGTCGGCAACACGACGAAGGCGCTGACCAAGGGCTACGCGATCGGCTCGGCCGCGCTGGCCGCCTTCCTCCTTTTCTCGGCCTACCTCGATGAGCTGAAGAACTACGGCGCGGAGCTGAAGGCGGTCAACCTCGCTCGGCCGGAAGTGTTTGTCGGGGGTCTCCTCGGCGCAATGCTCGTGTTCTTCTTCTCCGGTCTCGCGATCAAGGCCGTCGGCAAGGCCGCCTACGTCGTCATTCAGGACGTCCGCGATCAGTTCAAGGAGCACCCCGGCATCATGAAGGGCACCGAAAAGCCCAACTACGGCCGCACGGTCGACATCGTGACGCGCGGGGCCCTGCGGCAGATGATCGCGCCCGGCTTGGTCGCCGTCGGCACGCCGGTCGCGGTCGGCCTGATCTTCCGGGCCTTCGGCGTCGGGGCCGAGGCGGTAGCGGCGCTCCTGATGGTCGGGACGATCGCCGGCATCGTCGTCGCCACACTCTTGAACAACGGAGGAGGCGCCTGGGACAACGCCAAGAAATACATCGAGACCGGGGCCCTGGGTGGGAAGGGCTCGGCCACGCACAAGGCGGCTGTCGTCGGCGACACCGTTGGCGACCCGTTCAAGGACACGGCGGGGCCCTCGCTCCACGTCTTGATCAAGCTGCTCGCGACGATCACCTTGGTTCTGGCGCCCCTGTTCATCTGAGCCGCGGGGGGGGCCCCGGCGGTTCCCGGGGCTGCGTGCCGGGCATGGCTTGCGTCCGGCAAGCGGTCCGTCTACCGCGGCGGCCGTCCCTTGTTCAGGAAGAGATCCGTCAGGTCCTGAAACTCCACACCGGTCGGGAGGGCGAACCGGACCTCGGAGACCGAACCCGGGATGCGGACCCGGGTGTTGTGGTACTCGAGCTTTTGCGTTCGGTTCGCCTCGGACCGATAGGGAAGGGGCATCGAGCGCTCGACGATCGCCTTGACCGGGAAGCCCTGGAGCTCGGTCGCGAGCCAGTAGGTCCCCTTCTCCGGAGGCAGGGACCCGAACTCGAAGACGTCGCACGAATAGCCGTCCACCTTTTCGGCGCCGATTCTCTTTCCGCGCGACCGGATCTCTTCGATCCGGCGCGCGTAATCGTGCGGTGGCCGGCCGCTCTTCGCCGCCAGGCCCAGATTCATTCGCGTTCCCGACGACTGTCCTTCCACCCAGACGTACACCTCGGTGCCCGTCTTGAGCACGATGGTCTTTGGCGTCCCCTTCCTCCCCTCCTCGATCCGCATCCGGCTGCCGGAGAGCCAGATTTCCGCCTCCTCCAGCGGCTTGTCCGGGTCGGTCCCCACGACCGTCACGACCGATCGCCATTGGGCCGAGCGCAGGCCGGATGAGGGCGTCGGAGGCGCCGCGCCGAGCAAGGAAAACAGGACGACGAGCCCAAACGCGCTCACACGAAGCGGCACAGAACCTCGTTGGAGAGCAGGTAGCCGCGTTCGGTCAGCCCGACGCGATCGTCTCCGACCCGGAGGAGTCCTTCCTCGCGCCAGGCCGCATAGTCGGAACGCAGGCGCGGATCTCCATGGCGGTCGATCCAGTCCTCGACCTCCGCCCGCAGAACACCCACCGACAGACGCAGCCCGAGAACAATCCGCTCGGTGGCCTCTTCCTCGGCGCCAACCGCCCGGTCGAGCGCGGTCGGCCGTTCTCCCCGAGAGAGGTGCTCGAGGTAGAGCGGAACGGCCGAGGCGTTTGAGCGGCGCCGCCCGCCCCAAAATTCGTGTGCCGATACGCCAAGACCCAGTGTCGGAGTCCGCGTCCAGTATTTCAAGTTGTGGCGCGCCTCGCTTCCCGGTCGCGCCCAGTTGGAAATCTCGTAATGAGCGAACCCCCGGCCGGCGAGGGTCTCGCCCATCTCGAGCCAGAGCTCGGCCTGCTCGTCGTCGGAAAGATACCGGTGCGGCCGGGCGCGGCGGTCCTCTTCGAGCACCTTCGACTTCTCGGTTTCCAGCAAATAGACCGAGATGTGTTCGACGCGCGACTCGCAGAGCGCTTCGACGCTTCTTCGAAGGCTCGCCGCGGTCTGATCGGGCAGGCCCAGGATCAGGTCGCCGGAGAGCGAGAGACCGCTCGAGGCAAGGATTCCGAACGCCTCTCGGGCCCGGCGCGCATCGTGGCGGCGTCCGACCGCCAGAAGCTCCCGGTCCTCGAAGGACTGCACACCGACCGACACGCGCGTCACGCCCGCCGCGATCCAGGCGTCTCGACCCTGCGGCGTCACGTCCTCCGGATTCGCCTCGAGCGTGATCTCGACACCGTTGACCACGTCGAACCGCTCACGCAGCCGATCGAGGAGCCGCCCGATCTCTCCCGGCGGGAGAAGCGAGGGGGTCCCACCCCCCAGGTAGATCGAATCGAATCCGGTTCCTGTCGCTTCGTTCGCCACCAGATCCATCTCGTGTGCAAGCGCTTTCAGATACTCCGAACGCGAAGAGGAGTCCGTCGTGACCACGAAGGCGCAGTAGCCGCAGCGCGAGGCGCAATAAGGCAGGTGCACGTAAATGCCCCCGCCGTTCTCCCCGCCGACATCGGCCGTCGTCCTCGTCATCTCGCTCATGACATCTCTCGAAAAGCGTCTTCCGCCGCCTCCGCGAGGTCGGCCGAGAACGGGAATACCTTGCGGAAGTTCCCCTCGCGTGCGACGGCCGAGAGGTCGCGACCGCACTCGTCGATCCAGCGGGCGGCCCCGCGCAAGAGCGCGGCGCGATGCTCGTCGGCCTCCGAAAGCTCGGCGAGCTCCTCCAGTTTTGCCGCCGCCGCGGCGTTTCCGGCCGGTTCGCGCCAGCTCGTCGGCCGCGGCGGCAGCACCGCCAACCCGCGCCTCGCGCAGGCGGCCCGGGTCTCCCTCAAGCGATCCGGAAGGCTCGAAGACCAATCCGAGTGGTGGACCAGGTCGAAGAATCGATCCGCCGCACCCGGCTCGACCGCGGCGCGCGCCTCCACGATGGCCCGCCGGGCCTCGCCGCCGCTCTCGGGTCGAAGAGGCGTCGCCGACGCCGCGCCGCCCGCCGTCGCTTCGGAAAGAAGCGCCTCGACGGCACCCGGCTCGGCCGTCCAACCCGGGATGAGCGGAAAGAGCACACCGCAGGACAGCCCGGCGGCGACAGCCGCGGGAAGAGCCGGAAATGCCGCCGCTTGGCCGGGTCGCCAACAACAGAGAACAACGGCGCCCTTGGCGCCTTCCGGAAGGTCGCCCGCTCCCGGATCCAGCAGATAGACCGGCCTTCCGGCGTCGAGCGCCCCGGTGGCGGCCGCTGCGAAAGCGCCCCGCACCGCCTCGACGTCGGCGCCCGGCCCGACGAGGACCGGTCCCGCAGGCAGGCGGGAGACAGCCTCCCTCCAGGCCTCCGCGTCCGCCAAACCAGCCGGAATCACGGCGTCGCGCCGGCGGAAGACGAAGCGGCGCTCCAAGACGTCGAAGCGAGGCGAGCGGGACTCCCCGACGCCGGGAAGGAGCCGGCCCGCGATGCGGCGGCCCCCGATCTCTTCCTCCCCCGCCCGGACCGACGGCGCGGCCGACGCCTGCGAGGCGATCATCGCCTCTTCCGGCGCGCCGTCACCCGGCGCGCCGCGCCGGCTCGCCCGTATCGAGCAAAGACGTCGACCTCGACGTTGACGCCGTCGCCGCGCCGTGCCCGCCCGAGGGTCGTGCGGCGGAACGTCTCCGGGATGACGGCGACGTCAAACGCGCGGCCGCGCCGCGCGGCCACCGTCAGGCTGATGCCGTCCAAGGCAACCGAGCCCTTTCTCGCGACGTAGCGAGACAGGCCGGGAGGGATCGAAAAACGAAACAGCCAGGAGTTTCCCGAGGCAACGATCGAAAGAACCCGCGCAATCCCGTCCACGTGCCCGAGCACGAAGTGGCCCGAGAGCCGATCCCCCCAGCGTAGGGCCCGCTCCAGGTTGACGCGATCGCCCGAGGCCAGGCGGCCGAGATTGGAGCGCCGCAGGGTCTCCGGCGAGAGATCGGCGACCAGGTCGCGGCTCGTCCGAACCGCCGTCAGGCACACGCCCGACACGCTGACGCTTTCTCCGCGGCGGAATCGGCCGTACCGGCGGGGAGCGCTCACTCGAAGCCGCGCGCCGCCGCGCTCCGACTCGAGGGAGACGACCTTCCCGACGCCCGTGACGATGCCGCTGAACACGCGCCCGAGTCTACGTGACGCGGCCGGTGACGAGCAGGTCTTTCCCCAGCCCTTCCGTCCGGACACTTCGCAGACGCGGTGCCCGGCCGAGCGCGAATCCCTCGCCGCCCACGCCGCCCGGCGCGTGCGCTCCCCCGAGAATCCGCGGCGCCAGGAAGACAGCCACTCGGTCCACCAGACCGGCCCGGAAGAAGCTCCAGAGGGTTTCGGCTCCGCCTTCGACCATCAAGCTCGTGACCTCGCGCCTCGCGAGCTCCCGGAGGAGCCGTCTCAGATCGACCCGGCCCGAGGATCCGGACGGCAGGCTCCAGACGGAAACGCCTCGGCTCTCCAGACGCCTGACCTTGGGATGAGAGGGCGCCGCGGCGGTGGCGATCAGGACTCGTCCGGGTCCCCGAAGCAGCCTGGCCTTCTCGGAGATCCGGAGGCGCCCGTCGAGGACGATTCGCCAATGCCCCGTCGCAACCTTCCGCCGCGACCGCCGCGTGAGGCGAGGATCGTCGGCCTGCACCGTCCCCGCCCCGACGAGGACGGCATCGTACTCGTCGCGAAACGCGAGCGCCCGCCGCCGCGCCCGGGCGCTGGTGATCCAACGGCTCTCGCCCGCCGCCGAGGCGATCCGACCGTCCAGTGTCGCGGCCCACTTTGCCAGGACGAAGGGTCGGCGCGAGGAGGCCCATTTTCGGAACTTTTCGTTCTGGCGCTCGGCCCGATCCCGCCAGGCCGGCGGCGCGAGAGCGACCCGGATACCCGCCCTCCGCAACGCCGCGATGCCTCGGCCGGACACGAGCGGGTTGGGGTCGATGGCCAGGACGATGACGCGCGCGACCCCGGAGGCGATCACCGCCGGGACGCAAGGGGGAGTTCGCCCTTCGTGAACGCACGGCTCGAGCGTGAGGTAGAGATCCGCTCCCCGCGCCGATCGTCCGGCCCGGCGCAAGGCGACCATTTCCGCGTGCGGCTGCCCGGCGCGCCGGTGAAATCCTTCGCCCACCACTCGTCCGGCTCGGACCACGACCGCTCCGACCATCGGGTTGGGCGAGACGGAGAGACGCCCCCGTTCGGCGAGCTCCAGGGCGCGATCGAGAAAGCGCGGATCGATGTTCCTCATCGGACGGCCGGGCCGCGGATCAACCCTCCTCCAGGAGCGCCCGGGCGTATTGCGCCGCGTCGAACGGAACCAGGTCATCCAACCCTTCCCCGACCCCGACGAACGAGACGGGCAGGCGCAGCTCACGGTAGATCGCGAGCACGACGCCTCCTCGAGCGCTGCCGTCGAGCTTCGTCAAGACCACTCCGGTGACCCCCGCCGCGTCGACGAACCGACGCGCTTGCGCCAGGCCGTTGCCTCCGGTTGTCGCGTCGAGAACGAGTAAGACCTGGTGGGGCGCACCGGGCACCTCCCTGCCGGCGATCCGGCGCATCTTGGCGAGCTCCTCCATCAGATTCCTCTTGGTGTGGAGCCGACCGGCCGTGTCGACCAAGAGCGTCTGCGCACCCCTCGACTTCGCCGCCGACAAGGCGTCGAAGAGCACCGCCGACGGGTCGGCCCCCTCCTTGTGCCGGACGACGGGCAACTTCAGGCGCTCCCCCCAGATCTCGAGCTGCTCGATCGCCCCCGCCCGAAAAGTGTCCGCCGCGGCAAGCAGGACTCTCTTACCCTCCGCCGCCGCCAGGCGCGCGAGCTTGGCGGTCGTCGTGGTCTTGCCGGAACCGTTGACTCCGACGAGGAAGATGACTTCCAGGGGCGGCGGCGCGATCGCGGCCGGGCGCGGAGCCGCGGCGAGCACCTTTTCGATCTCCTCGACCAGAAGCCGGCGCAGCCCCTCCAGGTCCTTGCGGTCCGAGGCATCCGCGCGCCGCCGCAGCGCCTCCGTGAGCGCCGCCGCCGTCTCGGTCCCCACGTCGGCCTCGACCAGCGCTTCCTCGAGCGACTCGAGCACGCTCTCGTCGAAGCCGAGCCCCTTCTTGACCGCCTCCCCGAGCTTCTCGAGGATCTCGGTATGCGTCATGAAGAGGCCTCGCCGGATCTTCGCGAACACTCCTCCCTTTCGGCCGGACGGCTCCTCGGGAGGCGGCGCCTTGCTCACCTCGTTCATGGGAAGGGGAAAAATATCCCGAGTTGGTCCGGAGAAACGACGCGGCCAGCGATTCGACCGATACCCGAGTCCGGGATCAGCTGGCCTTGGGGACGACGGGTTTCTCGCAGGGGGGCGGTGTCGATTCGAGCACCAGCCGGGCCTTGGTTCCCACGTCGCCCGTCGGGTCGTTCTCGACCGCCCGCTCCAGGTAACGGCAGCCGAGAGGTCCTTTCTTCAGCTCGAGCAGTGTGAGCCCCAGGCGCAGATTCGCCTCCGCGCTGTGGGGCTGCAGCCGCACGGCGTCGAGGTAGTCCTCCGCGGCTCCGGCCAGGTTCCCCGCGCCCTCTCGCGCGACACCTCGTCCGAGGTGGGCGGCAAAAGAACCGGGGTCGCGCGCCAGCGCGATCGTGAATTGTTCCTCGGCGCCCGCGTAGTCCGACTGGATCTGATGCAGGCGCCCGCGGTTGATGGCGGCGGCCAGCCGGTCGTCGGCATTGGCCGAGGCGTCGGCCACCCGAAAGTCCTCTTCGGCATCCGAGTAACGGGCGATCGCGACGTAGGCGAGCCCACGATTGATCCGGAAGCTCGCCTTCTTCGGGGAAATCTTGATCGCTCGGTCGAACGCCTCGACGGCCTCCTTGGCCCGTCCCTGCATGAGCAGCGACGAGCCAAGCCCGTCGTACAGGTCCGGGTTGTTGGGGTCGTCCTTGAGCACCTCGCGGTACGCGCGCTCGGCCTCAGGGGCCTGGCCCTCGCGCAGCAGCACCGCCGCCATGCGCTCGTTCAAAAGAACCTCCGCCGAGGTCTTCGGCTTGGGGGGCGAATGCGAGCATCCGGCGGAGGCCCCCGCCAGCAATGCCAGGACCGCGAGAAGCGCGCGGCGAGCGCTCAAAGAGCCCGCCGCAGAGGAGCGACGAGCTCCTCGGCCGGCTCCACGATCTCCTCGCGCGGCGGGGGAACCAACTTCCCCAGGGCGCATGCACGCAGAAACGCTCCGACCACGACCGGATCGTATCGAACTCCGGAGAAGCTCTTGATCCGCTCCACGACGTAGCCGATCTCCATCGCCTTCTGGTAGGGACGCGTCGTCGTCATCGCGTCGAAGGTGTCGGCGACCGTCACGATCCGGGCCTGCATCGGAATCTCCTCGCCGACCAGGCTGTCGGGGTACCCGCCGCCCTCCCACTTCTCATGATGATGCTTCATCCCCGGAATGACGTCGGCGAGCTGCGGAATCGCCCCCATGATCGCGGCCCCCTTGGCCGGATGGGTCTTCATGACCTCGAACTCCTCCTCGGTCAGGGCGGTCGGCTTGCGGATGATCCGGTCATCCACTCCGATCTTGCCCACGTCGTGGAGAAGAGCGGCCAGGCGTACCTTCTCGACTTCCTCCGCCGTCAGGTCCATCTCCTCCGCGATCGCCGACGCGTAGCGCGCCACGCGCTCCGAGTGTCCGCGGGTGTAGGGGTCCTTGGCGTCGATCGCCTCGGCAAGCGCCCGGATCGAGGAGAGGAACAGTTCCCGGTTCTCGCGCGCGGCCCGCTGCACTTTTTCGAACGCGTCCCGAATCGACACGCTCATCCGGTTGAAGCTCGCCGACAGCGCGGCGATCTCCGCGGCTCCTCCCACTACCACCGTGGCTCCGTACTCTCCCTCGCTGATGGCTCGGGTCGAGGCCGCCAGCTTCGCGATCGGCTCGGAGAGACGCCGCGCGAACACGATACCGAGCAGGAGGGCGCCGGCCAGCGCCACGGCGCTCCAGAGCACGGTGTCGCGCACCATGAGGCTGACGGAGGCGAAGGCAAGATCCAGGTCGCGTTCGAGGAGGACGCCCCAGTCGGGTTCCCCGACCGGCGCGATCGAAGCGAGCACCGCGCCGCGATGCGTCTCTTCGGAGCGGGTCACCCGAGCCGGGAAACGGGTGAAGTCGGCCACCAGGGTCGACGGGTGGCGGCGCGCCTGAGAGCCCGGCGCGAAGGGGAACAGGATCCACCCTTGGCGGTCGACCAGCGTGGCGCGCACCTCGCGGCGCGCCTCCCCGAGGAACTCCTGCAGGATGGGTCCCCACGAGACGAGCGCCTCGACGACTCCGCGCCGGACTCCCTCCGGGCCCGCGACCGGCACCGCGAGGACGGCGACCGGCCCGAGCGACGGCACCCAGAACGGCTTGCCGGAGTAACGCTCGCCGCGCCGGGCGGCCTCGAATCCACGCCGAAATTCCTCGTCCACAGCCTCGCCGCCGATGTCGGGGCCCGCAAAGCTGCCGAGCCCCGCCAGGTTGACGCCGCGGAGCGCCAGAAGCGATTTCTGCCCCTTCAGCACGGTTCCGAGCATTCGGGGCCCGTCGGCGGAGGTGAATGGATCCCGGCCCGTCAGCTGGGCGGCCAGCCGCATCCCTTCGGCCGCGCTCGCCAACTGCGCGGAAGCCGAGGCGTAGTAGGCGGATACGCGATCCGCCAGCGCCGAGGAGGAGCGCGTCAGGTACTTCTCCTCGAGCGTCTCGAGAGCCCTGCGATTGCGCCGGATCAGCACAGCGTCCGAGACGAGCAGGGGCGCAAGCGACGCCACGACCAGGGCGCTCGAAAGCAGCACAAAGAGGCGGATCCGAGACCGCCCTCGGGGTTTGTTCACTTGAGAGACATTATAGCCGCCGCCGCCAGCCACTCCGAGGCGGGTACCGATTCCACAACCCGCGCTCGCCCGACCGATTCGAGGAGGACCGCGGCGATCCCCTTGACTGTGGCCTTCTTATCGCGCGCCAGATAGGGCTCGAGCTCCCTGGGATCCCGCTCCGGCTCCGGAAACGGGCCCAGGCGTGCCAGGTCCGCCCGGATGCCTTCCGCGTCCGGATCGGGTAGCCCGCAGCGCCTCTTGGAGACCTCCAGGGCCGCGAGGATCCCCCAGGCTACGGCCTCCCCGTGACGAAGCGTCCGGAAGCCCCCTGCGGCCTCCACGGCATGCCCGAGTGTGTGTCCGAAGTTGAGCAGCCGCCGGCGGCCTCGGTCTTGCGGGTCAGAGGCAACGATGGAAGCCTTCACGCGCGCCGCGCCGGCCAAGAGATCCAAAAGCGCCTCCTCCTCGCGCGCCAGGATCCCGTCGAGCGAATCCGTCGCCCGCCGCGCCAGGGCCTCGTCCGCAATCCAGGCGGCCTTGAAAGCTTCCACCAGGCCGGCGCGAAAGTCGCGCTCCGGCAGCGACGAAGCCGCGCGAGGATCGATCAGGACGACTCGCGGGGGATGAAAGGCCCCGAGCAGGTTCTTGCCGGCCGGGTGGTCGACGCCGGTCTTTCCCCCGATGGCGGCGTCGGCCATCGCTCCCGTGGTGGTTGGCACGGCGTTCCAGGCGACCCCGCGCAGGAGAATGGCCGCCGCGAACCCGGTCACGTCGGAAGTGACTCCCCCTCCCACGGCAACGAAAGCGTCGTCGCGGCGGAGTCCCGCGCCGAGCGCTCGGTCCGCGATCCCGAGGACGGTCTGGAAGTTCTTCGACTCCTCCCGGTCGTCGAGGGCGATGTCGGCGATGAGTCGGTCTCCGAGGGCGAGTCGGATCGCGGCGGCGGGATCCGAGGCCGACGGCGGCGAGACCAGCAAGAACCTGCCGGAAGGAGAAAAGAGGCGGCGCCCCGCCTCCGCGAGCAGGCCCGGCCCGATCCAGATTCGCGTGTCCGAGGTCGGCGGGCCGGCCGTTTGCAGGTGAATGGACTGCGGCTGCCCCGCGGTCACGACGGCTCGGACCCGGGCGCCGGCTCGACACCGAGCTCCTCGAGCTGGGCGCGCGGCACGCGGGCGGGCGCCCGCGTCATCAGACAGATCCCCGAGGTCGTCTTGGGAAACGCGATGACTTCCCGCAGCGAAGCCGCGCCCGCGGCAATCGCGCAGATTCGGTCGAGCCCGAGGGCGATGCCGCCATGGGGCGGCGCCCCGTAGCGCAGAGCGTCGAGGAGGAAACCAAAGCGCTCCCTGCCCTCCTCCTCCCCGATGCCGAGGCGGCGGAAGACCCTCTCCTGCACGTCCGCTCGGTGGATACGAATCGAGCCGGAGCCGAGCTCCCACCCGTTGACGACGACGTCGTAGGCGCGGGCCCGCACTCGCCCCGGATCGGTTTCGAGAAGCGGCAGGTCCTCCTCCCGGGGCGCCGTGAAGGGGTGGTTCATCGGGAACCAGATGCCGGCCGCCTCGTCGAAGCCCAGCAGCGGAAACTCCGTCACCCAGCAAAACGCGTAGCGCGACTCATCCACGAGCTTCAGCTCGCGCGCGGCGGCCGCGCGCAGGGCCGCCAGCGCGGCGAAGGCAGCCGATTCGCGATCCGCCACGACGAGCAGGAGATCTCCTTCGCCCACTTCGGCCTTCTCCAACATGCGGGAAAGCACGCCCTCCGGAAGGCTCTTCTTCGCCGGCGAGGCCACCTCTCCGGCGGACTTCTTGAACCAGACGAGGCCTTGGGCTCCGTGCTCCCGGCACAGACCGGCCAACGCATCGAGGCGGCTCCGGCTGAACACGGCTCCGCCCGGCACCCGAAGTCCTCGCACCGTTGCTCCGGTCGAAATCGCCTTTTCGAACGGAGGAAATCCGGATCCCGACGCCTCCGCCGTCAGATTGACCAGCGGCAGGCCAAAGCGCAGGTCCGGCCGGTCCGTGCCGTAGCGCTCCATCGCCTCGGCATAGGTCAGCCTGGGGAAGGGCCGGCTCGCCGAAATCCCGGCCGCCGAGAAGCCTGCCTCCAGAAAGGCCTCCACGACCTCGAAGATGTCCTCTTCCGTCGGAAACGACATTTCGAGGTCGATCTGCGTGAACTCGAACTGCCGGTCCGCTCGGAGGTCTTCGTCGCGGAAGCAGCGCGCCAGTTGATAGTACTTCTCCAGGCCCGAGATCATCAGGATCTGCTTGAAGAGCTGGGGCGACTGGGGCAACGCGTACCACTGCCCTCGGTGAACCCGCGAAGGCACCAGGAAGTCGCGCGCGCCTTCCGGGGTCGAGCGTGTGAGCATCGGGGTCTCGATCTCGAGAAACCCTCGCTCGTGCAGGGTCTGGCGGACTCGGAACGCGATCTCGTCGCGCAGGCGCAGGTTCCTCTGCATCACCGGGCGGCGCAGATCGAGGTATCGATACTCCAGGCGCAGCTCCTCGGTCGCGTTCGTGCGGTCTTCGACCAGGAACGGCGGCGTCTCCGAGCGGGACAGGAAGACCAGCGACCGTGCGACGACCTCCACGTCTCCGGTCGGCTGATCGGCGTGGCGCTGCGCCGGCGCCCGGAGCACGACCTCGCCCTCGACCTCGACCACGTCCTCCGAGCGCGCCTGCCCGGCCGCGTCGACGGCCTCGCCAGGGCAGCGGGCGCGGTCGAAGAGCACCTGGACGATGCCGCTGCGATCTCGCACGGTCAGAAAGATGAGCTCTCCCAGGTCGCGTCGCCGCCCGACCCACCCCTGCAACCTCACGGCGCGTCCGGCATCGGCCGCCCGCAGATCCCCGGCCGGCTGCCGTTTCGCGGTCATGCCTGCCTCCCCGCGCCGACGCGGCGCGAGAGTTCCCACCGCGGGAAGGTCTCTTGCTCTCCGGTCGCCAGGTTCTTCCACGTCACGGTCCCGGCCGCCTTCTCGTCGGCGCCGAGCAGCACGACGAACATCCGTTCCCGGTCGTATCCCCGCGCTACCGCTTCGTCGTAGATCAGGCCCGCCCTCGAGAGCCCCTTCCGGAATCCGCGTGCGAGCAGGTCGACCTCGACAGAGCTTCCCGGCGCCGCGAGGCGGACCTCCGCCGCAACCCGCAGCGCCTCGGAAAGCTCCTCCGGGCCCTGTGGCAGCACGAGCACCCAGCCCGCGGCCGGCGGTCGGAATGGGGCGACCTGAAGAAGGCGGTCCTCACCGATCGCAAAACCCACGGCCGGTAGCGCCGGTCCGCCCAGCGACTCGACCAGATTGTCGTAGCGCCCGCCACCCAGGATCGCATCCTGGGCTCCCAATTCCTTGGAGAGGACCTCGAAAACCGTGCGCGTGTAGTAGTCGAGCCCTCGCACGAGCGAAGGGTTCTCCTCGCAGGGTATTCCGGCTTCCCCGAGAAGCCGCAATACCTCCTCGTGATGGCGGCCCGACTCCTCGTCGAGAAAATCCCGCGGCGTCGGCGCATCGGAGAGGAGGGCCCGCACCGAGGGGTCCTTCGATTCGAACAGGCGCAGCGGGTTCTCCGAGAGGCGGCGACGGTCCTCCTCCGAGAAAGCCGCCGCGTGTGCCGCCAGGTGCCGGCGAAGCGCCTCCGAAAATGCCGAGCGCGTGGCCGCCGTTCCGACCGAGTTGATCGACACCGAGAGGTTGACGAAGCCCAGCGCCTTCAAGAAGGCAAAGAGCATCTCGAGCAGCTCCGCCTCGCCGGCGGGGCCCGCCACCCCGAAGAGCTCGGCTCCGATCTGCCCGAACTCGCGGTAGCGCCCCGCCTGCGGCCTCTCGTACCGAAACTGGGGGCCCACGTAGTAGAGGCGCAGCGGCATCGGCCCCGTCGCGATTCCCTTCTCGATGACGGCGCGCGCCACACCCGCGGTGTTCTCCGGACGCAGGGTCAGCGAGCGGCCTCGACGGTCCGGAAACGTGTACATCTCCTTGTAGACGATGTCGGTCGTCTCGCCCACCGATCGGGTGAACAGCTCCGTGTGCTCGAGAATCGGCGTGCGAATCGGCCCGAAGCCGTGGGCCCGGAACACCTCCCGGCAAACCGATTCGGCGGCCGCCCAGCGCTCCGTTTCCGGAGGGAAGAGGTCACGGGTCCCCTTGACGGCGCGGTACTGCGGCGTCATCGCGCCCACTTCCCGTCGATCCGAAAGTATTCCTCTTTGTAGCCGAGGTAGTTCCGGTGGTAGTGCTTGAGCTGCTCGGCTTCCGCCTCCGAGAGAACGCGGACCTGCCGGGCGGGGGCACCCAGCCACAGGGAACGCGGCGGAACCTTGGTGCGCGGGGCCACGAGGGCTCCCGCGCCGATCAAGGCGGACTCGCCGACGTCCGCGCCGTCGAGCACCGTCGCCCGGATGCCGATCAGCGCTCCCTTGCGGACGACGGCCCCGTGCACGATCGCGGCGTGCCCGAGGGTGACCTCCTCTTCGAGAACCGCGGGATAGCGCTCCACCGTCACGTGGACGACGCAGTTGTCCTGGATGTTCGAACGGTCGCCGATCCGAATGAAGTGGCAATCGCCGCGGACCACCGAGTTGTACCAGACGGAGACGTCGTCGCCCAGGACGACGTCTCCAATGATCGCCGCGGTCTCCGCAAGGTAGACGCGCTCTCCCAGTCGAGGCCGCTTGCCCGCATACTCTCGGATCAATCCCATAGGGACCGCGAGTTTATGGTCTAAACCGCCTCAGGGAAAGGCTGCTCCGGAGGCTTCGGCGCCAGCCCGTTGCGCGCGATTCAGAGCCTCGCGGCCATCCGCGGCCACTCATAGGCGCCCGGCCGAAGCACCGCCGGCGGGGCGGTGGTGGCGTCGACGACGGTCGAGGCCTTCCCGCCCGGAGTCCGTCCGCCATCGACGAGCCAGTCGATGTTTCGGCGAAACAGCGCCTCGACCGCGTCGGGGTCGTCCAGAGGAGGACTGCCCGAGCGGTTCACGCTGGTGCCCGTCACGGGGCCCAGGCTCTGCAGCAGGGTGCGAAGCATCCGGTCCGCCGGCATCCGGACCCCGAGTTTCTTGATCCCTCGCGAGGCGGCAATCGGCTGGCGGATCGAGAAGACGACCGTGAGCGGCGCCGGCCAGATC
Source organism: Thermoanaerobaculia bacterium (assembly GCA_035498405.1). Lineage (GTDB taxonomy): Bacteria > Acidobacteriota > Thermoanaerobaculia > UBA5066 > Gp7-AA6 > DATBFU01. The sequence continues at coordinate 67,190 of DATKAE010000084.1, read as the reverse complement.
TGAAAGTAGGGCTCCAGGATTCCCGGCGGCGCGTCCACGCCCAGCCAGTTCAAGTGCTCTCGCGTCGCAAACAGCACGGGCAGCGCCTTCACGTCGTCGCGTCCCTTCATCTCGCAAATGCGGCGGACACCCGTCTCGCTTAAGGGATCCGTCGCCAGGGCGTAGAAGGTCTCGGTCGGCAAGGCCGCCACCCCCCCCTTGCTGAGCAGCTCCCGGAGGCGGAAAGTCTGCTCGCGCGAGGCCGCGAGGTCCTCGATCCGCACGCGTTGCATCGTGAAGAACCTACCTCCCAACGTACTTCGTGTACAGGCCTTTTGCTCTCACCGGATCATCCGTCCCGCGGACGACACACCGACCGTCGGAGAACAGCGTCAGATGAACACCCTCGACCTCGGCCGAGAGCAGCTGCGGCGAGCGCCGGACCGGCCCCAGGCGGGCCAGTCGCTGCTCCAGCGCGTCGAAGTTCGGACGCTCCCGTCCTCCAGGAGCCACCTGCACCGACCGCCGACCGCAGAGCTTGACGACTTCGGAGGAGCCCTCTCCCTCGAGCGCCGGAAACCGCGTGCCCGCGCATACCGGGCAGGCGGAGGAGGGTCGAGCGCCCGCGAGGAGCCATTGGCTGGAGAGCTCGTTCTTCCAAACGTCGATCCGCCAGAGGCCAGCGCGTAGCGGTTCTCCCACCGCAAATCGGAGCGCCTCGGTCACCGCAGCCGCCGCCACGAGCACGGGCAAGGTGGGCACGACACCGACGGTATCGCAGGTCGGCCCCTCCCCCACCGGGGGGATGGCCTCCAGGTAGCAACGCAGGCAGGGAGTCCGCCCGGGGATGGAGACCGCCACCAAGCCCTCCGATCCCACGCAAGCCGCGTAGATCGATACCGACGCCAGAGAGCGCGCGGCGTCGGAGACGAGCAGGCGCGTTTCGAAGTTGTCCGTGGCGTCCAGCACCAGATCGTGCCCCGAGAGGAGGGAACGGGCATTGCGGTGATCGAGATCGGCCACGACACCCTCGACACGCAGGTCCGGTGCGATCTCACGCAGGCGCCGCGCCGCCGCATCCGCCTTGGGCGCGACCGCCGCGGCATCGGCGGCGTCGAACAGGAACTGACGCGAGAGGTTCGACTCCTCGACGACGTCGCGATCGATGAGGGTCAGCCGACCGAAGCCCGCGCGCGCGGCCGACTCCGCGGCCACGGCCCCCACCGCCCCCACACCCACGATGGCCATCGCCGAGCTCCTGAGGCGTCGCTGGCCCTCTTCCCCAATCCCCGGAAACAGAATCGAGCGCGCGTAACGGTCGGACGAGTCGCTCATGTGCGAGCCGCCTGCAGCAGCGCCCGCGCATGCTTGAGAGCCGTGTCCGGAACGGTTTCACCCGCCAGCATTCGGGCGACCTCGACGACACGCTCGCGCTCCGCGAGGAGACGCACGCGGGCAACCGTGCGCCCCTTCTGCTCCGACTTTTCCGCCAGAAAGTGGCGATCGGCGAGCGCGGCGATTTGCGGAACGTGGGTGACGCAGAGAACCTGGTCCTCTCGGGCGAGCTCGCGTAGCTTTTTCCCCACGACCTCCGCGGTCCGCCCTCCGATGCCGGCGTCCACTTCGTCGAAGACCAACGTACGGGCCCTCGACTCCGGACCGGCGGCCACCGACCGAATCGCAAGCTGCAGCCGGGAAAGCTCGCCTCCCGAAGCGATGCGTTCCACGGGCTTCTCCGGCTCGCCCGGGTTCGGAGCGACCATGAGCGACGCCGCCTCGACGCCGGAGGCGCGGGGTACTTCGGCCGGAGTCTCGGTCAGCGCCACCCGAAAACGGGCCTTCTCCATGGCGAGCGCCCGCAATTCCCTCTCCACCGCCGAGGAAAGCCGGCCGCTCGCGGCCCGGCGCTTGGCCGAAAGGCGCGCCGCGGCTTGGACGTAAGCCGCTCGGGCCTTCTCGACTTCCTGCTGGCGACGATCCAGAGCATCCTCGATGTGGGAGAGCTCCAGACGCTCGGTCTTCAGTCTCGCGAGCAGCGCGGGCAGCTCGTCCGCCGGCACGCCGTGGCGCCGCTTCAGCCGCGAGATCTTCTCCAGGCGCGTTTCGACCGCCGTCAGACGGTCGGGGTCGGCCTCGATGCTCGCCGCGGCGTCGCGGGCCGCCGCCGCGAGGTCCGCGATGCGCCGCTTCAAGTCTTCCGCCTCTTGTCGATGCCCGGTCTCCCGCGGGTCGATCTCCGCAAGGTCGGCAAAGGCACGGACGACGGCGCCCAACCGATCCGCCGCAGACCCTTCTCCTTCGGATAGCGCGACCAGAGCGGCCTCCCCCGCCAGGCGAATCCGGTCGGCGTGCAGGAGCCGCTGCCGATCGGTCATGAGCTCCTCCTCCTCCTGCTCGCCGGGGGAGACGGCTTCGATCTCATGAATCTGATAGTCCAGGTGCTCCAAGCGCCCTGCCCGATCGCTTCGGGCGGCTTCGAGAGTCTTCAGATCCTCCCCCGCCGTCCTCCACGCCGCCGCCGCGGCCGCCACGGCTTCCCGCTCCGCGCCCGAGCGGGCGAAGGCGTCGAGCAGCTCGAGGGCAGCTTCCGGCTCCGTCAGTTCGAGCTCGGAGTTCTGGCCGTAGATGCGGACCAGGCGCTCTGCCAAGCGCGTGAGCGTGCGAAGAGCAGCCGGCTCGTCTTCCACGAACGCCCGGCCCCGCCCGTCGGCCGAAACCTCGCGCCGCAAGAGCAACGTCTCCGAGACGGGAAGTCCCGCCTCGGCGAGGATCGAGCCCACGCCCGGACCGCCGTCAAACTCCCCCGCCACGACGAGCTTGGCGGCTCCTTCCCGGACCAGGTCGGATGATCCTCTCGCGCCGGCCAGGAGAGCCAACGCGTCGACGAGGATGGACTTGCCCGCTCCCGTTTCTCCCGTGACGACCGTCAAACCACCTCCGAGCTCCATCTCCAGATCCTCGACAATCGCGAGGTTCTTGACGAGGAGCCGGCGCAGCATGCCGGTAGTGTAGCCGCCAACGCCGGGGATTCCTCTGGCGGCGCGGCGATGCCTACGTTCGGACCTTCTTCTGGCCGATCGGCTTGGCCGGGATCCCGGCGACGATGACTCCCGGGCCGACATCCTTGGAAACGACGCCCATCGAGCCCACCAGCGCGTCGGCCTCGATCACGGCGCCCGAGAGAACGACGGCGTGGTAAGTGACGCGAACGCGATCGCCGATGACGGTCTTATGGAGGGTCACCTCGTGGATGTCCTCGACCGCATGAGAGTGCGAATAGATGTTGGCGTAGTCGGAGATCGAGGCGTCGTTTCCGATCACGACCTCGCCGCGGTCGTCGATGAGAACGTTGCGGTGAATCGTGACGCCGTCGCCGACCGACAGGTTGTAGCCGAAGGAGAGCTCGACTTCGTGGAAGATGCGCACGCCCTTGCCGCAGCGTCGGAAGACGCGCTGGGCGAGCATGTATCGCACTTGAGTTCCCAGCCGGACGTTCCGACCGACGGGCGAGTGGTCGAACATCTGCCAGAACCAGAGCAGCGGCTTGACTCTGGCCCACTTCTCCAGATCGATCTCGCGGTAATACTCGGCTTCGAGCGTCCCGTTGCGCGGGTCGAAGGAGGCAAGCAACGCCTTGCGGGCGAGAGAGACGCGCGAATCGGAGAGCTCCCGGTCGAAGTCCGGAACCTGCCCCAGGTAGAGTGTCGCAAGCGCCTCGCGCGCCACGACATTCCGATCGAGCTTCGGGTCGTCGAACCGTTCGGCGAGCTCTGCGACGAATCGAGGATAGACTTCCTCACCGACCGGCCCAACCGGGAATTCACGCAGCGGCATATGAAAACGCGCACGCTAACAAAGCGCCCCGGCGCAGTCAAACTCTCCCTCCTGGCCCTGCTCGCCGCCGCGTTCGCCGCGGCGCAAGATCCGGCCGAGCCGCCGAGCGGCAAGCCGCAACCGAGCATCATGCCGCGACTCTCGGGGTCGCTCTCGCGAGACGCCGTGGACGAGAAGGCGTTACGCGCGACCGTCGGAGAGCTCGTCGAGTGCGGCACGCGACACTCCCTATCTTCCTGGGACGACGGGAAGCGCGGCGTGGGCTGCGGACGGGACCGGATCTTGGCCCGCTTCGAGGCGATCTCGAAGGAGTCGGGCGGCCGCCTCCAAGTGTCCGTGGACCGTTTCGAGGCGACTTCCCCGCGGACCCACGACCGGCCCGCGCGCCTGGAAAACGTCCTGGCGTTGCTCCCGGGGAGCGATCCGGCGCTCGCCCGGACGGTTTTTCTCGTCTCGGGCCACTTCGATTCGATGCCGTCCTCCGCCCTGGATCCCGACACCGACGCCCCGGGAGCCGACGACGACGCCTCCGGTGTGGCGGTCTCGATCGAGAGCGCCCGGCTGCTGGGCAAGGGCGTGTACCGCGCGAGCCTGCTCTTCGCCGCGGTCTCCGGCGAGGAGCAGGGGCTGCTCGGGGGAAAGCGGCTCCTCGAGTATCTGAAGCAGAAGGGTTACACGGTCGGCGGATTCCTCGACAACGACATCGTCGGAGCCGATTTCGCCCCTGGCGCGACCCACCGCGTCCGGGTCTTCTCCGGAGGGGGCCCCGACGGCATCGACTCTCCCTCGCGAGACCTGGCGCGCGCCGTCGAAGAGATCGCCGGAAGGGACGCCGTGCGCCTCGTCTTCCGACTCGACCGGCTCGGGCGCGGCGGCGACCACCGCCCCTTCGTCGAGGAGGGGCTGCCGGCGGTTCGCTTCACCGAGCCGCTCGAGAACTACGACCACGAGCACCAGACGCCCCGTGTCGAGGAAGGACGCGAGTACGGCGATTGGCCGAAGTTCATGAACTTCACGTTTCTCGGAAATGTCGCGCACACCAACGCCGAGGTGCTTGCGCAGTTGTCCCAGGCGCCGGCCGCGCCGACGGCGGTGACTATCTCCGGCGGCGTCGCGCCGGACGCTCGCCTCGCATGGTCGGCGCCCGCGGACGAGCAGCGCGCGGGCTTCGAGATTCTCTGGCGAGAGACAACCGACCCGAGGTGGTCCGTCTACGACTTCGTGTCACAGACCGGTGAGACGGTCCTCAAGGGGGTCTCGACCGACAATCATTTCTTCGGAGTCCGCTCGGTCGGAAAGAACGGCGCCCGCTCGATTCCGGTCGCGGCGGCGCTGAAGCCTCCTCCTCCCAAGGCCTGAGTCGGCCCCCAAAAGGCCGCGCGGGCGGTCGCTCGAGGGGTCTCCTTCGTCAGAGGCCGAACCGGCGTTTCAGGAATTCCACGGTCAGCGCCACACCGAACCCCGTCGCGCCGGCGGGCCAGCCCGCCTGCTCCTTCTCCATGTGCGCGACCCCCGCAAAGTCGATGTGCGCCCAGGGCACTCCCTTCGGCACGAACTGTTTCAGAAAGATCCCGCCGTTGATGGAGCCCGCGCTTCGGCCGCCCGTGTTGCGAATGTCGGCCCATTCGGACTTGAGGTTTTCCAGGTACTCGTCCCAGACCGGCAGGCGCCAGACTCGCTCCCCGACGGCTTCTCCCGCGGCCACGAGATCGCGGCTCAAGTCGTCGTCGGGCGTCATCAGCCCCGCGCACTCGACGCCGAGGGCCACCAGAACCGCGCCCGTCAGCGTTGCGAAGTCCAGGAGGACGTCGGGCTGAAACTGTTCCGCGTAGGAAAGAACGTCAGCGAGAACCAGTCGTCCTTCGGCGTCCGTATTGTCCACCTCGACCGTTTTGCCATTTCGCATTCGCAGGATGTCTCCCGGCCGACACGCCGAGCCGGACGGAAGGTTCTCCGTCACCGGAGCGAGCGCGACGACCCGGACGGGGAGCTCCAGCCGGCTCGCCGCCTGGAGCACCGCGAAAACGGTGGCGGCGCCCATCATGTCGTACTTCATCTCGCCCATCGCGGCCGACGGCTTGATGGAGATTCCCCCCGAGTCGAAGGTGATCCCCTTGCCGACCAGCACCGCGGTCGCCTTCGCGCTCGACGGCCGGTGCTCTCCCACCAGGAAACGGGGGGGACGAACGCTCCCCGAGTTGACGGCGAGCAGTCCCGCCAAGCGTTCCTTCTCGATCCGCTTCTTGTCGAAGACCTGAAGCCGGAGGCCATGGCGATCCGCCATCGCCTCGGTCCGCGCGGCGAACTCGACCGGTCCGAGGTCGTTGGCCGGGGTGTTCCCGAGGTCCTTCGACCAGGCCGCGGCCTCGGCGACGATCGCCGCCTCGCGGGCGGCCGCCCGAAATGCCCGGGCGTCGCCGGCATCATCCACCCAGAGCGCCCCACGGGTCTTCTTCGAGCCGCCCGCCCGGCTCGATCGGTATAGGTCGAACCGATAGTCCAGCGCCGAAAGTTGCGGCAGGAGCGACCGAAGCTTCCCCTGTCCGACCCCGTTCCCGAAGACGAACACCACCTTGGAGGCGCCCGGACGGAGAGCTTCGTTTGCCGCGCGCCGGAGCGCCCGCCGCAGCTGTCCGCTCCCCGCCGGCGGCCGGCCCAGTCCGACGAGAATCCAAGCACCCTCCTTGAGAGGGGCGGTCGCGATCTCCGTCGACTTTCCGCGGAATCCCGCAAGCCGGCAGGCCCGCGACAGGAGCGGGCGGAGCCTCCGGGGCGCCTCCGCGGCGGGGTCCGCTGCCTCATGGAGAAACGCGACGCGGCGCACCGATGCGCCGCGCGGAAGGGCGGTCGTGATGTCGATCTGCATGGGCGGAGAAGATTAGCAGAGGAGCGGGCGGCCGCGGGTCGTGCTATAAGCCATTCCCGCCATGCTGGAAGTGAGTGAAACCCACCTGTCCGTCGCTCGACTCTCCCGCCGCGGAAAGGTGCGAGACCTCTACGACGTCGGGGACGCGCTGCTGCTGGTCGCGAGCGACCGCATCTCGGCTTTCGATTGCGTGCTCCAGCCGGGCGTCCCGGACAAGGGGAAGATCCTCACGCAGCTGTCCAACTTCTGGTTCGCGAAGTTTTCCGATGTCGAGAACCACCTGATCGAGACGGAGGCGGAGCGGTTTCCCGAGGAGCTTCGGCCCGCCACCGAGCAGCTGGCCGGACGGTCCGTTCTCGTTCGAAAGATGGAGGTCGTCCCCTTCGAGTGCGTCGCCCGCGGCTACTTGGCCGGTTCGGGCTGGGCGGAGTACCGCAAGACGGGCGAGGTCTGTGGGATTCGGCTCCCGCCGGGCCTGGTCGAGGCGGAGAAGCTGCCCGAGCCGATCTTCACCCCCGCGACGAAAAGCGAGCGGGGGCACGACGAGAACGTGCCCTTCGCCCACATGGTCGATGTCATCGGATCGGAGGAAGCCGAGTGGCTCCGGTCGACGACGCTCTCGCTCTACACCCGGGCGCGCGATTACGCGCAATCGCGCGGCCTGCTCCTGGCCGACACGAAACTCGAGTTCGGCCGTCTGGACGGCAAGCTGATCTGGATCGACGAGGCCTTCACACCCGACTCGTCCCGGTACTGGGACGCGATCCTCTACCGCGCCGGACACAGCCCGGCCTCCTACGACAAGCAATTCGTGCGCGACTGGCTCGAGTCGACCGGCTGGAACAAGCGCCCGCCCGCGCCGCGCCTGCCGGAAGGCGTCATTCGCACCACCCGAGAGAAGTACTTGGACGCGTTCCGTTTGCTCACGGGAACAGTGCCCCGACACGTGACGACTTAACGCGCCCCTCGCCGGGAGCGGCTCCCGCGCGCTCGGCCAGCCGGGGCCCCGAACCGCTTTCCGAGACTCGGTTATTTCGGCGCGCCGGGCGGGTAGGACGCGAACATCTTCTGGACGGCTTCCGTGATGTTCTTCTCCTTCTTTTCCGGCGAGGCGTCCGGCTCCAGCGTCTTGCTGGCGGTCCCGCGCCAGACGAGCTGTTTCCGGCCGGCGTCGACCAGGTCGATGATCAGCGTGCCGACCGGGATCTCGCTGACCGTCGAGGTCGTCATTCCCATTCCCCCGCCCCAACCCCAGCCCCATCCGTATCCCCAACCCGTGTTGTAGGTGTTGACCTGCATCTGCTTGCTCAGGCGGGTGTGCGGGACGACCCAGAGGTCGGGGCTCGAGCCCTCGGGTACCTTGCGCAGGCCCTTGGAAGCGAGCGTGGCCTCCACCGCCGTCTGGAGGCGCTGCGCGAGCAGCTGGTTCGGAATCGGCTCGGTTTCCTTCCAGGCATAGGTCTTGAACTTGGAGAAATCGATGGCGCGGTCGTAGTCATCCGACGTCTCGAGTGTCGAGCACGAAGTCAGGATCCCAATCCCGAACAGGACAACCGCGAGCTTGCGGCAGAACCTCATCGTCATGTCTCCTCCACAGCCTCCAGGCCTCAGAGGGGCCTGATTCTATGTCGATCCCGCGATGGTCACGGGGTATGGGCGGCGCCCTGCGCCGATTTGCAACGACCTAGCGGCCCGCCAGCCTGTCGCCCCGCTCGGGAACCTCCCTCTCCGGGCCGTAGCGATTCGCCGACTTGCCCGGCGGGAAGCCCGCGAACAGTTTCTGAACCGCCTCGTCCGTCGTTTTCTCGCGCTCTTGAGGCGTCGCGTTCTGATCGATGGCCTTGGTCGCCGTTCCCCGCCAGACCATCTGATTCTGCTTCGCGTCGACGAGGTCGAGGACCAGCTCGCCGATCGGGATCTCGGAGACGGTGGCCGTGGTCATCCCGCCGCCCCACCCTCCCCGGTAGCCGTATCCCCAGCCGCTGTCGTAAGTGGTCAGCTGCTTCTCCTTGGTCAAGCTGATGTGCTCGACGACCCAGAGGTCCGGGCCGGTCTCGACCTTCCGGAAGCCCTTGGCCGCGAGGGCTCGGTCCACGGCGCTCTTGATACGGTTCTCGACGATCTCGTTCTGGACCGGGTGGACGTCCTTCCACGCGTAGGTCTTGAACCTCGAGAAGTCGGCCGCGCGGTCGTAGTCGACCGACGTCGTGATCCCGCTACAGCCGGCGAGCAACAGGACCGCCGCGAGAAATGCCGCGAGCCTTGCGTGAGATGTCATTTGTCTTCGCAGCAGTTCACTCGAACCAGCCTCACCTGCGATTCTAGCCGGTCCCGTTCAAGAACGCAGTGATTTCAAGAAGTCCGCCACACGATCGACCGGACGGATCGTGAGGTCCGGGAACGCCGCGGCCTCCGGAGCGTTTCCGGCGGGAAGGTAAGCGGTCGAAAACCCGAGGGCCGCGGCCTCCCTGAGCCGCGATACCGCCGAGGGAACACGACGCACTTCGCCGAGCAAGCCGATCTCTCCGAAGAACACGGCCGCCTCCGGGAGGGGCCGGTTCTGGACCGAGGAAGCCAGGGCCGCAGCGATGGCCAGATCCACCCCCGGCTCGCTGATCTCGAGCCCGCCGGTGCAAGAGACGAAGACTTCCCGACTGGCGAGTCCCATCCCCGCGCCCTCGAGCACCGCCAGAAGCAGCGCCAGCCGCGACGAATCCAGACCGAGCGCGACTCGCCGCGGCGAGCCCGAGACGGCTGCCCCGACGAGCGCCTGGATCTCCACCAGCAACGACCGCGTCCCCTCCCGTGCCGCGGTCACCGAGCTTCCTGCCAACCCCGCGCGGCGCTCCGACAGAAGCGCCGCCGAGGCATTCGGGATCTCGGACAGGCCTTCGCCGCTCATCTCGAAGAGTGCCAACTCCTCCACCGGCCCGAAGCGATTCTTGGTGGCGCGCAAGATCCGCCGCGTCGAGCCTCGCTCTCCCTCCATCGAGACGACCGCATCCACCAGATGCTCGAGGGACTTGGGGCCGGCGAGGGTGCCGTCCTTGGTCACGTGGCCAACCAGAAGGACCGGAACGCCGCGCGACTTGGCGAAGCGGGCGAGCTCCGTGGCCGCCGCCCGGACCTGCGACACGGTCCCGGGCGCGGAAGCCAGAGCCGGCTCCCGAACGGCCTGCACCGAGTCAACCACCACGACGGCGGGACCGCGAGATTCGGCCTCGGCGAGGATGCCGGAGACGTCCGTTTCCGCCAACACGAGGAGCTTCTGGTCGCGAATGCCGAGCCTCTCCCCGCGCAGCCTGACTTGGGCCGCCGATTCCTCCGCGCTGGCGTAGAGGACTTCGCGCGATTGGAGGGCGAGCCCTCTTCCCGCCTGGAGCAGGAGCGTGGACTTGCCGATTCCGGGCTCGCCGCCGAGCAGAACCACCGATCCCGGGACCAGCCCCCCGCCGAGAACGCGGTCGAGACCGGGAAGGCCGGTCTCCAAGCGCGGCCTCTCCTCGAATCCGATCTCACCGATCGCGACGGATGCCGACCGCGGCGACGCGGGCCCGGAGCGGGAACCCTCGGCCCGCAACTCCTCGATGTAGCTGTTCCACTCACCGCATTCCGGACACCGGCCGAGCCACTTCGGCGCGGTGGCGCCGCAGTTCTGGCAAGCGAAGACGCTGGCGGCTCGGGGACACACAGGACGGGCGGCTCCTCAATGAAGCGGGACGAATCCGGCGAGGTACTTGACGTCCTCGTCGCCCCACCGAACGCCGGCCCCGACGAACGCCGAGTCCAGGTGCGCCTTGGTGTTGAGAAAGTCGTTCCACCCGCCCGTCACGTAGACCGACGGGGAGAAGTAGTAGCGTCCCGTCAGTTTCGCCTGGGCATTCAGATTGTCCCCTCGATCGAAGTTCCAGACCTGCGCCGACAAGAGGAGGCGGTTCTTGAGCGTCAGGTAGTCGAGCCCGACGCCGCCCGTGTTCTCGATCAACCCCGCGCGCCCGATGAAGTGCCCGAGCCGGAAGCCCACCTCCGCCGAGACGGCGACGGTGTCCTTGAACTCCACCTGATCGGAGTGAATGACCTCGGTGTGTCCGTCGGGGTAGGTGATGGTGGTGATCGTCGTATAGTCCTTCCGCACTCCGAAGGGCTCGCTCGAAAGCTCGAGGCGATAGAAGCGGGGCTTGTCTCTTGGAATGACGTCGAGAGTAAAGAACGACTGTCCCTTCTGGAAGCGCGACAGGTATTCGCCACGCAGACCGAGGTCGATGTTCCACTTCTTCACCGTCTCCATCGCCGAGGTGAGGTTCTTGACGCCGTCCTTGACCGCCACGAGCGCGTCGTTCAGGTTCTTGTCGGTCTGGTCGCTCTGGACGAGCTTTCCGATCGTCCCCTCCCCCGACTTGATCTGCCCGGTGATCGCATTCATGTTATCAACCGTCGACTGGAGCTTGTTGGTGAGCTCCTTCGCGCTCGCCATGGTTTCCGTGACGTTGCCCTGGTTCGAGGCGACCAGCCGGTCGATGCGGTCGACGAGCTGCGTCATCTGGGCGGAGAACTCGCGGAAGTTCGTCGTCGTGGCGTCGATGTTGGCCCGGTTGGCTTCGAGGAGCTTCCGCAGCTCGCTCGACAGAACGAGCACGTCGTCGACGATCGAGGTCAGGCGCTCCTTGCCGAGCGCCCCTCCCAGCGAGTCCTTGAGGTTTTTCGTGATATCCCGGATGTCGACCTCGATGTCTCGGGCCAGCTTCGTGATCTGATCGAAGTTGACCGGGACCTCTCCGCGGATGGTCGTCCCTGCCGGCAGCGCCGCGGCCCCCACCGGACCCGGAACGAGTTCCACATATTTGTCGCCGAGCATCCCCAGGCTTTGGATCGTGGCCGACGCGCCCTCCCTCAACGCGACGTCGCTGGTCAGCTCCAGGTCGACGAGCGCTTTCCCGCCGATCAGACGGATTCGGCTCACCTTGCCGACGAGCACGCCGGCCATCCGGACGTCGGCCTTGTTCTTCAGCCCCGCGACGTCGTCGAATTGCACGGAGATGGTTTCGGCCGACACGCGGCCAAACCTCAAGTCCTTGATCTTCCAGATCAGAAGCCCGGCCAACACGAGAACCACGAGAAAGAACGCCCCGACCTTCGCTGCGGTGCTCATCGCGCCCCCCCATTCGCCGTTCGGACCGCCTTTTCGAACTCCACGGTCAACGGGCCCTCCGCCCGACCTTCCACGAATTGCCGCACCGCCGGGTCGCTCGACCTCAGAAACTCTTCCGGGCTTCCCTCGAAGAGGATATTCCCACGAAAGAGCAGCGCGAGCCGATCGCCGATCTTGCGGGCGCTCGCGATGTGGTGAGTGATCGTCACGATCGTCACGGGAAGCTGTCGGCGGATGCCGAGGATGACCTCGGCGATGGCGTCGGTGGTGATCGGATCGAGACCCGTATTCGGTTCGTCGAACAGCAGGATCTCCGGGGCGTGCGCGATCGCCCGGGCAAAGCCCACACGGCGGCGCATGCCGCCCGAGAGCTCCGACGGCCGTTTGGCGCCGATGTCGGGCAGCCGGACCAGCTCCAGACACTCCTCGACGCGCGCCCTGACCGCGGCGGCAGAGCGGCCCGAATGCCGCAGGGGGAAAGCGACGTTCTCGAAGACGCTCATCGAGTCGAACAGGGCGCCCTCCTGAAAGGACATGCCGAACTTCTTCCGCAACGCGTTGCGCGCGACCGAGTCGAGCGCCCACAGGTCCTGCCCCTCGACATAGACCTTTCCGGCGTCCGGCTGCAACAGGCCGATCAGGTGCTTCAAGAGAACGCTCTTGCCGGTCCCGGACGGTCCCACGATCACCAGGGACTCGCCCTTCTCGACCGACAGATCGATTCCGTCGAGAACCCTCAGCGCCCCGAAGGCCTTGTGCAGGCCCTCGACACGCAACACCGGCACAGCGGCCGCCCCCGCGGCGTCGGCGGTCAAAACAGGATCCTCGTGAGGAAGAAATCGCACAGCAAGATGGCGAGGCTCCCGACGACGACCGCCTGCGTCGTCGAACGGCCCACGCCTTCCGCGCCGCCGACCGTGTAGTAACCCCGCACGCAGGCCACGACCGAGAAGAGCAGGCCGAAGACCGCCGCCTTGATGAGCCCGGCGGTGAAGTCGTTCATGTCGACATGCTCGAACGAGTTTTCGTAGTAGGTCACGGGGTTCGAGCCCAGGAGATTGACGGCGACGAGGTAGCCCCCGTACATGCCGACGACGTCCCCCATGACGACCAGAAGCGGCATCATCACGATCGACGCCAGCACGCGAGGGACGAAGAGGTATTGCACGGGCTCGGTCGCGAGCGCCGTCAGCGCGTCGATCTGCTCGGTGATGCGCATCGATCCGATCTCGGCCGCCATCGAGCTGCCGACCCGGCCGGTGACCATCAAGGCGGAGAGCACGGGCGAGAGCTCCTGCATCAGGGAGAGAGCGACGACCGTTCCCGTGAGACTCGTCGCGTTGAACTTGGCGAACGCGTTGTGGGTCTGGAGCGCGAGCACCATTCCCGTGAAGAGTGTCGTCAGAAAGACAACGGGAATCGAGTCCACGCCGACACGGACCATCTGCCGCAGCAGCTCCGTCATGTCGTACGGCGACCGCGGGGCCCAGAGCGCAATTCGGCCGAGCATGGTGAAGAAGCGGCCGAGCTCTTCGAGGAAGCGCAGGACTCCCCGGCCCACCGCCTCGAGCAGACGAATCACTCGACGCGCTCCGTGTAGACGCGAACGACGCGCGGCCCGATTCCGCAGAGGATCTCGTAGGGGATCGTGTCGGCGGCCCGTGCCAGCTCGCCGGCCGTCACGGCTTGGGCTCCGTCGCTTCCGAGGCAGACCACCCGATCGCCGCGGGCCGCGCCGGTTTCGGTCGCATCGACCAGCGTGACGTCCATGCTGATGGCTCCCACCACGGGCACTCGGCTCCCTCGCAGGAGCACGTCGATTTTTCCGGAGAAGGATCGACGGAAACCGTCATGATAGCCGATCGGCAGAACGGCCACGGTCGTCTGCCGCCGCGCCACGAAGCGTCCGCCATAACCGAGCGGCGTCCCGGCCGGAACCTGCCGCACGCCGATCACCCGGGTCTCGACGCTCATCGCCGGGCAGAGGCCGGTCGAGTCGAGCTCGGCCGATGGAGCAACGCCGTACAGGGCCAGACCCGGGCGCACCGCGTCGAACCAGGACTCCGGATGGGCGAGAACGCCCGCCGAATTGGCGACGTGCACGAGACCGGGCGACACGCCCGACGCGCGGAGCCGCTCGATGCACTCCGCCATGGCGGCGGTCTGGCGGCCCGTTTCCGGCGACGCGGGGTCGTCCGCGGCCGAAAGCGTTGCGAAGGTCCCGGCGAGCTCGACGGCGGGCTCTCCTTTCAGGAAAGCAATGACGGCATCGAGTTCGTCGCGGCGGATCCCCGCGCGTCCCATGCCCGTGTCCAGCTCCAGGTGGGCTCGGAGCCGCTCGCCTCGGGCGCGCGAGGCGAGGATGACCGCCTCGGCCTGACGTCGGTCGTAGAGTGTCGGAGTCAGGCCATAGGCACGCTGGCGCGGCAGATCCGAAGGCTCGGCATGGCAAAGCACCAGAATCTCTCCCTCGACGCCGGCCCGGCGCAGAGCGACTCCTTCTTCGACCTGTGCGACCGCGAAACGGTCCGCACCTTCGACGGCCAGGCGTCTGGCGACCGCCGGGGCGCCGTGGCCATAGGCGTCGGCCTTCACGACCGCGATGACGGAGCGCCCCCGGCCGACACGCTCGCGCAGGAAGCGGTAGTTCCGCGCGATCGCGCCGAGGTCGATGATCGCCCGGGCCGGGGAGGGCCATCGGGTGTCGTCGGCGAGGGCCATTGCGCCTGCAAACCTAACCGAAACTCGGCCGTCTCGCACGAGTGCCGTGAGAACCCCCGGCCTGGCGCGCCTTTCGAATTTCCGAGTGGACCACGGGCCGAGAGAGGCTGCCGCGAGCGATTCCCGATCGCGGCGCCATCGCTCGACAAGGAAGTCATCGCCACCCGAGGCTCCCGGCGCCCGGCGGGCTATCCCTCGCTCGTCGCCCGGATCGCGATTCGACCGATCGCTCCATCGAGAACCGGCTTTATCCCCTGTTCATGTTCCAAAAACTACACTCGGTCGGGGGATTGGACAGGCGAAAGGCGGTGGGCGGAAGTACGTGAGCACACTTCTTCGAACCGGGGCGCACGAGCACCGTGGATCCCCCCTCGCCGGCACGACGAGGTGACGACCCAGTCGATTCTTCCGGTCGAGCAAGGCGTGCGGACGCTGCCGCATCCCGATCGACTCGCCGGAGCGCCGCCTCCCGCGTTTCCCCCTCTCCGCATCCGCGAAAAGCTCGGGCGAAGGCTCCGAGTGAACGTCATGTCCGAGACGGTGCGGTTCGGCCTGACGGCGCAAGGAGGCCATACCGCCTTCCTCGACTGCGTCGACCTCATGAGCGAACACCCCGATCTCGAGATCCGAGTCAACAGCGCGGAGCCATGCGATCTGCTTCACTCGCACAGTTGGGGCCCGCTCTATGTTTCCAAGGCCCTTTCTTATCGGGGGCGCCGCGTTTTCACCGTTCACGCGCTTCCCGAGACCGCCGAAGGCGCGCTCCCCTGGATGAGCCCGCTGACCCGGCCGCTCGTGCGCGGGTACCTGAAGACGATCTACAACCTCTCCGACCTGCTCATCGCGGTCAGTCCGGACACGGCTCTCTCCTTGAAACGCCTCGGGGTTCGGTCTCCGGTGGAAGTGGTTCCCAACGCCCTGAGAAACGACCGCTTCTTCCCGGCGCCGAGGCTACGGCGCAAGGGACGAGCCCTCCTCGGAGTTGATCGCGAGCGCCCGCTCGTGATCGGGGTTGGCCAGCTTCAGCCCCGAAAGGGCATCGCGGAGTTCGCGGAGATCGCCCGCCGGGTGCCGGAAGCAGAGTTCGTCTGGATCGGGGGCAGTCCCTTTGGAATCGTCAGCGCCGGGCTCCGGCAACTTCGACGGCTCCGCGCTCACCCTCCCGAGAATCTCCGTTTTGCGGGATCGCTCGACCTGTCCGAGATGCCGCTCGCCTACAACGCCGCCGATGCGCTCGTCTTCCCCTCCTTTCAGGAGAACTGCCCCTACGCGCCCCTGGAAGCCGCCAGCTGCGGCATTCCGGTGATCTTTCGGGATCTCCCTGCCTACCGGCTGTTGTATCCCTCCGAGTACGCCGCCGCGGCGGACGTTTCGGGATTTGTCGACCGTCTTCGAGAAGTACTCTTCTCACCCGCCGACCGTGAGGCGTTCCGTCGCGCCTCCCTGCGACTGGCGGCCCACTTTCGACCCGCCCCGTTCGTCGCGTCACTCGCGCGCCTCTACGATCGTCTCGCCTGCGAGACGCTCGGCTCAGCCTAGCCCCGCGCGACCAAACCGACGCGCTCGCGCGCGACCCCCGCGACGGCCAGGGGCCGAAGCATCGCCGGAGCGCGCCCCGCGGTTGGGCACTGGCGGGGCTCTGGGCTAGGATGACGCGGCGAGTCCGACCGCTGGAGGAGCTACCGGTGAGAATCGTCTGATGTTGGGGGTCGCGTCCGCGTTGTTTCGCGTTTCGACAGGACCGCGTGTCGTCCGATAGCGCTCCTCCCGCCGCGCTGGCCTGGCTGGCGCGGCGGGTCCCTCGGCGCCGGCTCGGAATTCTGCTCTTCTGGGCGATCCTGGCGGCAGTCCTGGTGCCCGAGGCGCGCAACGCGGCTCGCCGGCTGGAGTCCATCGTCCGCGTCGAAGGCACGCTCGCGGCCAGCGTCGACGACGACCTCGCTCACCGCTTTCACTCCCCTTTTGTCCATCGTGTCGTGCTAGTCGTAGGCGGCATACCGGACCCGGAGACTCCGGACGGCCGCCGCGCCCTCGAGCGGGTCGTCGCCGCGGTTTCCGCTCTTCCCGGTGTCGCCGGGACGGTTTCGTATCTCGACTCTCCCGAGGCCGTCTTCCGAGGAAGAGGAGGCACATTTCTCGTCGTGGGTCTCGACTCGGGAAATCGGCCCGCCGAGTCCCTGATGGCGCCTCTGCGGCTCGCCACACTGGGCCTGCAAGGAGAGCTGCGCCGCGCCTACCCGGCCGCGGAGCTCGGATGGACCGGAGAGATCCCTCTCAACGCCGATGTTCGGGAGGCGAGCTCGCGGGACGCGCAGGCGGCGGAGAAGCGAGCACTCCCCATCACTCTGCTTCTGTTGGTCGTCGCCTTCGGCTCCGTCGTCGCGGCGCTCTTGCCCGTGGCGACCGGTGTTCTTGCCGTCTTGTTGACGCTGGGCGCCTCGGCCATGCTGGCCCGTGTCTGGCACCTCTCGATCCTCGTCCAGAACATCGCGTCGATGATCGGCCTCGGACTCGGCATCGACTACGCCCTCCTGATGGTCAGCCGCTTTCGCGAGTCGCTGCTCCTGACCGGCTCTGGAGACCGCGCCGCCGAAGATTGTGTGCCGAAGGCCGGGCAGACCCTGCTTCTGTCCGCGCTGCCCGTGGGAATCGGATTCGCGGCTCTCCTGAGCGTGCCCGCCAGCGACTTCCGATCGATTGGCGCCGCCGGCATCCTCGTGACCTTTTTCACGCTGCTGTTGGCCCTGACGCTGTTGCCCGCGACACTCGCGGTGCTGGGGCGACGCGTCGACGCCGGGCGGTTGCTCGGCCCGGCGAGGGCCCGCCGCGCCGCCCGGTCGAAACGATGGCACCGGTGGGGTAACCACGTCGTCGCGAGGCCCTGGGTGGCCCTGACCCTGGGGGGCGCTCCCCTGCTGCTGCTTGCGCTCCAGGCCTCCCGCTTGAAGACCGGGGCCCTGGGCGGGGAAGGGCTGCCGACCAATCTCGAGTCGGTCCGCGCGGCACAGCGCCTGGAGAGCATGGGGCGAGGAAACGTGATTCAGGGGCTTCGCGTTCTGCTGGATCTTCCGCCGGACGCTCCCGTCACGAGCGAGGACGGATGGGTCGCGACGCGGCGTCTCGCGAAGGTTCTCGAGGCCGATCCGCGCATCGAACGGGTCCATTCTCTCGCGTCGATCGCCGGCGCCGGGGTCACGCGAGAAAAGCTCCGAAGTCTCTCGCGCAACGCCCGCCAAGGCCTTCTTTCGGCCGACGAGCGCTCGGTTCTCTTCGAGATCGTCCCGGCGATGCCTTCCTCGGATCCGGCTCGGCTGCGCGCCGACACCGAGAAGCTCGCCCGCGAGTTGCGGGACGCCGACGCGGCAGCCTTGACGGGCCTCCCGGGAACGCGCCTGCGCGTCGGCGGCCTCGCCGCGGCGGCCACCGAGTTCGAGGACATGGTCGCCGGGCGATTCCGTCTGGTCGTCCTCCTGGTCATGGCCGTCACCTTTCTCGCCCTCTTCATCGGATTCCGGTCCGTTCTGGTCGCGGCCAAGGCCGTTACCCTCAACCTCCTGACCGTTGCCGCCGCCTTCGGGGCCCTCGTCCTCGTCTTTCAGGAGGGTCACGGCGCAGAGTGGTTTGGCCTGGCCGGGCCGACCGAACGCGTCTTCACGATCGTCCCGGTGCTCGCGTTCTGCATCGTGTTCGGCTTGAGCATGGACTACGAGGTCTTTCTGGTCTCTCGGGTTGCCGAAGCCCGGCGCGGCGGCCTCTCCGAAGGGGCAGCGATCGTGGAAGGCCTGTCGCGGACCGGAGGAGTGATCACCAGCGCTGCGGCGATCATGACGGCGGTCTTCGCGTCGTTTGCGTTGGGCGAGTTCCTGCCGATTCAGATGCTCGGCTTCACCCTCACCGCCGCCGTCCTCTTGGACGCGACGATCGTGCGAATGGTCATCGGGCCGGCGCTCTTGAGGTTGGCCGGAAAGTGGAACTGGTGGCCCGGAAAAAGACAGAATCGACCGCGAGCGCTGGAGGTGAGACCAACATGAAACGAGTCATCGGCGTCGGGCTGCTGTCTCTTCTCGTGGGAGTCTGCTCGGCTACCGGACTGCCGGCAGGCAGCGACGGTGTCGAGCAGCTGAACGCGGCCTTCGTCAAGGCGCTTCAGGCCGGCGACATCGAGGCAGTCATGAGGCTATACGCCGACGACGCCGTCCTCTTTCCGCCCGGAGAGAAGGCCGCCCGGGGCCTGGAGGAGATCCGTTTCAAGTGGAACTCCGTCTTGAATGCCAACAAGGTCTCCGAGCCCGCCTTCAAGGATGCCCGCTATCTGACCTCGGCGAACGTCTCGGCGGGGTGGGGGGACCTGTCGATGCGTCTGGAGCCGAAATCGGGGAAGGAACCCTCGACGATCAAAGGCCGATTCTCGACGATCGCTCGAAAAAAGGATGGAAAGTGGCTGTACGTCTTCGTCGGCATCACGGAGCTCGACGAGATCCTGACGCTGAAGCACTACTCGAAGACGAAGTGACCGCCCCCGCGGCCCCGGAGCCAGGCGCCCCGGTGCACGGGCAAACGCGCGGACGCGCTAGAAGGGCTGTCCCTCGGGCGCGATCGCCGATCCCCCCGCGTAGTTGGCAAAGGTCATGTGATCGGCCAGAAAGACCAGGGGAAAGTCGCCGGTGGGACCGTTTCGCTGCTTGGCGATGATCACGTCCGCGATCCCCTTGCGCTCGGTATCCCGGTCGTACAGCTCCTCGCGGTAGAGGAACGCGACGACGTCGGCATCCTGTTCGATCGAGCCGCTGTCTCTCAGATCGGCCAGCTGCGGCTTGCGCAGCTCGCCCTTGCGCTGTTCGGGCTGACGGGAGAGTTGCGAAAGCGCGACGACGGGGACACGAAGCTCCTTGGCGAGGAGCTTCAAGCCCCGCGAGATTTGCGAGACTTCCTGAGTCCGATTGTCGAATCGACCGTGGCCCATCATCAGCTGCATGTAGTCCACGATCACCAGATCGAGCCCCTTTTCTCGCTTCAGCCGCTGAGCCTTGGCGCGCATCTCCGGGACCGACAGAGCCGCGCTGTCGTCCAGAAAGAAGTTCGCCCCCGCGATCTTCGCCTGCGCCGTGACCAGACGCACCGTGGCTTCCCGAGACGCGTATCCGTCACGCACCTTCTTGGCATCGACGTCCGCCTCGGAGCAGAGGACGCGGAATCCAACCTGCTCGCGTGACATCTCGAGCGAGAAGAAGCCGACCGACCGGCCCTCTCGGAAGGCGACGTGCTGGGCGATGTTCAAGGCGAAGGAGGTCTTCCCGACCGAGGGTCGCGCGGCGATGATGATGAGGTCGGTTGGCTGAAGGCCGGAGGTCATGCGGTCGAGCTCCGTGAATCCGGTCGGCAGACCCGAGAGCATCCCCTGCCGGTTCCGCGCCTCCTCGATGACCTCCAGGTTGTGCTTGACGATCTGACCGATCGGCGTGAAGCTGCCACGGAGCGAGTCCTCGACGATGTCGAAGATCTCGCCCGTCGCCGAGCCCAACAGATCCTCCGCCGATTGCTCCTGCGAAAGCCCTTGGCGCACCAGTCGCTGCCCGGCCTGAATGAGCCGACGCAGCGTCGCCTTCTCCTTGACGATCCGGGCATAGTGCTCGACGTTGGACACGTCGGGCACCGCATCCACGAGCGCCGCCAGGTAGGCGGCGCCGCCCGCCTTCTCCGCGCCGCCGGTCCGATCGAGCTCCTCCTTGAGTGTGAGGGTGTCGATCTCCGAGGAGCGCTCGAAGAGCTCGAGCATCGCACCGTAGATCCGCCGGTGCGTGTCGGGAAAGAAGTCCTCCTGTTGCAGCACCGGAACCACGAAGGAGAGCGACGCGGAGTCGAGAAGGATCGAGCCCAACACCGAGCGTTCGGCCTCGAGGTTCTGCGGCAGGCCTCTTTCGAGAGCGAGTTCTTCGAGCATCAGGGAAAAGCCCGCGGATCTTTCACCCGACGCGGGGACCTGTCAACATTTCCGCATTCCGTCCACGCCGATCCCCTGCGGCAGCGGGACGGGGAAATTTTTTGGCCCGGCTTTTCCACAGAGGGCTTTTCCACAACGGAATTGGACGGCGACCGAGGGGACAAATGAAGTCCGAGCCCCGCCCCTCGAAGGAGCCGAGAGCGCGGCGAAGGAGGCGCGACCCCGACGGAGCGTTTCCGGATGCGGCTCGCCCGGCGACGCCGCGGTGTCCCTCAGCCGCGCTTCGCGCGCGCGCGCAGGATCCCGAGCATCTCGGCGTCACCCGAGACGCCGCCGGGGCGCTTGCGCCCGTCGGGCGTACCGTGGAAGTCGCTGCCCGCCGTCACCGCCAGGCCGAGCTCGTTGACGAGGTGCCCGAGCCGCGCCTCTTCTCCCGGTCCGTGGTCCGGGTGGAACACCTCGATGGCGTCGAGTCCCTCGGCGGCGAGCGTGCGCGCCATCGCCTCCACGTCCTTGTACCAGACCGCATGCGCGAGCGAGGAAATGCCGCCCGCCTGGCGAATCGTCCGCACGACGTCCCGAGACTCCCACTTTTCCGAGGCCACGTACCAGGGAGTCCCGGCGTGCAGGAACCGGTCGAAGGCATCGTCGTGGTCCTGCGCGTGGCCCGCCCGGACCAGCGCGCGCGCGAGGTGGGGCCGCGCCCACACGCCATCACCCACTTCCTCGCGAACGGCCTCCAGATCGATCGGGTACCCGGCCTCGATCAGGTTTCGCGCCATTTTCTCGCCGCGAAGGCGCCGGTTCTCCTGCCGGATGACGAGCTGGCCGTTCAACCGGTCGTTGTTCTCGTCGACGAACAACGCGAGGATGTGAATGTCGTCCTGCCCGTCGAAATGCGAGGAGATTTCGGCCCCCGGGATGAGCTCGATCCCGAGCGCCTCCGCCTCCCGCCGGGCTTCCGGCAGACCCTGCAGAGAGTCATGGTCGGTCAGGGCGAAGGCCGAAATGCCCGCGTAGGCCATCAGACGCACGAGCTCGGCCGGAGAGTCGAGGCCGTCGGAGACGTTGGAATGGCTGTGCAGGTCGACGCGCATGAAAGGCAGATCTTAACCGAGGCGCCGGAACCAGCCGCCTCGCCCGGAGACGGTCCCGTCGCTCTCACGCAGGGATGGCCGGCGCTGCCGGCTTCCTCGAGTCGGGCCCCCCCGGGGGGCTGCCGGGACGGGAGGGTCGCCGCACCCTTGACAAGAAAAGTAAATTACTATTTAGTTACTTATTATGGGCCGGCGTCCGAGAGTCACGCGTGAAGAGGTCTTCCGCGCCGCGCGGGAAGCCTTCGCCCTGCGCGGCTACGAAGGCACGACACTGGCCGCGATCGGCTCGCGGCTGGGAATCTCCCCGGCGGCGTTGCTGCGCCACTCCCCCAGCAAGGAAGCCCTCTTCCGCGACGCCATGGCCGCGGGCGAGGCCGAAGAAGGCCTCCCGAGCGACTTTCTCGTCGGCCTCCCGAACGCCGAGACGCCGGGACGGGCGCTGCGCCGCCTCGCGACGACGCTCGTTCCTTTCATCGAGCGAAAGATGGGAGAAAACATCGCCCATTTTCTGCGGGCTCGGACCGAAGACGAGGCCCGAACGGTTCGCCTCCCCTTCGATCCCCGCCAGAAGTCCTCTCCTCCCGCGCGCATCATCGCGGACCTCGAGAGCTATTTTCGGCGCGCCCGCGCCGCCGGGACCCTGCGCTTGAGAGACCCTCGGGCCGGCGCTCTCTCGTTCGTCGGCGCGCTGCAGTCCTATGTCTTCTTGCATCGGGTGCTCCGGCTGGCGCCGCCGATTCCGCTGTCCCGTTACGTCGACACGGTTCTGGACATCTGGACCCATGGGGCCATCGTCACGGGGGGAAAGAGCCGATGAAGCGCCGGGCTCTCCTGCTCCTCCTGCTCCTCCTCGCGGCGGCCGGCGGGTTTTGGGCCTGGCGGCGCGCGGGTCGCGAGAAGCCCTTCGTCCTCTCCGGGGCCATCGAGGCCCGCGACGTCGAGGTCGGGTCGCTTCTGGGGGGGCGGATCCAGAAGGTCCTCGTCGACGAGGGGTCGACGGTCGCGGCGGGTCAGCCGATCGTTCAATTCGAGACCGATCTGATCGACCTGCAGATCCAGCAGCAGCGCGCGCGGGTGGAGCAGGCGCGGGCGGACCTGCTGAAGGCGCTGCGCGGTCCGCGCGCCGAACAGATCGCGGCGGCGCGCGCCCTGGCGGAAAACACCGAGCGCGAGCGCCTTCGCCAGCAATCTCTTCTCGACAGCGGAATCACCGGCCGCGAGGCCTACGACTCGGCCGAGACGGCTGCGAAAACCGCGCGCGAGGCGTTCCTGGAGCTCGAGCGCGGCAATCGCCCCGAGGACATCGCCGCCGCCCGGGCCACACTCGAGGCCGAGGAGAAACAGCTCGGGTATCTCGAGCGCCAGCGGGCGGAGTCGCTGGTTCGCGCTCCGGCCGACGGCGTGATCGAGTCGATGGACCTGCGTCCCGGCGATCTGGTGGGCGCCAACCAGCCGGTGGCGAAGATGCTGGAGCCCTCGCAGCTCTGGGTGCGCGTGTATGTGCCCGAGCCGGAGCTGGGCCGCGTCCGGGTCGGCCAGAAAGCGGCCCTGAAGGTCGACACCTTTCCGAAGCGCGAGTATCACGGGCATGTCGTCGAGATCCGCACGCAATCGGAGTACACGCCCCGCAACGTTCAGACCCTCGATCAGCGAATGGACCAGGTCTTCGGCGTGAAGATCGCGATCGATCCCTCGCCGGATCTGAAGCCCGGCATGGCGGCCACCGTGCGAATGCGGGAGCCCTAGATGCCGCCGGACACGAGCCGCGAGAACGGCATCGAGGTGGAGTCGGTTTCGCGCGACTTCGGCAAGGTGCGCGCGCTCGATCGGGTCTCCCTGGCGGTGCCCCGCGGCGAGATCTACGGCCTGCTCGGGCCCAACGGATCGGGCAAGTCGACGCTCATCCGGATTCTCTGCGGGCTGCTGGCGCCCACCGAAGGACGCGCCCGCGTGGACGGCCTCGACGTCTCTCGGCAGGGCGAGGAGGTCCGGCGCCGCATCGGTTACGTCTCCCAGAACTTCTCCCTCTACGTAGACCTGACGGTTCTGGAGAACCTCGACTTCTTCGCTTCCGTCTACGGACTCCAGGGGGCCCTGCTCGAGGAACGGCGCGAGTGGGCCATCGGGCTGACTTCGATCGGGCCGTACCGCCACCGTCTCGCGGCACAGCTGTCCGGGGGGTGGAAACAGCGCCTCGCCCTCGCGGCCGCCCTCATGCATCGCCCCCGGGTTCTCTTCCTCGACGAGCCGACCGCCGGAATCGATCCGGTCGCCCGCCGCGAGCTTTGGAATCTGCTCTTCACGCTCGCGGCCGAGGACGTCACGTTCCTGGTGACCACACACTACATGGACGAGGCCGAGCGGTGCGGACGGGTCGGCTATCTCTACCTGTCCAAGATGCTCGTCGAAGGCACACCCGACGAGCTCACGAGACTGTCGGACGTGACGCCCGGCGGAATGCGTCGCGTGGAAGCCGCGTGCGAAAAGGGGGTCGCGGCGTTCATGAGCGGGGCGCGGTCCCTGCCGTACGTGGAGGACGTCACGATCTTCGGCAACTCGCTCCACTTGCTCGTCCGCGCCGACGTGCCGGCCGAGCGGATCACGCAGGACCTCGAGAAGGCGGCCGGCGCTCCGGTCGAGCTTCGGCCGATCACGGCATCGCTCGAGGACGTCTTCGTCCGCCTGACCCGCCTCCAGATCGAACGGCGCACCGAAGATCCGGCCCGGATTGCCGCCACGTCATGAGGGGATTCCTGCCGGTGCTCAAGAAGGAAGCGGTCCAGATGGTCCGCGACCGGGGAACGCTCCAATTCGCGATGCTCGTTCCCGCCTTCCAGCTCGTGCTCTTCGGCTTGATCGACACGAACGTCCGGCACGTTCGAACGGTCGTGTTCGACCAGAGCCGCACCCAGGAGAGTCGCCAGCTCCTGACGGACTTCGTCAACACCAGCTACTTCGACATCGTCGCCTACGCGCCCTCGCGCGCCGCCCTGAGGGAGCTCATCGTGGCCGGGCGGGCCTCGGTCGGGATCGAGATCCCGCCGGACTTCGCGCGGCGGCGCTTGAACGCGCAACCGGCCGACGTCCAGGTCTTGATCGACGGCTCGGACTCCTCCATCTCGGGCCAGGCGCTCGCCGCCGCCAACGGAATGGCGCTTTCCCGTTCCCTGACGGAGCTCGGGGAGCGAGCCGGGACCACGGACCTGCCGATTCGGCCGCACCCGCTCTTCCTCTTCAATCCCGATTCGCGAAGCGCCAACCTTCTCATCCCCGGTCTCGTCGCCATCCTGTTGACGTTCTCCGGCACGATCCTCGCGGCGTTTGCGATCGTGCGCGAGCGGGAGCGGGGCACGCTCGAGCAACTGATGGTGACGCCGGCGTCCCCCATCGCCGTGGTGCTCGGCAAGCTGCTGCCGTACCTCGCGCTGGCCTTCGCGCAGCTGCTCTTCATCCTGTTTCTGATGACCGTGGCCTTTCGGGTCCCGATCCACGGCAGCCTGCCGCTCCTGCTCGGGCTGTCGACTGTCTATCTGTTCGCCCTGCTCGCCCTCGGCCTGCTCATCTCCTCTCGCGCCCGCACCCAGATGGAGGCGATTCAGATGGCGCAGCTCTTCCTGCTCCCGTCGGTGATGCTTTCGGGGTACATCTTCCCGCTCTCGTCGCTGCCGGCCCCCCTGCGCGTCGTTTCCCAGATCCTGCCGGCGACTCACTTCATCGCCATTGCAAGGGGGATCATCATTCGGGGAGCCACCTTCGCGGACCTCTGGCGCAGCGTCGCGGCGCTCCTCGTGATCGCCGTCCTGCTGGTCGCCGGGAGCACCCGGGCGTTCAAGAAGACCATCTCCTAGGACCCCGCCCTCCGGTAGAATCACCGCCCCGCGGCCCGAGCCGCGAGGACGACAAAGGAGCGCGACCCATGGCACAGCTCAAACCGGGCGACGCCGCCCCCGACTTCACCCTTCCCTCGACTGTGGGGGACAAGGTCACCCTCTCCGACTACCGCGGCAAGAAGAACGTCCTCCTGTTGTTCTACCCTCTCGATTTCTCGCCCGTTTGCTCCGTCGAGAACAAGCAGTGCGCCGAGATGCTCCCGAGCAGGGGCGCCGACGACGTTGCGGTGCTCGGAATCTCGGTCGACTCGCTCTGGTCGCATAAGGCGTTCGCGGCCCAGAACGGCATTGCCTACCCGCTGCTCGCGGATTTCCACCCCAAGGGAGACGTGGCCCGCAAGTACGGCGTCTACCTCGAGGACAGGGGAATCTCGGCCCGGACGGCCTTCATCGTCGGTAAGGACGGGAAGGTCAAGGAGATCGTCGCCAATGACATTCCGGTCGCGCGGGACATCTCGAAGCTCTTGGAGAAGACGCGCGCGGCCTGAGGGACATGAGCGAGATCGACATCGTCGTCCCGTCGATCGAGGACGAGCAGAAGGTTACCGAGATCGCGGCGCACATGCGCCGGATCATCGAGGCCCTGGGCCTCGACGTCTCCGATCCCAACCTCGACGGGACGCCGGAGCGGGTCGCCAAGATGTACCTCGAGATGTTCCACGGCCTCGCCGAGGGCGCGGAGCCAACGGTGACCTGCTTCCCCAACGATGAGCACTACACCGCGATGGTCATGGAGAAGGACATCCCCTTCTACTCGCTCTGCTCCCATCACTTCGTCCCTTTCTACGGGCACGCCCACGTCGCCTACATCCCGAGCGAGAGGATCGTGGGTCTCTCGAAGATGCCGCGGATCGTCGAGTTCTACGCGCGCCGACCGCAGCTCCAGGAGCGGCTGACCGAGCAGATCGCGGGCTTCCTCGAACAGACCCTGCGCCCGCAAGGGGTCATGGTCGTCGTCGAAGCCCGACACCTCTGCGTGGAGATGCGCGGCGTCAAGAAGCCGGGAGCCCTGACGGTCACCTCCGCGATCCGGGGCATCTTCTTCAACAAACCGGTGCGCGAGGAGTTCTTGGACCTCCTGAACCGCCGGGGCTGACCCGCAACCCTCGACGTCTCGCGCGGCCCCGGCTCTCCCCTTCCCTAAGAGCCGAACGCGCTGCCGGAGCGCAGGCGACGGACCCACTCGAGGCCGGCGAGCGTCCGGTAGCCATGCCAGCAGAAGTCGTCGCCCGGCACGAACAGGCGCCGGCACACTGCCCCGAAGAGCTCCTCGGCCAGTTTCGCGTGGCGCCGCTCCCGGAACGGGTACGGCTCGTCGGGAAGGAAGTGAACGCCGGCACCTCGCGCGAGCGCCTCCTCGGGGGTCGTGGCCGGATATCGATCGGCTTCGGCGCCGTAGGCGTTGACGCCTCCCGCCAACCGCAGGAGATCGGCCACGTACGTGTCATCGGAAATCGTCATCCACGGATCCCTCCAGATCCAGTAGGCGTAGCGAAACTGAGGGGGCGCAGTCGCCTCCTCGAGGAGGGCGACCTCTCGGGAAACGCGATCGGAAAGCGCCTCCGCCTCGGATTCGCAGGATCCACCCAGGCTCGCCCCCCACTCGCGAATGTCCCGCGGCACATCGGCGACCCTCTTGGGGAACGTCACGTGCACCTCGACACCGGCCGACCGCAGGGCCTCGACGTCCTCCAACCGGTTCTCCTCCTGATTGGCAAAGACGAGATCCGGCGTGAGCGCGAGGATCGCTCCGATGTCCGGGTCCTTCGTGCCCCCGATGCGCTCGATCCCCCGGAGGATACCCCTCGGCCGCGTGCAATAGCGCGTGGCCGCCACGAGGACCGCTCGCCCGCCGATCTCGACCAGCGTTTCTGTGATCGAAGGGCAGAGCGAGATGACGCGCCGGGCCGGCATCCGCGGAGTCTAGTGCCGTTCCAACTCGATGCTAGGCCTTGCTTCAGGTAGGCGCAACCAGTTGGAACGGCACTAGCCGGCGATCCGCTACACTGTCGCCACTTGGACGTTCCCGCCAGAGACCTCGCCCTTCTCTTTCGCTCGAAACACCCCCTCGTCGTCTGCCAGACCGTCGAGGAAAAGCGCTTCGAGTCCCTGGTGCGGGCCGTCGCCGGCGAGCTCGCGATGCCGGTCTGGACCTGGAGCGCGGCATCCGGCCTCTCTCCCTGCCATCCGGCCGATCAGCCGAAGACGGTCGATCTCGCCGTCGCGCTACGCCACGTCCGGGCGGTTGCCGAGGATGGCGTCTGGCTGCTGAAGGACCCGCAGGCCCATCTGGAGAATCCTTCGGCGCTGCGCGCGCTGCGGGAAGTCGCACAGGAATTCGAGGGCTCCGCCCGAACGATCGTGCTGGTAGGCCCGACCCTACCCGCCAAGCCGGAGCTCGAAGACCTCTCGGTCCGCTTCGAGTTCGACTTGCCGGGACCCGATGAGCTTCGAGAACTCGTCACACAAACGATCCGGAGAACTCTGCGCGAGACCCCGGGCACCCGTGTGGCCCTGTCCTCGAACGACGTCGATGGCCTGGTCGCAGACCTCTCCGGTCTCTCGCTGTTCGAGGCCGAGCGCGCGCTCGCGCGGGCGATCGTCGAGGACAACGCCTTGACGGTCGCGGACCGGGCTCAGATCCGTGAGGGCAAGAAGGCGCTGGTCGAGGGCGGGGGACTGCTCGAGTTCGTGCCCGCTCCCGACGGAATGGACCAGATCGGAGGCCTGGAGCGGTTGAAGAAGTGGATCTCGACCCGCCGCGTCGGCTTCCTGCCCGCCGCCGGCCAGAAGCCGCTCGATCCCCCGAAGGGAATCCTGCTTCTGGGAGTTCAGGGGTGCGGCAAGAGCCTGGCCGCCAAGGCGGTGGCGGCCTCCTGGGAATTGCCGCTGCTCTCGCTCGACGCCGGAAGGTTGCTCGCCCCCTACATCGGGGAATCGGAACGAAACCTGCGCGACGCCTTGAAACGCGTCGAGCGAATGGCTCCCTGCGTGCTCTGGATCGACGAGATCGAGAAGGCCTTCGTCTCGGTTCGCACGACCGAAACCGATGGCGGCGTCTCCAAGCGCCTGCTCGGGGCGCTTCTGACCTGGATGCAGGAGCGCGCCGCCCACGTATTTCTCGTTCTCACCGCCAACTCCGTCCAGGAACTGCCCCCCGAAATGGTGCGCAAGGGTCGAGTCGACGAGATTTTCTTCGTCGACCTGCCGGAGACGGCGGCTCGCGCGGAGATCTTCCGGCTTCACCTCTCCCGCCGGAGCGAGGACCCGAGCCGTTTCGACCTCGCCAAGCTCGCCGATGCCGCCGCGGGCTTCTCGGGGGCCGAAATCGAGCAGGCCATCGTCTCGGCGCTATACGAAGCCCGGGCCGCCGGCGTTCCGCTGGACACCGCCGGCCTGCTCGTCGCCCTCCGGTCCACTCGTCCGCTGTCGGTCGTGCGCGCCGAGTCGATCGCCGCTCTGCGCAGTTGGGCGGCCGGCCGATGCGTGCCGGCGGGCTGAGGCGGTTACCCGAAGCCGGGCAGGTCTCGGACACGCACCGCCATCCGTCAGCCGCCCGGCCACGGAGGAGGCGTTTCAAGGCATTCCGGTGAGCGGAGTCGCGCTCACCGGGTGACGCTGTAAACCTTCTCCAGTACCTTGGGATCCGCCGGTGCGCCGCCCAGCCACCTCGCCAGCCAGTCGACCAGGACGTTGTGCCAGAAGAGGGCGTTTCCGGGTTTTAAGACCCAGTGACCCTCGTCGGGAAAGACGAGGAGCTTGGAAGGGACTTCTTTAAGCTGCAAGGCCGTGAAGAGCTCGAGACCCTGCTCGAAGGGGACACGGTAGTCCTTCTCGTTGGTGACGACGAGAGTGGGCGTCTGAAACTTGCCCGCGAAGCGAATCGGGTTCCACTTCTCGTAGAGGTCCGATTCCCAGGGCCAGCCCCCGAGCTCCCACTTGGGAAACCAGAGCTCCTCGGTCGCGAGCTGACCACCCGGCAGGTCGACGTCGCCGTCGTGGCAGATCATCGCCGCAAAGCGCGTCGTGTGTCCCAGCATCCAGGCGACCATGTAGCCTCCGAAGGAGGCCCCGGCCGCTCCGATGCGTTTCTTGTCGACGTAGGACAGGGACTCCAGGTCGTCCGCCTGCCGCATCAGATCGTCGTAGACGCGTCCGCCCCAGTCGCGGCTGATCTCGTCGACGAACTGCTGACCGAAGCCGGGCGAACCCCGCGGATTGCCCGCGTAGACGACGTAGCCGTAGCCCGCGAACCCCTCGAGGTTCCACCGGTACGACCAAGCGTCGGACATGGGCACCTGCGGGCCGCCGTGGACGAAGAAGACCGCCGGATACGTCCGGGCGGGGTCGAAGCCCGGAGGCAGGATCAGCCAGCCCTGCAGCCGCCGGCCGTCTGCGGAGGACACCCAGCGCTCGAGCACGGTGCCGCGCTTGGCTTCCGAAAGCAAGGCCGCGTTCAACCTCGTCTCGGTCCGCGGGCCCCGACCGTCCGCTCCGAGGCTCCAGATGTCCGCCGGTTGTGTGAAGGAGCTCGCCGAGAAGTAGAGCCGACTCCCGTCGGGCGAAAAGAGCAGATTCGTCGCGGTCCCGCCCTTCCAGAGTTCCTCAACGGCGCCGCCGGCGACCGGCACTCGATAGATGTTGCCGCGGGCCGCGACTTGCGCCACGAAATACAGCCACTTCGAGTCCGGCGACCACTCGAATTCCTCCACCCAATTGTCGAACTCGGAGGTCAGGGAGCGCGTCCGCTTGGCCGCCCGGTCGTAGACCATCAGCTCGAAGCGGTCCGCCTCGAAGCCCGGCCGCTTCTGGGCTCGATAGGCGATCCACTTGCCGTCGGGCGAGTAACGCGGCGTGCCGTCGAAGGCGTGGTTGTCGGCGGTCAGGTCCCGAGGAGAGCCCGCGCCGTCGAAGGAGGCGACCCACACGTCCGAATTCGTCGAAAGAGCCTCCACCTTGTCGGGGTTGGAGGCGTAGAGCAGCTCCCGACCATCGGATGAAACCCGGAAGTCATGGTCGGCGCCGAAGGCCGGGGCGTCGAGGTCGCCCGGAGTCAGGTCCACCGCTGTTCCGCCATCCGCGGGGGCCTTCCAAATGTGCGTCCGCATTCCATCCTTCCAGGAGTCCCAGTGCCGGTAGAGCAGGCGCTCGGCGATGCGCGCCTTGATCTTCGATTTTTCCCGACTCTTCAGCCTCGCCTCGATGCAGCCCGCCTCCGAGCAGTCCGGAAAGGTGTCCGCGGTGAAGACCAGCCACTTTCCGTCGGGCGACCAGCGAAAGGCGGCGATGTCGCTCGGAAAGGACGTGGCCCTGCGAGGCTCGCCCCCGGCCAGATCGATCGCCCAGATCTGGGACCGGCCATCCCGGTTCGACAGGAAGGCGAGAAACCGGCCGTCCGGGGAGAAGAGCGGATCGGAATCCCTTGCCTGACCCGACGTGAGGCGGAGCGGCTCGCCGCCCCCGGCGGTTTGGATCCAAATGGCCGAGCGAGACCCGTTCTCCTCGACGTCGGGGATGGTGACGGCATAGGCGAGGCGCTTTCCGTCGGGCGACAAGCAAAACGTGGTCAAGCGCTCCACGCGCGCCAGGTCGTCGAAACGGAACGGGTGTTCGCCGCGGGCGGCCGCCGCGAGGCCGATTCCCAGGGCCGTGGTCAGAAGCAGGCGTGAACGTCGCATCGATGCCTCCGGGCGCGCATTCTATGCAGGGTCGAAGCCTCGTCCCCGCTCTCTCGTTTGATATCATTTCGAGCCCCGACGTCTGCGATCGGCTAAAGGAGACACATGTCCACCGCCGTCCTGGAAGACAAGGCGACCGCCGAGGCGGGTCGCCGCCCGGTCGTCAATGATTTCTCGATCCACGTCGCCACGGCCAACGGTTCGGGAAGCATGTCCTCGAACAACATCCTGATGAGGGCCATCTTTCAGATGGGAATCCCCGTCTCGGGCAAGAACCTGTTTCCCTCCAACATCCAAGGACTTCCGACCTGGTTCACGATCCGGGCGTCGCGCGAGGGGTTCATCGCCCGGCGCCGGGACATCGGCGTGCTCATCTGCATGAATCCCGAGACGGCGCACGAGGATGTGAGGACGGCTCACCCGGGCGCCGCGGTAGTTTACGAGGAGAGCCTGAACCTGAAAACGCTGCGCGACGACGTGCAGTTCTATCCGGTTCCGTTCCAAAAGCTCGTTCTCGAGCTCGTTCACGACGGGAAGCTGCGGCGGCTGGCGGTCAACATGATTTACGTCGGTGTCGCCGCCTGGCTGCTCGACATCGACATGGAAGAGATCCGCCGCGCGGTCGTCAAGCAATTCAAGGGAAAGGAGAAAGCCGTCGAAATCAACAACAAGGCGATCCAGGGCGGATTCGAGTGGGCGTCCAAGAACCTGACGAAGCAAGATCCTTACCGGCTCGAGCGCATGAACGCGACGGCTGGCAAAATCATCATCGACGGCAACGCCGCGTCGGCCATCGGGGCGGTCATGGGCGGCGTGCAAGTGGTCTCGTGGTACCCGATCACGCCCTCTTCCTCCCTGGCGGAGGCGTTGATCGAGTACGCCAAGCGCCACCGGAAGGATCCGGCCACGGGCAAGCCGACCTGCGCGATCGTGCAGGCGGAGGATGAGCTCGCCGCGGTCGGCATGGTCCTCGGCGCGGGATGGGCAGGCGCGCGCGCGATGACGACGACCTCGGGACCCGGAATTTCGCTCATGGCGGAATTCGTCGGCCTCGGCTACTACGCCGAGGTGCCGGCGGTCATCGTGGACGTCCAGAGGGTCGGCCCCTCCACGGGTCTGCCGACGCGCACGATGCAGGGCGACATCCTGACGACGTATTTCTTGTCCCACGGCGACACCAAGCACATCCTGCTGATTCCGGGCTCGGTCCATGAGTGCTACACGCTCACCGCGGAAGCCTTCGATCTTGCCGAACGATTCCAGACACCCGTGTTCGTCATGACCGACCTCGATCTCGGCATGAACAACTGGATGTCCGATCCCTTCCCCTACATCGATAAGCCGATGGACCGGGGCAAGGTGATCCGCACGGAGGACGAGCTCAAGGAGCATGTCCGGAAGTTCAAGGAATTCGCCCGTTACAAGGACGTGGATGGCGACGGGATCCCCTACCGGACGCTGCCGGGCGTCATCGACAATCTCGCCGCCGCTTACTTCACGCGTGGATCCGGGCACTCGGAGCGCGCCACCTACACCGAGCGTCCGGACGATTACCGGCGCAACATGGATCGGATCGCCAGGAAGTTCGAAACCGCGCGCCGCGCGGTGCCGAAGCCTGAGGTGGACGGCTCGGGTTCGCGGGTCGGCGTCGTCGCCTATGGATCCTCGGATTTCGCCGTTCAGGAGGCCCGGCACTTGCTCGCCCGCAAGGGCCTGCGCGCCGACTCGCTTCGGCTGCGGGCGCTGCCCTTGACCGAGGAGACGTTCGCGTTCGTCGCGAACCACGACCACGTTTACGTCGTCGACCAGAATCGGGACGGACAAATGCACGACCTCCTGCGCCTGGAGATCCCGGCCGCCGACGTTCCGAAACTTCGCTCCATCCGCCATTACGACGGCTTTCCGCTCGACGCCGAGACCGTGATCGAGGGGATCGAAGCCGGGGAGAGACTCTGATGTCCACCGTTGCAGAGCCGAAGGGAGTCCCGACCAACCGGATTGGGCTGACCGTCAAGGAGTACGGCGGCTTGAAGTCCACGCTCTGCGTGGGATGCGGGCACGACGTCATCACCCGCCAGATCACGCAGGCCCTCTACGAAATGGGGGTGCCGCCGTTCAAGGTTGGGAAGATGTCCGGGATCGGATGCTCATCGAAGACGACGGCCTACTTCGCCGACCGCGGGCACGGATTCAACGCCGTGCATGGCCGGATGCCGGCAATCGCGACGGGGGCCGCCCTGGCCAATCCGACGCTCCTCTGCGTGGGTGTCTCGGGCGACGGCGACACGGCCTCGATCGGCGCGGGCCAGTTCGTGCACCTGCTGCGGCGCAACGTACCCATGGTTTACATCGTCGAGAACAACGGTGTCTACGGCCTGACCAAGGGCCAGTTTTCCGCGACGGCGGACCTGGGCTCGCAGCTGAAGACGGGAGTCGTCAACGACCTGCCGGCGATCGACCTGTGCGCCCTGGCGATCGAGCTCGGGTGCGGGTACGTGGCACGTTCGTTCTCCGGCGACATGAAGCAGCTCGTGGCCTTGATCAAGGGCGCCATCGCTCATCGAGGCACGGCGCTGCTCGACGTGATTTCCCCCTGCGTCACGTTCAACAACCACGAGACCTCGACCAAATCGTACAAATGGGCCAAGGATCATGAGGAGCCGATTCAGGAAATCGGCTTCATCCCCTATTTCGAAGAGATCAAAGTGGACTACGACCCCGGCACGACACAGGACGTCACCCTTCACGACGGCTCGCACATCCGGCTCAAGAAGCTGCGGGCGGACTTCGACCCGACCGAGAAGGGCAAAGCCTTCGAATTGCTGCGCGAGGCCCAGGAGAAGGGCGAGTTCCTGACCGGCCTGATCTACGTGGAGCCGACCAAGAAGGACTTCCTGTCGCTGCTCGGGCTGCCCGACGAGCCGCTCATTTCGCTGCCGATGGACCGCCTGCGTCCCCCGCGCGAGGCCCTCGCCGCGATGATGGACGAGCTCCGGTAGAGCCCCGCGCGGCGCCGGGCGATTCTTTCGGGAAGTTTCCGGCCGGCGCGAAGGTTTCTCGAGTCGTGAGCGCCATACCCATGACCCTGCGCCTCGCGCCCATCGGTCTCTCCGTCCTGTTGGCGGCCCTCGCTCTCGGCGCGGACAAGACCTCCTCGACCGGCGCCAAGAAGGCCACTCCGGCACCGGCGGCGACCGCCGCGACAAACGGCTGCAAGACCTGCGTCGAGCGCCGCCCCACGCTCGACCCGGCGCTCTTCACCGACCGGCGGATCTACGAGCCCTCGGTCCAGCCGTCCTACCAGGTCGCTCGCCAGATTCCGGCGACCGTCGACCGCCTGCACTGTTTTTGCGAGTGCGCCGAGAGCCCCCAGTTCCATCACAAGACGCTCCTGACCTGCTTCACGGACAAGCATGCGGCGGGGTGCGGCATCTGCATGCGCGAGGCCCTCATGGCCGCGGAGCTGAAGCAGAAGGGTGCCTCCGACGACGAGATCGTCCTGCTCGTCGAGTCGGCCTTCAAGACCGACGGTCATCCCCCGACGCACACGCACCCGTAGCACGACGCCGAGACCCTCCACGCGGGCCCGCGCGCTTTCTCTTACAATTCGTCTCGATGGCGTTCGACCGGTCGCGCTGGGCCTCCCTCTCCTTGGCCGGCCTCGGCAAGACCAAGCCCCACCACTTCCGCGAGATGGCCCGGATCGCTTGGGAGAACCGGGACGAGATTCCTTTCGCCTGGCGGATCCTGCGGCGCGGGGTCTGCGACGGCTGCTCGCTCGGCACCACCGGAATGCGCGACTGGACGATTCGCGGTACCCATCTGTGCATGGTGCGGCTGGAGTTGCTCCGCCTGAACACCATGCCGGCGCTCGATCCCAAACGGCTGGCCGACGCCGGCGCCCTGGCCTCACGCTCCTCGCAAGAGTTGCGCGCGTTGGGGAGGCTGTCCCACCCGATGCGGCGGCGGCGGGGCGAGAAGGGGTTTTCGGTCATTTCGTGGAGCGAGGCCGTCGGCATCGCGGCCGGCCGGCTGCGGGCGGCGGACCCGAACCGAATCGCCTTCTACCTCACCTCTCGCGGCATTCCCAACGAGACGTATTACGTGGCCCAGAAGGCGGCGCGCCTGCTCGGAACCAACCACGTGGACAACTCGGCCCGGCTCTGCCATGCGGCGTCGACCGCGGCGATGAAAGCGACTCTCGGTTACGGGGCATCGACCGGCTCGTACCGCGACTGGATCGGGTCCGACCTGATCGTCTTCTTCGGATCGAACGTGCCGAACAATCAGCCGGTCACGACCAAGTACCTCTACGAGGCCAAGAAGGCCGGGGCGTCGATCGCCGTCGTCAACCCCTACCGAGAGCCCGGACTCGAGCGCTACTGGGTCCCTTCGGTGTTCGAGAGCGCGCTCTTCGGCACGAAGCTCACGGATCACTGGTTCGAGGTGGATACCGGCGGCGATCTCGCCTTCTTGAACGGCGTGCTCAAGGCTTTGCTGGAAGAGCCGGGGGGCATCGACGCCGAGTTCGTGCAGAGCCGAACCTCGGGCTTCGAGGAGGCGGCCGAGACCGTGCGCGGACAGAGTTGGGAATCGCTGGAGGAATCGAGCGGCGCGACCGCTCGAGCGATGCGAGAGTTCGCGAGGCTCCTCACGGCGCGACCCAGGGCCAACTTCGTCTGGTCGATGGGCCTGACCCAGCACACGCACGGGGCCGGCACGATTCGCGCGCTCGTCAACGTCGGCCTCGCCCGCGGACTTCCGGGGCGCGCGGGGTGCGGTCTCATGCCGATCCGCGGGCATTCGGGCGTCCAGGGCGGAGCGGAAGTCGGATGCATCCCGAATGTGGACCGGCCCACCCAAGAGCGCTGGGCGAGAGTCTGGGGTTTTGACCCGCCGCGCTTCCCCGGAATGGCCACGGTCGAGCAGATCGAGGCCGCCGCGGACGGCCGAATCGACGTGTTCTGGATCCTGGGAGGTAACTTCTTGGAGACACTGCCCGACCAGAGGCGAAGCCGCGCCGCTCTCGAGCGGCCGGCCCTGCGAATCCATCAGGACATCGTGCTCACAACGGCAATGCTGGCCGACCCATCCGACACGGTCCTCGTTCTTCCCGCGGCCACCCGGTACGAGACGCCCGGAGGCGTGACCGAGACCTCGACGGAGCGCCGGATTATCTTCTCCCCCGAGATCCCGGGCCGCCGGATCCCGAACGCCCGCCCCGAGTGGGAGGTGCTCGCCGAGGTCGTCCGGAGCGCCCGCCCGCGGCAGGCCGATCGGATGGCTTTCGCCTCCACCTCCGCGATCCGGCAGGAGATCGGACGCGCCATTCCCCTCTACGGCGGGATCGAGGCGCTCGAGAGGGCCGGCGACCAGATGCAATGGGGAGGGGAACGTCTGTTCGAGGACGGCCGCTTCGGCACGCCGGACGGACGCGCGCGCTTCCTGCCCGTGGGACTCCCTGTGCGGCAACGGCTCGCCGGGACGAAGTTCCTCTCCACACGCCGCGGAAAGCAGTTCAACTCCATGGTGCTGCGGCAGACCGACCCCTTGACCGGAGCGGCGCGCCGGGACGTGTTGATCTCCGACGCCGACGCCCGGGCGCTCGGGGTCTCCGATGGCGACGAGTTGCGTCTGGTCTCCGACACCGGGCAGTTCCTCGGACGAGCGCGCCTTTCTCCCATCAAACCCGGCAACCTCGAGGTGCACTGGCCGGAAGCGATGGGGTTGCTCTCGGACGCCCTTGACCCGGAATCGCTCGAGCCGGACTACAACACGCTCGTGCGGGTCGAGCGCGTCGGACCGGGTCCGTAGCGAGACCTCGGTCCGCCGCCCGCGGCCGCTCTAGGGAGAATGCCTTTCGGCCGCTTCCGCCTGAGACGGGGCGTTCAACGGGCCCGGCCCGGCTTGCCGCGCGACCAACGGGATCGCCTTCTCTCGTAGCAGGTCCCGGTCACCGTCTCCCGGTATCACCGGCACGGCCGAGGAGTCCCGCGGCGGATTGGTGCCGTCGCCCGGGTAATAGGGGCGGTAGCCGTACCCGTCCTTGACGGGAAGGCCGGGCTTCTCGGTCAGCCGGTCGATCGAAAACACGGCCTCCTCCCGCGAGAAGAACGCCAGCTCGTAGTCGCGCGTCATCCAAATCGCGTCCTTGGGGCAGGCGTCCACACAGAACCCGCAGAAGACGCAGCGCAGCATGTCGATGTCGAACACAACGGGGTATTTCTCGTAAGCGATCTTGGGATGCTCCCCCGCGACGATCGTGATGCACTCGGCGGGGCAGGCCTGCTGACACATGTAGCAGGCGACACACTTGAGCGACCCATCTTCGCGAGTCTTCAAGATGTGCTTGCCGCGAAAGCGGCCGGAGTAATTCCGCTTCTGCTCGGGGTACAGGATCGTCGGCAGGTTCCGGATGTGCGCCAGGTTGCGCACGAGGTGACGCAGGGTCACGGCCATCCCCCGCGCGATCTCGGGTAGATAGAGCCGCTGCAGAAGCGTGAGCTTCGGCGACGCTTTCCGGCCCACATCGACCACGCCGATCATCGGTCGAGCTCTCCTGCGATCACGTTCAGAGTTCCCAGGGTCGCGACCATGTCGGAGACGGTTCCCCCGAGGATGATCCGCTCGAAGGCGGCCATGTTCGGGAAACACGGCGGCCGGACCTTGAGGCGATACGGCCCGCCGCGCCCGTCAGAAACCGCATAGAACCCGAGCTCGCCGTTGACGCCCTCGATCCACTCGTAGCGCTCGCCCGGCGGCACGCGGATGCCTTCCATGACGAGCTTGAAGTGGTAGATGAGGGATTCCATGTCGTGGTACACGGCGTCCTTGGGGGGCAGCACGACGTGCCAGTCCTCGGAGTTGACCGGCCCCTTTTGCGGAAAGATGTCGAGGGCCTGGCGGATGATCTTCAAGGACTGTCGGATCTCCTCCATCCGCACGAGGTACCGCGCGAAGTTGTCGCCTTCCGTTGCGACCGGAACTTCCCAGTCGAATCGGTCGTAGAAGTCGTACGGGCGGGACCGGCGCACGTCGTAGGGTACGCCGGAGGCGCGCAGCATCGGCCCCGTCAAGCCCCAGGCGACCGCCTGTTCCTTGGTCACGACTCCCGTGCCCTGGAGACGGTTGCGGACGATTCGATTGTTGTCGACGAGCTTTTCGACGTCCGCCAGAAACTTCGGAATCGACTCGATCAGCTCCCGGCAGCGAGCCACGAAATCCTCGGGCACGTCGATCGCGAGGCCCCCGACGCGGACGTAGGAGACCGTCAAGCGGGCGCCGCAGCAGGCCTCCATCAAGCTGTAGAAGTTCTCCCGCGGCTGATACAGGTAGATGAAGGCGGTCAGCGCTCCGATGTCCACGAGGTTGGCCCCGACGCACACGGCGTGATCCACGATGCGGGTGAACTCCGAGAGGATCGTCCGAACCAGCTGCCCCCGCTCCGGAATCTCGATGCCGAGCATCCTCTCCACCGCGCGCGCGTAGCCGACGCCGTTGACCATCGCCGAGACGTAGTTCAACCGGTCCGCGTACGGGATGACCTGGTTCCAGTGGTGCGTCTCCGCCATCTTCTCGAAACAGCGGTGCAGGTACCCGATCATGGTCTCCGCCCGGACGATTCGCTCGCCGTCCAGGCGCGCGAGCAGATGGATGATCCCGTGGGTCGCCGGATGCGACGGCCCGATCGAGAGCGTCTGCGTCTCGAAATGGCCCGCCCGTTCGTCGGTCTGCCTGGCCCACTCGGGCACGCGCATGTCGCTCTCCGTGTAGAACCAGCGCTGCCCGGGGGCGTAGTCCTTGCGCAGCGCGTGCCCCACGAAGGCGTCGTGGCAAAGCAGGCGGTGCAGGTTGGGATGCCCGGGGAAATCGAATCCGAACAGATCGTAGGCTTCGCGCTCGTACCAGTTGGCCGCGGGCCAAATCGACTCGACACTCGGAAGGGACGGCTTGTCCGCATCGGGCAACGGCACCCGGACGCGCAGGTGCTGGTTGTGGGCGAGCGAGTGCAGGTGGGCCACGGCCTCGAAGCGCGTCTTGGGCCCCTGCCGCTTCAGGTTGTCGACTCCGGCCAGGTCGAGGAACAGGTCGTAGCGGCACCCCGGGTCGTCGCGCAGAAACCCCGCCAGGACCGGCCAATCCGCCGGCGCCACCTCGACCGTGGGAAGGTCCCGATCCTCCACCGCGGCCCGCCCCTCGAGCGGCGAGGCCGCGAGGCACTCGCGCAGCTTTTCGGCAGCGGGCGAAAGCGCGACCGCCTCGGCGATACTCAAGTCGGCTGCTCCGCGGCGAATTTCGCGGAGCGCCGATCGCGAGACTTCTCTCCCGAGGCGATCTTCTTCTGCAGCTCGATGACCGCGTGAATGAGCTGCTCCGGAGTGGGCGGGCATCCCGGCACGTAGACGTCGACGGGAACGATCTCGTCGATCCCCTGGGTGACGTGGTAGGCGCGATAGAAACCGCCCGAGGACGCGCACACTCCCATGGAGATGACCCACTTCGGCTCGGGCATCTCGTCGTAGATGCGCCGCAGGATCGGCGCCAACTTGTCGGTCACGGTTCCCGCGACGATGAGCAGGTCCGCCTGCCGCGGCGAGAAACGGATCACCTCCGAACCGAAGCGCGAGATGTCGTAATGGGCCGCCGCGACCGACATGAATTCAATCCCGCAACAGGCGGTCGCGAAAGGAAAAGGCCAGAGGGAGTTCTTGCGCGCCCAGCCGACCATGGCTTCGAGCTTCGTGGTCAAGAAGTCCGTGCCGCTCCCGCCCCCGGTCGCTTTCGGGTCGAAGGCCGGCAGCTTGCCCGTTCTCGGAAAGGCCATCGCAGGCGAATTCTATTTCAACGAAGGACCGGCCCGCACGCCGCGGCCGAGCGCGTCAGCCGAAATTGACCGTGTACGCGAGAGACTTCAAGTCCGGCATCCGGTCGAGGTAGACGAGTCCGTCCAAGTGGTCGATCTCGTGCTGGAGGATGCGGGCGTGGTATCCGGAGGCCTCGAACTCGACGGCGCTGCCAGCCCGGTCGATGGCCCGCACCCGAATCGTCTCGAAACGGGGAACGACACCGCCCCAGAGAAACGGAACCGAGAGGCACCCCTCCGAGTCCTCCTCCAACTTCGCGCCGATCCCCTCGTAGGTCGCGTTGAAGAGGGCCGTCAGCGGGATCTCCGGCTCCTGTCTCTTGCGCTTCTCGGGATGCACCTCGTAAAGGAAGATTCGAAGCGGCGTGAACACCTGCGGCGCCGCGATTCCCGTACCGTCGTATTCGCGCATCGTGTCCTCGAGGTCCGCGAGGAAGGGCTCGTACTCGCCCCGACCGATCGCCTTCGGATCGACCGTCGCCGACCTCTGGCGCAACGTCTTCACACCGAGCTTGGCCACCTTGAGAATCATCCGTCGTCGCTCTTGGCCTTCAACCCGACTCGTCAATCCCCTCGGTCGGTCGCCCGAGCGCATTCCCTCCGAATCCGTCCAACACTCGCGGGTATGGTGCCCAGGGACGGAATTGAACCGCCGACACACGGATTTTCAGTCCGTTGCTCTACCGACTGAGCTACCTGGGCGTGCCTGCCACTGCCGGGGCGCGGAAGTGTAACGAAATCCGATGGGGCTGACAAACACCGCGGGAATTCGGGCGACCCGCGGACCGTTTCCGAAAAAATGCGGAACCCGGCCTCCTTTCGACCGGTCCTGGCTTTGGGAATACTGATGATTGCCGCCGCCTCCGCCCTTCCGGCTCAGCCCGCACCCTCCGCCACACCGACACCCCTGGTTCGCAGTCCCGGCAACGCGGATTGGGCGGTGTCCCTGGCCGAAGCTCGACAGCGCGCGTCCGGGCAGCAGAAGTTCATCTTCGTCGAGTTCGATCGCCAAGGGTGCGGAAACTGCCAGCGCATGGACCAGCTGCTCTATCCCGCCTTCGATTTCGAGGCCCTCCTCGTGCCGATGGTCCCGATCAAGGTGGACCTCGACTCCCCCGAGGGCCAGGCCCTCGGGCTCCGCTACGAGATCGATGAGGCGCCTTCCGTGCTGGTCGTGACCCCCGAGGGTCGCCTCGCCTTTCTCATGCAGGGATTTCAGAACGCGCCGGACTTCTACCGCCACATCCACGAGCAGCTCGACGCCTACCGCCGTTTCGCCCGCAAGATCGACGCACAAGACGTCGCCAAGCTGCCGGCCCCCGAAGCTCTCTCGAGCGGGCGCGAGCTTTCACAGCGCCACGACCCGGCCGCCGCTCTGCCGCGCCTCGAGCGCGTGGGCCGGGCTCCCGGGGGCACCGACGCGATGCGCGAAGAGGCGCTCGAGCTCGCGGCCTCGGCGGAGCTGGAGCTCGGGAACCCCGCCGCCGCGCAGAGAACGATACAGAAACTGATCTCCTCGACCAAGGATCCCGCGCGCCAGGAACGGGCCGAGCTCTTCCGCGCGCAGATCCCGCTTTCTGCGAACAATCCGGCCGAGGCGCTCAAGCTCCTCCAGGATTTCCGCAAGGCATATCCGCAGTCGGCCTACGCCGCGCAGGTGGATGCGATCATCCAGAAGCTTCAGGAGGCGAGGCCTCGTTGAGGGCGCCGCGGATCCGTTTCGCGCTCTTCCTCACCGGTCTGGTGGCCGCGGGCATCGGCCTCGCTCTTCCGGCAGGGCCGCTGTTGACCGTCGACGCCGAGCTCCAGGCGGCCGGTCCGGGCCAGGGCACGCTGCATCTGGCCGCCACACTCGCTCCCGGATGGCACGTCAACAGCCACCGCCCTTCGGAGGACTACCTGATTCCGACGACCGTCCGGCTCGACCCGGTCTCCGGAGTCCAGTTCGGAGAGCCCCGCTACCCCGAAGGCGTGAAGAAGAAGTTCGCCTTCTCCGAGACCCCCCTTTCCGTTTATGACGAGCACTTCGCGATCGATGTGCCCGTCTCCTGGACGCCCGGTCCGGTTCCCGCGCTGTCGGGAACCGTCGAATACCAGGCCTGCAACGACCGCCAGTGCAATCCGCCTGCATCGGCGGCGTTTCACGTCGGGGCCGGCGCCGCCGCGCTCCCGGGCGGCGCCCTGGCCTTGTCTGCCGGGAGCGCCGGCACAACGGCACCCGGCGGCGAGCTCTCGCAGCGCCTCGCCCGAGAGGGCTATCCCCTGGTTCTTCTCAGCATTTTCGTCATCGGGCTCGGCCTCAATCTGACCCCGTGCGTCTATCCCGTCATTCCGCTCACCATCGGCTTCTTCGGCGGACAGGCGCCGGGCAATCGGAGCCGGGTTCTGCTCCTCGCGTCCCTCTACGTTCTCGGAATCGTCGTGATGTACGCGGCCCTCGGGGTGATCGCGGCCCTGACCGGCAAGCTCTTCGGCGCCGTGCTGCAGAGCCCCCTGGTCCTTTCGGGGATCGCGCTCGTTCTCATCCTCCTCTCGCTGTCCATGTTCGGTCTCTACGACATCCAGATGCCCGCCGCGCTCCTCCAAAAGGCGGGCGCTCGAACGGGGATCCCGGGCGCCTTCGCGATGGGACTCCTGGTCGGCGTTGTCGCCGCTCCGTGCGTGGCCCCGTTTACCGTCGGCCTGCTGACCTTCATCGCCGAACGGCAAAGCGTTCCTCTCGGAACCCTCCTGTTCGGGGTCCTGGGGCTCGGCCTCGGGGCGCCGTACGTCGCCTTGGGCGCGTTCTCGGGGAGCCTCTCCCGGCTTCCTCGGGCCGGCAGCTGGATGGACGGCGTCAAGAAGGTCTTTGGCCTTCTGCTCCTCGCGATGGCCGCTTACTTCTTCCGGCTCGTCCTGCCCAAGCCGCTCTCCACCTGGCTGCTGCCTGCCGTGGTGGCCATCGCCGGGATCCTCGTGGCGGTCCACGGCTTCGGGCTCCCGCGATTGCTGCGCGGCTCCGCTGCCGTGCTATTCCTCGCCGGCGCGCTCTTCTTCTTTCCTCGGAAGGCCGAAGGCTGGCAACCCTACAACGAGTCCGAAATCCAGGCCGCCGGCCGGCCCCGCATCGTCGACTTCGGGGCAGACTGGTGCATTCCCTGCCTCGAGCTCGAGCAAAGAACCTTCTCGGATCCCCGCGTCCGCAAGGAGCTGGAGAGGCGAGCGTTGTTCAAGGCCGATCTGACTCGCGGGAGCTCGCCCGAGGCCTTGGCTCTGGCCCGAAAGTATTCGATCCTCGGCGTCCCGACCGTCATCTTCCTCGATGCCTCCGGAACCGAGAGACAGGATCTCCGGCTGGTTGGGTTCGAGGGACCCGACGCGTTCTTGAAGAGGCTGGAGAAGGCGCCGTGAAAAAAGGAGGAAGGTGAGAGGTTCTCGCGCCTTCCGACCTCGGTTCTATCCCGGCAGTCGCCCGAGCTTCTTCAGGGCTTCCTTGGCCGACTTGCGCTGAGCCTCGCGCTTGGAGGAGCCCTTTCCGAAGGCGAACGATTCGCCGTCCCAGAAGACCTCGACCACGAAGGACTTCTCGTGATCGGGGCCGTACTCGTCAACCACGCGGTATTCGGGAAGCGGCAGGCCCAGGCTCTGGGCCGTCTCCTGCAACGCCGTCTTGTAGTCGTGAAAGGAGAGATCCCCCACGTCGATGCCCGCCACGTCCGGCCCGAAAACGCGGCGCACGAAGCTCTCGGCGGGAGGCAGTCCTCCATCCAGATAGATCGCCGCGACGACGGCCTCGAAGGCGTCGGCCAGCAGCGAAAGCTTCTCCGAGCCGCCGGAGCGCGCCTCCCCGGCACCCATTCGCAGATAGCGCCCGAGATTGAGCTCTCGGCCCTTTGCGGCAAGCGCGTTGGCCGAAACCAGGTGCGCCTTGATCTTCGAAAGCGCTCCCTCTTGCAGGTTCGGAAACGACCGATAGATGAAGTCCCCGATGACAAACCCGAGGACGGTGTCGCCCAGGAACTCCAGGCGCTCGTTATTGGGTGACCGCAGCTCCCGGTGCTCGTTCGAGAAGGATCGGTGCGTCAGCGCTCGCTCGAGCAGGCTCGGGTCGCGAAAGGCGTAGCCGATCCGTTCCTGAAGACCGCTGATGGCCTCCGTCATGACGCCGCTCACCCGCGCCTCCCCCCATCACCCGTGGTGCCGGAGGCCGGAGTCGAACCGGCACGGGCCTTTCGACCCTCGGGATTTTAAGTCCCGTGCGTCTACCAATTCCGCCACTCCGGCGTTCCGACTGCTCAATTGTGAATCGGCAATCCTAAGCGCAAACTCGACCGATGCGACGCTCCCCGCGGCCGCGCGCGGCTCGATGACTCACGGCTTTCTTTCCGGGCTGGAGGCGACGGGCGGATTCGAACCGCCGAATAAAGGTTTTGCAGACCTCTCCCTTAACCACTTGGGTACGTCGCCTT
This sequence comes from Thermoanaerobaculia bacterium, assembly GCA_035498405.1. Taxonomy (GTDB): domain Bacteria; phylum Acidobacteriota; class Thermoanaerobaculia; order UBA5066; family Gp7-AA6; genus DATBFU01. The sequence goes on along the minus strand of DATKAE010000084.1, from coordinate 22,724 downwards.
GAACCGCGCCATTCTAGCAGGGGCGCTCGAGCCGAAAGGAGCTCACCGCTGGCGGTCTCGGCCGGCGGCGGCGCTGACGCGTGCTCCGGCCGCGCGGGCCGGGCCAACATAACTGCGCATCAGACCGGTCACGACCCCTTGGAGCGTCACGTCACGGACGTCGTACGTCATCGGCTTCATGGCGGCGTTGGCCGGCTGAAGCCGAACGCGCCCGCCTTCTCCGTAGTAGCGCTTCAGAGTCGCCTCGCCCCGCACGAGGGCGACGACGGTCTGCCCGTTCTGAGCCTGGGACCGCCGGGCGACAATCACGTAATCGCCGTCCCGGATCCCATCCTCGATCATCGAGTCCCCGCGGACTCGCAACACGAAATGCTCTCCCTTGCCGAGAAGCGAGGCGGGGACTTCGATCGACTCCTCATCCGGAAATGGCTCGATCGGGCGTCCGGCGGCCACCAAGCCGAGCAATGCAACCGGTCGGGACGACCCCTGCTCCGCCGGAGAGATCCCCCGGCTACGGTTCCACTCCCGCGAGAGAGCGCCCTTTTCCTCCAGCCGCTTCAGGTGCTTTTGCACGGTGCCGAATGAGGAGAGACCGAAGCGCTCACGAATCTCGCGTTGCGTGGGCGAGATGCCCTGCTCCGCGCGATAGGTTCGAATGAAATCGAGGATTTCCTTCTGTCGTTTGGTAAGATTCATATTCTTCCTAATAAACTTCGGAAATCGCCAAGCCAGTCACAATAAAGTTAGGCCGACGGAGCCATCGCGGTCGTCCCGTGGCCTCGGGGACGACCCGTCGACCTCCGCTGCAGTCTAGGCGTAAAAGAGGCGTAAGTCAAGGCGTCCGCATTGCCGCTTCGATTCGGATCTTGGAGCCGCAGAGCGGGCACTCGAGGAACCAGTTCTTGGAGTCGGGCGCAAACGTGGCCAGACGCACGTCGTCGACCTCGGTGCGCGCAGCCTTCACGTCGCCGGCCGAGGCCGCCGGAAAGATGAATCGATGAATGAACTCGCGGGTGGAGGTCTCCACCTCTCCCTCGACGAGAACACCGCACCGAGGCGTACAACTCGCAGCGATCTTGGCCCGCATCGCAGAACAGCAGAGCAGTGGTCGGGGCGAGAGGATTTGAACCTCCGACCACTCGGTCCCGAACCCCCCGACTCTGGTTTCCGATGATACGCCATGAGCATCAATGCTCGGGAACTCGCGGGCTTCGCGATCGCGATGAAGGCTGCTGCACCCGCCTGACGGCGCCTGAACCGCTACGTTTTAGCCACGCCCGTCGTGACCAGATGAATGGCCCCGGTCACGAGGAGGGCCAGAAGGGAGACGCAGTGAAACTCGTCAAGGCATCACGGACCCCCCTGGCTCTGCAAGCGGCACGCTCACGGGGAGGGTTTCGAGAATCAGGAGAACGGATGCTCAAGGGACACCAGCTGCCTGGTGGCAGAGCGGGAAGCAATTCGGCAGGCCCTCCGGGCGGTGGCCGCGATGGCAAACGACTCTTACACCGCCTTCGGGGCGGGTGCCATCAACGACGCGGTCCCATGTCTTGGGCTCTCTGGCGCTCTGAAACTGCGCCAAGCGCGTTCCGACTCCTGAGTCCCCCGCCAAGGTCCACGGAAGGGTGACTCCCCTGGCGGCTCTCGAGTCCCACACGGCTCACCATCTGCCCACCGCGAGCCACCTCGTAAGTGGCTCGTCGAAATGGTTCCCCGCACGCATCCCACCTGCGCTTCAGACCTGGAATTGAACGGGAATCCCCTCGGGGCTTATGGCCGGGGCGTTGTTTCCCGATCCGCCCGAACCGAGATCACTGCCTCCAAACGCTGAAGTTCCGCCTTGATCTCCTGAATCTCGCGGCTCTGCTCTTGGATCGTTTTTCGGTCCTTCTGGACCTCGTTGACGAGCATCGGAACGAGGAATTGGTAACGGACCGCCTCGGGCTCTCCGTTCGCAGAGCACTGCACCAGAGCCGGCATCACTTCGGCCACCTCCTCGGCGATCAGGCCGTACTGGCGGATACCTCTCGTGTCGCTCGTGTAGTAGAAGGAGACCGGCCGGAGCTTCAGCAGTGCGGAGCTCTCCTGGCCGATATCTGCAATCTCCCTCTTCCATTTCTCAGAGGAGAAGGGGGTCGTTCCAAGCGTCCCATTGGAATCGATGAGGACGGCATTCGCGTCGCCCAGGACGGTTGCGTCCCGCACGCCCGCAACGACAAATTTCGTCTGCGTGCCGCTGGTGCCGATCCGGATGGTGTTCGACTCCGCCGCAACCCCCGCGTTGCCTATGTCGATGTTGTTGCCTCCCGTGGTGAGATTGGCGCCCGCACCAATCCCCACCGCGGTGTTGCCACTGCCGCTGGTGTTGTTGATGAGCGCGACGCGGCCTACAGCCGTGTTGAGGACGCCGGTGGTGTTGGCATTGAGCGCGAGGGAGCCGATGGCGGTGTTGTCATTTCCGGTGGTGTTGAAGGGGATCGTTTCGTGGCCGATGGCCGTGTTTCGGATGCCACTCATCGTCGAGTTGCCGGCACTGGGGCCGAGAAACACGTTCGTGTTGGACGCGGCTGTGCTTCCGTAATACCCGTTGGCGTCCAGGATGAAGTCGGTGCCGGAGACGCCGGCGATCACGGTGATCGCGCCTCCGGTCCCGAGCGGCACGACCGCGGCGTTGGCGATGACCTGGCCGGCCACGTAGTTGAGCGTCGAGACGGTGGGTATCGATCCGCCGGCGGGGAAGATCTTGATGAAGCCGGCACCGGTGGTGTTGGTCACGGTGAGGTTGAGAGAGACGGCGACTGCCGAGGCCGGGATCCCGCACTGGCCGGTCAGGGTGAAGTCGCGGGGTACACCCTGGGACAGCGCGGGAGGGCCGTAGGCGCCGGAGAAGCCGCCGTTGCCGGTGGTGTTGGCGATGCGGCAGGGCGTGATCCCAACAAAAGGCTCTGGCGAGGTCAGGGGAACTGCCGTGGTCGAGAGCGGCGTCAGGCCACGTGCGCCCCCAGGCCCGACCCCCTCGGGGGCAGACATTGTCTCACCCGAAGGAGTCCAAGAGAGCGGCGCCGGCCAGTTCGCAATTTGCCGCGCCGCCGGGATCTCCTGGCCAAGAACCCCATTGGCGTAGAAGAGGGAAGCCAGAATCAGAGGAGAGATACGAATCAGACGAGACATGAGACCTCCCTGGCGGAAGGCTGGGAGAAATGAGGCAGGAGCCGGCACTCGCACCGGATGTCCATTTCCTCCTCGATCCGCTGCGCGAATCTTATCTCACCGAGAAAGATGAGGGGGGCGAGGAGGTAAGGCTCTTGGCTCGACGCCTTCAGCGGCCGCAAGCCTTTCGCGGATGTCGAAGGGCAGTCTGGCTGGCCAGTTCCATTTGTACCGAAAGGGTTGGTGACCGATTCATCGTTTATCGAGAGCTCTGGGAGGACGCGGCCGTCGTTCGCGATTCTCGAAGTCGCCTGCGCGCTTCCATCCTTGAGGGCATCGGTGGAGGCCAACAGTAGCTGTCGGTCGGCGCTCGATACCCCGGTTGATTGACTTGGGGCGAACCCGCGAGTGAGTGTTCGAACGAGACGACGGTTGTCGGACGTTTGCAGTCCACGAACGGCTACGGGACCGCTACGGTCCGAGCGAGGTAGATGCAGAAATGAGCGGAGCGTGGCAGCGGAACTCGTTGAAGGGATTGGTCGGGGCGAGAGGATTTGAACCTCCGACCACTCGGTCCCGAACCTCAAAGGCGACCCTCAGGACCACGCGGGTCTGATCCGGGCGCTCCGCGGACCGCCGCGGCCGCTGGAATGTCGTCTGCGGAAACGGGAAACTATTGTGATGGTCCAGTTCCTGGCTGTCCCGACCCTGCTGTGCCTGCTCGCTCTGGCGACGCCATCCCTGTCGGCGGACCCGGCCGCGCCGGACCGTCCCGCCCGCGCCGTCGGGGCCCCTTCCGCCGGCACTCGGGTCGAGTCGGCGCCGCCGTCGGCCTCGGAGGCGAAGGAAGCGGAGCTTCGAAAGCAGCTCGCGGCCGGCGAGGAGGCCAACCGGACCGGCAACGGCCCGGAAGCCGTCGAACGGTTTCAGGCGGCTCTCGACCTGTCCGAAGCCCTCTGCGACGAACGGAGCACGGGTGACGCCCTCGAAGGGCTGGGAGTAGCGCGCTGGCTCTCGGGAGACTCCGCGGCGGCGCTCGAGCCGCTGCGCGAGGCGCTCGTCATCCGCCAGCGTCTGGGCCAGACCGCCGAGGAGGCCCTCAACTGGAACGACATCGGCCTCTCGAACTACAGCCTTGCCCGCTACCCCGAGGCCCTCGACGCCTATCGTCGGGCCCTCGAGGTCGACGCCTATGCCCCTTCCGCCCGCCTCGAAGGCGTCGCGACCATGAACATCGGTCTCGTCTATCGCTTCCTCGCCCACTACGGAGACGCCGAGGAATGGATGGAGCGGTCCCTGGCGATCCGGCGCGGGCAAGGCAATCCGGCGGCCATCGGCCAGACTCTCAACGCGCTCGGTCTCGTGGCCCGGGCCCGCGGTCGATTCGCGAAGGCGCTCGATCTGTACGCGGAGGCTCTGCCTCTGCGGCGGGAAGGAGGAGACCGGCAAGGCGAAGCGCAGACGCTCAACGGGATCGGCGTGGTCCTCATGGATCTGGGACAGTTCGAGGAGGCGAAGCCGCGTTTTCAGGAGTCCCTCGTCATCGCGAAGAAGATCGGCTACAAGGCTCAGATCGGCTTTGCCGCCTGGAACATCGGGGTCTGCCTCACCCATCTGGGCCACGAACGCGAGGGCCTCGAGCGATACGACGAGGCGCTTGCGGTGTGGAAGAAGCTCGGCCGCCGCGCGGAGACGGCCCGCACGCTGTCGCAGCTCGGCGACGTGTGCATCCAGCTCGGCGATCTGGAAGCGGCGCGCGCCAATCTGGAAGAGAGCCTCGCCATCGCCCGGGAGATCGGGGAACCGGATCCTGAGGCCTCGGACCTGGATTCGCTCGGCGTGCTGGACCTGCGCGCCGGGCGGCCCTCCGAGGCCCTCGCGCGAATGGACGCCGCACTCTCGCTGGCGCGCACGAACACCATGCCCGACATCGAGTGGCAGGTCCAGGCGGACCGCGCCCGCGCGCTTCGGGCGCTCGGCCGAGATCCCGAAGCGGTCGAGGCCCTTCGCGCGAGCGTCCGCCTCATCGACGACCTGAGGGCCGAGGTCCGGACCGACCCGGGGAAGATCGGATTCCTCGAGCAGAGGCGCCGCGCCTTCGAGGACCTCGTCGAGGCGCTCACCCGAGCGGGGCTCCCGCAGGAGGCTCTGGAGGTCGCGGAGGCCTGCCGCGCCCGCGCCCTCGCCGACCTCCTCGGGCAGAGAGGCGGGGCACCGCATCCGGACGCCCGCGAGGCCCTCGAAGACGTGCGGCAGGCCCTCGAAGAGACTCGCGCGACGCCTCTACCGACAGGGGACGCAGCCGTCGCTGCCGGAGCTCGTGGCGCTCCCGACCGCGTCGACGCGGCGCTCTCGCGGCTCCGGAAACGCGACCCCGAGCTTGCAAGCCTCCTGACGGTAGAGACCCCGACGGGCGAGGACATCCGGCAGGCCGTCTCCGCGCGGAGGGGCACGCTCGTCGAATACCTCCTGACCGAGGATCGGCTCTTTCTCTGGTCGCTCTCTCCCGAAGGAGAGCTGCACGAGGAATCGCTCGAGGCGGGACGGGGCCGCCTCGCTTCGCTCGTGCAAGCCGTCCTCGCCGACATGAACCGCTCGAGCCCGGCCGCGCGGCGCGACGCCGCCCGGCGCCTGCGCGAGCTCGATCGCCTGCTCATCGAACCGGTCGCGCGCTGGCTCCCCGCGCGCCCCGAGGAGCTCCTGATCGTGGCGCCGCAGGGCATTCTCTCTCTGCTTCCGTTCGCGGCTCTCCTCGACCGCAGCGGTCGCACCCTTCTCGAGAGGCATACGCTCGTCGTCGTTCCGGCCGTGTCCGTGCTGCGCTACACGGCAAACAAGGGGCGGCATTCCCCGGGTCTGACGAGCGCTCTCGTCGTGGCGGATCCGGTCCCGCCCCGGGGATCCGGGCTCGAGAGGCTGGCCGGAGCCCGCCGGGAGGGCGCGCTCGTCGCGGCGCACTTTCCCGAATCCCGGCGCGACGTGCTGACCGGCGCCGCGGCCACCGAGGCCGCGGTCAAGAGCCGCTCCGGAGGCCGCGAGGTCCTCCACTTCGCGACGCACGGCCTAGTCTCCGACCGGCGGCCGCTCGACTCCGCGTTGCTCCTCGCGGAAGGCGAGGGCGAGGACGGCTATCTGCGCGCCGACGAGATCTTCGGCCTCGTCCTGCACGCAGACCTCGTCGTCCTGAGCGGTTGCTCGACCGGCCTGGGCGAGGTGACCGGCGAAGGCATTCTCGGTCTGACCCGCGCCTTCCTCTACGCCGGCACGCCCTCCGTCGTCGTCAGCCAGTGGGACGTCGACGACCGCGCGACGACCTTCCTGATGGACCGCTTCTACGCGAATCTGCAGGCCGGGCACGGCAAGGCGGAGGCGTTGCGGGCCGCGCAGCTCGAGGCGCAGCGGCGATTCCGGGACCCCGCCCTGTGGGCCGGATTCGAGCTGGTCGGCGAGCCTTGAGCGACGAACGAAGTTGGAACCTCGGCGCCGAGATCGAGCGCCGCGTTCGGCGGCGTTTCGACGTCGATCCGGCCGGGCTCGAAAGCCGCGTCCGGGAGGCGGTGGCCAGCGGGACGCGTCCCGACCGACTGGCCTTGGACGATCTCTATCTCGCGGCCGCCTGCGCGGCCGGCGAGGAAGCCGCGTGGGAGGAGCTGTCGCGCCGACACTTCCCGTTCATCCGGGACTTCGCGATGCGCTGCACTCGCCGCGATCCCCCCGCGAGCGACGTGGCGGAGCGCGTCATCGCCGACCTGTGGCAGCGCGCCAAGATCCGCCAGTTCGGGGGACGCAGCTCGCTGCGCACGTGGCTGGGAACCCTGGTCGCCCACGCCGCCAGCAACGCCCTCGCCGCGATGCGACGGGATCGGCCGCTCGAGGACGCGGGAGAGCCCTCGCGCGCGCCCGACGGCGAAGATCGGGATCTCAGCGCGCTCGCGCGGGCAACGGCAGCCGCGCTGCAGGCTCTGGACGCGGATGCCCGACTGCTGCTCTTGCTCTACTACGAGCAGTCGCTGACTCTCGAACAGATCTCGCCGATGCTCGGAGTCTCCAAGGCGACCCTGAGCCGCAGGCTCGCCGAGGTTCGCTCGCGGCTGCGTCAGGAGATCGCGACGCGGGAGAAGGAGGAGACCGGCGCGGACGCGAGCACGACCGGCGGCCCGGTCGATTTCGGACGGGTGGATTTCGACCTGAGCGCGCTGCTGGCGGCGCCTCCAGACACGAAAAAGCGCGGCCGGGGACGTGTCTAAGAGGAGTGACGTGCAACAAGACACCTTGAGCCACCGTCCGGGAGACCCGGACACGAGCGCGCTCGCGGCCTTCCTGGACGAGAACCTGAACGCGGAGGGCCGATCCCGAATGATCCGGCACCTCGCGGATTGCCGGGAGTGCCGTTCGGTCGTCTCGCTCACCGCGCGCGCCCGCCACGCCCGGTTCGTTTTTTCTCCCGTCGCTGGCCTGCTCGCCGCAGCGGCTGCGCTTCTCGTGGCGGCGTGGCTCGGCGTTCGGATCACCTCCGAAAAGCCTTCCGAGGGCCGCTCGCCCGCCGCCCCTGCGCCGGCCGCACCCACCGCCGCGCCTGCACCCTCGGAGGTGGGCGCCGCTCCCGCTCCGGCGGTTTCAGCGGCTCCGCGGCACTCCTCGCGGCCGCCCGAATTGCACCGATCCGGCCGTCGGGTGGTCGCCGGCAAGAGCTTCGATCTGATCGCGGGGGAATGGGTGGATCGCGAGTTCGATCCTTCCGCCGACCTACCGGTCGTCCGCGTCGCGACACCCGAAGAGCGACGGGAGGTCCTCTCGCGCATTCCGGATCTCGGGCCGTGGGCCTCGCTGGGATCCCGCGTGGTCGTCCTCTACCGGGGAACGGTCTACCGCTTCGAGGCGCCCTCCCCGTAGACCCTGCCGGCTCGACGCCCGCCGGGCTTCGCCGCGAAACAAAACGCCGCGCCGACTGTCAGAGCGACAGCGGGCCTCGCGCCGGATCGTCCGGCAGTAGGCCCGGGGAGGTACCCATGCGCGGCAGGCCAACGCGGGCCTGGCTTCTCGCCGGAATCCTCTCCAGCGGGTGCATGACCGCGCAGATGTTCACGGAGTTCTCGACTCCGACGGCCGGCGGCCCGCTGAGCATCACGGTGGGTGCCGACGGAAACCTTTGGTTCACGGAATCGAACGTCATTGGGAACCGGGTCGGCCGGATCACGACGGCCGGCGTCATCACCGAGTTCCTAATCCCTGGGGTCATGTTTGCGAGCGGCCCTGTCTACATCGCGCCGGGTCCGGACGGCAACCTCTGGTTTACGGTCTCCAGCACGAACCGGATCGACCGGATCACGCCAGCCGGCGTTCTCACGGAGTTTGCAATCCCGACGCCGACCAGCGGGCCCTTCGGCATCGCCGCCGGTTCCGACGGGAATCTCTGGTTCACAGAACAAGCCAACAAGATCGGGCGGATCACTACAGCCGGCGTTATCACCGAGTTTCCGATACCCACAACCAGCAGCCTGCCTTACCTCATCGCGTCGGGGCCGGACGGAAACCTCTGGTTTACCGAGGGCCGCGATTTCGCCAACAAGATCGGCCGGATCACCACGGCTGGCGTCATCACGGAGTTCCCGATCCCGACGCCCGCAAGCGGCCCCTACGGCATCACGGCGGGCCCGGACGGCAACCTCTGGTTCACGGAGGGATACGGCGGCAATCAGATCGGGCGGATTACGACGGCGGGCGTGATCACCGAGTTCCCGATCCCTTCGAGCAACAGCGGGCCGCGCGATATCGCGGTCGGCCCGGACGGGAACCTGTGGTTCACGGAGGATTACCTCGGCGCGGGCAGGATCGCGAGGGTCACGACGGCCGGAGTCATCACCGAGTTTCTGGTCCCGACCATCAACGCCGGACCCTGGGGCATCGCGACGGGACCGGACGGGAACATCTGGTTCACCGAGGAGAACACGAGTGCGATCGGGCGCTACAGCCTCGCGGCGGCGCCCACGGCGACGCCGACCGCAACCGTCACTCCCACTTTCGGCCCGGCTCCCTCCCCGACGGCTGCACCGCCGGTCGGTCCTGCCCCGGCGGCCGCCATCCCGACGCTGTCCCCGTCGTTCCTCGCGGTGCTCGCGCTCTCGCTCGTGGCGGCGGGGCTGTTCCTGTTGCGGAGGCCCTCGTGAGCGGGATCGCTCACCGGCAGTCGTGCCTCGGTCTCGTCCTGCTGTTGACCGGCGCCGTCGCCACGGCTGCGACGTTCACCGTGAACTCCACCAATGACAAGCCGGACAAGACCATCGGCGACGGTATCTGCGCGGACACCGACGGCAACTGCACGCTGCGGGCCGCGATCCAGGAGGCCAACGCCAACGCGGGAACCGACATGATCGCGTTCGGCATCCCGGGCACCGGCGTGCACACGATCACACCGGCAACCGCGCTTCCCGACATCACCGACCCGGTGATCATCGACGGCACGACGCAGACCGGTTATGCCGCCACGCCGCTGATCGAGCTCAACGGCTCCGCTGTGGCGCCAGGCAACGGCCTGACAATTCTGGCCGGGTCCAGCACCGTGAAGGGTCTTGCGATCAATCGATTCGGTCACGGGATCGTCTTGCTCACCGGCGGCGGCAACGTGATCCAGGGGAATTTCCTCGGCACCAACGCCACCGGAACGGCGTCCCTCCCGAATTCCGGCGATGGGATTTACGTGGGCTCCGCCGACAACTTCATCGGCGGCAACACTCCGGCGGGTCGAAACGTCGCCTCGGGAAACGGCGGCGCGGGAATCGAGATCACCGGCGCGGGCGCCTCCGGGAACACCGTGCAGAACAACCGCATCGGGACGGATGCGTCCGGGACGGCGAAGATCCCGAACACCGGCAACGGCATCTATATCGACTCCGCCAACAACGTCATCGGCGGAACCGACTTCAGCGTGCGGAACTTGATCTCGGGAAACGCACTCCCCGGGATCGGGATCACGGGCAGCGGGGCCACCGGCAACATCGTGCAGGGCAACTTCATCGGCACCGACGTCTTCGGAACCGCCCCGCTTGGCAATGCGCAGGAGGGCGTGGTGATCGTCGGCGGCGCCTCGAGCAACATGATCGGCGGTGCGGCTTCCGGCGCCCGCAACATCGTCTCGGGCTCTGTCGGCGCCTCCGGAGTCAGCATCGTCGGGACGAGTACGACGGGAAACAAGGTTCTCGGCAACTACATCGGGACCGACAGCACGGGGACCGCCGCTCTCCCCAACGCGGGTAACGGCGTCTTCGTCCAGGCGCCCGGCAACTTCGTCGGCGGATCGAGCGCGGCGGAATCGAACGTCATCGCGGGCAACACGCTTCCCGGAATCTTTCTCGGGACCGCGGACGCGCACGACAACCTGGTCCAGGGCAACCTCATCGGCGTCAACGCGAGCGGTGCCGCCCTCCCCAACAGCAAGGGAATCGTCGTCGACAGCGCCCCGAACAACACGATCGGCGGGACGGTCGCGGGCGCGGGAAACGTCATTTCCGGAAACACCCTGTACGGCGTCGAGATCCGCAATGCCGGCGCAACGGGCAACAAGGTGCTCGGAAACTGGATCGGGTCGAATGCAGCCGGAGCCAACCGGCACAATGGTGGCGACGGCGTTCTCATCAACGCCACCACCGGCAACTTTATCGGCGGGACCGCTGCCGGCGAGGCTAACGTCATCGCCTTCAACACGGGCAACGGCGTGACCGTTACGGGCGCGGCAGCGACAGGAAACTCCATCCGCGGGGACAGCATCCACGACAATGGCGGGCTCGGCATCGACCTGGGCGCCGACGGCGTGACGGCCAACGATCCGGGAGACACCGACACCGGGCCGAACAGCCTGATGAATTTCCCCGTCGGGGTCTCCGCGGTCTACGACGGCGCCTCGAACACGACGATCCTCCGAGGACACGTCGATACGGCCAACCCGACGACGGTGCAGATCGATTTCTACGCGAGCGACACGAGCGATCCTTCGGGGCACGGCGAGGGCAAGACCTATCTCACGTCCGCGACGCCTGACGCGTCCGGCTCATTCTGTATCTCGATCGCGGGCAAGCTCCCGGGTGACGCCGCTCTTTCCGCGCTCGCACCCCGCGCGGTGCCTTTCCCTCCTTACGTCACCGCGACGGCCACCGACGCCGCCGGTTCGACGTCGGAGTTCTCGCAGACGAACGCGATCGAGCTGTTTCCTCTGCGGTCCTCCTGCACGTCCCACAGCATCGAGGTGACGCAATCCGTGCAGGATCTGACCAACAGCGTCCCCCTCATCGCCGACAAGCGCACGTTCGTGCGCTTCCACGTGGCCGGCCTAAAGCCGGCGAGCGGCATCACCGCGAAACTCGAGGGCTCGCAGGGCGGCGCGAGCCTCGGCGCCGCCCTCCAGCCCTTGAACCGCGGCGCCGTCATCAACGTTGCGACGGTGCCCCACCGGACTCTCCTGGACGATTCGTTCTACTTCGAGCTTCCCAAAGAGTGGATCCACGCCGGAACGATCACGCTCCGAGCTCAGATCGATCCGGCGCACACCGTCGCCGAGGATGATCCGGGTAACAACAGCGATTCCGTCGACGTAACGTTCGCGGCAGCCAAGACGCCGTCGCTGCGCATCGTGAACTACCAGTACTACAACGGCGGCTTTCCCGGAGGAGTCCTCGTCTCGGCGGCCGCCCTCGACCAGAGCCTCCTCGAGTCGGAACTGCGCCGCATGTACCCGATCAGCAAATTGAACGTGGTCCGGCGAACCTTCGTCGACTACGTTTCTGCGGCCGTTCCGACCTCGAACGTCGTGAACGGGGTCCTGCTCTGGATCCGGAACAATTGGAACGCCGGAGACCCGGGTGTCGTCTACTACGGCATGGTGGACGACAGCGGCGGGTTCATGCGAGGTTCGTCCGCGGGCATCCCGTCGTTCCAGGCATCGGGACCGACAGGGAACCCGCAGACATTCCCGAATTTCAGGTGGGATACCGATGCCGCCTATGGCGACTGGTACGGTTGCCATGAAATCGGACACGCGCTCGGCCGGCACCATTCCACGTTCTGCGGCGCCGTCTGGGCAGCCGGTGAGGTCGCGCCCGCCTACCCGTACCCGAACGGCCTGATCGGAGGCCCCGCCACGAGTCCCCTGCAGTTTGCGGGGTTCGACGCGGGAGATGCCCGCTTCAACATCGCACCGCAACCCGTGAGCCCGAACTGGACCGACATCATGACCTATTGCGCCTACGAGTGGGCCTCCGACTTCACTTACAAGGGACTGAGCGGATACATCAACGCGACTTTCCCGGCCGTGGTCGCAGGATCCACGACCATGGCCGCCGCGCGGACCCAGACGACCGGGGACTTCCTCTCGGTCTACGGCACGATCGATTTCGCCTCCGACGCCGCGTCGTTCGTCGTTCTCTCGCGGCAGTCCGAGGTCGCGACCGTGCCCCCCCTCGTCGCGGGGCCGTATCGCATTCGGCTCCTCGACGGAGCGGGTGGAATTCTGGCCGACCATCCCTTCACCCCGCTCGTCTCGACCGACGACGGAGACACGGGCATCATCCAGCAGATCGTTGACTTCGCCGCCGGAACGAAACGGATCACGATCTTCTCCGACGCCACCGGCCACGAGATCGCCTCGAGGCAGGTCAGCGCGAACCCCCCGACGGTCTCGATCCTCTCCCGCAGCGGCGGCCCGAGCCTGCCGGCGAGCGGACCGGTCACCCTCAGCTGGAGCGGCTCCGACGTCGATGGCGACGCCCTCACCTACACCGTGCTGTACAGCCCGACCAGCAAGTCCACCTGGCGAGCCATCGCGACCGGAATCGCGGGGACGAGCCTTCCGCTGGAAGCCTCGGAACTCGAAGGCACGGGCGGCGCGGCGTCGGGCTACCTGCGTGTCGTGGGGAGCGACGGCGTGCTCACCGGTTTTGCCGACAACGGCCCATTTACCGTGGCGGGCAAGCCTCCACAGGCACAGATTCTGAGCCCGGCCAACGGCGCCGTCTACCAGGCCGGGCAGGTCGTCACACTCGAAGGTCTGGGGGAGGACTACGAGGACGGCACCCTGGGAGATGCGCAGCTCAGCTGGAGCTCGAGCCTCGACGGCGCATTGGGCACGGGTCATCTGATTCATACGGCCGCATTGTCGCTCGGAACGCACACGCTGACCCTCACCGCCACCGACTCCAACGGCCAGACGGGCACGTCGACGGTGTCGGTCACCATCGCCGCGAGCGTGGCGAGGCCCGGGCCGACGCTCGTCGCCGGTCCCGCACCCATCCGCTTCTTCAGCGACAACGGAGGTCCCGCGCCGGCTCCCGAGCAGCTCGGGGTTCGCAACTCCGGCACCGGCACGGTCACCTGGAGCGCCTCGGCCGACGCGTCCTGGGTGACCCTCAGCCCCGCTTCCGGAATCGCGCCCTCCGAACTCCTCGTCGGCGTCGATCCGAGCGCCCTGACGGGCCCGGGGACCTACACGGCGCACATCACGATCACGAGCACCGGATCGGCCGGCAGCCCGCAGGTGCTGACGGTCACCGAGGAGGTGATCCCCCAGACGAGCCAGACGACGGATCTCTCGGTCACGTCGACCGCTTCGCCCGACCCCGTGATGCTCGGCGGATCGTGGACACACTCGATCCAGGTAAAGAACGTCGGCCCGGCGACGGCCACCGGCGTCACGCTGACCGATCCCGTACCCTCGGGGCTCGCGTTCGTCTCGGCCGACTCTGACCGCGGAACCTGCGAGCTATCGGCCGGCGTCATCACCTGCGCGCTCGGAGATCTCTCGAGCGGCGCGACGGCGAACGTCACGGTCGTGCTGCTGACGACGCGGGCGGGCAGCGCCTGCGACACGGTCTCCGTCTCGGGAGATCAGATCGATCCGAACTCCGACAACGACTCTTCGTCTGCCTGCGCAACCGTCGAAGGCACCGGGTCTCCCGTTCCCGGATTTTTCACGCTGACCCCATGTCGCATACTCGATACACGCAACGCCGACGGGCCTCTCGGCGGTCCGGCCCTCGTCGCAGGAGCGGTCCGAACGTTTCCGCTCGTCGGGACCTGCGGCATCCCGGCCGACGCGCGGTCCGTCTCCCTCAACGTGACGATTACCCAGCCCACGGCGGCCGGGGACCTCCGCCTCTTCCCGGGAGGCGCGGCGCTGCCCCTGGTCTCGACCATCAACTACCGGGCCGGTCAGACTCGCGCCAACAATGCCATTGCGACGCTCGGGGACTCCGGGGACCTCTCGGTGCGCTGCGATCAGACCTCGGGAACCGTGCACCTTATCGTGGACGTGAATGGCTACTTCGAATAGGCGCGGCGCCCTCGCGTCGGCCTTCCTGCTTCTCGGCCTCTGTGCCGGGATTGGTCCCGCTGGCGGACAGGTCCTGACGGTCCTCCACAGCTTCTCCGGAACGGGCGACGACGGGTCGACGCCCGAGGCGGGGCTCGTCGAGGGCTCTGACGGCAACTTCTACGGGACGACCTCGGGGGGCGGAAGCAACGGCGTGGGGACGATCTTCCAGATCACGCCGGGGGGCACGCTGATGACCATTCACTCCTTCAACGGAAACGACGGCGCGACTCCGCGCGCCGCCCTCGTCGACGGAAGCGACGGCGCCTTCTATGGAACGGTCGGGTACGGCTTCCTGGACTATGGATCGTTCTTCAGGGTCACGCCGACGGGAGCCTTTGCGACGCTCTTCCACTTCTACGGCAGCGAGGGCGGCCAGCCAAACGGGATCGTTCTGGCAAGTGACGGCTATTTCTACGGGACGACCAATCACGGAATTGGGCCCGTGTACGTGTACGGCACGGTTTTCCGAGTCACCTCGGGAGGCGGGCTGTCGACGCTCTACACGCTCGACGGCAGCACCGGCAGGTATCCCAACGCCCCCCCGATCGAGGGGACGGATGGATTGTTCTACGGGACGATCGAAGCCTATGGAACGTATGGCCAGGGAACGATCTACGGGATGACTTCCAGCGGAAGCCTGACGGTCCTCCACTCCTTCGGCGCCTCACCCGGCGAGGGAGCCGCACCTTTCGGAAAGCTCCTCGCGGCGAGCGACGGAAACCTTTACGGAACCACGCGATCGGGAGGGGCGGGCGCCGGCACTCTCTTTCGAATGGCCCGCGACGGCACCTCTTTTGCGACTCTTCGCTCCTTCGTCGACGCCGATGGCTGCGTCCCGAACGCGGGCCTCATCCAGGTAGGCGGGAACCTGTACGGAACGACCAGCGCCTGCGGTGTGGATGGCAATGGCACCCTCTTCCAGATCACGCCGGCAGGCAACTTCGTCGTCTTCCACTACTTCCATGGCACCGACGGATCGAGCCCGAGGGCTCCGCTCCTGCTCGGGAGCGACGGATACCTCTACGGGACGACATCCAGCGGCGGAGGATCCGGATTCGGCACCGTCTTCAAGGTCGCTCTCCCTTCGAAGGCCAACCTCGACTTCTACACGCTTACTCCCTGCCGGGTGCTCGACACGCGAAACGCCGCCGCGCCGCTCGGCGGGCCGGCACTCGCGGCCGGGGCAGACCGGATCTTCCCGCTCGCCGGGACCTGCGGCATCCCGGCCGACGCGCGGTCCGTCTCGCTCAACGTGACGATTACACAGCCCACGGCTGCCGGGGACCTCCGCCTCTTCCCGGGAGGCGCGGCGCTGCCCCTGGTCTCGACCATCAACTACCGGCTGGGAGAGACCCGGGCGAACAACGCGATCGCCACGCTCGGCCCCTCGGGAGGCCTCGACGTCTGGTGCGACCAGACCTCCGGAACGGTCCACCTGATCATCGACGTCAACGGCTACTTTCAGTAGCCGAAGCAGACCGAAGATCAGTCCTCTGTACCGTGAAGCTTCTCGCGAACCCGACAGTGGCGAAGTCCTCGAAGAACCTAGGCCGATCCACCGCCAGCGCGATGCATTCGGTCGAAGTTAAAGAGCGGATGCGAGGGGCTCCCTTGGCCCGCCGCCGCTCGCTCGTGTTTCTGGCCCGCTTCATCGGCATTCTTTTCTTCTTCTTCTTCGCGGTAGCCTTACGGCCGGTCAACGACGTGGTCATCGTGCCATTTACGGGATGGATCGCCGCAGTCTCGGCGATTCTCTTGAAGGCCCTCGGAGAGGCTGTGACCGTGGACGGTACCGAGATCCGGTCGACCGAGTTCGCCGTCAACATCCAGAACGGCTGCAATGGCCTGGAGACCGTGCTCCTCTTCGGCTCCGCGGTCCTCGCGTTTCCCGCGAACTGGCAGCGACGCGCCGTCGGGCTCTTCGCGGGATTTCTAGCGATTGAACTTCTGAATTTCGTGCGGGTCGCTTCACTCTTCTGGGTGGGAAGGCACCGTCCTGCTCTCTTTTCCCCATTGCACACGGTCCTTTGGCAGTCCGTGATGGTCATCTTCGGGGTGGTCTTGTTCCTTCTCTGGGCCAGGCAGATGGAAACAGCTCTCTCGCCAGGTGCTTCTCCCTCCGGAGCTCGGTGAGCCTCGGACATGATGACGACGTTCGCGCTTCCCAAGAGCGGCCTCGCGGTCACCGGGAGGCTTCTTCTCGGTTTCCTTCTCGGCCTGCTGGTCTGGAAGGGCTTCGCCGCGCCGTACGAGCGGCTGCTCGCAGCGGCGGCCGAGTTCGTACTGCGCGCGACAGAGAACCCCGCCGTGACTTGGCTCCGGCCTCTCGCCGACTCCCGTGAGATCCTTGTCGAGCGCCAAGACTTTCCTCCCAGCTCGCCCAGGCCGGGAATCCCCGCCGGCGATCTCCACTTCAACTTCGTGATCCTCGCCGCCCTCTTCGCCTTGCATGCGAAGCCTTGGCGAGGAGACCGAGTGGGAGCCTTTTTCCTTGTCGCGGGTGTCCTCTGCTTGGTCCATGTCGTCGCCCTTTTCTTTCAAGTCCGGACACTCTACGCAACGAGGCTCGGCCCTTGGAGCGCAGCGAACTACGGCCCGTTCGCGCGAAATTTCTGGGCGACCGGATTTCACTTCCACCAGCTTGTCGGACGCTTCGCGGCCCCTTTTGTCCTTTGGTGGCCGTTCGCACTGACGGAGCAGGGGCAGCCGAGGGGCCGGGTCTCCGCCTCCCGGCCTTTCCACAAGCGACGGAAGCGAGAACGGGAGAACGACTGTTTAGATGAAAGGCGGTTGACCCGGCAAATTTGACACTTTTGCCTAACGCTTGAGCGGGGTGTGGATGGCCACGATCAGGGGTCCGAGGAAGGTTAGCGGAACGGCCCCGAGTTCAAGCTGAAGGCTCGGGTCGCCCAGTCGGTCGCCCAGAGCATCTCGAGGCATGAGACCGCCGCGATATTCGAGCGCTACAACATCGTCTCCGGCGAGGACCAGCGCGACGCCCTGGAGAGGACGGCGGCGCATCGGGCGCAGGTTCGGAAGTGACTTTGGGCACAGTCGGCCCGCCGACGGGAATTTCATGTTGACTAACTGCTTGAGTTTGTTGGTCGGGGCGAGAGGATTTGAACCTCCGACCACTCGGTCCCGAACCGAGTGCGCTACCAGGCTGCGCTACGCCCCGAGGCTTCGAGTGTTTATATTCGAATTGGAGCGGGAGGTCAAAGAGGTCCGACGCTTGAGGTCGGGTTGGCCGGCCACGTCGGCGCGCTAGGCACTCCCGAGCCGTTCCGGGTTTACTGGATCCGCGCGGTGAGTTGGCCCTTGGCGTAATCGAGCTTCAACGTGCGCGTCTCGCCCCCCGGAACCTGCCCCGTCGCGGTCGTGTAGGCTGCCGAAGTAAGACCTTTGCCCGAAAGCCAGACCTTCACCGTCACCGGGCCACCCTTGATGGGCATCGAGGCTTCGAGCGTTCCGGTTCCCTCGACGCGCTTGAAGAGCCCCGCCTTCTTCGAGAAGTCAAATGTCCTCTGCAGAACTTTCTCGTCGTTGACGTAGATCATGACGCTGCCCTCCGAGATCGGCGACTCGAAGGACAGCCGCAGGGTGGCCGGGCCAGCGGCTACCGCGACCGTCGGCGGAGGCGTCGCCACCGTGAACTGCTGCGGTTTCTGGGCAACGGCGGTGGCCGGCCGGCGCCCGGCCGGGGGCTTCTTTTCTTCCTTCTTCTTCCGCGCGGCCTCGGCCTCCGCCGCGCGCGCCTCCGCGATCTTCGCGACGGCCTGATCCTTCACCTGCTGCGCCTCGACCTTGCCGCCATCCAAGGCGAGCGTCTGATCCGCGGCGCGAACCGCATCGTCGTAGCGCTTCTCCGCCAGCGCGAGGCGCGCCGCCTCGAGGCTCTTCTCCGCCTCGACGCCCTTGCGCTGCTCCTCCGCCCGGCCGGCCAAGGCGTTCTCCGCCATCTCGGCGTACTGCCTGGCGCGCTGGTTGCCCGGGCTGCGAGCCAAGACCTGCCTCAAGAGAGCCAGGCTCTGCTCGTAGTTGCCCGCCGAGAAGAGCTTCTCCGCCTCCTTCAACGCACGCTTGCGGTCCCACGTTTCCTTTTCGACGACCGGGTCCATCGGGGCGGTCGGCCGGGCGGCCATCCGCGAGCGCACGACGAGCGCCCCGCAGACGAGCAACACGAAGAGCCCGGCCGCGCCAACCGCGCCCCAGAAGTACTGGACGTTGACCTCGGCGCGCAAGAGCTTCCGCCAATCGCCCCAAGGGAGCCTCTCCACCCAGGCGCGCGCGCTTGCCAGCGGCGATGGGCCCGCCGGCTCCGCCGCACGGGTCGCGGCCGCGGGCACGGGCGCCGCTCCCCGGTCGGCACGTGGACGCGGCTCGGCAGGAGGCGCCGCCACCGGAGCCGGCTCGGGAGGCGGCGCGGCCTCGCGCGCCGGAGGAGGACCGGGCGCGGCTTCCGGCGCCGTCGCCGAGAGCTTGGCCAGAATCGGGATCGCCATGGTCTGCCCGTCCGGCGGCTGCTCCAGGGCAGCGGCCGCGCGTTTGGACAAGGAATCGCTCGGCCTCCGAGGCGGAGCGGCCGGGGGTACCGGCGCGGCGGGTGGCTCGGGCGCCGGCTTCGCGCGCGACAGCAGGTTGGCCCCACTGTCTTCCGTCAAGTCGGCGCGGTCTCCTTCGGGCGGCGCGGACGCCGCCGCGGCCTGGCGCGCCGCCGCCTCCGCCACGAGCTTCTCCAGGTTCTCTAGGCGCAGCGTCGGCATGTTCTCGGCGGCCGAAACCATGGAACCCAGGTCGCGCAAGGCCCGCTGCTCCTCCAGACGCGCCTTCAGCTGGTGGAGAGCCAGCGCAAAGTCCTTGCCGCGCTGATAACGGTTCCACGGGTCTTTCGCCATGGCCCGCGCGACGATGGCGTTGAAGTCCGCGGGGACCTCCGGAGACAGCTCGGCCGGCGGCGTGAACTCCTCATGGACAATCTTGTAGGAGATCGCTGTGAGGTTCTCGCCCTGGAACGGCTTGCGGCTCGTCAGCAGCTCGTAGAGGACGACACCGAGCGAGAAGATGTCGCTCCTCCCGTCCACCGCGGCCCCCGAAACCTGCTCCGGCGACATGTAATTGGGTGTCCCCAGGAACTGGCCCGTCGTCGTCAGGTTCGAGGAAGCGATCTTCGCGATCCCGAAATCCATGATCTTGACCTTGCCGTCGGTCGTGATGATGATGTTGGCGGGCTTGATGTCCCGGTGGATGATTCCCTTACGATGCGCGTAGTCGATCGCCTCCCCGACCTGCGCGATGATGTCGGCGATCTGCTCGTAACCGAAACGGTTTTTCTCCGCCAGCAGGGACTTCAGGTTGCGGCCCTCGATGTACTCCATCGCGATGTAGGAGGTCTGCGTCTCTGGGTCCTCCCCGATGTCGTGAATGGTGACGATGTTGGGATGGGAGAGAATGCCCGCCGTCTGGGCCTCCCGGATGAACCGCTCGCGAAACTCCCGCGACTCCGAATCGTCGTCCCCGAAGCTGGAGGTTCGAATCGTCTTGATGGCGACCATCCGTCCGATGAGGGGGTCCTTGGCCAGGTAGACGACTCCCATCGCCCCCTTGCCGAGCTCGTTTAAGACTTCGTAACGACCGAGCTTCGTCAGCCTGGATCCCGACGTTCCCTTGTCCGCCATCGATCGAAGACTTCTATCCTCTCTCTCCCGAGACGGAGATTTCCCCCCGCACCCGCATTGTAGGGATGGGACGGACCCAAATTCTAGTCCCCCCTCCGAGGAGCGTCAATCCGCAGGACGGCCACTCGGGCCGTTTTTTCGCGCACGGATATCTAAGGTCGCGGGGCTCGCGGGCCGGATCGCCACGCGCGGATCTTCTCGATCCAGCGGGGCGCCAGCCACCCGAGCAGCACGCCGGCCAGCGTCAGCAACCCCACCGCGATCGCGAAGGCGAGGCCGATCGCCAGGCAGGAAACCGCCGTCACGGGGGCAAACGCTATCAACGATCGCGCGAGCCGCGATCGCCAAATTCTCCGGTAGACCGATTCCGAGCCGCGGCCGGGGCTTCAATATAATCCGGCCCCATGAAAAGCTTTTCCGCACCGGCGCTCCGCAACGTGGCCGTCGTGGGCCACAACACCGTCGGGAAAACGACTCTGGTCGCCGCGCTCCTGTACGCCGCGGGCGCCACCACCCGGCCCGGCAAGATCGAGGAAGGCACCTGCCCCACCGACTTCGACGGCGAGGAGATCGAACGACGGATTTCGATCAATCTGGCCTGCGCCCACGCCATCCATCGTGACACCCGTATCAACTTTCTGGACGCTCCGGGATACGGGATCTTCTCCACGGAGGCCCGCGCCGCGGTCGCCGCCGCCGATGCGGCCCTGATCGTGCTCGACGCCGTGTCGGGGGTCGAGGTGCAGACCGAAAAGGCCTGGAAGTTCGCCGAGGAATTCCAGCGTCCCGTGCTCTTGGTCGTCAATCGAATGGACCGGGAGCGCGCCTCCTTCGATCGGGCGATGGAGTCGCTGCACAAGAAATTCGGACGCAACGTCGTCTCGCTGCAGATCCCCATCGGCGAAGAGAAGACGTTTCGCGGGACCGTCGACCTGGTCCGCATGGAGTCGCACGTCCACTCCGACGGCAAGCGCACCGACGGTCCGATTCCCGAGGCGCTCGCGGCGCGAGCGAAGGAAGAACACGAGCGATTGGTCGAGATGGTGGCCGAGGGCGAAGACGCCCTGATGGAGAAGTTCTTCGCCCAGGGAACGCTCGAACCCGCGGATCTGGTGCCGGGCCTCAAGGAGGAAATCGCCGCGCGCAAGGTGTTTCCGGTGCTCTGCGCGTCTTCGGCGCTCGGCATCGGCGTGCTGCGAATCCTGGATGCCTGCGCCTCGCTGCTTCCCTCGCCGGAGACCCGGGTGGTCGAGGGGACGGGAAAGGACGGGAAGCTCGTCAGGGTCTTCTGCAATGAGAAGGACCCCGCGGTGGCGCAGGTCTTCAAGACCGTCTCCGACCCCTTCGCCGGACGGATCTCCTACCTGCGCGTCTACAGCGGCCACTTCCAGTCCGATGGCGGCTACTGGAACGCGACCCGCGGCGTCCACGAGCGCTTCTCCGGCCTGTTTCTCCCCCAGGGCAAGGAGCACGTCAACGTTTCGGAGGCGCGAGCCGGGGACGTCGTTGCGGTGGCGAAACTGAAAGAAACCGCGACCGGCGACACGCTCACCACCAAGGATCATCCGGTCGTCCTGCCCAGGCTCACGGTTCCGGAGGCCTCGATCGCCTACGCGATCGAGCCGAAGTCGAAGGGTGACGAAGACAAGATCTCCGTCGCCCTGCACAAGCTGATCGACGAGGACCCGTCGCTCCATTTTCAGCGCGAGGAGGAGACCAAGGAGTTCCACCTGGCCGGCGCCTCCCAGCTCCACGTCGAGATCGCCGTGGCCAGGCTGAAGAAGCGCTACGGCGTCGAAGTGATCCTGCACCCGCCCAAGGTTCCTTATCGCGAAACCATCAAGGGAAAGGCCGAGGCGCACGGACGCCACAAGAAGCAGACCGGGGGGCATGGCCAGTTTGCCGACTGTCGGATCCGAGTCGAGCCGCTGCCGCGGGGCGGCGACTTCGAGTTCGTGGACGACATCTACGGCGGCTCGATCCCGCGAAACTTCATCCCCGCCGTCGAAAAAGGCATCCAGGAGGCCCGCCGCAAGGGGTTCCTGGCCGGCTACCCGATGGTCGACTTCCGAGTGACCCTCTACGACGGGCAATATCACGACGTCGACTCCTCGGAGCTCGCCTTCAAGATCGCCGGCGCCCTCGCCTACAAGGAAGCGATGGAGAAGGCGAGGCCGACGCTGCTCGAGCCGATCATGAACGTCGAAGTCTCCGCCCCCAACGAGTACGTCGGCGACTTGATGGGAGACCTCTCGTCCCGGCGGGGCCAGGTCCAGGGAATGGACACCTCGGCCGACGACACGATCATCCGCGCGCAGGTCCCGATGGCCGAGATGCTCACCTATGGAGCGCAGCTACGCTCGATCACGCAGGGCCGGGGATCCTTCCACCTGGAATTCTCGCACTACGCGGAGGTGCCTCACACGATCCAGGAGAAGATCGTCGCGCAGTCGAAGGCGCAGCACGCCGCCGCCGAGGGGGCCTAGCCGTCGCTCGCGCTTTCGTTCGGGATCTCGCTCCGCGACCGACGGTCGGCTCGG
>DATKAE010000083.1:0-1420 GCA_035498405.1 Thermoanaerobaculia bacterium | reverse complement strand
CCGTAGATCTGGAAATAGGCGCGGTTGGCGAGGCTCTCCAGGTAGGCGAGCAGGCTCTGGTCGAGCGAGATCGAGCGCGCGACCGAGAGCGAGGAGAGGGCGCCGCGATAAAGCGTCGGCAACCGGGTCAGCTCCTGCGGCGTCAACGCCCGGGGCGAGCTCTTGCGGAGCTTCTCGAGAAGATCCTCGAGCTCGCGCCAACTCGGTTCCCGCTCGCGGCGGAACTGGGTGCTCTTCAGGATCGCCGCATCCCGAGGTCTAACTTCCATGGGTCTATTAGACCGGAACCGGCGATCCTGGAAAAGAGGAGGCGCAACCCCCGGGTGTGCCTCCGGTGTGCGTCACGTCGTCTTTGGGGCGGTTTACTTCTTGCCGAAGCTCTGCTTGTAGGACGATTCCTGCTTCAAGCCTTCCTCGGCCTTCTTCTTCGGCTTCTTCTTCTCGCGGCTCGACTTCTGCTGACCCTTGGCCATCTCGGACTCCGTCAGTGGTTTCGACGTCATCAAATCTACACGGTCCATACCGGACGTCCAGAGCGTCGCCCCCACGCCGGGTAGGGAGTTGCATTCCCTGCATGGGCCCCCCGGCGCCGGGGGAGGGGCGACATCCGCCGCCGAGCGGCTATCTTTCACGGGATGCACAGCAGTGAGGCGCTCCCCGTGATTCCCTTTTCCGTCCTCGACCTCTCGCCGATCTGCCAGGACGGCACCGCCGCCGACGCCTTCCGCAACACCCTCGACCTCGCGCGGGCGGCGGAGCGACTCGATTTCAAGCGCTACTGGCTGGCCGAGCACCACAACATGCCCGGCATCGCCAGCGCCGCCACGGCCGTCGTCATCGCCCATGTGGCGGGAGGGACCAAGACCATCCGGGTCGGCTCGGGCGGGATCATGCTCCCGAACCACGCCCCCCTCATCATCGCCGAGCAGTTCGGGACGCTGGAATCTCTGTTCCCGGGCCGGATCGATCTCGGCCTCGGGCGTGCGCCGGGCACCGACATGCGGACCGCGCGGGCGCTCCGCCGCAACCTCTCCGGCAGCGACGACAGCTTCCCGCAGGACGTGATGGAGCTCTTGAGCTACTTCCAGGCGCACGCGCCCACCGAGCCCCATGTCATGGGTCAGCAGGTGCGCGCCGTTCCGGGCGCCGGCCTTGGGGTACCGCTCTGGATCCTCGGCTCCAGCCTGTTCGGCGCGGAGCTGGCGGCGCTCCTCGGCCTGCCCTACGCCTTCGCCTCGCATTTCGCGCCCGATTACCTGATGCAGGCGCTGGAGATCTATCGCAGCCGCTTCAAGCCTTCGGAGAGCCTGGCGAAGCCCTATGCCATGGCCTGCATCGGCGTCTTTGCCGCCGAGACCGATCGCGAGGCGCAGCGGCTCTTCACCTCGCTGCAGCAGCAGTTCCTGGCACTCCGCCGCGG
>DATKAE010000082.1:0-2287 GCA_035498405.1 Thermoanaerobaculia bacterium | reverse complement strand
GGCGCCGAGACGAACCAGTGGTATCCCGACCTGATCCATGACAACCACACGGTCGACCCGCCGCAGACGCCGGAGGAGGGCTACCACCTCTCGGTCGACATCACCGACAAGGCGATGTCGTACATCCGGGACATGAAGGCGATCGCCCCGGATAAGCCGTTCTTCCTCTACTACGCCTTCGGCGCCGGCCACGCGCCGCATCACGTGCCGAAGGAGTGGGCGGACAAGTACAAGGGCAAGTTCGACATGGGCTACGAGAAGATCCGCGAGACCATCCTCGAGAAGCAGAAGAAGCTGGGGATCGTCGGCAAGGACGTCGAGCTCTCGCCGATCAACCCGTACACCGATCTCAAGGGCCCCAAGGGGCAGGACTGGCCGGCACTCGACGTCGTGCGGCCCTGGGACTCGCTGACAGCCGACGAGAAGAAGCTGTTCTCCCGGATGGCGGAGGTGTACGCAGGCTTCGTCAGCCACGCCGACCACCAGCTCGGCCGGATGCTCGACTACCTCGAGGAGTCGGGGCAGCTCGAGAACACGCTGATCATCCTGGTGTCGGACAACGGCGCCTCGGGTGAGGGCGGGCCGAACGGCTCGGTCAACGAGAACAAGTTCTTCAACGCCATCGCGGACACGATCGAGGACAACATGAAGTACCTCGACGTGCTCGGCAGCACGAAGACCTACAACCACTATCCGACCGGCTGGGCGTGGGCCCTCAATACGCCGAACAAGATGTGGAAGCGGTACTCGAACTACCAGGGTGGCACGGCCGACCCGATGATCGTTTCCTGGCCGGCGCAGATCAAGAAGGCGGGCATCCGCCATCAGTACGAGCACGCGATCGACATCGTGCCGACGATCTACGACTGCCTCGGGATCGAGATGCCGGAGGTGTACCGGGGTGCCACGCAGATCCCGCTCGAGGGCGAGAGCTTCAAGGCCACCTTCGACGACGAGAAGGCACCGGGCAGGAAGACGCAGTTCTACTCCATGCTCAGCACGCGCGGGATCTACCACGACGGCTGGAAGGCCGCGTCGGTGACGCCGGCCACCCCGGACGGGTGGGCTGACTTCACCAACCAGCGCTGGGAGCTCTTCAACACGGAGACCGACCCGAGCGAGGTTCACGACCTGGCCGAGAAGGAGCCAGAGAAGCTGGCCGAGCTCGTCGCGCTCTGGTGGTCGGAGGCGGGCAAGTACAACGCCCTCCCACTCGAGTCGCGAAGCGCGATCGACATCCTGAACACGGAGCGGCCGCAGCTCTCGAAGCCGCGTGACCAGTACGTCTACTACCCGGGCTGCGCAGAGGTGCCCGAGTCGGCCGCGGTCAACGTCCGCAACCGCTCCTACGGCATCGCGGCCGACGTCACGATCGACACGAAGGAAGCCGGCGGCGTGCTGTTCGCGCACGGGTGCCGGTTCGGCGGCCACGCCCTGTACGTCAAGGACGGCAAGCTGAAGTACGACTACAACTACGTCGGCATGGAGGACCAGTACGTCGAGTCCGACAAGCCGATCCCGACCGGTGATGTTCGCCTCTCGGCCTCGTTCGAGAAGGATGAGGGTGACAAGATGCCGACCACCGGCACGCTCAGCCTCTACTTCAACAAGGAGAAGGTCGGAGAGGGGAAGATCAAGACCCAGCCCGGCAAGTTCTCGCTCGCCGGTGAGGGCCTGAACATCGGCCGCGACGGCGGCGAGCCGGTCACCAGCGACTACCCGGGCGACGCGCCGTGGGCATTCGTCGGCGGGACGATCCACAAGGTGATCGTCAACGTGTCCGGTGAGGCGTTCGCCGACCGCGAGAAGGAGGTCGCGGCAGCGTTCGCACGCGACTGATCGAGACAGGGGAGGTTCATCCCACTGAGGCAAGACAGGGGCCGGGCCGAACAGCCCGGCCCCTGTCGAAGAGGAGCCCGTTATGAGCAAGGACTTGGAGAGCTGGAACGAGGGCGCGGCGAAGACGGCGATCCTCAAGTTCGTCGAACAGGCGACCGGCGCCGTGCCGGTCGAGGAGCGAGTCGCGGTGTTCGACGCCGACGGCACGCTCTGGTGTGAGAAGCCGGTGCCGGTCGAGGTCGACTTCATCCTCCGGCGGCTGGCGGAGCAGGCGAAGGCCGATGCGAAGCTCCGGGGTCGCCAGCCCTGGAAGTCCGCCTACGAGCACGACAACGCCTGGCTCGGCCAGGCGATCACTGAGCACTACGCCGGCGACGACACGAAAGCGAAAGCGTTTCTGGGAGGCGTCGGGGCCGCATTCGCCGGAATCGGCGTCGAGGACTTCGAG
>DATKAE010000081.1:0-9416 GCA_035498405.1 Thermoanaerobaculia bacterium | reverse complement strand
GACCTGATGGCGCATCGCGACCCCGTCGAAGGCCTGTCCGCCTTTCTCGAGCGGCGCCCACCGACCTGGAGCCACGCATGACGCGGCGCGAGATCATCGACTGGGCGGCCGAGGTCGCCGACGACCTCGATTTCACCGAGGCCCGCCGTTTTCTGGAGAAGGCTCCCGGAAGGAAGGCCGCCGGCTACCTGCCCGTCTACGCCCCGCGCGAGATCCTCCGCGCGAGCGGGATGCTTCCGATCGGGATCCACGGCGGCGGGGACCGGCTGGAGATCATCCGCGGCGACGCCTTCTATCAGTCGTACATTTGTCATCTGCCGCGCTCGGTCGTGGAGCTCGCCGAGTCGCGAAGGCTCGACTTTCTCTCGGCGATGCTCTTTCCCGCGACCTGCGACGTCATCCGCAACCTCTCCGGGGTCTGGCAGCTCCTCTATCCGCAGACGTACGTCCGTTACCTCGATCTGCCGCAGGTTCCCGATCGGGATCTCGCGGCCGGCTTCTGGCGGGAGGAGCTCGAGGCGCTCGCGCGCGACCTCGGGGAGATCTCGGGCAGGCCCGCCACGGAAGCCTCTCTGCGCGAGGCGGTCGACGCCGGCAATCAGGCGCGGGCTCTCGTGCGAGAGCTGTACCGGGTCCGACGCGAGACGCCGTGGAACGTCCCGACCGAAGAGCTGTACCTGCTCCTGCGGGCGGGAGAGCTCACCCCGCTCGAGGAGTTCGTCGAGAGGATGCGCGATTACCTGACGGCCTGCCAGGCGGAGACGGGCCGAATGCGCGACCGCGCGAGGGTGCTCGTCGTGGGGGCCTTCTGCGAGCAGCCGCCGCTCGGTCTGATCCAGACGATCGAAAGAGCGGGCTGCTTCATCGTGGACGACGACTTCCTCCTGGGCAACCGCATGATCGGCGCGGAGGTCGAGCTCGAAGGCGACCCGCTCGGCAATCTGGCGCGCGCCTTCGTCCGCCACGCCGTCAAGACCTCGACCCTCTACGAAGGGGATCCGGCGGGCAAGCGACGGGCCATCCGGGAGAGAGTCGCCGCGGCTCGAGCCGACGGTGTCATTTTTGCCTCGGCGAGCTTCTGCGATCCCGCGCTGCTCGATCGGCCGATGCTTCGCGCCGGGGCCGAGGAGGCGGGCGTTCCCTGCATCGCGTTCCAGTTCGCCGAGAACACGGGCCAGTTCCAGCAGTTCCGCGAGCAGGCAGGGACCTTCGCCGACTCGATCAAGCTCTGGGGAGGCGCCCTGTGAGCGAGGCCGAGAAGGACCGCTCGATGCTTCTGCAGAAGGAGATGCTGGCGGCGCACTACGAGCGTTTGGAAGCGGCCCCGGAGACGCGCGAGCCCGTCGTCTACACGTTCGTGCCCGGCAACCTGACGGAGCTCATTCGCGCCTTCGGCGCGCTGCCGGTGCTTCCGGAGATCAACGCCCTCCAGTCCGCCATGCGCGGGAAGAGCCAGGCCTACATCGCGGCGGCCGAGAAGGCGGGGCACTCGGAGGACGTCTGCTCCTACGTCAAGTGCGACATCGGAATGTCGACGGCCGGCAACGTCGGCCCGACGGGCACGCGGCTGCCCAAGCCCGACCTGCTCCTGCTCTCCTACACCGGCTGCTACACCTTCATGAAGTGGTTCGAGCTGCTCCGCGAGCAGTACGGCTGCCCGACCGTCTTCCTCCAGGTCCCTTACCAGGCCGACGGGAGCCAGACGCCGGTCCAGCGGTCTTACGTGGCCCGGCAGATCCGGGAGACGCTCATCCCGACTCTGGAGAAGGCCACGGGACGGCGTTACGACGAGGAACGACTGCGCGAGAACCTCGCCCGCAGCGCCGCCGCCGAGGAAGACCTGGTGGCGGTCCTGCAGTCGGCCAAGAAGATGCCGAGCCCCATCGACGCCTACTTCGGTGCCGTCTATTACGTCGGACCGATCTTCTCCGCCTTTCGCGGCACCGCCGAGGGGGTCGCCTACTACCGCGCTCTTCGGGAGGAAGTGGAAGAGCGGGTGGCGCGGGGCGAGGGGCCGGCCACACCGGCAGGCCGGCTCGACCGGCAGAAGTGGCGGCTCGTGGTCGAGGGTCCGCCCAACTGGACGCATTTCCGCGACTTCTGGCGGATGTTCGCCGAGGAGGAAGCCGTCGTCGTGGCCTCGACCTACTCGAAGGTCGGCGGCACCTACGACTTCGGCTTCCGGCACGACCCATCGGACCCGCTCGGCACGCTCGCCGACTACTGCAGCGGCTGCTACACGAACCGCAACCTTCCCTCGCGGGTCGAGATGCTCGAGCGCTACGTCGAGGAGTACCGGGCCGACGGCTTCCTCATCCATTCGGTCAAGTCGTGCAATTCCTTTTCGGCCGGGCAGCTCACCATTCTGCGCGAAGTCGAGCGTCGAACCGGAGTGCCGGGAGCCTTCATCGAGTCGGACCTCGTGGACGCGCGCTACTTCTCGGCGGCGAACCTCAAGAACCGGCTGGAGAGTTACTTCCAGATGCTCGAGGCGAGAAGGGCCGGGTCGGGGACGTGAGCTGCTTCGTCGGCATCGATCTGGGCTCGACGACGACCAAAGCGGTCGTGCTCGACGAGAACGGCGAGATCCTCGGCCGGGGCATCACGAACTCCCGCTCGAACTACGACCTGGCCGCCGACGTGGCGCGGACCGAGGCCTTCGTCTCCGCGCGGTTCCGGATCCTTGAGCGGGCGGTGGAGCGGGCCGCCGGAAGCGCGGCGCTCGGCCGGCTCCTTCGGGCATTCCGGCTGGAGCAGATGCTGGTGCAGCTTGGCCGCCTGCAGGCGCGAATCGAGGAGGAAGTCGAGAGGGCCGTCCGGCCGGACCGGCGACGTGCGGCCTCGGAGAAGGTTCGGGAGATCTTCCAGTCGCTCCGGGCCGAGGAG
This sequence comes from Thermoanaerobaculia bacterium, assembly GCA_035498405.1. Taxonomy (GTDB): domain Bacteria; phylum Acidobacteriota; class Thermoanaerobaculia; order UBA5066; family Gp7-AA6; genus DATBFU01. The sequence continues at coordinate 6,530 of DATKAE010000081.1, read as the reverse complement.
GAGCGGCGCCTCGACGACCCCGATCCGCCGGCGCGGTCCGACTTCTTCCGGGACGCCGCCGGCTCTGCTTACGCGCGTCTGGCGCAGGAGATTGCGGATCCGACGGGGGTGACCTTCGATCTGCTGATCGGCCTCTACGACACGTGCATCGTCCCGGTCGAGAACGAACCGATCGAGCTCGGCTTCCGCGAGCACATCGGCAAGGCGCTGGTACGGGCGGGCGGACAGGCGCAAGTGCGCCCATCGGTCGAAGCCGCGGCGACGGCCGGCCTCGAGGCGTCCGCCACCGTCGGGACCGGCTACGGGCGCGCGCGACTGCCGTTTCCCAAGGAGCAGATCCGCTCCGAGATCCTCTGTCATGGCCTCGGCGCGCACGTCCTCTTTCCCGGGACCCGGACGGTGCTCGACATCGGCGGCCAGGACACCAAGGCGATCCAGGTCGACGCGCGTGGGATCGTCACGAGCTTCCAGATGAACGACCGCTGCGCTGCCGGGTGCGGCCGCTATCTCGGCTACATCGCCGACGAGATGAACCTGGGGCTGCACGAGCTCGGTCCGCTCGCGCTCTCCGGCCGCCGCCCGATCCGCATCAGCTCGACCTGCACCGTCTTCGCGGGCGCGGAGCTGCGGGAGCGGCTCTCGCTCGGGCAGAAGCGGGAGGACATCCTGGCCGGTCTCCATCGGGCGGTGATCCTGCGCGCCATGAGCCTGCTCGCCCGGTCGGGAGGGATCGAAGACGAATTCACCTTCACCGGAGGCGTGGCGCGCAACCCGGCGGCCGTGCGGGCGCTCGAGGAGCTCGTCGCCGAGAACTACGGCCCGCGCCGGATCAACATCTCCGGCGACAGCATCTACACGGGCGCGCTCGGCGCCGCCCACTTCGCGCGTCGCGGAGCGATGGCGTGAGCGTCACGGCGGGCCTCGACGTGGGTTCGGCCGCCGTCAAGGCGGTCGTCCTGCGGGTCGGCGGCGGGGAGGAGGCGGAGCTGCTGGGTCGCGCGGTGTCGCGGGTGCGCCGCCGCAACGTGGGCGAGGTCGTCGCGGAGGCCTTCGAAGCCGCTGTCGCCGACGCCAGGGTGACCGAGCTCGACTACGTCGCAACGACCGGAGAAGGGGAGGAGGTTCCATTTGCCACCGGGCACTTCTATGGAATGACCGCGCATGCGCGGGGGGCCCTTCGCCTCGAGCCGCGGGCCCGAACGGTGCTCGACGTCGGGGCGCTCCACGCGCGCGCCCTGGCGATGGATTCGCGGGGCAAGGTGCTCGGCTACAAGATGACGAGCCAGTGTGCGTCGGGCTCGGGGCAGTTTCTGGAGAACATCGCGCGCTACCTCGGTGTCTCCCCGACGGACATCGGGCCCCTGTCTCTTTCGGCGGACCGGCCCGAGCCGGTCAGCTCAATCTGCGCGGTTCTGGCCGAAACCGACGTCATCAACATGGTCTCTCGGGGGCTCTCGGCCGCCAACATCCTGCGCGGAATTCACGACAGCATGGCGGGAAGGTACGCGCGCCTGATCCAGTCGCTCGGAACCGAGGGCGTCGTCTTCGTCAGCGGCGGCCTGGCCGCGGACGATGGGCTGGCCGCCGCGCTTGAGCGGGCGTTGGTACCCGAGAGCGCGCGCCGCGGAAGAGCGTTCGAAATTGTCCGCCACCCGCTGTCCCTCTTCGCCGGTGCGATCGGCGCGGCGATCTGGGGCGGCTTCCGGCGGGAGAAACTCGACATGGGAGGTGCCGCATGGACGGCCAGCAGGATGACATCCTCGTCCGGCGCCTGAGGAGGGGCGACGCCTCGCGCCTGGTGGAGATCGACCGGGCGATCACGGGACGCAGCCGGTCGGAGTGGTACGAGGGAAAATTGAAGCGCGCCCTCGAGGAATCCGACGTCTGCGTGTCGCTCGGCGCGGAGCTCGACGGTCGCTTGGTCGGAGCCGTCCTGGGGTCGCTCCACTACGGCGAATTCGGCCTGCCCGAGCCGATCGCGGTCCTCGACACGATCCTGGTCGAGCCCCGCTCGGCCGGCAGAGGAATCGGGACGGCGCTTCTCGATCAGCTCGTCAAGAACCTGCGCGCTCTTGGAATCGAGCGGCTGCGCACCGAGGTGGCCTGGGACGAGCCCGCGTTGAACGGTTTCCTCGCGCACCGGGGCTTCTCACCGGCTCCGCGGCTGGTCCTCGAGCTTCCCCTCTCCTCGTAGCGGCGGCGCCGTTCGGATGACGGGGATCATAGATCCCCGGGCGGCCGGCGTGCGAGTCTTTCCCCGCGACCCTCGCCGCCGAGGGGAGAGGAGGCCAGAAAATTGAGCCCGTCCACTTTCGTCGATCCCGCCCTCGACATTCGCCGCGTCCCTCCGGCGGAGCGTGCCTCGAGACTCCTCGGCTCCTTCGACGCCCTCGCCGCCGGCGAGAATCTGGTCCTGGTGGCCGGAGACTCCGGCGGGGAACTGGTCCGCCTTCTGCAGGCCCGCCGGCCGCGCCTCTTCGAGTGGTCGGTGCTCGAGGCCGGGCCTCCGCTCTGGCGCATCGAAGTCTGCCGCCGTGCGGCCCCGCCCGAGCCGCGCGGAGTGCGCGAGGCGCTCGCGTGGGACCATGAGCGCCTGGATGCGCTGGAGGAGGCGGCCTTCCGCAGCCGCGCCTCCGGCGACCTCGCGTCGGCCCACGACCTCTATGCGGCCTTTGCCGCGGGTCTGCGGCGGCACATCGGTTTCGAGGAGGATCTTCTCTTCCCCTGCTTCGAGGAAAGGTCGGGCATGCCGCCCACCGTCGGCCCGACCGCCGTCATGCGCGCGGAGCACCGAGAGATCCAGCAGTTGCTCGAAAGAATTGAGATGGGTATTGCCGACGGCGCGGCGACGGTCGAGGAATTTCGGCTGCGGTTCCACGCGGTGATGGCCGATCACAACCTGAAGGAAGAACAGGTTCTCTATCCCGCGACCGACGAGCTGCTCGGCCCGGAGGAGACCGACCGGCTCGTCTCGCGGATCCAGCTCTACGGCGCTTGACGAGTCGGCGCCCCGGGGCACCGAAGGAGGAGCGCTCCGATCACTCGTGCGCCTTTTCCAGGCTGGCCCGGAGATACTCCCCGACGAGGATCGAGGCCGGATAGAGAATCTCCTCCTCCAGCTGGGCGTGCACGATCATCTTGCGAGCGTAGCGCGCGTAGCCCGTGTGCCCCTCTTCCTGGGCGGCCTGCATGAGACCTCCGAGCGCCTCGACGATGAGCTTGTGCTCGGCGAGCATTCGCGGAAGCGACGCCTTGAGCTTCTCGGACAGTGCCAGAAAGCGTCTCATGTCCGGCGTCGCCGGGGCCACCGCGAGTCGAGGCAGAAGGGTGAGCGGCGGAATCGCGAACTCCTCCTCGAGCAGAATGTGCGGATGAAGAACCTTCATCACGCGCTGCGCCGCTTCGCCCGTCTTGCCGCCGGCGGCGGCGGCCTTGCCGAGCTGCTCGCGCAGCTCCTCGTGCTCGATCTGCAGTGCCTCCGGGATGTCGGCCTTCATGGTGACTCCTCTCCCCGGCGTCTCTTGTCGGTCGGCCGGGATTATCCCGCGAGAGCGGCTCGGACTTCCTGACGCGATTGTTCCCGGGCTTCCCGCCACGCGAGTCCGATGGCGGCCGCGACGAGGGCCGCGACAGCCGCCATTGCATAGGAACCGAGCGCCGGACCCGAGACGACCTCCCAGGTGGCCACGTCCTTGCGCCCGAAGAGGGGGGGCATGAAGGGGGCGACCTTGATCGGGGCGTCCGGCGAAAGGTCATGCCCGTAGCGGTACAGGCGGTATCCGAAGGACCAGAGCGAGAAGAGATCGAAGTAGACCGTCAGGACGAACGCGTCGACGACCTCGCTCATTCTCCCGAGCACGGCGGCCCGCACGAGAAGGAGGCTCAGGACGCCGATTCCAAACGGCATCCACTGGAACTCCCGAACGTCCGACGTCGAGAGCTCGCGCATCCCGATGGAGCGGTTCAGACGGTTGGCCGCCTCCACGGCGGCAGGATCCCCGCCGATTCGGCTGCTGTGAATGAACAGGTGCATCCCTCCCGGGTGCTCGGGCCCGATCAGCGTGACCCTCCAGAGCGGGAGCCCGTAGGTCGAGAGGAGCAGCAGGGCGGCGACGACCAGGAAAAGGCGAGGCCCGAGATCCAACGGCAGGTCCAGGAATCGGTTGCTGCGTTCGAGCCCGTCTTTCACCAAGGCCTCCTCGGGAGCCGCCCGGACGTCTCTTAGTCGAGCCTCACCAGGTCGCCCGCGGCGGTGCGCCCCGCCGCCCGGCGGGTCTCGTCGGCGGGAAAGCGGTAGTGTCCTCCCGGCGTCCGCACCGTCCGCAGCAGACCGAGGCGCGCCCAGCGCGTCACGGTCGATGCCGACACCCCGAAGAGGCTAGCGACTTGACTGCGGGAGAGAAACTCGGGTTCGGCCTTGTTCGGGACGGGCTTCCTCGTCGTTCGGCTCATGAGTCCTCCGCACACACTTTCCGCTGAGGCGCACGATTTTCGCGGCTTGAGCGTTCTGCCCTTCATTCGCTCTTTTAGCAGGCGCCGACGGTTCCGGGCGTGAGGCAGATGAATCAAAAAAATGGGCAGGCGTCTGGGTGATTTACATCATGGCGGTCCGGGAACGGAAACGGTTAAGGTTCGGCCGATGGTGAGCGCCGTCGAGTTGGAGATCGAGCTCTTTTGCCGCGGGATCCGCGTCGACGATTCCTGTCGGATCGGCGAGGACGGGCGGCGAATCTCGCGCACTCGCGCCGGACTGGGATCGGGGCTGGAGTTGATCATCCCGGCGCCTCGGAAGCCGATCTGGGTCAATGCGCCGGTCGAGGAGCCCTTTGCGGCCCGTTCCCCGTTCTCTTTGGTGAAGGAAGGGGAGCGGTACCGGATCCAGGACAGCCGCGGAGGCGGCGCCTACGACGTCGAGATTCCGGAGGAGCCGGCTTGGTACTCGCGGCGCACCGAGTCGGGAGTCGAGATGAGCCGCATCGGGGTCCTGCAGGGCACGTACCTGGGCGTCTACGTGTCCAACTCCTGCCTCTACTGGGCAACGAAGCCGTCGCGGGCCTGCAAGTTCTGCACGACCGGGAAAAATCTCGGCACGGCGGAGCAGGCCCGGAAGTCCGTCGAAGACGTGGTCGAGGTCGCACGGGCGGCCCGCGAGGAGTCGGGCGCGATCTTCACGCATTTGAACACCGGGTATCACTTCGAGGAGGTGGACAAGCTCGAGGTCATCCACGGGCTGCGGCAGTGCGAGCCATACGTCCGCGCCCTGCGGCGGGACGTGGGAGGGTTCATCGGCGTGCAGTGCATGCCGGTTCCGCGCCGGAAATTCTCGGAGTACGACGCCCTGATCGAGGCGGGCGCGGACCACTTCTCCTTCTGTTACGAATTCGAGGATCCGGAGGTCTTCGCCCGGCTGTGCCCGGGCAAGGCCGAGACGCTCGGCCAGGAGGGTTTCTTCGAGGCCATGGAGTACACCGCGCGCAAGCTCGGGCGCGGCCGGGTGTCGGGGGAGATCATCGCGGGCCTCGAGTCGGTCGAGGCGACCAAGCGCGGGATCGACCGGATCGTCGCCGCCGGGGCTTTTCCGACAGTCTGCATTTTCCGGCCGACGATCGGCAGCGAGCTCGAGCAGGAGCCCCCGCCCGACCCGGAGGCGATGAAGGAAGTCTTCGCGCACCTGTGGGTGGCCTGCCGGCGCGCCGGGCTTCCGATCGGCGTCCTGCCGATCGAGGTTTCCCTCGTCGTGCAACCGGAGGAAACAAGGGAGCTCCACCCGCCGAGTTTCTCTTCGTCGCTCTATGCCTGGAAGCTCGCGGCGCTGCGTCAACTCGCGCGCCCCTACATCTCCTGGAAGCGCCGCCCGCGGGCGGCCTGAGCGGGATTCGGGCCGTCGGCCGGCGACGGCGGATCGCGGAGCCGCGCATGTCAGAATGACCTCCGTGGGAAGGAAGGGGAGGTCTGCCGGCGAGCGTTCCGATTCGAAGGCCGACGCCGCTGGTCCGCGCGCCTGGGCCGCGCTCGCGGGGCTCGGCGCCTTGTCGGCTCTCTGGTCCCTGTTTCTCTGGGGACAGCTCGTGTTGTCGCGCTCGGGCGGCGGCGCCTTCTGCGCCTTCGGAGGGCAGCTCGACTGCTCGAGCGTCTGGGGAAGCGCCTTCGCCTCGGCCGTCCACGGCCTGACCGGGCTTCCCATCGCGGGCTGGGGCGTCGTCTGGGGCGCGACGGCGATGGCGCTCCCGCTCGCGGGCTTGACGCGCCTGGCCGAAGGAAGGTCGGTCGCCGTTCTGACGACGGCCGTGAGGCTGACCGCGGTTGCGGGCATTCTCGCCGTCGGCGTGTTCCTCGCGGAGAGCCTCGCGGCGGGCGCGATCTGTGTCGGTTGCGTCGCCACATACGTGCTTGCCGGGGCATACGCGGGAATCGCGCTGTGGGGCTGGAGGCGGGCGGGGTTTCGCGACGCCGTCCGGTCCGCGGCGCTCGCGGGCGGCTCTGTGGCCGCGGCCTTCCTCCTTCTCCTCTATCCGGGCCTCCACACGCCG
>DATKAE010000080.1:0-24170 GCA_035498405.1 Thermoanaerobaculia bacterium | reverse complement strand
TTCCGGCGCGAATCTCCCGCGCGGTCGCGGGACGGCCGAGCGACTCCAGGTAGGCGAGCGCCTGAGCGGCCTTGGGGCTCCGGCCCAAGCTCCGGGCGCGCTGCGCCGGTTCGGTTCTTGCCGGCGTGTACGCGAGTTCGAAGCGGCGGCGGCGCTGCCGGTAGTGAGTCACGGGCCGGATCCAGCCACGCTCCTCGAGGGAGCGGAGGGACTCTTGGCGTCCAGGCCCGGCCAGGTCCGTGACGCGAACCGACTCGCCGCCGGAAAGGCGTTGGAGGATCTCCTGCTCGGCTCCGGCGCCCCGTGCCAGCGCCCCGCGTTCCGTGAGCCGGTAGCGAACGGCGCCCGCGGCCGGAAGCCGCGCCGGCAGGGCGCTTCTCAAGATCTCTCCCGTCGAAACGAAGAAGCGCTCGGCAACCCGCGAGGCGATCGCAAGCAGCTCGGCCGGACAAGCCGGCTCGAGGTCGAGCGACTCGATCAGGTCTCGCCGACCCGCCGGGTCCCCGGCGGCGGCCGGCCCCATCACTACCCCCGTCAGCACGCGCTCGCCGAAGGGCACCCGAACCCGTGTGCCCGGCTCCGGCGGCGCCATGGATTCCGGCACGCGATACGAAAATTCGCGCCGGAGTGGAAGCGGCAGCGCGACGGATACGGCGCGCCCGGCCAACCCGGGCGGCGGAACCGTCGAGGAATCGGAGGGGGTCGGATCACCGGGGCGATCGGACCGAGTCGTATCGATGGCGGGAGTCCTCAGGTCCGGGAGACGTCGGGCGGTTCGGCCTCGCTGTCGTCGTCGCGAACGAACACGTAGGAACGGCGGGCCGGGTCCCAGCGATAGCGGCGGGTCGTCTCGTCATCAAGATCCGGCGTAATCACGATGGCGTCGCGATCGATCGAGATGTCTCCTGCGGCCAGTGAGATGTCCCGTTCGAGGAAGGTCTCGCCGAAGGACGGCGTGGATTCCTTCCCGGAGTCCTTTCCGGCGAACACCACGACGGTAAACCAGGGAGTGGAAACGGCGGAATCCCGACGAACGAAACCCATGACGAAGTCGAGAATGCCGTCGTCGTTCAGGTCCCCGCGCACGAAGTAGGGGTGGTAGACGCCGTAGAGGTGCCGCATGTCCCCCTCTCCCGAAGCCGAGACGCGACGGTCGTCCTCGGTCGGCAGTCGCAACTCCGGGTGTCGCCGCAAGAAGCCCTCGACCGCCTGTCGTTCGGCCGGGCGCAGTCCATAGGCGGGGGGAATCGAACCGGTCTGCGAGGCGGGCGACTGCGGAGGCGGCGATGCGGGGGCCGGCGCCGCAGCCTCCCGACGGCAGCCGGCCGCCGTGGCGGCAACCGCCAGAGCGACCAGCGCACTGCAGGCAGATCGTCTGTAGTTCGGTTCAAACATCGACCGGCCGCCGTCCGCGCACGGGACAATCCAGCGCGACGAGGGCCCGAGCCGATTCTAATCTACTGGCCTTCCCGCGCTCCCAGGCACCGGCCGATGCCGAAGGGCCTGGTCGATTCTGCTAATGTTCCGAGGGTCTTGGGATCCGCACCGAAGGAGGCCGTTCTGCGACAGGAGAAAGACAGCCTGGGGGCCCGGGAGATTCCCGACGACGCGTACTGGGGGGCGCAGACATCCCGGGCCGTCGAGAACTTCCCGATCTCCGGCGAGCGGGCTCATCCCGAGATGGTGCTCGCCTACGCACGCATCAAGAAGGCCTGCGCCCGCGTCAATGGGGAGCTCAACCGATTGCCGGCCGAGAAGGTGCGGGCGATCGAGCAAGCCTGCGACGAACTGCTCTCGGGGCGCCACGCCGACCAGTTCGTCGTGGACGTCTACCAGGCCGGCGCAGGCACCTCGTTCCACATGAACGTCAACGAGGTGATCGCGGGGCGCGCGGCGGAGATTCTCGGCCGCACCCGTGGCGACCGAACCGCGGTCAACCCCAACGACGACGTCAACCTCGGCCAGTCGACCAACGACACGTTTCCGACCGCGCTCCATCTGGCGTCGATCGCGGTGGGCCGCCCGCTGGTCGAGGAGGTGCGGCGTCTCGCCCGGTCCTTCACGAGGAAGGGAGAAGAGTTCGCGGGCATCGTCAAGTCGGGTCGCACGCATTTGATGGACGCGGTTCCGGTGACGCTCGGTCAGGAGTTTCGCGCCTTCGCGACCGCCCTCGAGCGTCGGGCCGAGGCGCTCGCCCGGTCGCTCGATGGCCTGCGCGAACTCGCGCTGGGAGGCACCGCGGCCGGCACGGGCCTGAACACGCCTCCCGGCTTCCGCGAAGAGTCCATCGCCCTGCTGTCGGAAATGACCGGGGAACCGCTGTCACCGGCCGCGGATCCGAGGGAGGCCCTGCAGAGTCGGGCGGCCGCCGGGGACTACTCGTCGGCGCTGCGCGGCTTCGCGGTGGAACTTTCCCGGATCTCGAACGACCTCCGCTTGCTCGCCTCGGGCCCGGCCACGGGCCTGGACGAGATGCGGCTGCCCGCCGTCCAGCCGGGGTCCTCCATCATGCCCGGAAAGGTCAACCCGTCCCTGCTCGAGTGTTTGAACATGCTCTGCTTTCAGCTGGTAGGCTTCGATGCCGCCAACCAGCTGGCCGTCGCGGCCGGCCAGCTCGACTTGAACGTGATGATGCCGCTTCTCGCCTACAACCTGACCCGCGGACCCCAGCTCTTCCGGAATTTCCTCCCGGTCGTGCGCGAACGTTGCGTGGACGGGATCCGAGCGAACCCCGAAAAGTGCCGCCACTATCTCGAGGAGTCTCCGTCGGTCGTGACGGCGTTGACGCCCAAGATCGGCTACGCCAAGGCGGCAGAGGTCTTCAAGGAAGCCGTCGCCCGCGGAGTTCGCGTGAGAACGGTGCTCTTGGAGAAGGGGCTCGTGACCGAAAAGGACCTGGCGGAGGCGCTCACACCCGAGGCCTTGCTCGGGCCGCTCCGATGAACGCCAGCCGCGGACACCGGTCGCCGCCGCGGGCCGGCGGGCCGAGCCCCGGGAGGAAGTGAGAGAGAATACCGGCAGTCGTTTCGCGCTTTCTTCCGGCCGCCACCCGCGGCCCGTTCAGAAGGAGGACGGATGTTGAGCTGGCCCCAGGATTTCACGACCAATTTTCAGTTCCTGCTTCGATGGTTCCATTTCCTGGCCGGAATCTCGTGGATCGGGATGCTGTACTTCTTCAACCTCGTCAACGTCAAGTTTCAGAAGGAGCTCGACGCGGCGGTCAAGGGAAAAGTCAATCTGAACCTGATGCCGAAGGCCCTCTGGCTGTTTCGCTGGGGGGCGGTCTGGACCTGGCTGACGGGGTTCACCTACTACGTCCTGATCGTCGGCAGCGAGCCGACCGGCCACATGCCTCTTCTCACCTTCCTCATCGGCTGGTCGATCGCATTTGTCGCGATCGCCGGCCTCTTTCGCGTCTCGGTCGGGGGCGGTCCGCTGAAGGATGGGAGACTTCTCGCGTTGGCGATCATCGTGGTCGTCGTGTTCATCGGCTATGCGACGGCCTTGATGGCTCGCAACGCCGGCGCGAGCAGCCGTTCGATCTCGATCATGATCGGCGGAGGGCTCGGCACGATCATGTTCTTCAACGTCTGGATGGTGATTTGGCCCCTCCAGAAGAAGATCCTCGCGGCGACCAAGGCGACCGTCGAAACGGGCGCCGCCGCTCCGGGGGACCAGCCCGCGTGGGCCCGCCGCGCCTTCCTGGCCTCGCGGACGAATACGTGGTTGTCGGTCCCGATGCTGTTCTTCATGGGCGCGGCAAGCCACTTTCCGATTTTCGGGGTCCTCGCCAAATAGAACCGGTCTCGGGCGTCGGGGGCGGCCGTCGGGCCGCCCTTTTTCTTTCGAGCAGCCCATGCTGACATGGCCTCACGGCTGGCAAGTCAACGTTCTCTTTGCGCTTCGGTGGACACACCTGCTTTCGGGAACCTTGTGGCTCGGCCTGGTCCTCTTTTTTGACCGCGTCTGGCGGCGGTTTCTCGAGGAGGCCGACCGGGACACCGCCTCGAGAGCGCGCCGCCTGCTCGAACCGCGACTCCTCGTCTGGTACGAGGGCGCGGGCTTTCTGACGGTGGGGACCGGTTTTATCGACTACGCGCTCGTTCTTTCGGCCGAAGGGCTGGCGTCTCGGGCGCTCGTATGGCTGGCCGTCTGGAGCCTCGCCGCGGGAGCGGTACACGCCTTGCTGTGGCTCTCGGCTCGGGGCCGGGCCCTCGGCGATGGGAGGCTCCTCGGCGCGGCTCTCGCCGCCTGGCTCGCCGCGGTGGGGGCCTCCGGCGACTGGTACATGAGCCGCGGCGGAAGCCACAAGGCCGTGGCGCTGTCGTTGGGAGGCGGATTCGCGCTGGTCATGCTCGCCAACGTCTGGCTCATTCTCGGCCCGATGTCCCGCCGGGTGCTCGCCGCGCTCCCGGCGCCGGAGCCGCAGTGGGAAAGGGCCGTCTCGCTCGCCTCCCGGCTGAACCTGTGGCTCTCTCCAGCCGTGCTCTTCTTCATGGGCTCGGCCAGCCATCTGCCGTTCTTCCGGACTCTCGAGCGCTAGTCGGGCGCGTCACGCCCCCGCGAGATAGTCGCGGACCTTCTTCATGTCCTCCCAGACGTCCTTCTTGCGCTCCGGCGTGCGCAGCAGGAAGGCGGGGTGAAAGGTCGGCATCACGCGGACGCCGTGCGCGCTCTGCCAGCGTCCCCGCACGCGACCGATCGGCTCGTCGGTCTCCAGGATGACCTGCGCCGCAAAGGTGCCCAACGTCACCAGAACCCGGGGCGACACGAGACGAATCTGCTCGTCGAGAAACGGGCGGCAGGCGGCGATCTCGTCGGCCTCCGGGTTTCGGTTGTTCGGCGGACGGCACTTGATCACGTTGGCGATGTAGACGTCCTCCCGCTTCCGACCGATCGCCTCGATGATCTTCGTCAAGAGCTGCCCGGCGCGGCCCACGAAGGCGAGGCCCTGCTCGTCCTCGTCACGCCCCGGGGCCTCGCCGACGAACATGAGCTCGGCATGGGGGTTCCCCTGGCCGAAGACGATGTTCGTGCGGGTCTTCGAGAGCTTGCAGCGCGGGCATCCCGCCAGGAACCGCTCCAGGGAAGGCAGATCCGGCTGGGAGCCCGGCACGGGTCTCGGGGTCTCCCGGGACGCCTTGTCGAGGTACACGTCGGTGATCCCGAGATCGCGGAAGAACTCGAGCTGATCCCGCGGGCTACCGCCGTCGGCCACGCGCGGAGTCTACGCCGTTGCCCGGTTAGAATGCCGGGCCCATGGCCGACCCGGCGCCCTACCGCGCCAAGACGCACTACCGCGACTCGAGCATCGCCGACGAATACGATTCCTGCCGTTACGGCACACCGCTCGGACGGAGGCGCAATCGCCGAGACCTCGCGGCCATCGCGCGGGCTCTGGCCGAGGCGAAGCGCCGGGGGGCGCCGATCACGAGCGGCCTCGATCTTCCTTGCGGGACCGGACGCCTCTTTTCGCTCTTGGGCGACCGGGGGGTTCTCGTCACGGGCGCGGACGTTTCGCTCGAAATGATGCGCGTGGCGCGCCGCAAGTTCGGTTCCGGTCTCCGCATGCTCCAGTGCAGCGCCGAGCAGATCCCGTGTTCGACGGGATCCTTCGACGGTGTCTTCTCGATTCGATTCATCCTCCACCTGGATCGTCCGACGCGCATCCAGGTCTTCCGGGAAATGGCGCGGGTCAGCCGCCGGTGGTTGATCATCGACATTCGCCACCGGTACAACCTTCGGTCGGTCGTGTGGCCGCTGGCGGCCCGCCTGGGCCTGAGGCGAGACGTTCCCTTCCGGTTCTCCCGCCGCGGACTCGCCGAGGAGCTGCGCGAGTCGGGGCTTCGCCTCGTCGCGATCTTTCCCTCGAGGCGCTATGTGGGGTTCTTTTCGGACAAGTGGTTCGTTCTCGCCGAAAAGGCCAGCCTCAGTCCGCCGCGTCTCGAGAGAGCCGCGGGGTAAGGGAGGTCCCTTCGGGAGCCTCGGCGCCCCGGACCCGAAGGAACGAATCCCAGATCCGGTCGGCGATCTCCCGTTTGCTCCTACGTGAAACGCCTTCCGCAGTACCGTCTCGCGTCAGAATGAGGACCTCGTTGTCTTCGGCCTCGAATCCGATGTCGCGGCGTCCGACGTCGTTGACGACGATCAGGTCCGCGCCCTTCGATTCCATCTTGCGCCGGCCCCGCTCCTCGAGGTCTTCGAACTCCGCGGCGAAGGCCACCACGGTTTGTTTGCGCCGCAACGGCTTGAGGCTCTCGAGCAGGTCGCGGCCCGGCTCCAGCCGAACGACCCGGCTCCCGTCCTCTCGGTGCAGGCGAGCGGAGCTTGCGACCGGGATGAAATCCGCCACGGCGGCCGCCATGACCAGCCCGTCGCATTCCGGGAACTCCTGGACGAGCAGCGCATGGAGCTCGTCGGCCGTCTCGAAGGAGAGGACGCGCACGCCTTCGGGCCGGGCGACCCCCGTCGATCCCGAGAGCAGAGTCACCCTTCCTCCTCGGTCCCGGGCCGTCTCCGCCAGGGCGTATCCCATGCGCCCGCTCGAGCGATTCGAAACGAAGCGGATCGGGTCGATGCGCTCGCGTGTGGGACCCGCCGTCACCAGAAGCCGCAAGCCTTCCAGGTCGTCACGGCCCTCCGCCAGGCGCAAGGCCTGCCCCACGATCGTCTCGGGCTCCGCCATGCGTCCGATGCCCTCGTGTCCCGAAGCGAGCGGGCCGCTCTCCGGTCCCACCCGCAGCGCCCCGCGCGCGAGCAGCATCTCGAGGTTCCGGCGAACCGCCGGATGTTCCCACATGCGCGTCTCCATGGCCGGCGCGAGGAGCACCGGGCGGTGGTGCGCGAGGAAATAGGTGGAGAGGAAGTCGTCCGCCAGGCCGTTGGCGAACTTGGCGAGCGTGTGAGCCGTCGCCGGTGCCACAAGCAGCAGGTCGGCCCAATCGGCGAGACGAACGTGATCGACGGAGGCGGCACCTCCCGAGCCCCAAACTTCGGTATGAACCTCGCGCCCCGAGAGGACGGCAAACGTCAAGGGAGAGACGAACTCGCGGGCGCCGCGGGTCATCACGACCTGCACCTCGGCGCCCCGCCGGACCAGCTCTCGCGCGACCTCGGCCGCCTTGTAGGCGGCGATGCCGCCCGAGACCCCGAGAACGACCCGTCGCGGACGCGGCATGGCGGGGGGAGGCAGACGCGCCGAACTATTCGGAGACGGCGGCTTCTGCCTCGGTAACGGTCGCCTCGGCGGCGCCGGGCTCGGCCTGCTCGGGCGTGGTCTCCAGCACCCCTCCCTCCTCCCCGTAGTCCCACCGCACCCGGTTCTCCTCGAACTCGGCGGCGGCGAGCCGGGTGGGCTTCAACGGGCGGTCCGTCTCGAGCTTCGGCCGTGCTCCCCGCATCAATTGCTCCGCGCGCCGCGCCACCAGCAGCACGAGGCGGAACTTGCTGTCCACACCTTCAGGCATCTTCTGGATCATTCACTCAACCTCGTTCCTATCGGAATTCTTTGCGGATCCGGCCCAGCCGCTCCGCCTGGCGGGCCGGCGTCAGGCGCCGCGCCCGAACGATGGATTGTAGCTCAAGAGTGGCCAGATCCAGGTCCTCATTAACGATAACGTACTGAAAATTCGAGGCTTCCTGAATCTCCCGCGCCGCGTTGATCAGCCGCTTTCGAATCGCTTCCTTTCCGTCGAGCCCTCGCGTCGTCAAGCGCCGCTCGAGCTCCGCCGGGGAAGCCGGAACGATGAAGATCGCGATCGCCTCCGGGCAGACGCGTCGGATGTCCCGGGCGCCCTGGACGTCGATGTCGAGCACCACGTCCGCCCCGGCCTCCAGACGCGGCAGCACCTCTGCCTTCGAGGTGCCATAGATGTTGTCGTGGACCTCGTTGTGCTCGAGAAATTCGTCGCGCTGGACCATGCGCTGAAACTCCTCGACGGTGACGAAATGATACTCGCGGCCCTCTCGCTCCCCTTCCCGCATGGGGCGCGTCGTGTGGGACACGGAGAAGTGGATCGGCTCTCCCGGGGGATCCGCGAGCAACCGACGGATCAGAGTCGTCTTCCCGCCGCCGGAGGGCGACGACACGATGTAGAGGTCTCCCCGCGCCGAGGTCATTCGAGGTTCTGGACCTGCTCGCGGATCTTCTCCGTCTCCGCTTTCATCTCGAGGACCTCGCGCGTCGAGAGCAGGTCCCGGGCCTTGGCACCCAGCGTGTTGATCTCGCGCAAGATTTCCTGTGTCAGGAAATCGAGCTTCTTTCCCACAGGCCCCCCTGCCTTCTCCAGCAACTCGCGAAACTGCGAGAGATGTCCCGAGAGCCGCGACAGCTCCTCCGCGACGTCGGAACGTTCCGCCGCCAGCGCCGCCTCCTGCTCGAGGCGCCCGGAGTCGAGCGGGATACCCGAAAAGAGCGTACGCATCCGGTCCTGGAGAGTCGCCGCGATCGAGCGCACGAGCTCTTCCCGGCGCGCCGCGAGCGGCCCGACCCGGCCCTCGAGGGTCGAGATCCGCGCGAGAAGCTCGGAAACGATCTGCCGCCCCTCCTGCTCCCTCATCGCCACGACCGCGGAGGCGACCTCTTCGGCCAGTTCTTCGAGGGCGGCGATCTCTTCCGGCTCGAAGCCGTCGCGTGGGGCCTCGACCGAGACGAGCTGCGGCACGGCCAGCAGGTCTCGAACCTCGAGCTCACCCCGGACCGGATACCGTCTCGAGAGATCGGCCAGACGGGACAGCAAGGTCTCGAGCAGCCTTTCATCAACGACCAGGGACGGACCGCTCCCGCCCGCGGGAGTCAGGCGGAGCGTCACCTCCACCTTACCGCGGGCCAGGTGGCGCGCAAACACGCGGCGCAAGGCGGGTTCGAGCGAAGCCTCGGATTCGCGAAGCCGCACGGACAGGTCGAGAAATCGGTGGTTCACGCTTCGAGCCGACATCTCCGCGGTCCACCTCGAGCCCACCGGTCCCCGGCCCCGGCCGAACCCCGTCATGCTACGAACGGTCATCGGGAACCAGCCTGCGCCGGCACGGCGGCCGCATCCGCCTCGGAGAAGAACTGCATGTCGTGCAGCCTCCGGTACGGGCCGTTTCGAGCCAGGAGCTCGCTATGGGTGCCCGCTTCGACGATCCTGCCCTCCTCCAGAACGACGATGCGGTCCGCCCGCCGGACCGTGGAGAGACGGTGCGCGATGACGAGCGTGGTGCGGCCGGCCATCAGGTTGGTCACGGCGCGAGCCACGAGCGCCTCGGATTCGAGGTCGAGCTGCGAAGTGGCCTCGTCCAGAATCAGGATGGGCGCGTCCTTGTACAGCGCCCGCGCGATGGCGAGCCGCTGTCTCTGTCCGCCGGAGAGGGTCGCGGCGCCCTCTCCCAGGGGGGTCTCGTACCCCTGGGGCAGGCGCTCCAGGAAAGCATCCGCGTACGCGGCCTTGGCGGCCGCGCGGACGCGCTCGATCGGCGCATCGGGCTCTCCGTACGCGATGTTCTCCCGCGCACTCGAAGCGAAGAGAATCGTTTCCTGGGTGACGATGCCGATCTGGGCTCGGAGGGAGCGCAGGGTGGCCTCGCGGATGTCGACGCCGTCGAACGTCACGCGCCCCGCCGACGGATCGTAGAGCCGGGGCAGCAGGTTCACCAGCGAGGTCTTTCCGGCGCCCGACGGGCCGACGATGGCGACGGTTTCGCCGCGACGGATCGTCAGACCGACGTCGTCGAGGACGAGCTCCTCCCCGTAACGGAACGAGACGTTCTCGTACCGGATCGCGTCGCGAAGCGGCGGGAGGTCCCGGGCGTCCGTCCGCTCCTCGATGTCGTTCGGAGCGTCGATCAGCTCGAAGACACGGGCGGCCGAGGAGAGGGCGAGCTGCACCGCCAGGTTGGTTCGGGTCACGTCCTTGAGCGGCTTGTACATCATCAGGATCGCGGCAAGGAAGGAAATCAGCTCCCCCACCGTCATCCGCCCCGCATGGATCTGCCCCGCCGCGTACGCAAAGAGTCCCGCCAGACCCACGCCCGCCAGGATCTCCATGAGCGGCGAGTTGACGGCTTGGATCCTCGCCGTGCGCAGCGTCACCCGCAGGTAGCGGTCATTCGCCGTCCGGAACCGCCCGGCCTCGAAGTCCTCCATGCCGTAGGTCTTGATGACGCGGTTGCCCCGCAAGGTCTCGGCGAGCAGTGATCCCATCTCGCCGATCCGCTCCCGGGAGGAGACGGCCGTGCGGCGCAGCCGGCGAGAGTTCTCCACGATGCCCACGAGCACCACCGGAGCGACCACGAAAACGACGAATGCCAGTCGGGCGTTGAGCGAGAACGCATACGCGAGAACGAAAACGATCGTCAGCCCCCCCTGCGCAAAATCCGCCAGCCGACTGCCGAACGCGAACTGAATCTGCTCCACGTCGGTCAGAAGGCGGCTCATCAGCTCGCCCGTCGAGGCGCGGGTGTAGAACCGGCTCGACTGATTGATCAGCTTCTCGTAGGCGTCACGCCGCAGGTCGCGCACCATTTGCAGACCGATGCCGTTCAACTCGAACTCCGAGAAGTAGGAGAGGATGTTCTTGAGCAGCAGCACGAGGAAGAGAAGCAGCGGAACGGCGATGGCCTTGGCGATGCCAGCTCCCGTGGCAGCGCGGACGGCCCACGCATACCCCTCTTCGAGCAGGTCAAGCAGTGGAGCGGCCCGGGAGGACGCCGAGCCTCGCGGGCCCACGAGCGAAGCCGCCGAGCCAGCCCCCAGGGCGTCGTCGATCACTTTGTTTAGGAGAAAGAGCAGGAGCACCGTCGCGAGCGAGACGACTGCCATCGCGAGCAGGGCCAGCAAGGCTTGGCCGCGGTACCGGACGAAGTACCGGAGCAGGCGCTTGAGCGGCGCGCCTCCCCGGGCGGAGGGCCGGCCCGTCGCCTCGTCTGCGGTCTGGCTCATCGCGTCGCGGCGCGCGCGGGCGACCGCGCTCCTCCCGAAACGGCTTCGATGACGGCCTCCGCGGCCCGCTCGCTCGCGCCCGGCGGCCCGAGGCCCGCCGCCACCCTCTCGAGGTCGCGCTTCATTTGCTCACGCCGCGGCGAAGATTCCAGCAGAGTCTCCGTCTCTTTAGCCAACCGCTCGGGGTTGACCTCTTCTTGAAGCAGCTCCGGAACGACCCTCTCCTGCGCCACGATGTTGACCAGCGAGATCCCCCAGGGCACGTTCACGAGCATCTTGGCAATCGCGAGGTTGGCCGACGACGTGCGGTACACGACCACCATCGGCGCTCCGCAAAGCGCCGCCTCGAGAGTGGCCGTGCCCGACGCAACCAGAGCGACATCGGCCGAGGCGAGCAGCGGATGAATTCCCGATGAGGTCAGCCCGACACCCGCTTCCGCCGCGCCGGGGTATTCCTCCTCGCCGATCCCGGGGGCCCGAACCGCGAAGGCCTCCACACCGCGCTTGTGCGCCAAGCGTGCGGCGGCGTCCCGCATGGGCGGCCAATGGCGAAGAACCTCGCCTCGTCGGCTCCCGGGCAGGAGGACCAGGCGTGGCCGGGCCCTTTCGGGGACCGGCACCGACGACGACAGGCCCTCTCGGACCTCATCGACGATCGGGTGCCCGGTCCAGATCGCATCCCCGCCCAGCCGCCGGTAGATGTCCGCCTCGAAGGAAAAAAGGGTCAGGACCCGGCGGGCCCGATGAGCAATCACGCGCGCCCGCGCCGGCCTCCAGGCCCAAACCTGCGGGCTGACGTAGTAGATCAGCGGAATCCCGTCCCGCTGTAGTCTCCGGGAGAGCGCCGCGTGAAAGTCCGGAAAGTCGATCAGCACGGCGGCGTCGGGTCGTCTCGCGGCTGCCCCTCTCCGTAGCGCCGACAGGGCGCGGAAGACCGCCGGCAACTTTCCCAGAATCTCCGAGAAACCCATCACCGAGAGATCCTCGGAGCGAGCGACTCGCTCGAGGCCTTCGGCGGCCAACCTCGGACCGCCCATACCGAAGGCCGTCAGGGGGGAGACGCGTGCCGAAAGGGCCCTCAGGAGTCGCGAGCCGTAGAGGTCGCCCGAGGCTTCCCCGGCCGAGAGCAGGAGGTTCACGAGGCTACACTAGCCGCAGTCGGCGGTTTCCCGTCAACCCGGAAAGGCGTGACGGTTCGCGCAGCAGATCGGACGGCTCGCCTCCGCTAAGACGGAAAGGGGTACATCAGCCAAGCGACGGCGAGCCCGCCCAACACGAGCGACCCGACGAGGACGCCGAACAATTTCCACCGGTCCCCGCGCTGCTCGCGCCAGAGCAGAGAGAAGAAGGCGGACACCAGCAGCGCGTAAACGGTCATGATCAGGAAATGATCGACGGGCAAAAGGGCGGCCATCACGGCTTCCTCCCGGTCGCGATGTCCCACGCGTCCAACATGAGCAGCAAGTTCATCAAGCCCGCCGTCAAGAGGTAGGCGCAGCCGTATTCGTACGTCACCGCGAGGATCGTGCCCGCGGGGTTGCTCGAAAGGAGCCTCGCCGCGATGTTGAGCAGTCCCGTGCCGTAGACGGCGAACGTGGCCAGGATGGTCAGAGGCTGCCCGCTCTCGATCGTGTAGAGCCGCCCTTCGAAGGACAGCCCGAGCACGAAGCAAGCCGTGACGATGAGCGCAAAGAGAACGCCCGACCGGCGCCGGCCCAGGTAGAAGTGACCCAGCCCGGGGAAGACCCAAGCCAGGACCGCCGCGACGAAAGGACTACGGCTGACGGCGGTCTCCGCCGTGCTCAAGAAGCCGCTCCGGCAAAGAGCGGGGCGAGCCGCCGGCGAGTCTCCCCCAGATCTTCGGGAACGATCCGGACGTCGCCGGTGACGGTCATGAAGTTGGTATCTCCCTTCCACCGGGGCACGACATGCACGTGATAGTGGTCGGCGATGCCCGCTCCCGCGGCCGAGCCGAAATTGACGCCCACGTTCAGACCGTCCGTTCGGTACGTCTCGACGAGGATCCTCTCCGCCAGGGCGACCGTGCGGATCAGCTCCGAAAGCGTTTCGCCGCTCGACCGCGATAGCCACGCCTCGTGGCGGTTCGGCGCGACCATCAGGTGGCCGTTGCTGTAGGGGTAGCGGTTCAAGAGAACGAAGACCTCACGCCCCCGGTAGACGACCAGCGACTCCTCGGGATTGCGGGAATTGAGCGCCTCGCAAAAGATGCAAGCTTTCGGCTTCTCCGACACCAGATACTCGTACCGCCACGGCGCGAACAGAACCTCGTGCATGTGGGAGCCCCGCGGCCGCTAACGGTTGATCAGCTCCTTCAGTTCCTTTCCGGGCTTGAAGTAAGGGATTCGCTTGGCCGGAACCGCGACCTTGACGCCCGTCTTCGGGTTGCGTCCCATGCGCGCCCCGCGCTCCCTCAGGCGGAAGGATCCGAAGCCGCGAAGCTCGATCTTTTGGCCGTCCTTCAAGGAACGCACGATGGCATCGAACACCGTATCGACGATGGCCTCCGCCTGCTTCTTGGTGACGTCGGTCGCCACGGCCACGCGCTCGATCAGTTCCGCCTTCGTCATAAGTCCGTCCTCGCTGGAAAGCCCGTCCGGTCGATCCGGGGCCCGTTTATGCTTCCGTGGAGGGGTCGTCCGCCTTCTTGCGGGAACGCTTCTTCTTGACCGGCGCCGGCTCGGAAGCCCCTTCGGCCCCTGGAACCGGAGTCTCGGTCCTTTCCGGCGTCGGCTCGGCCGCCGCTTTGGGGGCCGCGGCCTCCTCGAGGTTCAGGCCCGAGAGGCCCACCTTCATCTCGGCATCCTCGATCCGCAGGATCCGCGCTCGCACCGTGTCCCCTTCGTGATAGTGGTCGGTGAGCTTCGCGCCGCGGGGAATCGGGGTTTCCGAGATGTGCATCAAGCCCTCGACGAGCCCCTCCATCTGAACGAAGACGCCGAAGTCGGCCACACGGGTGACCACGCCTTCGATGATGTCCCCGGCCTGGTGCCGATCCCGGAAGGTCTGCCAGTCGTTGGGCTGAAATTCCTTGATCGAGAGCGAGATCCGACGGTTTTCCTGGTCGATCGAGGTGATGATCGCCTCGACGTCGTCCCCCTTCTTCAGGACCTCGGAGGGGTGCTTGACGCGCTTGGTCCAGGACATGTCCGAGACGTGCACGAGGCCATCGACCCCCTCCTCGATCTCGACGAACGCCCCGAAATCGGTGAGATTCCGAACCTTGCCCGATACGCGGCTTCCGACGGAGAACTTCTGGAGAACGCCCTCCCATGGATCCGGCAGGGTGTCCTTCAAGGAGAGAGAAATCCGGCGCGCCTCGCGATTGACGTCAGACACGATCGCCTCGACCGTGTCCCCCGGTGAGACGACCTTGGAGGGGCTCTTGACCTTCTTCGACCAGGACATCTCCGAGACGTGCACGAGCCCCTCGACTCCCTCTTCGAGCTCGACGAACGCGCCGTAGTCCGTCACGTTCGTGACGCGTCCGCGCACACGCGAGCCCGCGGGGTACTTCTCCGGCACGTGCGTCCAGGGGTCCTCGGTCAGCTGCTTGGTGCCGAGCGAGACCCGCTCGGTCTCGCGATCGAACTTGAGAACGACGACGTCGATCTCGTCGCCGACCTTCACCAGGTCGGAGGGATGGTTGACCCTCCCCCACGACATGTCGGTGACATGGAGAAGCCCGTCGAGACCCCCGAGGTCGACGAAGGCGCCGTAGTCCGTCAGATTCTTGACGGTCCCGCGCAGGACTCGCCCTTCCTCGAGCAGCTGCAGGGTCTCCCGCTTCTTGGCCTCTTGCTCGACCTCGACCACCGCCTTGCGCGAGAGAACGATGTTGCCGCGCTTCTTGTCGACGGAGATGACCTTGAAGTCGAAGTCCTTTCCGCGCAGCGACTCGAGATTCTTGATGGGTTTGACGTCGACCAGCGACCCGGGCAGAAAGGCCTTGACGCCGATGTCCACCGCCAGGCCGCCCTTGATTCGATCGATGACCCGCCCACGGACCGTCGAGCCCGAGCGGTAGGATTTCTCGACCTCGTCCCAGACCTTCATCTTCTCGGCCTTGTCCTTGGAGAGGACGACGTAGCCGTTCTGGTCTTCGGTGCGCTCGAGCAGAACGTCCACCGCGTCTCCCTCCTTGACGGTCAGGTTGCCGGAGAAGTCGGTGAACTCGGAGACGGAGATGATTCCCTCGGACTTGTAGCCGATGTCGACGATCACCTCCGATGGGGTGATGCCGATGACGCGGCCACGAATGATCTGTCCCTCCTGCAGATTGCGGAAGGAATCCTCGTATTGAGCGAGGAGGTGCTCGTATTCCTGGGGCGAAAGCTCCTGTTCGGTCTCCATGGGCTTGTCTTCTCGTCCTCCCTCGGGATTCTTGACCGTCATCGAGACAAGGGATCCCCTCTCATAAGTATTTGAACCGCAAAAATATACTCTACGTTGCCCGGCCGGCTCCAGTCAACTTGCCCCCCTGGCGGACCCGGGCCTCGATCTCGGAAACCACCTGGGAGGCGTCCTTCTCCGTCGAGTCGATCACGGTGTAGCGCCCATCCAACGTCAAAGGGGAATCGGCGCGAGTGCTGTCGTCGCTGTCCCGGCGCACCATCTCCTCGAGGACCTGGCCGTAGGGCCGGGGCGTGCCCCGCTCCCCGAGCTCCCGGGCCCGCCTCTGGGCCCGCGCCTCGGGCGAGGCCGTCAGGAAGAACTTGTGCGGGGTCTCGGGAAAGACCCGGGTTCCGATGTCCCGCCCCTCGAGCACTCCTCCCCGCTCGCGACCCAGGCGTTGCTGCTCCGCCACCAGGCGCCGCCGAACACCCGGGATCGCGGAAACGGCCGATGCATACAGCGAGATCTCGGGCTGGCGGATCGCCTCCGTCACGTCGCGCCCGTTCCAGGAGGTCCGCAGGCCCTCTGGCGAAGGCTCCAGGCCGATCCGGCCCGTTTCCGCGAGCGCCACGACGGCCTTCGGGTCCTCGAGCGGCAGAGACATCCCGGCCTCCCGCGCGGCCAGCCCAACCGCCCGGTACATCGCGCCCGTGTCGATATAGGGAACGCCGAGGCGAGCCGCCAGCGCACGGGCGACCGTCGACTTGCCGGCCCCCGACGGGCCATCGATGGCCACGATCAGGGGTTCGCTCAATCGGGAGCCTCCCGCGGACTGCGGGATCGATCGTTCACCGGCCGAAGGCTCTCCCGAAGCTCGTTTAGCTCCCCCGCCGTCAGCCGCCGGTGCCCTCCCACGGGCAGCCGAGGATCACGCACAGGACCGATGGCGGTTCGCTTCAGCTTCGAGACCCGGTGACCGATGCTCTCGAACATGCGGCGGATCTGGCGAGTCTTGCCTTCGTGCAGAACCACACGCAGCCAGCTGTTTCCCTCGCCTCGAGCCGCAGTGGTCGAGACCCGGGCGATCTGGCACGGCCGAGTGCGCGTCCCGTCGAGGAAAAGGCCTCCCCTCCGCAGGCGCACGAGGTCGGCCTCCGCCGGAACGCCGGAGACCTTCACCAGGTATTCCTTGCCGCACGCCGAGCGCGGATGCGACACCCGCGCGGCAAGGTCGCCGTCGTCGGTCAGCAAGAGCAAGCCCTCCGTCTGCACATCGAGACGTCCCACGGGCTTGACTCCCCGACGCACGCCCTCGGGCAGAAGATCGAGCACGGTGCGGCGCCGCAGCGGATCCGAAAGGGTCGTGACGTAGCCCTTCGGCTTGTTCAAGAGGATGTAGGTTTTCGCTCGACGACCGGGGTGGACCCTTCGGCCGTCCACGCGAATCGCGTCTCGTTGCGGGTCCACGCGCTCCCCGAGTTCCGCGACGCGGCCGTTGACTCGAACGCGCCCTTCCCGAATCCAATCCTCTGCCTCCCGGCGGGAGGCGAGGCCGGCCTCGGCGAGCATCTTTTGGACGCGGACCAAAGGCATCGGACGTCGGCGTGAATCGAGAGGCAAGCGGTCCAGCCGGTTAGGTTCCGGCCTCGGACCTACGATTCACGGCCCTCCTCGTCGATGTCGTCGAGCTCCCCGGCTTCGTCGTCATTCTCGTCGGGCCGGCTTTCCACGGCCTCGTGCGCCGGCTCGAGTGGGGCATCTCCCACGGTGGCCGCCAGCTCCTCGGCCAACTCCTCCGGCCGCGGTAGATCCCCGACGTCCTTCAATCCGAACCGAACGAGAAAATCGGGCGTCGTGCGGTAGAGAAACGGCGAGCCGACGACGGACTTTCGCCCGGCCGTCGTGATGAGCCGCTTCTCGAAGAGGGTATTCAGCACGCTCGCGGAGTTGACGCCGCGGATCTCCTGTATCTCGGGAAGGGTGATCGGCTGACGGTAGGCGATGATGGCGAGCGTCTCCAGGGCGGCCAGCGACAGCCGGCTGCGCTCGGAAACCTCGTGAAACTTTCGCAACAGCCCATCGAACTCCGGCCGCGTGACGAAGCGCCAACCGCCGGCCACCTCCTCCAGCCGAATTCCGCGCTCGGCGCGATCCGCATCGCCCGCGAGGCGCCCGAGCGCCTCCTCCACCGCCTCCGGGGCCGCCTCCAGCACATCGGCCAAGTCCTTCTTCTTGACGGGACGCGAGGAGGAGAAGAGCAGGGCCTCGAGCGCCGGGAGGATCTTCTCCGCGTGTTTCTCTCGCGGCCGGTCCGGCGCTGTTTGGACCGCCTCTGTCGCCCGTGTTTCGCTCATCGAGAAATCAGTCTACCGTTTCACCGGTAGGTGTCCCGAATTTCATCCAGCGAGAAGGCGGCCTCCGTCCGAGTCACGTAGATCTCTCCGAACGGGGCGGGCTGGAAGGCCGCGACGACGCCGAGCCGAATGAGCTCCAGGGTGGCCAGGAAGGCCGTCACCGCCTCGGCCCGGTACTTCATCTCGCCCAGGAACTCGAGCAGGGGCAGGGTTGGCGTCCGCTCCAGCCGCTCCACGAGATCGCGGATCTTGTCGGCCACCGAGAAACGCAGGTGGCGGATCTCGAGCGCCGGCGGGTGCGCGAGCCGATAGCGGTCCGTGACTTGCCGAAACACCTCGATCAGATCGAAGAGCGACACCTCGAGCGTCTCGCCATCGGGCGATTTGGGAATCGCCACCTCGCCCCGAGGCCAGAGGCCGGCGCGCAGCGTGTCGATGCCGTGCAGGTTCTCGGCGGACCGCTTGAAGCGTTCATACTCCTGAAGCCGGCGGGCCAGGTCTTGACGCGGATCCTCCTCCACTCCCGGCGGCCGCGGCAGGAGCATCTTCGACTTGATGTAGATCAGCTCCGCCGCCAGCGCGACGTACTCGGAGGCCACATCGAGGTCGAGCTCCCGCATGGCGTCCAGGTAGGAGGTGAACTGCTCGGTGATCGGCGCGATGGGGATGTCGGTGATCGAGACCTCGTTGACGCGAATCAAGTGGAGCAGCAGGTCGAGCGGCCCCGAAAAGGCGCCGACCTGGACGGGGGGAAGGGCGCTCTCGGCGCGCTCGTCGCTCACGGATTTCGCCGGTTCCTTCACGTCAGGACTCTCTGGATCAGACTGCTGAACGCCGCAAAGACGGGACCGAGGATTCGCCCCAACAAGCCCATCGAGGAGAGCAGAATCAGGACGAGGAAGCCGAAGGGAGCGAGCATGGCGAAGAATCGCTGGGCTCCCGCGCCCAGGACGGACGCCAGCACGCCGCTGCCGTCCAGTGGCGGCAACGGCAAGAGGTTGAAGACGCCGAGGCCGAGATTGACCTGAACGACGGCGAGGGCGACGTCCCAAAGGGGACGCGAGATCGACGGCGCGTCGATGATCGCGGCTCCCCTCTGGATGGCCAGAAGAGCGACGACACCCAATGCCGCCAAGAGAAAGTTCGACAGGGGCCCGGCGGCCGAGACGACGAGGTTGGCCAGGCGAGGCTGACGCGTGTTTCGAAGATCGACCGGCGTGGGCTTCGCATAGCCGAAGAGCATCCCGGAAGTGAAGTAGAGAAGGGCCGG
Organism: Thermoanaerobaculia bacterium; assembly: GCA_035498405.1. Classification (GTDB taxonomy): domain Bacteria; phylum Acidobacteriota; class Thermoanaerobaculia; order UBA5066; family Gp7-AA6; genus DATBFU01. Next base: position 5,272 of record DATKAE010000080.1, on the reverse strand, counting down.
CAGGAGCACGCTGCCAAAGGGATCGATGTGATGGAGCGGGTTGAGACTGATCCGCCCCTGGTCCTTGGCCGTCGAGTCCCCGAACCGAAAGGCCGACCAGGCATGCGCCGATTCGTGAAAGGAGATCGCGAAGAGAATGACGGCCAGGTAGATGACGAAATCGACGATCTTGGCGCTTACGGGAGCCACGCAAGCGGCACTATAACCGGCGTCGGGCCCGGCAAAGCGCTCGGTCGGCGGTTCGGCCGGAGGGCCTCGGCGGCGATGATACGGTACGGGCGGGGCCGGCGCCGGGTCGCGGTTGGCCGGGACGGCGAAACCTTGGCGACGATTCGGCGTCTCCCCGAATGCCGTGCCGATCGGAAGCGGGGCCGAACCGAGCGGTCGGAGCGAAGACCGCGCGCTACTCGAGCGCGTCCGCCGTGGCGACACGGAGGGCGCGGCGGAGCTGTTCGAACGGTACGCTCCGGCTCTGCTGCGGTTTACCGACCGGTTGTTGTCCGATCGAGCCCTGGCGGAAGAAGTGACACAGGAGGTCTTCGTCAAGGTGATTGCCCGGGCGCATCAGTATGACGGGAGGGCGGAGGTGGCCTCCTGGCTCTTCGCCATCGCGGCCAACGCCTGCCGCGACCGACGGCGGCGAGATCGCCGGGCCCTCGTGGTGCCGATCGACGCCTTGCCCGAGCCGGCCGCCCGCGGGGAGGGTGTCGAACGGACGTTGATCGAGCGCGAGAGGCGGGACGCGGTGCGCCAGGCGCTCGCCGAGCTCTCCGAGGAACAGCGCGAGGCCCTCGTCCTCGCCCGCTACCACGGCTTGCCGTACGCCGAGATCGCCCGGATCCTGGGGATCTCGGTCGGGGCGGTGAAAACGCGTATCTTCCGGGCCGTCGAGACCCTCAAGGCCCGTTTTTCCGAAGGAGCCACGTCATGGAATGCAGCCAACTGACCGAGCGCGCGGTCGAACGCCTGACGGGACAGGCCTCCGCAGAGCAGACGCGAGAGCTCGCGCTGCACCTGGAGGCCTGCGCTTCTTGCCGGTCCGAGTTCGCCCCCTTGGAGCGGGCCTGGGAGTTTCTCGGGGAGGACACGGGCCTGGAGGCGAGTCCCGAGTTTCTCGATCGGAGCCGCGAGCTTCTCGAGGACGAGATGCTGCGGGCTCGCGTCCGGCAGTTCCGGCCGAGGTCGCGCCGCCGACGCTGGTTGGCCCAGGCCGCGGCGCTACTGCTCGCGGCCGGTCTCGGCTACCTCGCCGCGACGCGGAAACCCCGCGCCGAGGTCCCGCCACAGCCTGCCGGGAAGGGCGCCGCGATGCCCGAGCTCGGATCCAATCCGCGCCTCTCGAACCTGTCATACGAGCGCCCCGGATCCGAGGGCCGCATCGGCATCGCCTTCGACGTGACGACCCGACACACGGTCGAGGGCCCGCCTTCCGACCCAGAGGTCGCCAAACTGCTGGCGTACCTGGTGTCGCATAACGCCGAAAATGCCGGCGAGAAATCCCGCGCCATCGAGCTCGTGCAGCAGCACTACGGCGCCGGTGACGGTCCCGCCTCGCCGGACATCGTGGCGGCGCTGACCGGCACCCTGCGGAAGGATCCCAATCCCGGCGTGCGCAAGAAGGCGGCCGACGCCCTGGCCGGAATGCGAATGACGAGCGAAATTCGGACCGCTTTTCTCGATGCCTTGCGAGACGATCGGAATCCCGCTGTACGCCTGGTTGCGATCGAGAGCCTGTCCGCCGCCGCCAAGGAATCGCCCGATCCCCGAACGATTCAGTCCCTGCGCGAGAAGGCGGTCGATCCTTCCGAGAACGGCTTCGTTCGGGCCAAGGCCGCATCCGCCCTGAAGACGATGGAGTTCTAGTCATGCGTCGCGAAACCCGCTTGGTCTCGCTGCGTCTCCAATGATGATGAGCGCAAGGTCAATCGAGCCCGATCTCTCCCCTTCTCGCGGCGAGGACGCCGAGAGGCGCGCTCTCTGGATTCTGCTCGCCCTGGGAGCGGCGCTCATGGTGGCCGCGGTGGCGTCGGGAGACTCGGCGACGGCCACGGCGACGCGAACGGAACGCTTCAACCCCACCCTCGCCGCCGGCACGAACGTGCGGGTCGCCAACGTCAACGGCGACGTCGTGGCGAGCCCAGGCGCAACCTTCTCCGCGCTGGTGACCACCACCGTGATGGCTCCCACCCAGGCGCGAGCCGAGGAAATCCTGGGTCGAGCCCGCGTGGAACAGTCGACCGAGGCCGGGAAATACCGATTGGAGACCCGGTGGCCCGCCGAGGGGCCGCATTCCCGGGGCCGGCATGGCGGACCGCTTTGCCACGATTGTCGGCTGGTCTCGCGATTTGAGCTGGTCCTGCCGCCCGGAATCGAGGCGAGCCTTCAGACTGTCAACGGTGAAGTTCGCGTCCGCGATGTCGACGGCAACCTCGAGCTTCACAGCGTCAACGGCGACGTTCGGGCTTCGGGGGTCCGCCGGTCGTTGACGGCGCAGACCGTCAACGGAAGGGTCGAAGCCGAAGCGACGTCGGTGCCGGCGGGCGCTTCTTGGCAGCTCCAGACGGTCAACGGCCCGATCGTGGCGACCCTGCCGAAGACCGCAAAGTTTGACTGGAGCGCTTCGACGATGGGCGGCACGATCTCCTCCACGTTTGCGCTGCCGGCGGCGCGGGAGGGGAGCTCCACGGGTCGGGCCGACTCCGGATCATCCGGCCAGTCCCAAGGCGGCGCCCGCGCTCACCGAGCGGTCATCGTCCGAGAGCAGGACGACGGCCAGGTCGTGATCGATACGGAGCAGTTGAGCCGCGAGATCGAGGAAGCGCTCGGAGACGCAGAGATCGAAGTGCGCGACTCCGGCGAAGACTTGGACAAGAGCCTTCGGCAACTCCGCGTCGTGCTGCCCGGGCGCGATTACACCGCGAAGGTCGGCGGAGGCGGACCCACGATCAAGACAAACACGCTCAACGGAAACATCGTGCTGCTGGCCGCGGGGACCCGGGAATCCGACGCTCGGCCCCTGGTCTCCGGCCGGCGAGCCATCGTCGTCACGGTGCCGAAGGTCGAGGTTCGCGCCCCGGACGTGACGGTCAGCGGCCCGAGTGTTCGCGTGCGCCCTTCGACGGGAGTCGCGATCCGCGTCCCTTCGGATCCGGGAGAGCAGGAGGACGAGGTCATCCGCGGCGACATCGCCGGAGACTTTCTCTCGACCAGCAATGGCAGCTATCGCGTCGGCCACGTCAGCGGGAAGCTCCGAATTCTCACTCACGCGGGAGAGATCCACGTCGCGTCGGTCGGAAATGGCGCCGAGATCAAGACTTATGGTGGCGACATTCGGATCGGACCCGTCCGGGGCGACCTGAAGGCGCAGACCCTCGCGGGGGACGTTCGGATCGGCGACGTGACCGGTTCGGCGAACGTCGAGACCTCGGGCGGTGATATCCGGATCGATCGGATCGCGGGCACCGCGACGGCGCGAACCGGAGGCGGGGACATCGTTATTCCGTCGGTGGGCGGCGCCGTCCTGGCCGAGACGGGAGGCGGGGAGGTCCGCATCGGCCTCGGAAGCCGCCTGGTCAAGGGCGGAGTCTCCATCCGCAACGCGGGCGGTGACGTGCTCCTCACTCTGCCCGCCGATTTCCAGGGAGACGTCGATTTGCGAGTCGACGACCCGGGCGACCCGGAGGACGTCCTCATCCACTCGGAGTTTCCCGGCATGGCCGTCACTCGGCGCACCGACTCCCAACGCGCCTCGGGATCCCTAAACGGTGGGGGTCCAAGGGTCACAGTCCTCACGACGTCCGGTTCCATCCGACTCCGGCGCGGCCCTTCCTCCGGCTCCTAGCTCGCGCTTTCCCGGGCCCCCGCTCCCCCAGTTCGGTTCGCCAAGACCACCCGGGGAGCCTTCTGTCCCGCTTTCTGTTCATCCCCGATTCACGCAAACGGGTAGAGTCTTCCCAACCGAAAGCGAACCGCCAGAGTTAAGTCGAAGGAGGAACGAACATGACCTCTCGGTCACACATTCACAGCGCCGGATTGGGGGCGGCCTTGGCACTCCTTGCCCTGGTCTTCGTCGCCACCCCCGTGCCAGCCGCCAAGGCCAAGACCTCGAAGGTCGACCTGAACAACGCGACGCAGGCCGAGCTCGAGGCGCTGCCGGGCGTGGGCGCCGCGACAGCCAAGAAGATCATCGAGGGACGTCCGTACTCGAAGGTTTCCGATCTCGCAAAGGCCGGCGTGTCATCCTCCACGATCGACCAGATCTCCAAGCTCGTGAAGGTCGGCAAGCCGGCGAAGTCCGCTCCGGCCGAGAAGGCCGCGTCGACCAGCGGCTCTGCAAAATCGAAGAAGGAGACCAAGACGGAAGAGCCGGCTCCGGCGGCAGCCGCCGCGCCGAAGGCGGCCAAGGCCGCGCCTGCCGCGGGGACAGTGGACCTGAACACCGCGTCGGAGAAAGAGCTGGAGGCCCTCCCCGGAGTGGGGGCGGCGACGGCGAAGAAGATCGTTGCCGGAAGGCCCTATTCTTCCGTGGCCGATCTCTCCAAGGCCGGAGTGCCGGCCGGCACGATCGACAAGATCGCCCCGCTCGTGACGGTCTCCCCCTCTCGAGCCGGCGCGGCAGCCGCCAAGCCTGCTCCCGCCGCAAAGTCCGGCGCAAGCACAGCCGCGGCCGGATCCGCGACCGAGGCCCCGGGCCGCGCTCCGGCTCCCGCGAAGGCGTCGGCTCCCGAGGCCTCCGCTCCTTACCAGGCGCCTCCGGCCAAAGGGATGGTGTGGGTCAACACGTCGACGAAGGTCTACCACTACGAAGGAGATCGGTGGTACGGCCGCACGAAGGAAGGCAAGTACATGACGGAGAAAGAGGCCGTGGCGGCCGGCTACCGAGCGTCGAAACAGAAGGAGGCGGGCAACTAGCCGTCGCCGGCACCCATCCGGCCGGGACTCTCAGCGGATCCGGACCGTTCGGACCGGCTCGAGGTCGACTTGGGCGCCGATTCCAATGCGGGGATCGTGGCCTCGGTCTCGGCCGACGTACTCGCGGATTCCGCGCGCGAAGTCCTGCCACGGTCCTCCGAAGACCGTCTCGGTCTCCGACACGTCGGCGACGTTGTCGCGCGAGAGGCTCAGCAGCTGATCGCGGGTCAGCGGAGGATCGGCCAGCCAACCCTTCCGGGCCGCCCATTCGAACCGGCCCGCCAGAAACCGGCCCCACCAGAGGGGAAGGTGCACGAGGGGCTTGCGCGGCTTGCCGATGGCGACCGCGATTTCCCGATAG